>CAZSBK010000035.1:0-46369 GCA_964604945.1 uncultured Candidatus Solibacter sp.
CGCTACCAGACCGCTGCCTCGTCCTGAATCGGCAGCGTCACGGCCTTGCCCAGCTTGGCCGAAAGGTACATGGCCAGGCTCCATTCAAGAGTCGGCCGCACGGTCTCGAGTGTGATCATCGGCTCGCCGCCGTTGAGGATGGTCCTGGCGAGGTCTTCGATGACCACCTGGTGATCCTGGAAACCCAGGTCCGCCGCGCCCGTTGCACCGGTGGCCGTGGATGCGCTGCCGTACTGCCGAATTTCCGCGTCTTCCGGGCGGTCGTCACGGAACTTCCAGGTGTCCATGCGTTCGCCCATCATGATGGCCGTCCCGTTCTCGCCGTTGATCTCGATCCGCACATCAGTACCTGGCCACAGTGCGGTGGAAGCTTGCACCACGCCCTGAGCGCCGCACTCGTAGTCGATGAAGGCGAGCAGCGTGTCTTCGAGGTTGATCTCCGGGTGCGCAAGGTTGTTCATGCGCGCATGCACGGTCTTCGCCGGTCCCACGAGGTATTGCAGCAGGTCCACATAGTGGAAGGCCTGGTTGATGGTGACGCCTGCGCCGGAACGCCGTGAGACGCGCCACGCATCGGACTTGTAGTACTCAGTCGAGCGGAACCACTTCATGTAGGCGTCGGCATGGTAGATCTTGCCGAAGCGGCCGGACTCGATCGCTCCGCGGATCGCCTGCACTGCCTTGCGCGAACGGCACTGCACGGTGACACAGGCTTTGACGCCGGCTTTCTTGCACGCAGCCGCCATCGAATCTACTTCGGCCAGCGACATTGCCGGCGGCTTCTCGATGAGCACGTGTTTGCCCGCGGCGGCCGCCTTCACCACTGCGTCGTGATGAAGATGGTTGGGGGTGATGACGCTGATGACGTCGATCTCTGGGTCCTCGATCATCGCATCCAGCGAGCCGTAGCCCTTGCAGCCAAACGTTGAGGTCATCTTCTCCAGCCGCGCCGGATCGAGGTCCGCGACGGCGATCAGTTCGGTCAGCGCCGATGCCTGCAGCGCGCGCGCATGAAACGGCGCGATCAGTCCGGCGCCAAGCAATCCGAATCCAAGCCTGGAATCCCGCATGGTTTCTCCCTACTCCGGTATCAACAGTATCTTCAATGCCCTTTGCGCGTCGATCTCGGCGATGGCCTTGTCCCATTCCGAGAGACGCATACGGTGCGAAATTACCTTGTCAATAGGCAGCGCGCCCGTGGACACCAGGTGTATCGTGCGGTCCCAACAGGTGTAGCTGGTGGAGAGGTTGAAGAACAGGTCGCAGACCTTGAAGGCCGCTTTGTCCCAGGGGAAGGGGATATTCGGCTTGCCCGTCAGTCCGATGGCACACACACGCCCCTTTTTCCTCACCAGATCGATGGCCGAGGCGATGCCTGGCGCGGAACCGCTGCACTCGACGACCAGGTCCGCGCCGGTGCCGCCGGTCATTTCAGTTATGGCCGCCACGGTGTCGGCGTCGCCGCCGGTGACCAGCGTGTCGAAACCGATCTCTCTCGCCTTCGGGAGCCTCACTGCCTCGTCGTGCTTCGTTCCGATCACCACCACACGCCGCGCACCGCCGGCTCGGGCGGTCATGCCGGCGAGCAGGCCAATCGGTCCTGGCCCGACGACAACCACGAAATCGCCGGCCTCGACCTTGGCGCGCTCGATCACGTCATGCACGGTATTTGCGGCTGGTTCCACGACGGCCGCCGTTTCGAAGCTCACGTGATCAGGTATGCGATGCAGCAACCGCTCCGGCATTTTCAGATACCGCGTGAATGCGCCATCGATGCCCCAACCGGGCGAGCGCTTCGATTTGCAGATCTGGATGTTGCCGGTGCGGCACAGGTAGCATTGCCCACAGGCCTGGGTATGCGGTTCGCCCACCACGCGGTCGCCGGCTTTGTAAAGGCTCGTGCCTGGCCCGAGATCGACGATCTCGCCAGAGAACTCATGGCCCAGGATGACCGGCGGCCAATAAGGGAATTCGTCGCGCAGCACATGGACGTCGGTGCCGCAGATGCCGCACGCCTTCACTTCGATCAGAACTTCTCCGGGACCGATCACCGGTTCGGGCACATCGCGCAACTCGACGAAGCCCGGTCCCTTCTGTGTCTTGACGAGCGCCTTCATCTGCCTAGGCCCTCCCGCACCATTTTCCCGCGAACTGGATGAGACTCACGGCCGCCCGCTCGATGTCGTCCATCCGGATATGCTCCTCCCGCGAGTGCGCGACCGAGAGGCTGCCCGGTCCGAAAACCACCGACGGAATACCCAACTGGTTGTTGTAGAGCCAGGAATCGCACGATGCCGTCATCGCGCCGATCTCCCCGGCGAGCCCAGTCTCCTGGCAACAGGCAGCGAGTCCTGAGGGCAGGGCGTGCGCCGGATCAAGCACGTGCGAATCGTGGCGATACATGAAATCGAGCCGAAAATGTTCCTTCAGCCAGTCATCGGCCTCGGCCAGAATCGCCTGGCGCATCTCGTCCATCACTTCGAAACGGGTCTTGTTTGGGAGCAGCCCCAGCACACCCTCGATCACCGCCTGTGCCGGCGCGGAGGCCGGCCAGTTGCCGGCGTTGAGTTTGCCGAAGGTGATCGGCATCGGGTTCGGATAGTCGTCAAAGAGCGGGATGCCGCGCGAGGCCGCGAGCAACCGCGCATGAAACCGTTCCAAGATGTCGATCACTTTGATCGCCATCTTCAGCGCACTCACCGTATCGCCCGCGCGGCCGCTGTGACCCGGCTTACCCGTGCAGGTCACCCGGAACCAGACGGCCCCGCGAACCGAAGAGAGGATTCGCAGGTCAGTCGGCTCCATCACGATGCAGGCATCGGCCTTCTCGCCGCGGCGTGCCATGGCGAGTGAGCCGTTTCCTCCCACTTCCTCTTCCACCACCAGGTGTGCCAGAACGTCGCCGTTCAGCTTGACATTCATCCGGTTGAGCGCCGCCAATACCATGTAGATGGTGGCCACTTGGCCCTTGGCGTCGCACGCCCCGCGCCCAGGCACCACGCCAACCACGGGCTCGGGATCGAAGGGACGTTCCTGCCCGTCCGATGCCGGCACCACATCCAAGTGCGTATTGAACAGCAGCGACCGCCCGCCAGCGTTGCCTGCCGCCCGCACCCGCAGATTCGACCGGCCTTCGTAATGCAAGCCCGGCACGGGATCCGAATAATCCTCGTCGTACAGCAGAGAATCCGAGAGCGGAATCCGTTCCACCTCGGCCACGCGCGAAAACCACTCGGCAGCGCAGTCCACCGCCGCTGCTTCCTCTCCGGGAACCGACGGCACGCGGATCAACTCGCATAGGAATCGCTCCGTGTCTGCTCTCACTCCGCGCACTGCCACCCGCACTTCGTCTAGCTGCATATGGATTCCTCTAGGCCTCGACCATTGCCAGGCTCTTCTCGAACAGGTCGAGGCTTTCGACGGCCTCGTCTTCGGTGATCACCAGCGGAGGCGCCACCCGGATCACATTGCCAAACACACCGACTGATCCGATCAGCAACCCGTTGCGCGCCGCCACATCTATCAGCTTCTTGGTCAATTCCGGCGCCGGTTCCTTAGTCTTCTTGTCCTTCACCAGTTCGACGCCCATCACCAGCCCGCGTCCGCGCACATCGCCTACCCAGGGGCACTTCCCCTGGATCCGCTCAAGCCGTTCCTTCATCAGGGCTCCGATGCGTAACGCGTTCTGTTCCAGCTTTTCCTTTTGGAAGATCTCCACCACGGCTACCACTGCCGCGCAGGCCACCGGGTTGCCGCCCATGGTGCTGCTCATCTCGCCGGCGCTGAGCACGCCGATCACATCGCTGCGCGCCGCCACGGCCGATGCCGGCAAGCCGCTCCCAATGCCCTTACCCAGGGCCACCAGATCCGGCGTCAGGCCCTCCCATTCCATGGCGAACATCTTGCCTGTGCGCCCGAAACCGGCTTGCACTTCATCGAGCGCGAAAAGCAGACCGCGCGAGCGGATCCATCGTTCGAGACGAGGGAACCAGCCCTCCGGCGCGAAGATAAAACCCGACGCACCCTGGTAAGCCTCCACCATCACGCCCGCCAGACTTCCGGAACTGTTCGCTCGCACTGCATCATCGACGTAGTCCAGGCACAGCATGTCGCACGTCTCCGGCTTGGCCCGGAACGGACAGCGGTAGCAGTATGGAAACGGGACACGGATCGCTCCGGGCAGCGTGGGCCCGTAGCCCTTTTTCGGCCCCGCAAGACCACCCGCCGTCAGTGCGGCATACGTGCGCCCATGGAATCCGCCATGGAAGCTCAGGATCTCGAATTTCCCGGTCTTGCGCTTCATGATGCGGATGCAGGCCTCGGTGGCCTCGCTTCCTGTACTCAGGAAGAAGCAGCGGTCCAGGTGCGCCGGCAGGATCTGCACCAGTTTCTCGGCCGCCTGCACACGAGGCTCGTTCAGGCACTCGTAGTTATTCATCAGCTTGGCTGCGGCAGCCTGCACCGCCGCAACCATGTGGGGGTGGCTGTGGCCGACGTTGGTTACCAGCACACCGGAGGTCCAATCGATGAACGTGTTGCCGTCCACGTCGGTGACCACCACGCCCTTTCCCCGGTCCCAGCACACACGCGCCTGGTAGCCGGTGCACTGCGCCTCGACTTTCTCCCAGCGCTCGAACAGCTCCTTCGATCGCGGTCCGGGGAGTTCGGTCTGTACTCGTGCAACGCCCATTACTTCACCTCCCCAGGCTGTCGCACCGACTTGACCGAGTTGGCGATATACCGCGGCGGCAGCCCATTCAATGCTCGTTCAATCTCCAGCAGAATGATCTCGCGGATTCGGATGCCGGCGTCTTCCGAATACCAGGCCAGGTGTGGCGTCAGGATGGCGTTGCTGTACTTGAACAGCGGATAGTCGGGTTTGGGCGGCTCAGTCTCATACACGTCGATGGCGGCGCCTGCGATGAGTTTCTGCTCCAGAGCTTGGGCGAGTGCGTCGCAGTCCACCATGCCGCCGCGCGCCGTGTTCACAATGTAGGCCGTCGGCTTCATCAACGCCAGTGTTTCGCTGTTCACGATGTAGCGCGTCTCATGGTTCAGAGGCGTGTGGATTGTGATCAGATCCGCCTCGCGGAACAGCGTCTCCTTGTCCACGGTCTCGATGCCCAACTCCCGCTTGCGCTCTGCCGTGAGATAGGGGTCGCAGATCAGGAACTTGAACCCGAAGCTCTTGAGCTTCTCGTATACGCGGCTGCCGATGCGCCCGCAGCCGAGGATGCCCAACTTCTGGCCTGCCATGCGGAACACGGGGATCGTGTCCTTAAAGTCCCACCGGCCGTTGGCGGAGGACTCGTCGAGCACCGTTCGGCTCGATACCACTCTCCGTGCGCTGGCAAACAGCAGCGCGATCGCCTGTTCGGCGACCTCTTCGACACAGTAGTCCGGGATGTAGCACAGCGGGATTCCGGCGTCGTCGAGCGCCTTCCCATCCACGTTGTCGTAGCCCACTCCATGGCGAATCACCGTCCGGCAGCGCGTCCAGGTTTCGACCAGCGGCCGCGTGATAGGAACCATGTTCACGACAACCACCTCGGCATCGTGCGTGGCCGCAACAACGTCCTCAAACGGTGCAAACTTCAACTGGTGGGCAACGAATTCGACGCCCAGTTCAGCTAGCCTCCCTGCCTCCCACTTGAGGTCGGGTTCAATGTAATCAGTGACGACGACTTTCATTTCCAATCCCTTCGTTATCGGCCAGCGGGCCTGATGGCCCTGCCTGTTTCGGCCGACTCATAAATTGCTTCCACCACTTCAAGCGCCCGCAGTCCGTCCTCGCCAGTGATGGCCGGACGCCCGCCGGAGCGAATCGCTTCGGCCAGATCGCGCAGGAACGGCAGCGTTGAGGGGCCCGCGTAGCCTGGCTGCGGCTCGAGTTCAAAGTTCACATTCCGGCGCGTCGCAGGCTGGAACTTTGCCGAATCGCTGCAGACGAACAGATTCTCCTTAATGCCTTCGAATGAAGGGCTCCAGGAGAGCACGCCCGCCGTGCCGCGCAGAGCCAGGTAGAGGTCGCGCCCGTAGGGGAACGAATCCGGCACCGTATAGCTGATGTCGAGAGCCAGCACCGTGCCACGCGAAAATGTCAGTAGCGCGAAGGAGTTGTCCTCGATGTCGTACTCCTGGTTGATCTTCACGTTCCTTCCGAACACCTCCACCACCTCGTCATTGAGCAACCAGCGGTACAGGTCGATCCAGTGCACGCCCAGGTTGTACATTGGTCCGCCGCCGCTTTTGGAGCGCGTCAGCATCCAGCTTGCGTTGCCCTCGATGTACCGGTGCAGCCGTCCGGCCGCGCAGCGACCCTCGCCCCCAACGATGCGGCCCAGGACGCCGTCTTCGATGTAGCCTTTCATGGCTCGCGCCACGGGGTGGTAGCGCCAGACGTAAGGCGAACTCAGGACAACATTGTTTTTGGCCGCGGCTTCAACGATCCTGGCAAGCCCGCCCGAATCGGCCGCCATCGGCTTTTCCACCAGTAGATGGATGCCGCGCTCGGCGCAGGCAACGCCCGCCTCCGGGCACAGGTAATGCGGCAGGAACAGAACTACCAGGTCGAACTTCTCCTTGTCGAGCATCTGCCTCCAATCGGCATACGCCCGTACCGGGAAGCTCTTGGTAAAGGAAGTCAGCACGGCCGGGTCGCTCTCGGCGGCCGCTACCACCTCCAGGCCGCCCGCGGCGGCGAACACAGGCATATAGCTCTTCGGATGTAGGTGAGAAAGACCAATGAATCCGACCGACAGGGTCCGCATCGTGGAGTCCTCCTTATGAAGCCCCAGTTTAGGACTCGGACGTCCGATTGGTCAATCAAAATTTTACAGGCTTGACTATGGATTTTATATTGTAAAATTTGTTCCTCGCACACTGAGCGCTTCCGCCGCTCCTCTAGGGTCGTCGCGTATGGGGCAAGCCTGAGGCGGCGTGATGCCACACCTGCGGATCAGCCTACGTTGTATACTCGCTCACAAGATCAGTTCCAGGATGGAAGTCACATTCTCCCGTCCACCGGACCGGATCACTCTAGCTCCATTACGGGGAACACGATGAGCACCATTTCCAGAAGAGAGTTCACCGGCGGGATGGCCTTGGCCGCTGCCCAGTCGCCTTCCGACAAGCTTCGGGTCGGCGTGATCGGCTGCGGCGGCAGAGGCGTCGGGGCGCACATCGCGGCGCTTCTCAAGATGAAGGAGACCGATAAGGTCGAGGTGAACGCGGTCTGTGACGTTTTTGACAAGCGGGCTCAGCAGGCGGCGCAACTGACCGGCGGAAAACCCTATCAGAACTACCGCGAGTTGCTGGCGAACAAGGACGTGGACATCGTCGTCATCGCCACGCCCGACCACTTACACGCACAGATGGCGATCGATGCGGCCAGCGCCGGCAAGCATGTCTATGTCGAAAAGCCAATGACGCACTCGGTGGAAGAAGGCAAGCGGCTGGTCGCAAAGATCCGCGAGACCGGAGTGAAACTGCAGGTCGGCGTGCAGGGGATGTCGGACGATTCCTACGAGACCGCCTATAAGTATGTAAAGGACGGCACACTGGGCAAGGTCGTCATCGCGCAGATCGATTACTCCCGCAACTACCGGGACGACTACTGGCTCAAACCCGTCGATCCGGATCTGAAGCCAGGCGTCAACTTCAACTGGGACCTGTTCCTCGGAGCGGCTCCAAAGCGGCCATTCGACGCCGAACGCTATTTCAACTGGATCCGCTACTTTGACTATTCGGGAGGAGTCCCGGCCGGGCTGTTCGTCCACCGCGCCACGCGGCTGATCAAAGCCCTGGGCCTGACCATCCCCGAATACGGCTCGGCGCATGGCGGCAAGTTCGAGTTCACCAACAGCACGGCCGAGGTGCCAGACACCATCAACATCATGCTCGACTATCCGGGCGGCCCCACCGTGATGCTGATCTCGTCGCTCGCCAACGACACGCCAGTGGCGCATGTGCTCCGCGGCCACAAGGCAACACTCGAATTCACCCCCACCGGCTTCACGATCAAGCCCCAGAGGCTCTTCGCAAAGGAAGGCAAGGAGATCGTCCACGTGAAGACCGGCGGCGAGGACACCGAGTTGCACTGGCGCAACCTGATCCGCGCCATCCGTTTCGGCGACCCGCTCAAATGCGACGTCATGCTCGGCTACTATGGCGTGGTCGCGTGCCAGTTCGGCATTCTGTCGCAGCGGCATCGCAAGTACATGAAATGGGATAAGGCGGGAGAACGGATCGTGCCGGCATGACGCGATCCCGCATTGGCGGGCTCAGCCCCCTCTGGCTGGCCGGCGCTCTGTGGATGCTGGCGTCCACGCTTGCCTCCGCGCAAGGCCCGTTCCAGTTCCGCGAGATCACGCCTGCGTCACTCGAACTGGTGGAGAACGGAAAGCCCGTGCTGGTTTACAACCACGGGATGGTGTTGAAGGATGGCGTGGACGAGAAGTACCGCCGGTCTTCCTACATTCACCCCCTGTATGCGCCTGACGGGACGATATTGACCGACGACTTCCCAAAGGACCACCCACATCACCGCGGTATCTGCTGGAGCTGGCCCATCGTGACTTTCGAGAACAAGTCCTACGACGTCTGGGCGGTCATCGGGATGCATCAGCGGTTCGTGCGTTGGGTAACGAAACGAACCAGCCGGCGGAACGCCGTGCTGGCCGTTGAAAACGGCTGGTTCGTCGGAGAGCGGAGGGCGGCGAAAGAAACCGTCGAGATGACAGTGCACCCCGCTGCCGGCAATCGTCGGGAGATCGACTTCAAGCTGACATTCGAGGCCGTGGGAACGCCAGTGGAGGTCACTGGCCGCGAGGTGAAGGGCTATGGCGGATTCGGTGTCCGTTTTGCGCCGCGCACCGATACGGTCCTGCGGACAGACAAAGGCGTCGAACCGAAGGACACCGATATGGTCCCGCACCCCTGGGCCGAACTCGAGGCCACCTTCAATGGCCGCCGCGCCGGCCTCCGCGTTGAAGACGGTAAAGGCAATCCCAAGCACCCCAACGGTTGGTGCCTTCGCCACTACGGCTATGTCGCGGTCAACTGCCCGGGATTGGAAACGATCACGCTCACTCCGGGTAAGCCCTTGGTCCTCAACTACCGCGTGACCGCTTTCTCAGCACAGTAGGTGTTGGTCTGCAATTGGCAAGTGCACCGGGATCGCCCCCCGGCGCCGCGCCGTGCGGGTAGACTGCTAACTGATGCGCGTCTCGCCTCAGGCTTCGTAGGGTAGGCGCGCCCGGCTCAGGAGTGTGACATGAGACAGACCCGTCTGTTGGCAATTCTTCTCGCCTGCGTGTCCATCGCACCGTTGCTGGCGCAAGCGCCGGTGATCGTTCGGCCCAGGGAGATCGACGACGTCCTCACCAACCCCGGTATCGGGTTCATGACATTCCAGCGCTTCAACGGAGACGCGCTCAACGAGGGGACCCGATGGACCGAAGGTTTCCCCATTGCTTACCAGGAGTTCAAAGGCAGCCTCAAGAACAAGGATCATCCCGATACGTCGATCGCCTACTTCCGCATCTACTGGCGCTACATCGAGCCCGAACGTGGCAAGTTCGCCTGGGAGCAGTTCGACAATGCACTGAAAACCGCGCACGCCCGCGGCCAGACGCTGATGATCCGTATCGCGCCCTACGGCAGTTCGGGCACGCAGAAGGACGACGTGCCGGACTGGTACCGCCTGATGCTGGGCGACGAGAAGGGCAAACTGCCGGTCCAGAAGTGGCGGACCGATCCGGAGGACCCGCGTTACGCCAGGGCCTTCGGCGACATGGTCCGCGCCTTCGGAAAGCGCTATGACGGCCATCCGGACCTCGAAAGCGTGGATCTCTCCATCGTGGGCGCCTGGGGCGAAGGCGAAGGCTCCGAGAGGTTGACGCAACAAACTCGCGAAGCCTTGGTTGATGCTTATCTGGATGCCTTCCGGCAGACGCCCCTGGTGATGCTGCTCACCGACGCCAAGACTAACGGCTATGGGATCTCAAAGCGGCCCGTCGGCTGGCGGGTGGACTGCCTGGGCGACATGGGCGGCTTCAATCCTACCTGGAACCACATGTTCGACTACTACCCCCAGGGCATCATCAACTTCGGCATGGCCGATGCTTGGAAGAAAGCGCCCGTGACGTTGGAGGTCTGCTGGGTGATGCAGACCTGGAAGGACAAGGGCTGGGATGTGGACTACATCATCGACCAGTCGCTCAAGTGGCACATCTCTTCGTTCAATTCCAAGTCCTCGCCGGTCCCGATTCAGTGGACCCCGCACGTGAACCGCTGGCTGAACAGAATGGGCTATCGCTTCGTTCTGCGCAAGTTCACCTATCCGGACGCGGTCCGGCCGCAGGCGAAACTCGAGTTCACCTCGTGGTGGGAGAACAAGGGCGTGGCGCCCTGCTACCGGCGCTGGCCGCTGGCTCTGCGCCTGAAAAGCGCCGCACGCACCGAGGTCTTTGAGACTGGCGCGGACATTCGTAAGTGGCTGCCGGGGGACGCCATCTACGACAACGCAGTCTTCATCCCGGCCGGTATGCCCGCAGGCGAATACGACATCTCGATCGCGCTGCTCGATCCGCAATCGCGCCAACCCAAGGTCAAACTCGCCATCGCCGGCAGGGAGGCTGACGGCTGGTACACGCTGGGCAAGATCACGATCATCGAGTAGCCGCTGCCGCCATTGCCGGCCGAGGTCGGCTTTCGTGAGATAACAGATGGGGATCTACTCCCGAGGAGTCGCGCAAATGGTTCGTTTGGTCGCATCGTTGACGCTGCTGGCCTGCTGCCCTGCAGTGGCGGGTGAATGGATCTGGACTGGCGAGCAGCCGCCCAATCCACCCAACCGCTTCACCTACTTCCGCAAAGTGGTGGACCTGACCGCACTGCCTGCCGACGCCACGCTCCACCTTGCCGCCGATAGCAGCGCGCGCGTCTGGATCAACGGGGTAGTAGTCCGCCGCAAGGTGACACGCTACCACGAAGACCGCATCACGGCGGAGGTGATCAATGCCGGGCCGTACCTGAAGACCGGCGCCAATGTCATCGTCGTACTCCACCACAACTGGGGTCCGATCATCACCTTTCAGCGCTCCTCCAACAAACATGCGGGCCTCTACGTGGACAGTTCATGGGTGAGAAGCGACACATCCTGGCGCTGGCTGACCGCGCCCGGATATCTGCCTCACACGCGCCAGGTGACCGGTGTCAATACACACGCCCGCATCCGCTATCCCGTGGTTGTGGACGGCCGTGATCTGGTCTCGGATTCAGTCCGATCGGTTGGGTTCAACGACTCGTCCTGGAAGCAGGCCGTCGTGGTCAGCGGCGGGCCGTGGCCCGCCAAACCGCAGCCCGTCGAAACCGAGGCCCAAAGGGAGTATCCGGTCCGGCCGGAATCGGTTCTTGCCGCCGGCTCACTTGATCGGGCCAAGCCAGATTTGACCGATCCGTTCTCAATGGCTGCCGGGATTCGTTCGGCCACCTATCATCCTGATCTGGCCGCATCGGCGCGCGGCGCCTCATTGATATCCGGCAAGCCCCTCACCATCGAGGGCGAAGCCGGCCAGTGGCGCTACATCACCTTCGATTTCCACCGTCCCGTGCACGGCTACCCATTCATTGACATCGAGAGTTCCATACCAGGAGCCGTCGTCGATTTCGGCTACGCCGAGATCGCCCGTTCACTCTACTCCGGAGCCGCCCATGTCAAGTCGGACGGTTGGATCAATACGGAAGGAATCGTCGGCCCAGGCTACGCGGACCGCTACATCGCACGCGCCGGAACCCAACGAATCGAACTGCCCGACGAGCGCACCGCCCGCTGGCTCGCCATCCAAATCTACTTCCCCGCCGCGGGACGCATCGTGCTGCGCGACTCCGGCTTCGTCAAGTCGCAGTATCCTGCGCCGCTCATCGGCAGCTTCGATTCGGGCGACGAGCGCATCGCCCAGATCGTCAAACTCGGCCTGATCCACGCCGAAGTGACCATGAACGACGGTTATATCGATACGCCCGGACGCGAAGACGGCCAGTGGATCGAGGATTCCCGTGTCCGTGCGATCATTGCCAGCCGCTGGTTCGGCGACTGGAAACTGCGCCGGCAAATGCTGCGGCACTACGCCGAGAGCCAGGGCGCCAATGGCGGATTCCATTCCTTCCCGCCGTCGAACTTCCCCGCCTTCCCTGCGAACTACGACTGGGCCGTTCAGTGGGTGGCGATGCTCTACGACGACTACTACTGGACCGGATCCACCGAGTTGATCGAACGCTACTGGAACACGCTCGATCGCTTTTGGAACGACGCCCTTTCCCACGTCGGTGACGACGGCATATGGCGGACCCCCCGCGTCTTCGCCGACATCCGCACCGGCGTGCGTGTGCGTGAAGCGCAGCAGTCCAGTGGTATCGTTACACCGTTTGTGATCGACCGGCTCCGTTGGTCGGTCGAGATGGCTCGCGCCGTCGGCAAGCCCGATCAGGCATCGCGCTGGGAGGCCACAGCCAGCAAGATGGCGGCGGCATTCAAGCAGCACCATGTTGTCCCCACATCCGGGACGCGTCCGGCCCTGATAGGTGACCGGTATGATTCCCGAAATCCGGCCCTGGAACGTGGCTTCAGCCAGGCCGGGCAGGCCATGGCCATCCTGGCCGGCCTGCTGAACCCCGATCAGGCCCGCGCCGCGCTCGACTACGCTTACTCCGATCCCGATGGGACCCCTCCGGCGGGCCTCGTGCGCTGGAACAACCCCACATTCGCCTACCGTTCGCTCCGCAGCCTCTCCATGCATGGGCTCACACACCGCGCTGTCGCTCACCTGATCGAGCGCTATTCGCCTTACCTGCCCGGCAACCCGCGCAACCCAACGCCGGCTGCTCTCCAGGGGCCCTACGGCGGGCCGCTGCCCGAGTATTGGGTCAGCCGCGAGGACCTCGGCCTGAAGGACGGGGAATTGAACTCCACCCAACCCGCCGACGAGACGGGGTCGCATGGCTGGGGTGCCGTGCCCTTGCTTTGGCTGCACGATTCCCTTCTGGGCGTCGAGATCGCCGAACCCGGCGGCGCCAAACTGCACATCGCCCCTTCCGCTGGCGGCTTGCCGTTCGTCACCGGCCACACTATGACGCCAAAGGGACCCGTGTGGGTCAACTGGGAGCCGTCCCGCCTGCGGCTGGAAATCCACATCCCGCCCGGCGTCAGCGC
The DNA here is from genome assembly GCA_964604945.1 of uncultured Candidatus Solibacter sp. Lineage (GTDB taxonomy): Bacteria > Acidobacteriota > Terriglobia > Bryobacterales > Bryobacteraceae > PNKE01. The sequence goes on from CAZSBK010000035.1 coordinate 13,214, forward strand.
CGCAGTCGACTTGCCTGAGCCGCTCCGCGGCCGTCCAACCAATTGCGTGCACCAGGGACAGCCGCCCATACGCAACGGCGAATTCAGCTACCAGTTGGTAGAACCTGGGGCATACGTTTTCACCGTCCGTTGATCCTATCGAGACAGGATGGAAAGGTTAAGGAACAATCACCAAAAACGTGTTGCGGACATTCGGGTCCGCAAGATATAATGGGACCAACTCAATAAGTCGTCATCGACTTCATGCATCCCTGTGAGGAATCCCAGATCCTCACATAGCCCCTCTGACAGAGGCCCTGAGACTCCAAAATCCCAGGGCCTCACCTCTTTTTGGGGTGCCCCCCAAGCCCAGTACTAAATTGTGGATTGGCTTCAGTTTCTGGTTGCAGACAATCGGCTCCGCAATGCATAATGGGGTCAACTAGCAAGTCATTATTTGACTTCATGCATCCCAGCGAAGGGACCCAGCCCTTCGCATTGCCCCTCTGACAGAGGCCCTGAGACCCCAAAATCCCAGGGCCTCATTCCTTTTTGGCCCCTGTAACGTCGGCTCCCAGTTTGCCTCTCCGCGCAGCGGGATCAAGTGATAGGATTTGGACGTGCGAAGCTCATTTCTACTCATGACTGCCGCGGCTCTGCTCACCGGTTGCGGCGGCGCTCCAGTGACGAAAGAGGAGGCCTCCAAGCCGGTCCCGGCCGTTCAGCAGCGTATCCCACCGTCACCTGAAGACATGCGCTTTCCTGCCGAAGGCCGCATCGAGGTCGTGCAAAGCGCTGATCCACTCTACGGAAAGCCGTTTCTCGCGGGCGGCAACATCGCCCGTTACAAGCGGGGCGCGAAGCAGTTCGAACTCTTCCTGATCAGGTGTAAGGATGAGGCGGCGCCGGCTTCGATGATGTTCAACTACAAGAAGACTCTGAGCGACCCGAAGTTTGTTGCCCACTTCGGCGGCTATGCCGGTCAGGATGCGGGGGTCGTTGTCTTCATGTTCACCAAGGGCGTCTGGCTGGCGGGCATACGTGGTTTGCCGCAAGCCGAAGCCGACGCACTGGCCCGCGACTTCGCCTCCCGACTGAACTGAAAGCCTACGAGTTCAGGTGCGTGTTGATCCGGCCGATCGCCTCATCGATCTCCGCGGTCGATTTGTAGCCGATCGTCACCGAGTCCACGGTGCCCAGTTTCATGACATACCGGAGGGAGGCGTCGCGCTGCTCGGGTGTTTTGAACGCGCCCTCGCCGATCAGTTTCATGCCCAGAACGCCGGTGCCGCCCTGGCGGATCTTCGCGATATGGGAGACCACCTCGGAGACGTCGCCCTTGTCGTCGGTGTCGGTCATCTTGAGCGAATCCATTTTCGTGCCATCGTGATTGACCCTCAGCAGCGCGACATCAAGCCAGTTCGTGTTGCCGGCGAAAGCACGCAGTGGCAGCAAGCCGTGACAGCTTGCCCCATGCGCGGCGATCACCTTCTTGTCCTTGAACTCTGAAAGCGAGTCGCGCAGCGGCTTGAACTGCTCGGGCCAGTCCGGCGTCCGGACGCAGTGGATCAGGACGATATCGAAGTACTCCGAATTCATCTCTTTGCGGAAACGGTCAATGGTGGCCTGCGGCGTCTCAGGGCCTTTCGCCCGGAGTTTTGTCATCAGGCGGTAGGTGTCGCGCGGAATGCCTTTGAGCGCCTCGGCCAGCATTTCGTGCATCTCGGCGTAACTGTCGGCGGATTCGAAGAAGCGGATGCCCCGGTCGTATGCGTGGCGGACGAGCCTGGTGAACTCGGACTGGCCCAGTCCGCGCTGGATCTTCCCTCCAAACGTGCCTGTGCCGAAGGCCAGCCGCGTCACCTTGACGCCCGAATTGCCAAGCGCCACCCAATCGGTGGCCGAACGCTTGGACGCAATTGCCTGCGGTCCGGCGGCGATTGCCCCGGCGGCGATGGCCGTCGTCTTGAGAAAGCTCCGGCGTGAAAAGTGTGCCAATGGAGAATCCTTTCGCGAGAGTGCTTAGGGCAAAACTACCACAGTCGTGGCAGGGCCGGAAACGAATTTGTCAGGAATTCACGCCGGCTCGGCAAGCGCCATTGGGGAGGCCCGGTCTCAGGCCCGCCAAACATGGGTCCGCGCGCTGTCCAGCGTGGGCCGCAGCACGTCCACTCTCAGCGACAGGATCACTGCCGAGGCAAACTTCATCTCGATTTCCGCCTCTTGGCCCGGTTGCAGCGTAGCGAGTTGCTTCCGCTTCACTTCCACTGGGACTTCACCCGGGCCAACCGCCACGGCCTCCACCGTGTAACCCTTCAGCGGATGTGCGGGCACCGAATCGCGGCATTTCAGGGTGACATGGAACTCGCCCGGCTTGACCATTCGGACTCTCAGCCACTCCACAGGACTGGACTCGTCCCGCAGTACGGCGAACGACTCCTTGCGCCGCCCGTACAGATCCACCACCCCGTGGACTCTCTGCTTGAGGATGCCCACGCCCTTGTCGCCCACATGCGTCCGGTAGTCGTTGTAGCAGAAAAAGATCAGCCCGGCGACGAACGGCCGCTCCCGCAGAATCCGGCTATGATCGCGCAGGATCTCAATGCGCCGTGCATCGCCTTCCGGCCGCTCAAGTGTGCACGCGCAGTAGCCGTATTCGCTGACGACGATGGCCTTGTCGGGAAACGCGCGCCCGATGTCGTCCAGGTTGCGGGCCAAATCGGCCTGCGTGCCGCCCAACCAACTCTCGTAATATTGGTTCCACATGATGAAGTCCATCTCGCGCGAGACGTCCTTTTCGGGAGTCTTGGTGAGCGAGTGGGATGCGTAGGTCACCAGGCGGTGTGGGTCGAGCTTCTTCGCCTCGTCGTACATCCGCTTGGCGAAGCGGTAGGCCGGCGGATTCTGGCCGCCGATCTCGTTGCAGACGCCCCAGGAGCATATCGACGGGTGGTTCCGGTCGCGAGCGATCATCTCGCGCAACTGCCCCAGGCCGTTCTGCATGATCGTGTCCGACGGCTCGGCCGTCATTCCGGCAAATGTCCTCGGCCCCCAGGTGGGCACCTCGGTCTGAATCATGATCCCGTGCCGGTCGCAGTAGTCGAGCGTGCGCTTGTCCTGTGGCCAGTGAACGCGCGTATAGACGCAGTTCAACTCGCGCATGTCGGCGTGGTCGTGGTCGATCCACTCCCGCGGTTCGGCCATGCCGTAGGTTGGATGGCTACCCGCCATCCGCTCCGCACCCATGAGCTTGACCTTTTCGCCGTTCAAATAGAACTCGCGGTTACGGACCGTGAACTTGCGGATGCCGAACGTCTCCGAGTAGCGGTGCCCGGAATCCAACTCCACTTCCAACCGGTACAGATGCGGGTGATCGAAATGCCACAACAGCGGTTGCTCGACGCGCGTGGCGATGCCCCCGGCCGCGAGCCCCGTGCCCTCGGCCGCCACCCATCCGCCCGCCTCCTCGACGATGCGCCACAACATCTTCGTTGCCGCCGTGCCGCCCGCCACAACGATCTTCGCCGCCACAGTCGCCGCACCTTGGCTCACACCCGGCTCGGCATTGATCTCAACCCGCTCGGCATGCGTGGCTGGCGTGGCGTGCAACCAGACGGGCCGGTAGATACCCCCATCATGGGCCCAGTCGCTCGACCGTCCGCGCGGCAGCATCTCCTCGTCGAACGCGTTGGTCACATCCACCTGGATGTGGTTCCTTCCACCGAACTTCACCAGCGCCGTCACATCAAGCCAGAACGCCGTATACCCTTTCCGCAGATGCTCGCCTGCTGGCGTGCCGTTCACCGCCACGCGGGCGGAATGGAACACGGCCTCGAATTCAATCCGCAGGACCTTGCCCCGCCATGCCGCCGGCACGTCGAAATCGCGTTCGTACACCGCCGCGCCGTAATGCTCGGCGGTGGCTTCCTGCACTTGCCAGGTATGCGGAACCTCGACCTTGCGGAACTCCTTCTCGCTCCCAATCCGGAACCGCCACACGCCGTTCAACGGTAGCGTCTCCTGCGCTGCGCCGGAAGCGATCGGCGCTGGCGCCGCCGCTGCATTGAGCGGGGCGAGCCCAACCGCGGCAGAGCCCAGGAACGATCGTCGTCTTATCATGGCAACACCGCCTCCTCCAGATCAGTGAGTATGTTCCACAGCCGCGCTTCCCTGCCCCTGTTTTCCCTCAGCCATCGCTTGCTCGCTTCGGCCATGCCCGACTGACACAGCGTGTCTTCGTCCTCGACACGGAACTCGAAGAGCCGCTCCTCGGTCGCTGCCAGCGCGGCCAGCCGCTCCTCATTGCCGTAAGTGCGGGCTCCCAGTTGCTGCGCCAACGATACGACGAAACCCAGCCGGTTCTGCTTCCCGCGGCGCCGCGCTTCCTTGATCGCCCACCCCCAGTCCAAGTCCCAGTATTCGAGCGCTAGCCACGGCAGGGCGCGCAACACTCTGGGCTCGAGGTCGTCACAGGCGATCGCGGCCAGCAGGACCACGGCCGGGTCCTGGCGCGGCATCGGCTCGTCATCGAAGTCCAGCCGCAACTGCCCCACGAACGGGCAACCCAAACCCATCAGCGCTTCTTCGATCGCCGCCGCTCTGCTCTTGCGTTTGCGAGCCGCCATGAACTCTTTACTCTACATCGAAACCGGAACAGGCCCATAGCAGAAGCGTGATCGTAGCCGGATGCCGGCGGCCATGATCCCGCCCATGCGCCCTCTACCGCACCTGGTGCAGTTGGATCAGGTTCCCGCAAGTGTCATCGAACACCGCCGACACCCCCCATTCGGCCTTGTTCGGCTTGGCCGCGAACCGCACGCCCAGCTTGGTCAGCCGCTCGTACTCCGCCTCAACATCCTTCACCCCGAATGACGTCGCCGGAATGCCCGCATCGAAGATCGCCTTCTGGTACACTTTCGCCGCCGGGAACGCATTTGGCTCCAGGGCCAGTTGCACACCCCCGGGCGCCTCCGGCGAGACCACGGTAATCCATCTGTATTTGCCCGCCGGCAATTCCGTCTTTTTCATGAATCCCAGCACTTCGGTGTAGAACCTCAACGCCTTGTCCTGGTCGTTGACCATCACGGAAGTCAAATCAATCTTCATCCCGACAGGCTACCCCGTCGGCGCCGCGTTCCGCCTCTATCTCGTCATCTTCCAGACGCCCCCGTCCAACACTACCTTGAGCGCCTCTTCATTCCTCAGGCCATCGGCGACGCTCATCAGCTTCACCTCGGCCATCGAGCCGCGGACCACCACCTCGACAGTCTTCATCGTCAGCGACTCGGCCGCCATCGCGGCCAGCATCTCAAGCGCCTCGGCGCGGCCCTGAGCCTCGACCAGCGTGGCCAGCATCTTCTGCCATTCGGCATCCATCAACTTCCTGATCCCCTCCAGGTCCTTCCGCTTGCAGGCATGGAGGTACGCCAACACCGCTTTGTACTGCGGACTATTGAGCGCCTCGGCCCCTTTCATGCGCCCCGTCACCGCCTCCTGCTGGACCACCGTCGTCCGGAACTCGGCCTCCACCCGCCACGGCCCATCGCTCTCGTCCACTCCCCTCATGGGTTCGCTCATCGACGCCTTTCCGGCAATCTCCGACGGTCCCGCGGCAGCCGGTTCGAACCGCAACACCCGGCCCTCCGCCGATGTCGACGTGTGCGAGTAGAAAGTGAGCCCGTGTTCCTTCGACAATCTCTGCCCGCGGCTCCAGACCTTCGTCTTCGGATCAATCATCAGGACGATGCCGCTCATTCTCCCCGCCACCGCCTCGTCGCCGGCCCAGGTCGTCCAGTCCGAACCAGCCTTCCTCAATTCGCTTGGCACTGGCAGCGTGGACAGCAGGACCGCCACAATCTCCTTGTCCCCCGGCTCGAGCCGGTCAGTCTCCGAAATGGCGAAAACATGCGTCAGCGCGGCCTTCTCGCCCTTCACTTCCAGCCAGCCCTTCACCGTTTCCTCGGCCGCCGAGGCCATCACGGCCAGCCCGATCAACGCCAGCGGCAGCAGTGCCAACAATTGCAGACGCATATGCCCTTCCCCTCCTTCAGACCAGGATTATCGGACCTTCAACCGCCAGCCCGCCGCGGCCAAGGCGATCATTTCCACGTGCTGTCCTTGCCGTAAACAACCCGCTCCAGCGTCAGGATCACGCAGAACACCTGCAACTCCTCCAGACCGCTGCTGGGGCGCTTGAATTTAGTGATTCCATATGTCGCGAAGATGTCGCCTGGGCTGGAGTAGCCGAGCATGTCGTGGACCGAGGCCACGTCCAGCGCCGTCATTCCCTTGTCGCCAAGCCCCACTAGAGCCTTCAGCGACAGCATCATCATCTTTGTGCCGGCGGCAGGCAGTGTCGTTGGAGGAACGAAGTCCTTCCACGAAAACATCCCTTTGATCATCGCGTAGTAAGCCTCGTCGAAGGCCTTTTTCTGCTCCGAGGACCAACTCCCCGGATACGTATCGAAAATACTCATGCGCCTCATTCTAGGCCGCTGTACGCGCAAGTCAAGGGTATTCAGAGGTGCAACTCCGCTTATAGGCGCGACATGTATCGGCCGAAGAAGACCGTCTGTCTGCGGGCCAAGTGTCAACGCTGACGTTGAATCGGAGGACTCTGCCTGTACAATGAAGCCATGCTCACCCGCTACATCCAGGCGGCGATGGCCCACGCTCACTACGAACTGTTGGCGGACGGCGAGGGCTAACTATGGCCAGATTCCTGAACTGAGCGGCGTATGGGGCCAGGCGGAGACCCTGGAGGCTTGCCACCAGCAGCTCCAGGACGTCCTTGAAGGATGGATTCTGCTTCGCGTCCGGTTCGGACGTACGCTGCCGGAGATCGACGGCATTCTGATCCGTGTCTCCACTGAACAAGTCAGCGAAGTCGCGTAAAGCCGCCTGTCAAGCCCGTCGCCCACGCCTCCGCCTACGCCATCTTCCAGACCCCGTTGGATTCCTTGAGCGTGCTTCGCGAGAATGATTGTGGACCGGCGGCGCCTGGGCACTAGGCCCCGCAACGGGCGCTAGAATGAGGTCATGCAGAACCAGTTCACGGCGATCGTCGAACGGGACGGCCCCTGGTACATCGCCTACTGCGCGGAGGTGCCCGGAGCCAACGGCCAAGGCAAGTCGCGCAAAGCCTGCCTCGACAACCTCCGCGAAGCCATCGCACTGATCCTGGAACATCGGCAGTTAGAATCGAGAATGTAGGCCGGACCAACTCCTTCACCCTCGCCTCCAATCAAGCATACCCGCTCCACCCGCTTTGCATCCGTGCGGCCTTTGCGCTCCAATAGTCTGAAGGATCGAGGAAGGCCGAAACAGTGTACATCTCACGCGTCATCCTGGAGAACATCCGTGGCTTCGAGCGGCTTGATTTCAACCTCAGCCGCGGCGATGGTACATATGCCGGCTGGACGGTTTTTGCTGGAGGGAACGGATCCGGTAAGACGACATTGTTGAAGGCGATCGCCATCGCGCTCGCCGGGCGCGATGATGCTCGAACGTTGGAACCGAGCCTCTCGGGTTGGGTCCGCGAACCGCATCACACCGGTGAAATCGAGCTTGAAATAGTCCCAGTCAAACAGGACGATGGTTTCAAGCAGAGCGGGAAGACAACCGATGAGGCATTCCCCGCGCGACTCCAGATCAAGAACGGTTCCAGAGACCCGCAGTTGCTCGATGCAGTCCCGAAGAGCAAGGAGGGGCAGAAGAACTACAAGTCGCCTGAACGGTCGATTTGGAGCCGCGAGGCTGGCGGTTGGTTTTCCTGTGGCTATGGCCCCTTCAGGCGTATCTTTGGTGCATCGAGCGACGCTATGAGGAAGATGGTCGCTCCCACCAGCGAACGCTACGTCACGATGTTCGAAGAGGCCGCATCCCTCGCCGAAGTTGATTCATGGCTGAAAACGCTGAGTCACAAGAAGCTTGAAAATAAGGCGACCGAAAGCCAACAACTCGAAATCGTGCTGGAAATCCTCAGCGACGGCTTGTTGCCGAATGGGGCCACTGTCGATCGCGTGGACTCTGACGGGCTGTGGCTGAAGGACCGAAATGGGGTTCAACTTGCTTGGCGGGGGATGAGCGAGGGCTACCGCGCAGCGTTGGCGCTCTTGGCTGACATTGTCCGCCACCTGATCAAGACCTACGGATCCGATCGGCTTATCGAACGTGGCAAAGATGGAGGCGTGCAGATCAGACGAAGCGGCGTTGTGCTCATCGACGAAATCGACCTGCATCTCCACCCGGAATGGCAACGCCAGATCGGGTTCTGGCTCAAGTCCCGTTTCCCCAAGATACAGTTCTTGGTCACGACCCACAGCCCACTCATCTGTCAAGCGGCCGATCGCAATGGGATCTTCATCTTACCTGAGCTTGGTAGCGGGGAAGCCCCTAGGCCTGTCACTGACGTAGAGTACGAGCAGGTTATTGTTTCCAGACCAGATACAATTCTCCGTACGCCCGTCTTCGGACTCACCGATACGAGGTCGCCTCTCGCGGTCAGCATGCGAACACGTCACGCTGCACTCTCCGCCAAGAAACGCGCTGGTGCGAAGCTGACACACAAAGAGCAGGAAGAACTGGGTCAGACCAAAATGTTCGCGGAAACCGGCGAGGATGATTAGTCAATGCGTCGCGTTTGGCGCAGGGAACTCGCAGAAGAGACCACGAAGTACCTTGACAAGCAACAAGGTGCCATAGATCTGGCACAGCGTCGCGGCACATTGAATACTGACAAGGCTTGGGCCTCCTCAGCAAAGTCCTTGCACATTAAGGCCTTGAGAGGTGTGCTTGGCAAGATGGCTGGAGCGGGAGAACGCTGCATGTACTGCGTTGACTCGCATGGATCCGATATCGAACACTTCTGGCCTAAAACATCCTACCCGCAACACATGTTCCGGTGGACGAATCTCCTACTTTGCTGTACTGAATGTGGCCGGTTCAAGTCGAGCCAGTTCCCGCTGCAGGACAACGGCCAACCCCTCCTCATCGACCCCTCAAACGAGAATCCCTGGGCTCATCTCGACTTCGATCCAATCACTGGGAGGCTGACGGCACGCTACTGCTTGGATCTCGCCGATTACTCGCCGATGGGTGTTCAAACCATCCGTGTGCTCCGCCTGGACCGGGAGCACCTTGAAGGGCAGCATCGGAAGACCTATCGGCGTCTCTGTCGCGTGCTGGAGGATTTCGGGCAGAATGCCGGAGGAGGGGCTCGCGGGTTGGCGAAAGCACTGCAAGGTGCCGATGATCATGGTCTGCTCGGCTGGTGGATCGGCGGGAGTGGGGCCGAAGATGATCCACTGGCGGAGTTCAAGAACCGCGCGCCCGAAATCTGGCGAGAGTGTGCGGACATACTGTCGAGAGCGCACTCTGGCAAGTCCTCTTCTTGATATGATGCCCGCATGGCATCAAAGCAGAGCATTCTATCCGCAATGAAGGAAATCGGGATCGTGCCCGTGGTGCGCACGCCCTCGGCCGAATCCGCGTTTAAGGCCATCGAAGCCATCTATGCAGGCGGCATCCGCGCCGCCGAGGTCACCATGACCGTCCCTGGCGCGGTGAAGGTCCTCGAACAGCTTGCCGACAAGTTTGGCGACAAGATGGTCCTCGGCGCGGGCACCGTGCTCGACCCCGAAACCTGCCGCATCTGCATGCTGGCCGGCGCCCAGTTTTTCGTCACCCCGGCCTTGAACCTCAAGACCATCGAAATGGCCCAGCGCTACTCGAAACCGATCTGCCCCGGCGCGCTCACCCCCACCGAAGTGCTCACCGCCTGGCAGGCCGGCGCCGACATCGTCAAGGTCTTCCCCTGCGATAACGTCGGCGGCGCCAAGTACATCAAGGCTCTCAAAGGACCGTTCCCGCAGATCGAGATGATCCCCACCGGCGGCGTCTCGCTCACCACCGCGGGCGACTTCCTCAAGGCCGGCGCCTGTGCCGTGGCCGTCGGCGGCGAGCTGGTTGACGCCAAGACGATCAAGGCCGGCACCTATGAGGTTTTCACCGAACGCGCCCGACAGTTCCTGGAAGTTGTCGCCAAGGCCCGCGAGGAGATGAAGTAGGCAACGCCGCGCCGGCGCGCCAACCGCGAACGAAGAGAGCCGGGTTCGCTGCATCGTCTCTGGGCGCGGCACGGACAAGCAACGTAATTCAAGGGGGGCCGCCACGCCCCCCTTTGTTACAATCGGCATCAGGTACTTTATATGGCGATCAGTCAGGACCTGCTTGAAATACTCGTCTGTCCGGCCTGCAAAGCGCCGGTCGCTCTCACTGAGGACGGCCGCGGCCTGAAATGTCAGGCCTGCCGCCGCGTCTACCCCATCCGCGACGACATCCCGGTGATGCTGGTCGACGAAGCCAAGATCGAAGACTGAGCCTCGCAATGAGTGCTGTCCTCGACGAGTTGCCTCCCGGCGCGCGGGTGCTGTTGATTCGGCTCCGCTCACTCGGCGATTGCGTTCTGACGACGCCCGCGCTCGCCCTCCTCCACGCTCATCGCCCCGACCTCCACATCGGCGTCATGGTCGAGTCTCGCTTTGCCGCTATCTATGACGGCAACCCGGCCGTCCACGAGATCCTGCCACCGTCCAGCTTCCTCGCCTGGCAATTCAAACCTCGCCTGACCATCAACCTCCATGGCGGACCCGCCTCTGCTCGCATGACATTCGCCTCCCGCGCCCGCCATCGCGCCGGATTCGCTCACTTCCGCCAGCAGTTCGCTTATAACCTCAAAATCCCCCGCGCCCAGCAGATCCTTGGCGAGGAGCGCACGGTCCACACCGCCGAGCACGTCGCCAGCGCCCTGTTCTGGCTCGGACTTCCCAGGCAGGAGATTCCTCGCGCCTGCCTCTTCACTTCCGGACATCCGCCCATCCCGTCGCCCCGCGTCGTCGTCCACCCGTTCGCTTCAGCGCCCGATAAGGCCTGGCCCGTTGACCGCTTCGTCTCGCTGGCACGCTGGCTGCGGGACGAGCGAAAACTCCCGGTGACCGTCATCGGCGCTGAAACCGACGATTTCGTTCCGTTCAACGACTTCGACCAACTTCGCGGAGCGGAACTCGAACAAGTAAAACGGCTCCTTCGATCCTCGACACTCTTCGTCGGCAACGACAGCGGCCCGGCTCACATGGCCGCCGCCTTCGGCCTCCCTGTCGCCGTCCTTTTCGGCGGCACCGACCCGAATGTCTGGGCGCCCTGGCGCACGCGCTCCGAAACCGTAGTCGCCGCCAACGGCCTCGCCTCAGTCCCGCTCGAAACGGTCCAGCAGGCCGTTCAGCGCCTGGGGGACATCCGATGAATCCACTTTGGCGGTTGCTCCGCTACGCCAGGCGCTACCTGCCGTCTCTGTCTCTGTCGGTTGTCCTCATGGCCATCGCCGGCGCCATGCACGGCATGTTGCCCGTGCTCATCGGGCCCATCTTCGACCGCGTTCTGAACCCCAGATCGCCCGACGCCCGCATCCCCATCCCTATCCCTGACTGGCTCGGCGTCCATCTGTATCTCGACCAGCTCATTCCCCTGCCCATCTCCAATGTCTGGACCCTCGTCGCCGTCACCATTCTCCTCGTCTTCCTCATCCGCGGCATCGCCGACTACGCCGGTAACTACCTCATCAACCATGTCGGCCTCTCCGCCGTCACCGACCTTCGCCAGCAGACTTTCGAGAAGCTGACCAACGAGGAACATGAGTTTTTTCATCAACATTCAACTGGAAAGTTGATGTCAAACATCATGAGTGATATTGAGAAGATCCAGCTCGCTGTCTCCCAGATGTTGGCCGACTGGTTTCGCCAGATATTCTCTGCCGTCTTCTTCCTTTACGTCCTGTTCCACAGCGATTGGAAACTGGCTTCGGTTTCGCTGACTCTTCTCCCCTTTGTCCTCCTCCCCACCGCCCGTCTGGGCAAGCGTATCCGCCGAATCACCCGCACCGCCCAGGACAACGCCGCCGACATGAGCCAGATTCTCCAGGAGACATTCTCCGGCCACGCCGTCGTGAAGGCCTTTCTTTCCGAGAAGATGGAGGCGGCCAAGTTCCGTGCCGCCGCACTCCGCCTGAAACGGGCAAACCTCCGCTACATCGCCTTCCAGGCCCTGCCCTCGCCCATCATCGAATTCCTTGGCGCGCTCACCATCGTCGGCCTGCTCACCTACGCCCGCACCCAAATCAAGGCCGGCGAGATGACCTCGGGCCAGTTCACCGGGTTCGTCATCGCCCTGCTGCTCCTCTATGAGCCTGTCAAGCGCCTCACCGGCATCCACAATATCTTCCAGCAGGCCGTCGGTGCCTCCCAGCGCGTCTTCGACTACATCGACCGCCCGCAGCGCATCGCCGATAATCCTGCCCTGCCCGCGCTTCCTCCCTTCAGCAGCGAAATCCTCTTTGACCACATCGGCTTCCGCTATCCCGGCGCGACCAATTCGTTCACCATCGAGAACTTGACTCTCGATGTCCGGCTTGGCGACGTCGTTGCCCTTGTAGGCTTGAGCGGATCTGGTAAGTCCACTATTGCCAGCCTGTTGCCGAGATTCTATGATGTCGATTCCGGTGCCATCCGAATCGACGGCGTCGACATCCGTAATGTCCGACTGGCTTCATTGCGGCGCCAGATCGCCATCGTCAGCCAGGAGACGTTCCTGTTCAACGATACGGTGTTGAACAACATCCGCTACGGCAATCCCGACTCGACGCCCGATCAGATCCGCGCCGCAGCTGCCAACGCCCTGGCCGACGAGTTCATCGACCAAATGCCCCAGGGCTACCACACCGTCATCGGCGAGCGCGGTGCCAAGCTCAGCGGCGGCCAGCGCCAGAGGATCGCTATCGCCCGCGCTCTTCTCAGCAATGCCCCAATTCTGATCCTCGACGAGGCTACGTCAGCGCTGGATACTGAAAGTGAAGTGTTAGTTCAGAAAGCACTGGCTAACCTCATGCAAAATCGAACTACTATTGTTATTGCACACCGCCTCTCAACGATCCGCCACGCCGACAAAATCGTGGTGATGGACTCCGGTCGCATCACCGAGACCGGCTCGCATGAGGAACTCATCGCCCGAGGCGGCGTCTACCAGCATTTGCACGAGCTTCAATTTCTTGACTTAGAAAGCTAATCTCCATGAGCATCCGTAGCATGACCGGTTTCGCCCGTGCCCGCCGCTCCTCGGCCGCCGGCGAGGCCATCGCCACGGTCAAGAGCGTGAACCACCGCGCACTCGACCTCCATCTCCACCTCGCCGCCGAACTGGAATCACTCGAACCCAAGGTCCGCGATCTCGCCCGGAAACACACCCAGCGCGGCCATGTCGATATTCGCCTTTCCTTCACCCCAGCCCATTCCGAAGGAACCATCACTTTCAACAAGGCCCTCTTCGAGACTTGGCTGGCCACATTCGACGTCGCCTCGATGGAATACAACGTCAATTCGACCCCGGACTTGAACCAGGCGCTCCGAATCCAGGGCATGCTCTCGGCCCCCCGCGAGGCCGATCTGCCCGAGGAGGTCGAGGCCGTGGCCCTCGGCGCACTCGAAGAGGCCCTGGCCGCCCATGCAGCTTTCCGGATCCGGGAAGGCTCGCAACTTGTTGATTTAATGAAAGAATCGAACGCAAGAGTTCGTTTGGTCGCGGCCGAAATCGCCCAGCTCCGGGACCAGGTTCTGCCTTACATGCGCCAGCGGCTCGAAGATCGCCTGAGCGAGATGCTCTCGAAAACGCTGCCCAGCCCCGAACGTCTCGCCCAGGAAGCCGCCATTCTGGCCGACCGCAGCGACATCGCCGAGGAGATCGGCCGCCTCCAGGTTCATGCCGAAGAACTCGACCAGATGCTCACCTCCGGCGTTGAAATCGGCAAGAAACTCGACTTCCTCGTCCAGGAGATGAACCGCGAAACCAACACCATCTTGTCGAAGACCTCAGGCGCGGGCGAGATCGGCCTCCGCATTACCGCCCTCGGGCTGGAGGCCAAGACCAACGTCGAACGCATCCGTGAACAGGGATTGAATATCGAATGAGCCTCGTCTTCGTCATCTCGGCGCCATCCGGGTCCGGCAAATCGACACTTGTCGAACAAATGCTGAAGGAAGACCCGAAGCTCAAGTTCTCCACGTCTTACACGACGCGCGGCCGCACGGCTCAGGACCAGGCCGGATTCCACTATAACTTCACCGACAAGGCGACATTCGTCGGCATGGTAGCCAACAACGAATTCCTGGAATGGGCCGAGGTCCACGGCAATTACTACGGGACTCACCGCTCGGCGTTGGAAGAGGCGAACAGAGAGGGAAAGGATCTTCTGCTCGACATCGACGTTCAGGGTGCGCGACAATTGAAGGTGACGATTCCGGACGCCGTCCGGATCTTCATCCTGGCTCCGTCCCGTCAAGAGTTGGAAGTGCGGCTTCGCCGCCGGCAGCGCGATTCCGATTCAGTCATTCAGCTTCGAGTCGCCCGGGCAGCCCAGGAAATTGAAGGGTTTAGCGATTACGATTACGTCATCGTGAACGACGATGTCGTGACGGCTGGCAATCAACTTCGTTCCGTCATTCAGGCGGAACGCCGCAGGTCGAAGTTGGTGGCCGTCAAGCAGGAAGTGGAAGCCATCCTTGGAACCTTCAAGGACAGGCCCTAGGCGAGAGAAAGAGTCAGCACGCAAAATGGAAAAAGCTATTCGCACCCCGATCTATGCCGTCCCCGACGATCCTGATCAAAGCACCTACCGCTTCATCATCATCGCCGCCAAGCGCGCCCGCCAGTTGCAGAGCGGTGCCCGGTCGTTCCTGCCCTCGACGGTCAAGAAGCCGACCGTGGCGGCCATGGAAGAGGTGCGCCGGGGCTTGGTCTCCTGGTACGACGCCACCCTGCAGCAGCCCGAAACCCCGAGCGAAGAGACGCTCTAGACTCCGCATATGGCCGGCGCCGAACCCATCCCGGTCGTCCTCGGCATTGGCGGCGGCATCGCTGCCTATAAGGCGGCCGAACTGGCCCGCGCGCTGGTCGCCGATAACTGCCGCGTCCAGACCGTCATGACAGAAGCGGCTCAGCAGTTCATCACCCCGCTCACGCTGGCCGCCCTCACGTCCAACAAGGTGATAACCAGCCTGTTCACTGCTTCGGACAGCCAGGGCGTTCTAGCCTCGGCAGTCGAACATATTGAAGTCGCCCGGTCCAGCCGCCTCCTGGTCGTGGCGCCCGCCACGGCCGACCTGCTGGCCAAGTTTGCCCATGGCCTGGCCGGCGACTTCCTCACAACGCTCTACTTGGCATTCGAGGGCGATGTTGTGCTCTGCCCGGCGATGAATTCGGCCATGTGGGCGCACCCGGCGACGGTCGAAAACATGAAGACGCTCGCCGCCCGGCCCCATCATCACATCATTCCTCCCGACGAAGGAGAACTGGCCTGCGGCACCACTGGCCCGGGGCGTCTGCCCGATCCGGCCCGCATCGCCGCCATCGTCCACCGCATTCTCCATCAGCGCCACGACCTGGACGGCGAGACCGTCCTGGTCACCGCCGGCCCGACACGTGAACCGCTCGACCCGGTCCGGTTCATCTCGAACCGCTCCAGCGGCAAGATGGGCTACGCCATTGCCGAAGTGGCGGCGCTGCGCGGCGCGCGTGTCATCCTGGTCTCTGGCCCGGTCCACATCCCCGCACCGGAAGGGGTTGAGGTGATCGACACGGAAACCGCCCGCGAAATGCACACCGCCGTGATGGCCCGCGTCGCCGAGGCTTCGATCATCGTGAAGGCGGCCGCCGTGGCCGATTACCACGTGGCCAACGTGCCCACGCAAAAAGTCAAGAAGACGGCCATGCGGCTGTCTCTCGAACTCGAGCCCACGCCCGACATCCTGGCCGAGATCGGCCGCGCGAAGAGTGACCAGATCCTGATCGGTTTCGCCGCGGAGACCCAGAACCTGGTCGAAGAGGCCCGGCGGAAGCTGACGACAAAGAACTGCGACATGGTGGTGGCCAATCTGGTCGGGCAGGACGGGACCGGTTTCGAATCCGACGACAACGAAGTGGTGCTCGTCCCATCCAACGGCGAGGTCATCAGGCTGGCACGGGCTCCCAAACGTGTGCTCGCCGGCCAGATCCTGGACCAGATCCTGAACCTCCGGCTCGCGCTTCATGCGCGACGCCAGTAGGAACCGCCATGGCCGAGATTCTCGATCGTGAGCAACTTGTCCGCCGCCTCACCTTCTACCGCGATCTCGGCATCAAGACTCTCTGGACCGGGGGCGTGAACGTAGAGTCCGGCGCCCAGCCAGATCCCGTTCCAGCGCAGGCCGTCAACAACGTGCAACCCCCATCAACACCGCCGCCCTCAGTGGAATTCCCCCCTCCGGCTGAGGTCGTTTCCTTGCTTCCTCCAATATTTCCTACTGATGACAAATTGGAATTGATCAGACACGATATGGGTGACTGCACTCGTTGCCGGTTGGGCCGGACCAGGAAGAACATTGTCTTTGGCTCCGGCAACCCGGAAGCACGGCTAGTGCTTGTAGGTGAAGGGCCCGGGGCCGACGAGGACGAGCAAGGATTGCCTTTCGTCGGCCGGGCCGGCCAACTCCTCACCCAGATGATCGACAACACGGCGTCGAAGGAAGGCATCCCCATCCGCCGCGAGAATGTATACATCTGCAACGTCGTCAAATGCCGGCCGCCCGAAAATCGCGCCCCCGAACCGGACGAAATGGAGACCTGCGGCCAGTTCCTGTTCCGCCAATTGATGGTGATCAAGCCGCAAGCGATCGTCGCGCTGGGAGGCACGGCGGCCAAGGCGCTGCTCGACCTGAAAACCGGTATCACGAAAGCCCGCGGCAATTGGTATAAGTGGCGCGACATTCCGGTGATGCCCACTTATCACCCGTCCTATCTGCTCCGACCGTACAATCAGAACGCCAAACGCGAAGCCTGGGAGGATTTGAAGAAGGTGCTGCACTATGTCTACGACTAGGCAGCAGGGCTTCTTCATCACTTTCGAGGGGGCCGACGGGTCGGGCAAGTCGACGCAGATGCGGCTGTTCGCTGCCCGTCTGCGCCAGGCCGGTCACACGGTTGTCGAGACCGTCGAACCGGGCGGAACCCGGATCGGAGGCGCGATCCGCGCTATCCTTCTCAACCCCGAGAATCACGATCTGAGCCCGAGGGCGGAACTGCTGCTCTATTTTGCCGCCCGCGCCCAAAACGTTGACCAACTGCTGCTGCCAGCGCTCGAACGAGGCGAAATCGTTCTATCCGACCGTTGGACGGATTCCACCTACGCCTATCAGGGACACGGCCGCCAGTTGGGGACAGATGTCGTGGTGGAATTGGACCACGTCGCCTGCCGGGGCCACCGGCCCGACCTGACCATCTGGGTCGATATCGACCTCGAAACAGGCCTGGAACGCGCCCGGGCGCGCAACGCCGAGACCGGCGCGTCGGCCGAAAGCCGCATGGATGAGCAGGCGCGCGACTTCTACGCCCGCGTCCGCCAGGGCTATGTCGAACTGGAGCGGCTCGATCCGGGACGGATCAGGCGCGTCGAGGGCGCGGGAACGCCGGAAGAAGTCGCCGAGCGAGTCTGGGCTGAATGGAGACGCTTCGAGGCGGCCCATGTTTGAAGGTTTTCAGGGGAACCAGGCGGCCCAGTTGACGCTGGAGCGGATGCTGGAATCGCACCGCATCCCGCAGACCCTACTTATCTCGGGTCCCGAGGGCGTGGGCAAGGCGACGCTGGCCCGGCGCTTCGCCCAGCGCCTGCTCGATCACCCCGAGCGCATCGAGGCCGACGACCTTTCGCTTGAATCCAACCGGAACCTAATCGCCGAACGCGAAAAGTGGCCCAGCGAGAAGCGCTCCGAGGACCCCCTGCTGTTCTCGACCCACCCTGACTTCACCACCTTCTGCCCCGAGGGGCCTCTGCGTCAGATCTCCATTCAGCAGATGCGCCTGCTGCGTGAGCGCGCCCAGCGGCTGCCACTCAAGGGGCGATGGAAGGTCTTTCTCATCGATCAGCTCGACCGGACAAGCCAGCAGTCGGCCGATTCGCTTCTGAAGACCCTGGAGGAGCCTCCACCGCATCTGATCCTCTTTTCAACGGCCGAAAACGCATACGACCTGCCGCCCACTGTCCGCTCCCGCTCGGTACAGATCTCCCTGTCGCCGCTACCGGACGCCGCCGTCAGGGCGTTTCTCGAATCGCGGCACGCGCCGGACATCGGCAAACGCGTCGGCTACGCCGCCGGCAGCCCCGGACTCGCACTGTCGCTGGATATTACGGTGTATGAGAAACGCCGCGCCGCCATGTTGGCGTTCCTCGAATCGGCCGCCGGCGTGGCCCAGTTTGCCCAATGGGTGCGCGCCTCGGAAACTCTGCTGGCGTCGAAGTCGGAGAAGCTCGACCTCTACTTCCGGCCTCTCTATGGCCTGCTTCAGGACGTGCTGGCACTGCAATCGGGCTCGGAGGCGATCCGGAACCGGGATCTGATGGACCGGTTGTCCACCATCGCGGCCCATACCAGCTTCGACTGGATTCGCGAAGCGATCGAGCTGACCGACGAACTGGTCTCGTTGCAGCGCCGCAACGTGCAGAAGGGTCCGTCGCTCGACAGCGCCCTGCTCAAGCTGCGCGCAGGCCTTGCGCCGCGGCGAGGCGGTTCAGATCGAGAACCCCGCGCCACTTCTCGCCCAGCATGATTTGCGCTTCCACCCATTCCTGGCCGGATTCGTCGCGCTGGCGCCGCGCAGGGACGCGCTCGATGCGCGAAACCGAGTCGGCCACCAGGGCACAGGTGGGCTGACGCGAGGCGGGCGGATGGGCCAGCAGCACCAGGCAGGTGCGCGCCGAGAAGGGCCGCTCGCGAATACCTAGCAGAGCGTGGACCGGGATCACCGGCAGCGTCCGGCCTTCGACCAGGGCTGTCCTGCCGCCGCCGGCGCGGCCGCCGAGAATCCACGGCGCAACAGCCCGTAATTCAACCATCCCGCGCACCGCCTCCGCCGGCAGCGCGTATTCCCGGCCCGAAAGCCGGATGACGAGGTATTCGCCAGCGCCGCTTCGTCCTACTGCATCGTCAGAATCGCGGTCTGCCGCGCCATGTGCTGGTTCTCGTGGCCCTGAATCAGACACAGATGCACCTCCACTTTCGTTCCCAAGCAATGGAACGGCACCACAATCCATTCGTTGCGGCCCACGCTGCGCGTGGTGAAGTTGCGGCCGTAGATCACTGTGGGAATGCTCAACCCCATCGCCCCGCATTGCTCCTCCAGAGCCGTCTTGACGTTGCCGACGATCATGTTGGTGATCTCGCCGAGCGCATCGAGCACCTCTTCGTCCACCGCCGTGTACTCCTGCATCAACATCTGGGAAGCGATCTTGCGAGCCCCCTCCGCCGTCACTGAAAACGTCCCAGTGCCGACCCAGCACCCGGCCAAGCCGATGATGGCGACCACGCCGTCAATCGGCGCCGGCGCAGCCTGCCCAATTGCGGCTTCGCCATCGTCCAGCGTCAGCCCCAGCATGGTTTCGAAGACCTCGTGGGTCGACTTGCGGATCATCCCGACCAGTTGTTCCTGCTCCATATACCTCTCCCGCTCCTCCATCGTGCCGCTCGTGATGCGGCGTGACTCCGCACCGGCCTACCAATGCCCGCCGCTAGATAATGCCGGCGAGCTTCTCCTTGATCTGCTCCGCCGTGAACGGCTTACGGACATAGCCGACCGCGCCCAGATTCACCGCTTCCATCACCTTCGAACTGCCGCCTTCAGTGGTCACCATAATCACCGGGATATCTTTCACCGCAACGTCGGCCTTGACCGCGCTGAGCAGTTGCAGCCCATCCATGTTCGGCATGTTGATGTCGGAGAGGATGAGCCCGACTTTCTGGTTCTTCAGCGCCGCCAGAGCCTCAGCGCCGTCGCCAGCTTCGACGACACGGCCGAGTGGAACGTCGGCCTGGACCAGTACGCGGTGAAGGATCTTCCGGATCGCCGCGGAATCATCCACAATCAGGACATCGAGCGCCATGGGGCGGGAAACCTCCAGTCTGATACTGAAAGCCTCATCGGCCCGTGGCGGCAGAGATTGAGTGAAACCTGAAATCGGAATGATCCGGGTGAGGTCAGGCGGCGCGTGCGGCCAGAGTCTCCGACACCTGGATTGTCGAAGCGGTCCCGCCAAGGTCGCGCGTGACGCTGTCCCCCGCCGCAAGCGTGTCCCGCACCGAGGTTTCCATGGCGGCGGCGATCTCCCCCTCGCCCAGGTGTTCCATCATCATGGCCGCGGCCAGCACCGTGGCCATCGGATTCGCCAGGTTCCTGCCCGCGATGTCGGGTGCGGAGCCATGGACGGGCTCAAATAGGGACGGAGACTTGCGGCTCGGGTCCAGGTTCGCTGACGGGGCCAGACCAATGGACCCAGTCACAATTGCGGAGAGATCGCTGAGGATGTCGCCAAACAGGTTCGACGCCACCACTACATCGAAGCTTGATGGGCGGCGGACGAAGTCCATGGCCGCGGCGTCGACCAGCAGACTCCCCGTGGCGATATCAGGGTATTCGTCGGCGACTTCCCGGAAGATGCGGTCCCAGAGCACCATGCCGTAGCCCTGGGCGTTCGATTTTGTAATCGACGTGACGTGGCGACGGCGACGGCGCGCCAGGTCGAAGGCAAATCGGACGACGCGCTCGATGCCGGCACGGGTAAAGATCGAGGTCTGGACGGCGAGTTCGCCGGGCAGATGGGCGTAAAGGAACCCGCCGGCCTGGGTGTATTCGCCCTCGGTGTTCTCGCGGACGACGACCATGTCGATCGAGCCAGGAGCGTAGCCGGCGAGCGGGCACTTCACGCCGTCGTACAGAAAGGCTGGGCGGACGTTGGCGTAGAGGTCGAATCCGCGGCGGATGGGCAGTAGCAGACCGTTGAGGGTGATGTTGTCGGGAATGTCGGGATGGCCGACGGCGCCGAGCAGGACGGCGTCGTGCTGGCGCAGGCGGTCGAGCGCATCGACCGGCATCATGACGCCATGGCGGAAGTAATACTCGGAACCCCAATCGTAATTTGTGAACTCAAGCGCCACACCCCTGCGGGCAGAGGCACTTTCGAGCACCTTGCACGCGGCCGGGACCACCTCCTGGCCGATTCCGTCGCCGGGCAGCAGAGCAATGGAGTACCTGTTCATGGCTCCATGCTAGCCTGATGTCGATGACCGGTACCAACCCTTTCTCGCTCGCGGGCAAGACCGCTCTCGTCGCCGGCGCCAGCCGCGGCATTGGCCTGGCGATCGCCGAAGCCATGGCCCGTGCGGGCGCACGGACGCTGCTCGCGTCGCGGTCGCTGGCCTCGCTTGAACGAGCCGCCGCTGCCCTGCAAGCGGAGGGGTTGTTGGCCGAGGCGTACCGTTTGGACATCGCGGACGCCGATTCCAGGAAGGAACTGGCGGCGTCGGTTCCCTGCCCCGACATTCTGATCAATGTCGCGGGTATCAACATCCGGAAACGGATGGAGGATTTCACGGCGGAGGAGTACCGGTCTGTCCTTGCGACCAACCTGGATGGGGTCTTTGAACTTACGCAGTTGATCGCGAAGCGGATGATCGAGCGGGTTCAGTCGGGCGAAGCGGCCGGCGGCAAGGTGGTCCACATTGGCAGCCTGACATCGTTGATCGGCTTGCCGTACGCCTCGGTGTACGCGATGACGAAGTCGGCTTTGGCTGCTCTGACCCGGACCACGGCGTTTGAATGGGCGCGCTACAACATCCAGGTCAATTGCATTGCGCCGGGCTTCATCCTGACCGATCTGAACCGCGAAATGTGGCAACTGGACAAGATGATAGAGTGGCGCGCCGGCGTCCAGGCCAATCCGCGTATGGGCGAGGCCGCCGATATCGGCCCGCTGGCCGTGTTCCTTTCCGCGCCTGGGTCAGACTTCATCACCGGCCAGGTGATCGCCGTCGATGGCGGATTCACCGCAGGAGCGATGTGGCCATTCGAGCCGTAGTTGCAATAGGATAGGCGCAACCAAACGAACTTTCGCCCGAACCGGCCCTGTCCGCTGGAGCACCGCCGCGTCTTGCTGATCTAGAGCCGCGAGACGAGGAGGATGACCAGGCCGGCTGCGAAAGCTGCGGCGACGATAATCGCGATCAAGTACTTGAGGAACATCCATCACCCCCTTTCAAGTGGTTTGCACCCGGACCGGATCCGGCAGGTCCTGTTCCCTCGGCAGGCCGGACGCCGAGGCTTTCCAGGCCGATAGAATCGACGGCGAGAACCTAGGTGATGCGCCTTTGCGTTGCTGCGTTAGTGTTCACCGCAAGTCTTCCCGCTCAAGAGTACGTTCGGGTGAGCCCGAAAGATCCGCGCTATTCGGAACTGACACATGGATAGCCCGCTATCCCGAGCGGGTTGAATCTGATTGCGCCGCCGCGCGCCGCGACAGCCGAGGAGTCGATGAGGCTCTTCGAGCAGAGGATCGACGTGTTGGCCAGCGGCGGCGGCAGCATATGCGCGTTCACATTGGCGCGCCAAACTGGAGCAGGGCGTCAAGCCGAAGCCAATGGAGCGTTTGCGGCTGGATCTGAAGGCGAGATGAAGGCTGGGAAGGTGGAGGCACACGGTCCGTGGACGGGCAAGTGGAGCAAGGCCGGGGTTCGTCCGGCAACGGTCGACGTGCCCGAGTTCACCCGTTCCACCAGCCTGGAACGGCGGAACCACCGAGTTCGCCGCATCGTCTCTTCATATGAAGGCAATGAAGAGGAGAGTCTTGTGCATCATCCTGGCGGCCCTCGGGCTGCCGTCCGCTCTGTTTGCCGATGAAGCCGCCGCGCTGCGGATCGAGCGGAAGATCCGCGACCGGCATATGCCGTATCTGGGCATCATTGATCCGGTCTTCGCCTCGGCGGACTCGACCGAGATTGTTTCCTACACGCGGTGCGGCGATTCGGCCACCTGGACGGGCCATTACCTGGCCGCCGAAGCCTATCGGTACAACGTCACCAAATCGCCCGAAGCGCGCACGAACATCATGGACGCGCTGAATGGCATCCGGAAACTGGTCGAGGCCACCGGCAACGACATGCTGGCGCGCTGTGCGGTTCCGGTGGACTCTCCCTATGCCAGCGCGATCGTCAGCGAGGAATCGGCGCACGGCGTGCATGTCGCCGCTATCGACGGAATCCCGCATTTCTGGGTGGGTAACACGTCGCGGGATCAGTACATTGGCGTGTTTTTCGGGTTGACCGCGGCGTTTCAGATGGTACAGGACCAGGAAGTCCACGACTGGGTGTCGATGCTGGCGACGCGGATGTTGGTGGCGCTGATGGACAGGCACTGGCAAATCACGATGCCGGACGGGACAGTGTCGTCATCCTTCATCGGGCGGCCCGACCAGCAGTTAGCGATGCTGAAATTGGGCCGGAGGATGAATCCAAACGTCTTTGAATCCGACTACAAGTGGCGGGCCAATACATACGCCTATGCCGTGCCGGCGCCGATCCTGGTGGAGACGCGGGACCTTTACAACTCCTATTTCAAGTTCAATCTCGACTACGCGGCGATGTACATGCTGCTGACCTCGGGCGACAGCACGTGGATCCGCACGCACTACAAGAACGCCTTCGACATCCTGCGCAAGGCGACCGACGATCACGATAACGCGCACTTCGACATGGTGACCGTGGCGATCACGGGCCGGACGGCGCAGATGGACGAAAGGGCGCCCCGGTTGCTTGACGCCTGGCTCAAACGCTCTGACCGCGACTTCTGGACTGACTTGCACCCGCTTTACGCATCCTGTAACGGCGACGACAACCAGTCGTGCACGGTAGTGCCGGTGGAGCAGCGCGTGGCGACAGATTTTCTGTGGCAGCGGTCACCGTTCCAGTTGTGGGGCGGATGGTTGGGGACAACTGAATCGGCTGGGATCGATTATCTACTCCCATACTGGATGGCGCGATACCACGGCATGATGACCGAACGGCTTGGCCCGTCATCGCGGCCCGATCGCCGGCCCGGCCGGTTGGTGTCACAATAGGCGCGTGGCGTCATACAGGGACCAGTACAATCCGGAGGCCCTGCACTTTCCCGGTTCGTTCGCGTCCCGGTCCTTTCTGGCGTGCGCTATCTTCTACTGCATCTGCCTCATCATTGGCCTGGCCGTGATCGGTACAACCCTGGACCGCACCGTGAACATCGCTCTGGTCGCCGTGGTTCTTCTCCTCTGCATCGCAGCGTGGCCCAAAGAGATCGTGCTCGACCAGGCGGGCGTGACGCAGCGCCATCTACTGGGGCGGAGTCTGCTGCGCTGGCACGACATTGAGCGGGTCGAGGTCAGCTCGGAGTTTCTGTTGCCGCTACGCCATGGACGGTTGGCGACGTCCACATTGCGCGCCACCTCAAATGACGGAAGGCACAGGGTGTTGCACACTCCGCGCCACACCGACCGCCACCGCTTCGCCTTTGAGTTGCAACGCCACGGACTCGCCCTGCCCCCCGAACTGGGCCACATCACCGCTCCGAATCAATCCCGGCTTACGCCGGCCAGGGAGCCGATGCCGGATGGCCTACACCGGGGAGATGCTCCCTAGCAGGCTGCTCCGCGGCCACCCGGCAGGTTCAGGAGCCTGCAAGCCGTGATGCAGCGATTTCGGCAATATCAAGCAGTTGGGGCGCGCCGTCGGGCTTGAGCGCGGTGAACGCGTCGCCGAGCATCGTCTGGCAGAACGGGCAGGCTGCGGCCACGGTCGCGGCGCCGGTAGCCAGCAGTTGCTCAGTCCTTTCGTGACTGATCCGCTTGCCCTTCTCCTCGCCCAGGAAAACCAGCCCACCGCCGGCGCCGCAGCAGAATGACGTTTCGCGACTCCGCCCGGCCTCGACCAGTTCCCCCCCCAGCGCCGCCACGCGCCTCGGTTCGTCATAGAAGTTCTGATAGCGGCCGAGATAGCAGGGGTCGTGGTAGACCACGGCGCCGCCGCCGGCCGCCCTGCCCAGCGCGCCAAGATGGCGCGCGAGGAAGACCGAATGGTGTTCGATCTCAAAGTCTGCGCCGAACTCCTTCCAGTCTTCCCCGATGGTACGGACGCAGTGCGGGCAGATTGAGATCAGCCTCTTCGCGGCGGCCCGGTTGATCTGGCCGATGTTGAACTCGGCCAGTTGCTGGAAGGCAAGGTCGTTGCCCAGCCGGCGCGCCGCGTCGCCCGTGCACTTCTCTTTCTTCAGGACGCCATAGGTGACGCCAAGGTGATCCATCACCCGCCGCAAAGCAAGCACAGTGGCACGGCCACGCGAATCGAACGCGCCCATGCAGCCGAGCCAGAGGCAGTATTGCTGAGAACCGTCGAACCAGGGCAACGCATTGGCCTGGATGAATTTGTCGCGTTCACTGGACGAGAGGCCCAGCGGGTTTCCGCTGCGCTCGAAGCGCAGGAACAGCTCGCCGCCATGCTCGTCTTCCCACTTGCCGGTGTTCACCGCCCCGCGCCGCAACCCGACGATCAGCGGAAGGTGTTCGACGCCCACCGGGCATTGTGCCTCGCATGAGCCGCAGGTGGTGCATTGGAAAACGGCTTCCTCGCTCAGATGCGCGCCCAGCAGCGGGGCCTCCGAGTTCGCGCCATGCTCATTCAGAAAACTCCGGAAGCCCAGAGCGATCTCTTTCGGGTTCAGAGCCTTGCCGGTGGCATAGGCCGGGCAGTGCTGCTGGCAGCGCCCGCATTCGACGCACGAATAGGCCTGCAATGCGGCGATGCGGGTGACGTCCTTGTCGGTATCGAGGCCGAAATCGTCGTCGCCCTCCAGCGGCGGGATGCGGCTGAATCCGCCCCGAGTGAGGAAGACCGCCGCCGGGCTGAGAATCAAGTGCAAATGCTTGGTATATGGAAGGAGGGGCAGAAAGACGAGAAGAGCTATGGTATGCGTCCACCACAATCGTTTGGTCACCGGATCGGCCGTCCCGGCGAAGACCAGTTGGCCGAGCATGTAGGTGACCATCAGAATGAAGATGAGCAGAGCGATCAGACCCGATTCCCAGGACAGTCTCTCGCCGAGCCATTTGGGCCTCGCGATGAACCTCCGTACGGCCAAGCCGGTGATAGAGATCGCTACGGCGGCCGCGAACAGGAAGGCGATGCGGAAATAGAGCCAGCCAAAACTGCCCCGGGTCCGGCTGAGCCAGTCGAGGCCAAAGCCCGCGGCAAAGTGGTCCAGCGTCACCAGAGCAAAGGCCAGGAATCCCCAGAAGACAAACGCATGCGCCAACCCAGGAAGCGGGCGGTGCCGGATCACCTTCGATTGGCAGAGCACTTCAGCGAATAGCCTCTTCAGCCGCGGCCCTAACGGATGGAGGCTGAAACCGGCGTCGGGCCTCGACGCCTGAATCGTGCGCACGACAATCAGAAACCGGCGCAGGAAAAGGACGAGCGAAAGCAGGGTGGCGGCGCACAGGACCGCGATTTCAACGGTTGAGGGCGGCGGCATCTTCGATTCGACCCTCAATGTAACATGGTCCCGTATATTACAATATGTTAAGAAACTGGAATACCGTGCATATACTCCTCGCCGGCTCGGCCGGCTTCATCGGGTCACACCTCGCCGACCGCCTTCTGGGCGACGGCCACTCTGTCACCGGCTTGGACTCCTACATCACCGGCTCGCCGGCCAACCTCTCCCATCTGTCCAGCAACAGCGGCTTTCGCTTCGTCGAACATGACATTTGCGAACCGCTGCCCCTGGACGAGCCAGTGGATCTGGTGATGAACCTGGCTTCCCCAGCCAGTCCAAAGGACTACCTGGAGCATCCAGTCAGCACACTTCGAACGGGCAGTGAAGGCTCAGTGCGGCTGCTCGACTATGCGCTTCGCCACGGCGCAGCATATTTGATTGCCTCGACCTCGGAATGCTACGGAGATCCGCTGGAGCACCCGCAGCGCGAATCGTATTGGGGCAATGTGAATCCGGTGGGACCCAGATCCTGTTACGACGAGGCCAAACGATTCGCCGAAGCCGTGACCATGGCCTACCGCCGCAAACACGGCCTGCGGACCTCGATCGCCCGCATCTTCAATACGTTTGGGCCGAGGATGCAACTGGACGATGGACGCGTGGTGCCGTCGTTTCTCGGTTCGGCTCTGCGCGGTGAGCCCATCACCGTCTATGGCGACGGCACCCAGACGCGCAGCTTCTGCTATGTCAGCGATATGGTGGACGGCCTGGTCCGCCTGGCGCTCGCGGGCTACCCGGAGCCGGTCAACCTCGGCAATCCGCGTGAGATGACGATGCTCGAATTCGCCTCACTCATCCGCGAACTGACCGGTACCAAGTCGAATATCGTCTTCGAACCACTACCCGAAGACGACCCCAAACGCCGCCAACCCGACATCAGCCGGGCTCGTGAGATCCTCGGCTGGGCACCGAAGGTGAGCCTGGAAGACGGGCTCCGGCGAACCGTCGAGTACTTTCGAACCCGGATCGGGACCGCTTCCCAGTCCTGACCGCCCCCTCCATTCCGGTTGCGCCTTGGACAGGCTATCCTAATTGACGATGCCCGATATCACCGTCCGCCCGGCCACCGCCGCCGACGCCGAATTCCTTGTCCGCGGCAACGCATCCATGGCGCTGGAGACTGAGGGCATCTCGCTTGACCTGGACCGGTTGCGCGACGGAGTGCATAGCTTGTTCGAGAAGCCGGACCGCGGCATATACTATGTTGCCGAGTTCGGCGGCCGGCGAGCAGGCCAGATGATGATCACCTATGAATGGTCGGATTGGCGCAATGGAGACTTCTGGTGGATCCAGAGTGTCTGGGTCGAAAAGGAGTCTCGCGGCCTGGGTGTCTTCACGGCGATGTATAGATTCGTTGAGAATCTGGCCCGGACCAACTCCAACGTGGCTGGCTTGCGACTGTATGTGGAACACGAGAACCGCCGCGCACAGGCAACCTATTCAAAAGTTGGTATGTCCAGAACTGTGTATGAGATGTTTGAGGTCGACTTCATCCTTCAGCGGTCCGCAGAGGCGTAGAACTAATCAACACTTCCTGTTGATTTTTTCTACATCGCGTAAGCCAATTCATTTCCAGTCACTTACATGACTTTTGTGGAATTTCTCGCCGCCTCTTGCCGAGTTTCTCTACGGTCGGCAATTCGGGAGATATCCCGTAGCAAGCTGATTCCAAACGAGTTACCGGCAGTAGTTCGTTTGGCACACTGCTTGCACATGTGAGGGTGCGGGCTCGAGAGCCCACAGAAAGTCGAGATCCTCACATGACCGTCCTATTCGTAGTCCTTACCTTCGCCATCTTTATAGTTGCCGACCTGGTGATGAACAAGGGCAAAGCGCCCGCCGCCGCCCATGAACCCGCTTTCGAGCCGATCGCCGATGCTGAAGTCGCCGGGGGGTATGCGATTCCTTCCCACCTGCGCTATCATCCCGGCCACACCTGGCTGGAACGCGAACGCAAGAACGTGAACCGCGTCGGCATGGACGCTTTTGCTGCCGCCTACGCTGCCGGGGTTGAAAAGATCGAGTTGCCGAAGGCGGGCCAGTGGGTGCGCCAGGGACAGAAAGTCGTTACGCTGCATCGCAATGGCGAGAAGGTGGAGATCGTTTCGCCGGTGGAAGGCGAAGTGGTCGAAGTCAACGGCAGGATCGCCGAATCGCCTGCCCTGCTGGGCCAGGATCCCTATGGCGAAGGCTGGCTGATGACCGTGTTCGCTCCCGACGACGAGAGCCCGTCGCGCAACCTGCTACCCGCCAGCCTAGTGGGCAATTGGATGCGTGAGACCGCCGATCGCTTCTTCGCCCTGCAACCTCAGCTCGCGGGCACCACCGCTGCCGACGGCGGCGAACCGGTGAAGAACGCCGCACTTGCCCTCGACGCCAAGATTTGGGCGCGGGCGGGCCGTGAGTTTTTCCTCAGCTAGGTGAGGAAAAATTCATCACTTCGGACCTTTTAGTCTGGAAAGATTCGACAGATCGGTCTAGACTGAGCTTAGCCCGGAGGTTTTAATGGCGCGAGCGATCCTGTATGACAGCGTACTCTGCGTTGGATGCCGTCAATGTGAGGCGACTTGTTCTGAGAGATGGAAGCTGCCATATAGCGAGAAGGTAGCGGCCGAGGAATACACCTCGGCCCACAAGGTGACCGCAGTTCGTACCTTTGGTGAACGCTTCTCGCGCAAGCTCTGCATGCATTGCATCGATCCGGCCTGTGCTTCGGTTTGTCCTGTAGCGGCGCTACAGAAGACCGCAGCCGGGCCGGTCATCTATTTGGAAGATCGTTGCATGGGATGCCGATACTGCATGACGGCGTGCCCGTTCCAGGTTCCCTCCTACACCTGGAATGAGATTCTGGCTCCCAAAGTGAGCAAGTGCGACATGTGCTCGGACCGGCCCGGCAAACCGACCCGCTGCAGTGAAATCTGCCCGGTTGAGGCCACCATCACCGGCGACCGCGAGGAACTGATCGACATCGCCAAGAAGCGGATGAAGGAGAGCCCTGGCACATACTATCCGGCCATCTATGGAATACAGGAGGCCGGCGGCACCTCCGTGCTGGTGGTGTCGGCGGTTCCCTTCGACCAGATCGGCTACAACGTTCAGGTCCCCAAGGAGGCGTTGCCGCTGACCACCTGGGCGGCACTGCAGCACATCCCGAACATTGTTGTCTCGGGTTCGGTGCTGATGGGCGGCATCTACTGGCTCAACAACCGCAAGGAAGATGTTGCGCGAGAGGAAGGTGAGAAGTGATGAAACTCGCGATACCAAGAATCACCTTCTGGCGCGCCGTCTTCGCGGCGCTGATGCTGGCGGGAGTATGGGCCTTTGTCGTCCGCGCCACACAGGGTCTGGGCGGCTCCACCAACCTGTCCGACAAGTTCCCGTGGGGCATTTGGATTGGTTTCGACGTACTCTGCGGGGTCGGCCTGGCGGCCGGCGGATTCACGCTGGCGGCGATCGTTCACATCTTCAATCTTCATGAATACAAGCCGGTGGTCCGGCCGGCGATCCTGACAGCGTTTCTGGGCTACGTCCTGGTGGTGATCGCCCTGATGTTCGACCTTGGGCGCCCGTGGCGGATCTGGCATCCGCTGATCATGTGGAACCCGCGCTCGGTGATGTTTGAAGTAGGCTGGTGCGTCACTCTCTACACGACGGTGCTCTTCCTTGAGTTCTTCCCGCTGGTGCTGGAACGCTTCAAGCTGACCAAGGCCAAGGCGGTGCTGAAGGGGGTTATGCCGCTGATCATCATCATGGGCGTCATCCTGTCCACCCTGCATCAGAGTTCGCTGGGCAGCCTGTACCTGATCATGAAGGGCAAGTTGCATCCGCTCTGGTACAGCCCGCTGCTGCCGCTTATGTTTTACATTTCGGCCATTGCCGTCGGCCTGGGCATGACGATCTTCGAGTCCTGGCACAGCGCCAAGGCGTTCGGACGGCAATTGGAGTGGCCGCTGATACAAAAGTTGAGCCGGATGCTGGCTGTGGTGCTGGCACTGTATGTGGCCATGCGGCTCTTCGATCTGACGCAGCGCCACGCATGGGCGTACCTGGAACAGCCTGGTTGGGAGAGCCGTCTGTTCATATTGGAGATGATCCTTTTCGTGGTGCCCATGATGCTGCTGTTCCGCGAGAAGACGCGGCAGAATCCCACCGGCCTCTACGTGACCGTGGTGATGTTCCTGCTGGGCTTCGTCACCAACCGATTGAACATCAGCATCACCGGGATGGAACGATCCTCCGGAGTCAACTACATCCCAAAGTGGACGGAAGTGGCGGTGACCTTCTCCATCATTGCGGCCGGCTTCGCCATCTTCCGCCTGGCTGCCAAGAATCTGCCCGTGTTTGAATCCGCCTCGCACGAAGGCGCCGATTCCGATAGTAGACGCGGCGGGGCACAACGCGTGGCGCTGCCT
This sequence comes from uncultured Candidatus Solibacter sp., assembly GCA_964604945.1. Taxonomy (GTDB): domain Bacteria; phylum Acidobacteriota; class Terriglobia; order Bryobacterales; family Bryobacteraceae; genus PNKE01. Next base: position 44,089 of record CAZSBK010000035.1, read on the forward strand.
GCCTCCGGGGATTAGCCTCATGCCCGGCCAGCCAAAGGTCGCGCGCAGCCTGCCGCGATTCGGGATTGCCGCCAAACTGGCGGTCGCGCTCGTTTTGGCTGTCCTGGCCGGCTTCGCGCTGTTCGGCTACTTCCATCAGAAGCTCGAACAGCGCCATCTGGAAACGCTGGTCGGACTCAGCGCGGACCGCGTGACCGATGTCGTCCACAGTTCCGCCTACCGGGCGATGCTGCAGAACGATCGCGAGGCCCTGTACACGCTGATGCGGGACTTCGGCCGCGAGCCCGGCATCCGTAAGGTACGCATCATCAACGAGGAAGGGCTGATCCGCCACTCGACCGACGCCGGGGAGGTGGGTTCCCTGGTGGACAAGAGCGCCGAGGCCTGTTACGCCTGCCATTCGTCGTCCCAGCCATTGACGAAGTTGAATCGCCGCGACAGGGCGCGCGTGTTCACGGATGAGAGGGGCCGCCGCAGCCTTGCGGTCATCCGCCCCATCGAGAACGCGCCGGAATGCTCAAACTCCGCCTGTCACGCCCACCCGGCGGCGCGGCGCATTCTGGGCGTGATTGACGTCCACCTGGCACTGGACGGGGTGGATGCCCAACTTGCCGAGCACCGACTTCAGATGATCTCGTTCACCGCAGGCGCGGCGCTGCTCGCCTGCCTACTCAGCTTGCTGTTCGTTTTTGAGGTCGTGCACCGGCCAGTCAGGCTTCTGCTGAACGCCATCGGACGGCTGAAGCGCGGCGACATGTCGCAGCGCGTGAACGTCCGGACCAAGGACGAATTCGGCGTGCTGTCGCGCGAATTCGACTCCATGGCCCATACCATTTACAAGGCCCATGCCGAATTGAAGGGTCTGAACGACACGCTCGAATCGCGGGTAAGCCAGAAGTCGGCCGAACTCGAGAAGGCGCACAGGGGCATGCTGGCCAACGAGAAAATGGCGTCGCTGGGCCGGTTGGCGGCCACGGTCGCACATGAGGTCAACAACCCGCTGTTCGGCATGTTGACCTATGCGCGACTCTGCATGAAGGATCTCGACAAGCTCGAAGGCGAGCAGGAGCGCAAGGAACGCGTCAAGGAACATCTGAAGATCATTGAACGCGAGAGCCGGCGCTGCGGCGATTTGATGAAAACCCTACTGGCGTTCTCGCGCCAGAAGGCGCCCGAGCGCTCGCCGACACAGGTCAACGTCATAGTCGAGCGCGCGTGCACCCTGATGCTGCACAAGTTCGAACTCTCGCGCATCGATCTGATTCAAGATCTCGACCCCAATCTGCCGGAGATCCTCGCGGACCCGGCGCAGGTCCAACAAGTGATCGTCGTCCTGCTGGCGAACGCTTCAGAAGCGATCACGGATGGCGGCTCAGTGCACGTGAAGACAGCGCCGGCCGCCGATGGACGCGGCGTGGTGATCACCGTGACCGACAGCGGTCCGGGCGTTCCTCCGGAACTGCGCGAGGCCATCTTCGAACCTTTCTTCACCACCAAGGAGCAACAGCACGGCACAGGCCTTGGCCTAGCGGTTGCCCGGACGATCGCCGACCGGCACGGCGGGTCGCTCCGTTTGAATCCCGATGCCAGCCACGGCGCAGAATTCATTGTCGAACTGCCGCTGCAGGCGCCGGCGGACCTGGCCTCGCCGGCGGCGGACTTTACCGGAGAAACGAAATCATGACACGCGGTCACATCCTCATCGTGGACGACGATCCCGTCGTCCGCGACTCGCTCGGCAAGTGGTTTGAAAGCGAGGACTTCCAGGTCGACGTCTGCCCTGGCGCCCACGTGGCGCTTGAGCGGCTCTCGCACGAACGCTTCGACCTTGCCCTGCTCGACATCAAGATGCCGGGCGTCGACGGCATCGAGTTGCAAGCGCGCCTGCAAGAGATCGCTCCTGGGATGCCCGTGGTGATCATGACCGGGTTTGCTTCCGTCGAGACCGCGGTCAAGGCGCTCAAGAACGGCGCTTACGACTACATCACCAAGCCCTTCGACCCCGACGAACTCGTTCACCTCGTATCGAATGCCATCGCCCACCGCCGCGCCGAGGGCGAGGTGGTGCGGTTGAAGGAGAACCTCCAGCAGGTGTTCCCGGAGACGTCGCTGATCGGCCAGAGTCCACAGATGAAGCGTGTGGTCGAGTTGGTCGAGACAGTCGCGCCAACCGATGCGACCGTTCTCATCACCGGCGAAAGCGGCACCGGCAAAGAGGTTGTCGCGCGCGCCATCCACGCAGCCAGCCCGCGCCGGTTCAACCCGATGGTCACCATCCATT
>CAZSBK010000036.1:0-45941 GCA_964604945.1 uncultured Candidatus Solibacter sp.
GCACGAGCGTACAGCAAGCAAAACAGAGTTTCAATTGTTAAGTTAGCGCTTATGGACCGGGAGATCTGCCCTACTGCTTACCCCTGGAAAACCAGATTCCGAGGATGAGGAGCCCGGCGCCGGCGGTGATGGCGCTGTCGGCGACGTTGAACACGGGGAAGTGGTTGGAGCCGAAGTAGAAGTCGAGGAAATCGGTGACCGAGCCGTAGCGCAGGCGATCATAGAGGTTTCCGATCGCGCCGCCGAATACCAGTCCGAGACCGAACCGGTTCGTCCAGTGGTCGGTTGTACTGGGGCGGATCGACGTCCACAGCATCCAGGCGATGAAGACCATTACCAATAGGCTGAAGACAACCAGGAGCGGCGAACTGCGGCCGTCGTCGCTCTGGAACATGCCGAAGGCGATGCCGGTGTTGCGTGTGTGCACGATCTGGAAGAAGCCTGGGATGACGTGGATGATGCGCCATTCCTCGACATTCGATTCGATCCAGATCTTCGCCCAGCGGTCGAGGGCGACCACCAGTGCCGAGAGCACCAACGGAATCCAGTGCAAGCCGCGCATTAGCTACCCAGCATCTCTTTGACGGCCCGGGCACAGGCAGCGCAGACGTTGGGCAGTGACGCATCGGCGCCCTTGTCGCGGGTATACTTCCAGCAGCGGTCACACTTGTCGCCGGTGGCCTTCTGAATTGTCACTGCGAGTTCAGCGCTGCCGGCGGATGGAATTAGTTCGACTTCGGACGTGATAAAGATCGAGGGCAGATCGCGCTCGTATTGATGCAGAAGCGGCATGAGCGATTCGCCGGCTTCGAGGACGGCTTTGGCTTCGAGCGGCGCTCCTATGAGCTTTTCGTTGCGGGCGGCCTCGAGGCTCTTCAAAACCTGATCGCGGACTTCAAGAAGCCGAGTCCAGTTGCCGGAGATCGAAGCAGAGGAAGCGGGTAGGCCGTCAGTCAACTCCTCGGGCTTGGGCGCCAGGGAGAGGTGAACGCTTTCGGGCGAGCCCTCGGCCAGGCGCATATGGGACCAGGCCTCTTCGGCGGTGAAGGCGAGCAGAGGAGCGACCAAACGAACCAGGGCGTGGTTGACGCGATAGAGCGCGGTCTGGGCGCTGCGGCGGGCCTTCGAGGCCGAGGCAGAGGTGTAGAGACGATCCTTGAGGATGTCAAAATAGACCGAGCTCAGATCCGTCGTGGCGAAGTTGTAAACGGCCTGATAGACACGGTGGAAAGAGTAATCGTCGTAGTAGGCACGGCACTGTTCGACGAGAGCCGCGGCGCGGAGCAGGATCCACTGATCAATCTCCTGAAGCTCGGCGGCAGGCATGGCATCGGCTGACGGGTCGAAGTCGTGGAGGTTGCCCAGTGCGTAGCGGAAGGTGTTGCGGAGCTTTCGGTAGGCCTCGGTGAGGCGCGTCAGAACAAGCTCGGACATGCGGACGTCTTCATGGAAGGCGACCGAGGAAACCCACAGGCGCAGGACATCGGCGCCGTACTTCTTGACGATCTCTTCCGGCTCGATGATGTTGCCGAGCGATTTCGACATGGCGCGGCCTTCGCCGTCGAGTGCCCAACCGTTAGTGGCACACTCGCGGTAGGGAGCCGCACCGCGCAAGCCCACGCCGACCAGCATGGAGGAGTGGAACCAGCCGCGGTACTGGTCGCCGCCCTCAAGGTACATGTCCGAGGGCCAGGCCAGTTTGTTCTCATTGGTGAGGACGGCGAGGTGGCTCGATCCGGAATCGAACCAGACATCGAGAATATCATTCTCCTTGCGGAATTCCGTGCCGCCGCACTTTGCGCAGGAGACTCCTTCGCCAATCAGTTCGTTGGCGGACTTGGTGTACCAGACGTCAGAGGTGTGCTGGCGGAACTCATTGACGACACCGTCGAGCACGTCACGGCGGGTGAGCGTTTCGCCGCAGCCGTCACAATAGAAGACGGTAATGGGCACGCCCCAGACACGCTGGCGTGAGATGCACCAGTCAGGGCGCGTGGCGATCATATTCGAAATGCGCTCCTCGCCCCACTCGGGATGCCAGGAGACGGCCTTGATGGCTTCGAGAGTGCGCTGGCGCAGGTTGTTGCGCTCCATGCCGATGAACCACTGTTCAGTGGCACGGAAGATGGTCGGCTTGTGGCAGCGCCAGCAGTGGGGATAGCTGTGATCGAGACGCTTTTCGCCGAGCAGAGCGCCGGATTCGCGGAGAATGCCGGAGACGATCGGGTTGGCGTCCCAGATGGTCTGGCCAATGAGTTCTTCCGGCAGTCGTCCAGATGCGCCTTCTGCGTGAAAGAAACGGCCAGCGGCGTCGACGGGGCAGAAGGTAGGCAACCCGAACTTCTGGCCAGTGACATAGTCCTCCGCGCCATGGCCGGGTGCAGTGTGGACGGCGCCGGTGCCCTGCTCGAGGGTAACGTAATCGGCAAGTACGCCTAGGGATTCGCGTTCGAGGAAGGGATGGAGGAACTTCAGCCCCGCGAGACGCTCGCCTCTGAAACGGGCGAACTCCTTGTATTCAGGCCAGCCGCAGCTCTCGGCGGTCACCTTGGCTAGTTCGGACGCGACGATGTACACGTCGCCGCGGGCTTCGACGGCGGAGTACTCGAAACCAGGATGAAAGGCGATGCCGACATTGGCGGGGATGGTCCACGGGGTAGTCGTCCAGATGAGGCCGTAGACGGACTTGCCTGCCAGGACGGGGTCGAGCGCAGCCGGATCGCCGAGGAGTTTGAATCGGACCCAGATGGAGGGGCTGGAATGGTTTTCGTACTCGACTTCGGCTTCGGCCAGGGCCGTGCGGCAACTCACGCACCAGTTGACGGGCTTCAGCCCCTTGTAGACGTAACCCTTGTCGAGAAAATCGACGAATGCACCGGCGATGACGGCTTCATAGCCGGCCGACATCGTGAGGTAAGGATCCTCCCAGCGGCCGAGGACGCCGAGGCGCTGAAAGCTCTTGCTCTGGAGAGCGACAAACTTCCCGGCGTACTTGCGACATTCGGCTCGGACTTCGGCCTTGGACATCTTCGCCTTCTTGCCGCCGAGCAGACCGTCGACCTTGATTTCGATGGGCAGGCCGTGGCAATCCCAACCGGGGACGTAAGGCGAGTCGTAGCCACCCATAGTCTTCCACTTGACGATAAAGTCCTTCAGCAGTTTATTGAAGGCGTGGCCGAGGTGGATGTTGCCATTGGCGTAAGGCGGGCCGTCGTGGAGGATGTAGGTGGGCTGGCCGCGGCGGGCGTCACGAATGCGGTGGTAGAGACCAGTTTGCGCCCACTTGTCGAGCATTTTCGGCTCGGTCTGGGGGAGGTTGGCTTTCATCGAGAAACCGGTTTGGGGCAGGTTGACGGTCTTTTTGAGGTCGGTTTGCTGAGGGTCCATTGTATGCTGGCCAGTGAAAACAGGAATGCGTGCTGAATCTTTCATCGTACACAATCGGACCGCAACCGCTTGAATGCGGGCGGCGTCTGGAAGGAGCGTGATGAAGGGTGTAGTGGCGGTGTTGGTGGCCGGAGCCGGCCTGGCCGGTGCAGGACAGAGTCTCCTGACCTACGACAAAACAGGTGCATTGCTGTCGCAGACCGAAGCGGTCGTGCGGCCGGGCGGCGTTGCCTATGTGAGCCGCGACGCACTGTATGGAGCGGCGTCGGCGCTGGTGGCGACAGAAGGTAGCGGATTGCATCCGCTCGTTTGGGTGACCGGCGAGGATGCCGAAATCGGGGTTGCCCGGATATGGATCGGAATGCAGGCCAAGGCAGGGCCGGACGAAGGAACGCGGAAGCCGGAACGGGCGTTCGCGGGCGGGCAGGAGTCCAGGGTGGGTGAGTTGAAGGAAGTGGGCGCGGAAGGGATGCTGGCGAGGCTCGACTATGGCGGCCGGCGCGTTGCCGCTAGTGCACCTCTGTACGACGAACACGGGCTTCTGGCGGGATGGCACCTATCGCGTGAGGTGGATGGAAGAGCCTTCTCCTTCGCCGCGCCCGTCGAGCGATTGAGGAGGATGCCCGAGATCCGGTTGATGCTCGATCAATGGAACCAGCGGCACGCACGCGATCGGGAAGCAACTTACAGCCGGGCGCTCGGGCACTTGTGGGCAGACGATATTGAAGGAGCGCTGTTCTATATGCGCAAGGCGGTGGACGCGGATCCATCGAACGGCCGGGCCTGGATGCAATTGGGCTTTGCCGAGGGCAAGGCCGGATTGGGGCCGCAGAGGATCAAGAGTTACAGAAAGGCGATCGAGATTGATCCGGGCCTTGAGGCGGCAAGGTACCTACTGGGAATGAATCTGCTCATGACTGGCGACCGCGAGGGTGCCAAAGAGCAGCATAAAGCCCTGGTCCGACTGCATTCCGACTACGCGGCAAGGTTGAAACAATTTCTGGACGCGTTGCACGTGGACGAGATCGACGACGGCAAAGTGAAGCACCGGCACGGCAAATCGGCCTGAGGAAATCCGAACTGCGGGTTGCCTTGGGCGGCTCAGTTTTGAAAAGCTTTGTAGAGCGTATGACTGACCAGCCGATTCAGCGATGCTTACTGGTTGCCATGCTGGCGTGCGCCGCCTGGGGCCAGCAGCGGCAGGCACAGATGATGGAGTTCCGCGCGCCGGCGGGCGACAGGCCGGCGGCCAGGCGCGTTGGAGCGGAGAGTATCCTCCCCGGTGGCCGGATGATTGAACCGTTGGGCCGGCAATATGCGACCGGACCAGGCGCGTTTGGGCTTGCGATTTCACCCGACGGCAAGTATGCAGTGACTGCCGACGGTGGCCCGGACCGCTACTCACTGACGATCCTGGACATGGCGGACGAAACTTGGCGCTTGTCGAGGCTGGAAGCTAAGCGCAGGGGCGAAAAAGCCGTGTCGGGTGACGAGGACGACTGGCGAAGCGTCTTTCTCGGCCTTGCCTGGGAAGACGGCACTAGGCTGTTTGCGTCGGAGGGAAATTCGGGGCGGGTGCGGCACGTGGCCATCCCCTCAGGGCGGCTCTTGGGCCATTTCAATCTGAACGACGGAGAGTGGAAGGACTCCTATGCCGCCGACATCGCCTACGACCCCGAAGGCAAGGTCCTCTATGTCGCCGATCAGGCGAATTTCCGCGTGGCGGTGTTCAGTACGAGAACACGGAAGCTGCTGGCCAGTGCCAAGGTGGGGCGGCTGCCATTCAAATTGGCGTTGTCGCCGGACCGCAGGCGGCTCTATGTCACGAACCTGGGGATGTTCGAATACAAAGTGCTCCCAGGAGTCAAGAAGAGCGATCCGTCGGGAACGGGACTGCCGTTCCCGGCTTTTGGTTTCCCGTCGGAGGAAGCGTCGAAGGGAGTGCAGCGTGAAACGGCGCGGGGAGTGGTGGACGTGCCGGGCCTGGGCGATCCGAACGTGCCGGAGTCGAACTCACTGGCGGTGTTGGATGTAACCGAGCCAGACAAGGCGAAGCCGATTGCCATGGTACGGACGGGCGAACCGTTTGGCGAAAAATCGCTGGGCGGATCGTCGCCTGCGGGAGTCATCGCGACGTCGAACGACATCTATGTCGCCAACGGGAATCAGGATTCGATCAGTGTAGTGGACGCGGTGACGTTGCGATTGAGGGCAACGGTCCTTTTGAGGATTCCAAAACTCGAGGAGTTCCGCGGAGTTCTGCCGCTCGGCATGGCGATCGACGACGAAAACGGGCGGCTGATGGTGGCGGAAGCGGGCATCAATGCGGTGGGCGTCATCGACATGGCGTCAAACAAGGTGATTGGGCACTTGCCCGTAGGGTGGTTCCCGACCTCGGTGGTGGTGCGCAACGGCCAGGTCTTCGTGGCCAGTGCGAAGGGCCACGGGACGGGTCCGAATGCAACCAAGACCGGGCGGCTGGAGGAGAGTTTCCAGGGCATGCTGCGGCGGGGGACCATCAGTGTGTTCCCGACGCCGATGCCGAGAGCGATGCCTATTCACACCGGGCGTGTGATGAGCTTAAATGGGTTCGTACGCAGCCTTGTGAAGTCGCCGCAAATGCCGATCGACGTCCACCACGTGGTACTGATCGTCAAGGAAAACAGGACCTACGACGAGGTCTTCGGAGACCGCGAGGAAGCGTCCAACGGGCCGCTCAGGGGCGCGCCGGAACTGGCCCGCTTGGGACGGAGCGCGCAGGTGAAGCAACCACCGGGCGAGTTGAAGACCCGCGTCTTCAAGAGTTTCTATAACCTGACGCCAAACCACCATGCACTGGCCGAGCGCTTCTCGTTCAGCGACAATTTCTACGCCGATTCCGAGGTGTCGGTGGACGGGCACCACTGGCTGGTGGGATCGTACCCGAACGCATGGACGGAAAGCTCGCTGATGGCGAGCTACGGCGGACAAAAGGATTTCCGGTTGCAGACCAGCGCGCCGGGACGGCTGCAGTTCGCGCAATCGAATTCGAGCCTGCATCCCGAAGAGCAGTTGGAGGCGGGCGCGCTGTGGCACCATCTGGAGCGCAATGGGATCAGCTTCCGTAACTTCGGCGAGGGGTTTGAGCTGGCCGGAGTGGCCGAGGACCCCGGCGAGAAACCGACCGGCGCACGCTTCGCGACCAATGTCCCGATGCCGGATCCGCTGTACAGGAATACGTCGCGCCAATACCCCGGTTACAACATGAACATCCCGGACCAGTACCGGGCCGACCGGTTCATTAGTGAGATCGAGGAGCGATATCTGAAGGCGGGCAGAGAGTTGCCGCGGCTTATCTACATCCATCTGCCGAACGATCATATGACCAAGGCGCGTCAGATTGATGGCTATCCGTTTGAGGTTTCTTACGTTGCCGACAACGACTATGCGCTGGGCCGGATCGTGGAGTATCTGTCGAATTCGCCATGGTGGAGACGGATGGCGATTTTCGTGACGGAAGATGATGCGCAGGGCGGCGTGGACCACGTCGACAGCCACCGGACCGTGCTGCTGGCGGCGGGTCCGTGGGTGAAGCGTAATTATGCTTCGCGCGTGAATGCGAGTTTCCCCGGACTGCTCAAGACTGTATTCAAATTGCTAAGGATGCCGCCGTTGAATCTGTATGACGCAGCAGCGGCGGACTTGTCGGACGTGTTCACGTCGGCTCCCGATTTCCGGCCATACAAGGCGGTCAGGCCGGATCCCGACATCCTTGTGCCCGAACAGGTGAAGGATCCGCTCGACCCGATGCCTCAGCCGGCCATGGACGCGCCCGCGTACTTGCGCGAACAGCATCGCCGCCAATAGGGACTGTAGTACACTAACGAGTAGGCGAATCACACCCGGTGGGCGCAAGCCCACTTTTTTATTGATGCCTGCTTTGGCGGCCAGACGAGATGCCCGAGACCGAACGGCAGAACTGGATCGAACACGTCACTCAGATTGCTGAGCGCGCCGCGGCGCGCGAAAGCATGGAGTTATGGGCGGTGGAGTGTGCCGGAGCGGGCAAATCGCGGGTAGTGAGGATCTTCATTGACAAACCAGGTGGAGTCTCGCACGCAGATTGCGAACTGATTTCAGAGCAAGTTGGAACGATGTTGGACGTCGAGGACGCAGTTCCCGGACGGTCCTACCACCTGGAGGTATCCAGTCCCGGCGTTGAGCGGAAGCTGCGTCACGCTGGCGATTTTCGAAGGTATCAGGGAGAGAAGGCACGCGTCTCGCTTCGCGAGGCCGTCGACGGCCAAAAGCGGTTCGAGGGGCGAATCGCGGAAGTGGGCGAAGACGGCGTGATCACCCTTGAAACCGGGGAAACAACGTCCATCCGATTCAGGATGGATGAAATAGAGAAAGCAAATCTGAAGTTCGATTGGTAAGGGCCTCCAGGGAGGCTCAAAACCGGTGCCAAAGGAGAGCGAAGAGCTTGGCTTCCATTTATCAGTCCATCGAAATCCTGAGCAAGGAGAAGGGGATCGACCCTCAGATCATACTGGATGCGGTCAAGGACGCGATGCTCGTGGCGGCCCGTAAGCAGTTCCGGACCGAGGAAGAACTGGCGGCCGATTTCGATCCCAAGACTGGCGCGATCACAATCTATGTCGTGAAGACTGTGGTTGAGCAGGTGACCGAGCCGCTGAATCAGATCACGCTGGAAGACGCCCGCGCCCTCGATCCCGCGGCCGAACCGGGCGGCCAGGTGCGCATCGCCCGGCCGACGGAGGTTCTCGGCCGCATTTCGGCGCAGACAGCGAAGCAGGTGATTCTGCAGAAGGTACGCGAGGCGGAACGCGAAAACGTTTTCGCCGAGTTTTCGAGCCGGGTGGGCGATTTGGTCAATTGTGTGATCAAACGGATTGAAGGCCAGGACATGGTGGTGGACCTTGGCAAGACCGAGGCGCGGCTGCCGAAAAAGGAGCAGTCCAGGCTGGAGTCGTTCAGCATCGGTGAACGCGTCAGATGCGTGATCAAGTCGGTCGAGAAGATGGGCAAGAACGCCGGCGTTATGGTTTCGAGAGCGGCGGCCGAGTTCGTAATGCGGCTGTTCGAGCAGGAAGTGCCCGAAATCTACGATGGCACAGTGATCATCCGCGGCTGCGCGCGCGAGGCGGGCGAGCGGACCAAGATCGCGGTGCTAAGCCGGGACCGGGACGTAGACTGCGTCGGCGCCTGCGTCGGGATGAAGGGGATGAGGGTTCAGTCGATCATCCGCGAGTTGCGCGGCGAGAAGATCGACATCATTGAATTCTCCGAGGATCCGGCGGCGTTCGCTACTCATGCGCTCAGTCCAGCTCGGATCTCGCGCGTGGCGATCCTGGATACGCAGGAACGGCACATGGAAGTGATCGTCGAGGACGCCCAGTTGTCGCTGGCCATCGGCAAGAAGGGCCAAAACGTCCGTCTGGCGGCAAAACTGATGGGCTGGAAGATCGATATCAAGACCGAGGAAGAGAAACGCCAGGAGGTCGAGGCGGCGATGAATTCGATGGCGGCTACGCCGCTGTCGATTCTCGCGCCTTACGGCCTGTCGGAAGAAGCCCTGGATGCGCTTCTGGCCGGCGGCGTGGCGACGGTCGAAAAAGTCGGCTCGATGACGCCGGAAGAACTGGAAGGCATCAGCGGGGTCTCGCCGGAGGTGATCCAGCAAGTCGTGGTGGCGGTGAACGCCTACTATGGCCAGCCCTATGCTGGTGCCGAACAGGCCGCCGCTCAAGAGCCGGATACGGCGATTGAAACGCCGGCCGGAACCGACCGAGGCGGCGCCGGAAGAGATCGTGGACCAGGGGGCGCAGGATGGCCAGACACCTGAAAGCGAACCGGTTGTTGAGCCCGTGGTTGAAGCTGGAGGGCCGGAGGCCGGCGAATCTGGTACGATGGGAGCCGCGGGTCTTGTCGACGAACAATCCTGACGGAAACTAGTTGACCATGGTCGTGTGCCGCATGGAATAGACAAGGCAAGCCCCGGGTCCGCCGCCACGCGGCGAGGCCGAAGACGTCCGAACATATGAAGAAGACCCGCATCAACGAACTGGCAAGAGAGCTAGAGGTCAAACCCGGAGTCCTGCTGGACATCCTGCACGAGATGGGTCTCGAAGACAAAAAGACCCATTCCAGTTCGATTGACGAGGACGTCGCCGAGGAGTTGCGAAACCGCGTGCAATTGATCGATGTCCGCCCCGCACAGGGGCCACAGTCCCGAGGCCAATCCGTCCTCGGCGGCGAGGAAGATCAGCCGGCAAAGCCGCTGCCGCAAGACGGCGCGGCGGCCAGCGAGAGCGCAGCGTCCCCGGGCGCAAAGGCCGAAGCGGCTCAAGCGCCGTTGAGAGCGGACGCCAAGGAAGCCAAGGACGACAAGGCGCCACTGGCGGAAATGCCGCCGGGACATGCGCGTGCTGTGCCGATCCGGCCGCCCCTGGCCATGCCGGGCGGTGCGCGAGGCCCGGTTACACCAGCCGCCCACCATGCGCCGTCGATTCCGATTCCGGCCAGAACCGTGATCCATCATGCGCCGGTGGCTCCGCCGGTTGAGCCAAAGCCGGCAGCGACTCAGCCAGCGGTTCGGCCTCCAGTCGCTCCTGTACCCGTCCCGGCACCACCGAGTCCGGTCGCGGCCGCGCCTGCGGCGCGTGTTGAGCCGAAGACTCCGGCTGTGGCGGCAGCGCCCGGACGCCCGTCCGCACCAGCGGCGCCTCCTCCTGCCCCTGCGCCGGCTCCGCCCCGTCCGATATTGAGATCGACTCCGATCGCGCAGCAGCCAGTTGCCGCTCCGCCAGCCCCGCCGGCTCCGGTCCCTGGAACGCCCGCGGCGCCTGCGGTGACGGCGTCGGCGCCACCGGTAGCCAGCCCGGCAACCCCTGCCCAGCCCGTACCCAGGATTCCGGCGCCGCCGCGCGCGCCGAGGCCGGGACAGATTATCTCTGGCCCGCGCCAGCCACTTCCAGGCGGGGAGTTGCCTCGTCCGGTGGTGGTGAGCCCAGGACGGCCACGGCCAGATGCGCCGCGCCAAGCCGCGCCAGGAGCGCCAAGGATTCCACAGCCGCCTTCGCATCAGCACCAGTCGCCTCCTCCGAGGCAGCCGCTGGCCGGGCAGCCGGTTTCGCGGCCGATCGTGCCACCGAGGCCTGACCTCGTGGCCCGGCTGCAGGCGCAGAGCCAGCCCAAGGCGATGCCGGGCCAGCCGCCCACCGCCAGACCCGGCGTGCCGATGCCGGGCCAGCCTATCTATCAGGGACCCCCCAGACGCGGGCCAGGGCAGCCATTCTCGGCGCCGGGCCGCCCGGTGCGGGGCCGTGGACCGCATCCGACATCTCCGGCCCTGGTGCCGCCGCCCCCCACCGAGGTTGCGCGGCGCGACACGGGCAAGAAACGCGCCACGCAACGCCGGCGCGAGGAGATCGAGGGTAATCAGCGGATGGGGCCGAGCCGCCGCGAGGTGGAAACCCCGAAATCGGCGAACGTCGAAATCACCATTTCGGAAGGCATCACGGTCAAGGAGCTCTCCGAGAAACTCGGCATTCGGGCGGCGCTCGTGATCAAGCAATTGGTCGACCGCAAGATCTTCGCCACCATCAACCAGACTCTCGATTTGAAACTGGCCCAGGAGCTGGCGAGAATCTTCGGCTCCCAGGCGACGCAGATGAGCTACGAGGAAGAATCCGCGCAGGGCGTCCAACAGGGCGAAGGCGAAGGCGACCGATACCCGCGGCCTCCCGTGGTGACCGTCATGGGCCACGTCGATCACGGCAAGACGAGCCTGCTCGACGCGATTCGTGAAACCAACGTCGCCTCGCGCGAGGCGGGCGGGATCACGCAGCACATCGGCGCATATCACGTCGACATCAGCGGCCGCAAGATCGTCTTTATCGACACGCCCGGCCACGAGGCATTCACCCGGATGCGCGCCCGCGGCGCCAAGGTGACCGACATTGTGATCCTCGTTGTGGCGGCCGACGACGGCGTCATGCCGCAGACCCGCGAAGCGATCGACCATGCCAAGGCGGCGAAGGTTCCGATTATTGTCGCGGTGAACAAGATCGATAAACCCGATGCCCAGCCCGAGCGGGTGAAGCAGCAGTTGACCGAACTCGGGCTGATGCCAGAAGACTGGGGCGGCGACACTCCGTTTGTGATGGTTTCGGCCAAGCAACTCCAGAACATCGACCTGCTGCTTGAGATGATCATTCTCGTCGCCGATATGCAGGAACTGACGGGCAATCCGACGCGGCCGGCGCTCGCGACGGTTCTCGAAGCCAAGTTGGATCGCGGCCGAGGCCCCGTGGCCACGGTGCTAGTCCGCGACGGCACTTTGCACACGGGCGATTACGTGCTTTGCGGCTCCGTTTTCAGCCGCATCCGCGCCCTAATGGGCGACCGCGGCGAGCGGGTGGACGAAGTTGGCCCGTCGATGCCGGTTGAAGTACTTGGCCTGGATTCGCTGCCCGAGGTCGGCGACGACTTGCAGGCGGTGACGGATTTAGCCAAAGCCCGGCAGATCGCCGAGTTCCGCGAAACCAAGACGCGTGAGATCGCCATGGCGAAGACCCGCGTGTCGCTCGAGAAGTTCCACGCCCAGCTCAGAGAAGGCGAAAGCAAGGAACTGAACCTGATCCTGAAGGCCGATGTCGGCGGCACGGCGGAAGTCCTGTCAGATACGCTGCAGAAGCTGTCCACCGACAAGGTATCGATCCGCGTGATTTCGGCCGGTGTCGGCGCTATCAGCGAGAGCGACGTCAATTTGGCGTCGGCCTCCGATGCCATCATTGTGGGCTTCAACGTGAGGCCTGAACGCAAGGCCGCTGAACTGGCCGAGACCGAGAAGGTGGACATCCGCTTGCACACGGTCATTTATGAATTGACCGACGAGGTCAAGCGCGCCATGGTCGGCATGCTTGAGCCGGTGTTCAAGGAAGTATTCAAGGGCCGGGCCGACGTGCGCGAGACATTCCGCATCACCAAGGTGGGCACGGTGGCTGGTTGTTATGTCACGGACGGCACGATCACGCGCGATTGCGAGGTCCGGTTGCTGCGCGACAACGTTGTCGTCCACACCGGCCGGATTGACGCGCTGAAGCGGTTCAAAAACGACGCCTCCGAGGTCAAGCAGGGGTTCGAATGCGGCATCAGCCTGGTGGGCTATCACGATATCAAGCCGGGCGACGTGTTCGAGTGCTTCGTGAAGGAACGCGTGGCTCAGGAATCTCTCGCCTGATCTAGTTGATCGGCGGTGACGAAATGCCGGCGATAGGCGTTCTCACGCTTGAACTCCACATCGACGGCGCGCGTTCGCTCAAGGACAAGCGCCATTGGGTGAGAGGGCTCAAGGACCGCCTCCGGGCTTCTCACAACGTGGCTGTGGCCGAGATTGAGGACATGGAGATGCAGAACCACGCAGTGGTGGCGGCCGTCACGGTTTCGGCATCGAAGGAGAATGCGGCGAAGATCCTGGAATCGGCCGAAAGGATGGCGGCTGCGTTCTTGGGCTCGAACCTGATGTCGGCCAACGTCGAATGGGTGGAACCGGGAGAAGGATCTAGCGGCGAGTGAGCTATGGATGAACTGAGAACGCGGCGTGTCGCCGGGACAATGCGCGAGGAGTTGAGCGAACTGATTCGGTTCGAGTCCTCCGACCCCAGGCTGGTCGAAGTGGAAGTCACCGATGTGGTGCTGTCGCCTGACGCGAGGCGGGCCGACGTGCTTGTGCGGCTTCCGGAGGACTCCGGCTCGCGGTCAAAGGCCCTCGAAGGCCTGGAGCACGCAAAAACCTACCTCCGGCACCAGTTGGCGCAGAGAGTGGACCTGTTCCGGGCGCCGGACCTGCGATTCGTGCCTGATTCGCAGTTGGGCGGCTGCCAGAACATGGCCCGGTTGAGGCGGCGGTTGAGGCGTGGGCGTCCGAAGGATCAGCCGCAGGCGTGAGCGCCGGATGATCCTGGCTCGGCTTCAAGCCGGCTGGGCACAACCAGTATGACGGGAGATGCGTTGGACCGAGCCGCCGCCGGTGCCGCACCATTTCAGCCGGCCCCTGATGGCCCCTTCAATTTGCGTCTGAAACCGCATGAACGGCGCATGTGGCCCGCCAATACTCCGCGATCCACTCCAGCACCTCGGATCAGCGGCGGGAAGGACAAAATATAATGATTCTAATGCCAATTCTGCCTGTTTCCCGGCGTAAGTTCGCCGCCATCATACCCGCGGCTCTTGCCGCCCAGCCGCCCGCCGCCTCCCAGTTTGACGACGCCATGGTCCGCCGTCACGACAAATACGTCGACGACCTGCTGTCCAAGCAGATCACGTCGCCTGCCGACCCCAACCGCGGCAACTTCCCTGACTCGTTCGGCATCTTCTTTGCCGGCTCGCCCGCCGGCATCATCGACGCCTCTGTGGCGGCCCTGTTGTGCCCGCAATCGAAGCATCACGGCTCACCCGCCCTGATCGAGCGGATCCGTCTGGCCGCTGGCTGGATGGCGCGAAACCAGCTCCCCTCGGGCAATTTCGACCTGCCCACCACCAACTTCAATTCAACCCCGGACACCGGCTTCATCACTCATTCGCTCGGCGCCGCCGGTCTACTCGCCCGCCAGGGCAATCTCGGCGAGGTCAGCGCCGTTGTCGAACCCGTCCTGCGCAAGATGGCCGCCGCGCTCGCCGTTGGCGGAGTGCATACGCCAAACCATCGCTGGGTGGTTTGCGAGGCCCTTTCGCAGATGTACGAGTTGTTCAAGGAAGAGGCGTACCTTCGCCGTATCGACCAGTGGTTGAAGGAGACCATCGACATCGACGAAGACGGGCAGTTCAACGAGCGTTCAACCACCATCTACAACACCGTCACGGACCGCGCCCTCACCGTTCTCGCCCACAAGCTGAAGCGTCCGGAATTGCTCGACCCGGTCCGGCGCAATCTCGATTCGATGATGTATCTCATCCATCCCGCCGGCGAGGTGGTCACGGAGATCTCCACCCGCCAGGACGCCTTCGAGCGCGGCGACATGCGGCGCTACTGGTTCCCGCTCCATTACCTCGCCGTGCGGGACGGCAATCCTCAGTACGCCACACTCGCCCGCCAGTACGCCGAGCACGCCTCGCTCTCGATGTCAATGATCTACCCGGAACTCCGCCAACCGCTGCCCGCCGGAGCCCCGCTGCCGGACAACTTCGTCCGGGAGATGGCCACCATCCGCACTGCCCGGGTCCGCCGCGGCCGGCGCAGCGCCACCGTGCTGTGGAACCGCGTGAACCGGTTCTTTACGTTCCGCAACGGCGATTGTGTCATCGAAGGCGTCCGCTTCGCTTCGGCTTTCTTTGGGAAGGGCCAGTTCGTCCCGGCCTCCATGAAGAAGTTGGGCGACGCCTGGCAGTTGACCCAGACCCTGGAAGGTCCGTATTACCAGCCTCTCGATCCATCACGGCCCGTGGCCTCGCAGGATTACCGGGCATCGGTTGCGGACCGGCGGCGGAGCGAGGTCTGTAAGTTCAACCAGACGGCGACGATACGCGAGACTCAGACGGGATTCGAGATCGAGATGACCGCCGATGGCACGCCGAACGTGCCCGTGGCGATCGAGATTCTCTTCCGTCAGGGGACTCAACTCGACGGCGTCAAGCCCGCTGCCGCCCCGGACTCCTTCCTGCTCGCCTCGGGCTATGCCACCGCGCGTTCAGGCAAGGACTCGATTCGCGTCGGGCCGGGCCTGGGGGTCCACCAATGGACGCAACTGCGCGGCACCGCGCCGAAACTGCCGGGTCCATCGGTTTACCTCTGTGGCCTGACGCCGCTGAACCATACGATTCGCATCGACTGCGCCTGAATCCGGTTCCACATCCGGCGCCATTCGTCATACGATGGAGGCCGGCGCAACCGAGGTCGCAAGCCATGTCTCACACCATTCTGATTGCCGTCCTGTTCTCCCTGGCGTCCTTGCAAGCGCAGGATCCCCCTCGCACTTGGATCGACCCTGATACCGGCCATCGCATCGTCCGTCTCTCCGACGAACCCGGCAGCGGCAGCCTCTACTTCAACCAGAATGGGTACACGGCGGATGGCAGCAAGCTGATCTACACCGCCCCTGACGGAATCCGCACGCTCGACCTCGCAACCCGGACGTCGAAACTCGTCGTCGCCGGGCGTGTCCGCGTCATCGAAGCCGGCCGCAAGTCAATGCACGTCTACTACATCAAGGAAGGCACGGCTTTCGCCACCAACGTCGATACCGGCGAGACTCGCCAGATCGGCAAACTCCCGCCCCGAGGGTCGACGCCAACAGTGAACGCGGATGAGACGCTGCTCGCCGGCACCTACGTCGAGGGCGTTGGTCTCGACTACAATCAGCAGCGCCCCCAACAGACCCCCGGCGCCCAACCCCGCCCGCTTGAAGAGCCCGTCGGCAAGGGCGAGATGATGGAGCGCCGCCTCGCCGCCCGCCTGCCCATGGCCATGTTCACCATGAGCGTCAGGACGGGCGAGATCAAGGTGATCCACCGGGCGACAGACTGGCTGAACCACCTGCTCTTCTCGCCCACCGATCCCAACCTGCTCATGTTCTGCCACGAAGGCCCGTGGCATAAGATCGACCGCATCTGGACCATCCGCGCTGATACCGGCAAGATCACCAAAATCCATACCCGCACCATGGCCATGGAGATCTTCGGCCACGAATTCTGGAGCGCCGACGGAAAGCTGATCTGGTACGACCTCCAGACGCCGCGCGGCGAAGTCTTCTGGCTGGTCTCCTACAACGTCGAAACCGGCGAGCGCCGCTGGTACAGCCTCCAACGCGACGAGTGGTCTATTCATTTCAACGTCCCCCGCGACGGCTCCCCAATCATCGCCGGCGATGGAGGCGACCCCGGCCAGGTCGCCAAAGCCAAAGACGGCCGTTGGATCTACCTCTTCAAATCCGAGCTCCTCCCCAATCGCGGCACGGACGACCCATCGTTCATCAAACCCGGTATCCTCCACTCCGAACGCCTAGTGAACATGTCCAAGCACCAATACCGCCTTGAACCCAACGTCAGATTCACCCCCGACCAGAAGTGGATCGTCTTTCGTTCCAACATGCTGGGACCCAGCTACGTCTTCGCCGTCGAGGTCGAAAAGGCGGCCCAGAAGTAGAACATCTTAAGTATTTTCAATGCCTTGCGTTGCAGAGCGGGAGCGCCAAACGTATAATTGGCAGGGAAAGATGACGCCGCAGCCAAACGAACTGAAGCCCAAGGAGGATGAGCCGAAGCCGGTAGGGACGTCGGGCTACGCGAAGGCTGGCGCCTACATGGGCCTGGCCACCATCACCCCGATCTCGGGTTACATCTGCTACCTCATTGGTGGCTGGGTGGACCGGGGAATGGGCTGGAACTGGGCCGCCACAGCCGGCCTTCTGGTGGGTTGCGTCGCCGGCATTTACGAGACCTTCCGCCAGGCGGTTCGCATTGAAGGACTCGACAAGCGCAAATGACGGCGCCGGCGTCATCCGCCGCGTCGTCAAAATCATGGCCGGTCTTACGGTCGCCGGGGCGCCATTTTGCTCTTTGTGGGCCGGCCAGAAGGGTGCGCTTGGGTTCCTGGCCGGGGCGGCTGTTTCATGGCTCAGCTTCAGCTTACTCTACAGACTCGTAAAGGATGTGGAATCAGCTGCTTCGGGCCGGTCAGGCGGAGCGGCGGCGGCAGTCCTGCACTCACTACGCTATCTGGTCCTAGGCGGTGCGATCTATGTTATCGTGAAGCTTTACGGGGTCTTTGTGCCCGCCTTGGCGCTGGGCCTGCTGGTCGCGGTCGCGGCCGCCACGCTCGAAGCGATTTACGAGATCTTCCATGCATCATGAACTCTGGTTCACAGCACTCTTAAACCAATACTTCGCCGCACCTGCCGAGTGGATTCTTTCGCTCGGCGGCTACCATTCCGAACATGGCAAACCGTGGTCGAACGGCCATGCCATGCTGGTGTTGGCGGCGATCATCGTCATGCTGGCCGCCGCGTTTCTGCGGACCCGCCTCTCGGCCGACCGCCCGGGCAACTTTCAGTTGCTGATCGAGAACGTTTACACGTTTCTGGACGATCAGGCCCGCGAGATTATCGGCCACGGCTACAAGCGGTACGTCCCGTTCTTCGCCACCACGTTCATGTTCATCCTGTTCTGCAACCTGATGGGCGTGGTGCCCGGCCACGAATCGCCGACGATGTACTACACCATCCCGGCCGGCTTCGCGATTGCGACCTTCCTGAACTACAACATCCACGGTTTCCGCGAGATGGGCGTCGTGAAGTACCTTGGCCATTTCGCCGGTCCGATGTGGTGGCTGGCGTGGTTCATGTTTCCGCTCGAGATCATCAGCCACTGCATCCGGCCGGTCTCGCTCACCATCCGTCTTTTCGCCAACATGTTTGCGGGTGAAGAGGTCACTCTGGGCTTCATGGGGATCGTTCCTTACGTGGTGCCGGTGGTCTTCCTGGGACTGCACGTCTTCGTGTCGTTCATCCAGGCGTTCATTTTCACAGTTCTGTCGGCTGCCTACGTCGGCGGCGCCGTCGCTCACGAGGAGCACTAAAGAGTTTCCGGCCGTACAGTGTGAGCCTTCGGGCGTCCCAACGCGCGAGTGGAACCACCTCCTGCGGCCACCATCATAGGAGCAAGTCAATGAAGAACTTCAAAACGGTTCTGTTTCTCGCGGTCCTGATGCTCGTCGCCCTCCCGGCGTTCGGCCAGGGTACGCAGGCCCCCGCCGCCGGCGGGTTCACTCTGCATGTCGCTTTCGCCATGGCGATCGCGTCGGGCCTCTGCGGCATGGCGCAGGGCAAGGCCATTGCGGCCGCCGCCGAAGGCATCGCGCGGAATCCCGGCGCTGCCGGCGCGATCCGCATCCTGTTGCTGCTCGGCCTGGCCTTCATCGAGTCGTTGGCGCTGTTCACCTTCGTCAAGGCCGCCTAAGCGGATACGACGCGACCCGCTCTCTTTGTTCGCGGTTTGACGGGACATGCCCTTCTGGTCGTGTCCCGTTTGTCGTTTGAGGGGCGGTGATCCGCAAGAACGCCGGTGGGCGAGGGTGTCCGCGCAACTGGAGCGCCGGCGAGCCGCCTCCGTGAGGGGGCGGTATGTGTCCGAGTTCCTCGCGCTGACGCGTGAGGCTCGCAACGCCAATGCCAAGGGCGGCACGGCCAAGGCCGCAACAGATTGGTCTACCAGTTGCCCCGCCACGGCGGGTCGAGATACTGGTTGATCGAACTGTTGTTGGTCACTTTCATCGCCGCCGTGTCCCACTGATACTTCTCGCCGGGCTTGCGCTGGGCGATGCAGCCGAGCAGGAACGCTTCGGTCGGAGCGGCCTGCGATTCGAAGCTGGCCACGGGTTTCGGTCCGCCTTTGCAGGCAGCGATCCACTGGTCATTCACGCTGTCCCTCCGGGGCTCCTGACGATCTGCCGGCGGTGCCTGGCGGGCGTTTTTGCCGAGGATGCGGGGGGCGTTACCGTTGAAACCGGCGATGATCGAGCCCTCGGTACCGGCGTAGAAGATGCCCTCGCGGCCGGGCTTGAAGTAGCGCGCGGCTTCCTCGTCGGTGAGGCCGTCGGGCCGCGGCGGCTTCAATCCGCCATCCAGCCAGACGAGTTTGAACGCGGCGCGTCCGGCGTTGGCCGGGAAGTCGAGCGATACGATGGACGCCTTCGGGAAGGTCTCCTCGAAGGGCTCGCTGGCCGAAGCCTCGAAGGCTGTCGGCGGCGTCAGGTCGAGGATCTTGAAGAGCCCGGCGAAGCTGTAACAGCCCATGTCGCCAAACGAACCACAGCCGAAATCGTACCAGCCGCGCCAGGCAAACGGCGCGTAGATGGAGTGATAGGGACGATCGGCGGCGGGGCCGAGCCACATCTGCCAGTCGAGGCCCTCGGGCACAGGGACTGTTGCCTTGGGGCGGGCCACGCCCTGCGGCCAGTAGGGCCGGCTCGACCAATTGAGGACTTCGGTCAGCTTGCCGATCAGCCCCTGCTGGATCCATTCGCGGATGGTGGCCGAATCGCGGCTCGACGGATTGTTCACCGTCACCGACGTGGCAACGCCCGTTTCGCGGGCCGTTTGCGCCATGCGCCGGGCTTCGCCCACCGAATGCGTCATCGGTTTCTGGCCAAGGACGTGCTTGCCTTTCTTCATCGCCGCGATGCCGATGGGGGCATGCCAATGGTCGGGCGTGGCCACATAGACGGCGTCCAGGTCCTGCTGCTTGTCGAGCAGTTCACGGAAGTCGGTGTAGGCAGTGCAGCCCCTATAGCGGCCCGACGGCGTATGCGAACCGTAGTAGGCTTCGATGAGCCGTCTACCGGGTTCGCGTCCACCGAAGCCAAGGCTGGTCTTGAAGTCGGAGGTTAGCTGCGCGTCACCCGGCGATGCAAGGTCGGGCGCCCAGTCCTCGAAGCCCTTGCCGAGCAACTGCCGGGCCATGTTGAGGTTGGAGTTTTTGCCGTATTCGGCGTAGTCCTTGCTCGACTTGTTGCAGTCGCAAACCGCGACCATTTGGACATCGGGCCGCGCCATCAGTTCAGTTGTCACCGCGAGGCCCTGGCGGCCCATGCCAACGGTGGCGATGGTGACGCGGTCACTCGGTGCGACAAAGCCGTCGCCGCCCAACACCGTGCGCGGCACGATCGTGAAGGGCGCCGCGGCGAATGCCCTGCGTGAAACAGCCATGGCTAGGCCGCCCCCGGCACGGTTTGTTGAATGATGGCCTTCACCTCGTTAATCGTCTTCTCTTCCATGGCGAGCAGGTCGGCGGCGGGCAGTTTTTGGCCGCGCTGGAGGCGGGGCGTCACTTCGATCCCCCAATAGCCCACATAGCCGCCTTCGAGAGCGGTCTTCATGAGCTTGACCATGTCGAAAGCGGGGTCGGCGTTGGGGCCGTAGTTACCCTTCACTGAGAGGCCCTTGTAGTAAGGAAGGACCTTCTTGACGTTGGCATAGCGGTCCGCGCCGGGGTTCCAGTTTCCGAGATCGACCAGGAGGCCAAACTTCGGGTTGTTGACAGCCTTGACCAGCGCGACCAGGATGTCGGGATCCGACGACGCGCGGCCGTGGTTCTCGACGATAATGTTCAGGTTTGTTCCCTTGGCGTAGTCGAGCATCCAACTGAATGTCTCAGCGCCGCGTTTTACCAGATCCTTGTCTTCACTCCATTTCTCAGCGCCGCCATAGAAGTTGCAGCGGACAGAGTGACAACCAAGTTCGGCGGCCACGTCGATCCACTTGCGGTGGAAGATCTCGGCCTTCTTGCGTTCGGCACGGTCGACGGCGGCGGTGGAGCCTTCCCCATCGACCATGAGGATGGTTTGCTTCACGCCGTTGTCGGCGCAGGCCCTATTGAGCTTCTGGACATAGCCGTAGGTCGGCGTTTCGAAAAACTGGTTCACGTGCTCGAGTGCGGTGATGCCGTGCTTCTTCGCCAGGATGCCGGGCAGGTCGAGCAACTTCCAGCCGCCCTGAAAAAAACTGCTGCTCATCGACCACGCGGCGAGCGAGATCATCTGTTTCTTGTCCTGCGCGAACATCGCGGGGGCGGCCAACGCGGCGCCGGCGACGAAGTGACGTCTGGTTGTCATCGGTTCGGAAAACCTCCTGTTCGAGTGAAGTCTATCTGATACCGCCTCAGGATTCACGCCCTTGGCGGCTTTGGTCTATCTTGACCAATACGTCAAGTCGTGACACAATTGCCAACAAGACGGTGCTCCACTCTCCTGCCGCGTGGAGGCTACCAGGAGGAGATACGGCATGTTGGAAGCAAAGCCACCGCAGTCCGTAACATTTCCACCCACCGATGGCGATCGCTACAAAGTTAAAACAGGCGACAGTTGGGGGTCCATCGCCAAGGCGAACGATCTCGACACCTGGGCGCTGATCGAGTTCAACTTCCCGGTGGTCAAGAACGTCCTGGATTTTCAGACCAAGTGCAAGATGGTGAACTGGCTGCTCCGCACTCACGTCGGCTGCACCAAGAGCGCCAACGGCATGAACTACCGTTTCGATTCGAGCGACACGCCGGGCTACGTCTACATCCCGTTGCTTGATGTGCAGCCCGCATTCACTCACCGCGTGAGGCTGCATTTCTGCAGCCTGGTTCAGACCACAATCCCGTTCAACACGGCCTTCCGTAACGCCCAGCGGGTCTACGCGCAGTATGGGATCCGCGTGGACTTCCAGTCGGGCGTTTCGCTGGGATTGCCGGAAGCTCAAGCCAACCGCCTGTCCGTGGTGAACGGCAGTTGCGAATGGGAGATCACGTCGGGCGAGTACAACGAGGTCCAGAGCCTGGTGGGCGGGATACCGGGCACCGATATTCTGGTTTGTTATGTGAACAAGTTCGAAGGGACGAAGTTAGGTTGCGGAGGCCATGCACCGCTTAAGCCGGCCTGCATTGTGGCTGCGGCAGGCAGTTCCTGGACTACGGCGCACGAAGTCGGCCACGTGATGTTGGGGAAGAGCTTTTCTCCGGTCCACGCCTCAGACACTGCGAATCTGATGTTCCGGTCCACGCCAGGCATTACGGCCAGCCTGCCCAGTCTGACGACTGAACAGGTGGAGCAGATCAAGAAGTCGCCGTGCTGCGTGGCGCTCTGACGGGCTGAGCCCCAGAGCGCGCGAATCCAAAGCGGGGCGCGATCGAGAGAAGCGGCGTGGGCACAATCGTGCCCATTTCCGGAGTTTCGGCAGGCCAGTCCCGCCGGGGCCGGCGCGGCCCAGCCCGTTCTGCCGTACCCTGAAAGCTGAGCCCCTATGAAGCTGCACGGAATCTTCCCGCCCATCGCCACGCCATTCAACGCCGACGGCGACATCTACGAAGCCAAGGTCGAACACAACATCACGAAATGGAACCGCACGGGATTGGCCGGGTACGTCGTCTGCGGATCGACGGGCGAGAGCGTCTACCTGACGTTCGAGGAGAAGATCCGGCTGTTCGAACTCGTCTCCAAACACGCCGCGCCGGACAAGTTGTTGATCGCCGGGACAGGTGTGGAAAGCGTTCGCGAGACGGTGATGCTGACCAACCGCGCGGCGGGGATCGGCTACAAGGCGGTGATGGTCCGGACGCCGCATTACTACAAGAACATGCTCAACAACGGCGAGGCGCAGAAGCTGTATTTCCGCGCCGTGGCTGACCAGTCGAAGATCCCGCTCATGATCTACAACTGGCCGCAGGCGACCGGCGTGGACATTCCCGCCGATGCCGTCTCGTCGTTGAGCGAGCATCCGAACATCATCGCCATCAAGGAAAGCTCGGGCAACATCGAGAAGGTGATGCAGATGATCCGCGAGACGAAGGCGGGCTTCCAGGTGCTCGTTGGCAGTGCGCCGACCCTGGCGCCGTCGCTGGCCGTGGGCGCGGTGGGCGCGGTGCTGGCGTATGCCAACGCCGCCCCGTATTCGACTATCGCGATCTATGAAGCGCACCGCCAGCGCGAGTACGACGCGGCGGAGGACTGGCAGCGGCGCATCGCCCGCGCCGCGGTCCTGGTGACGGTGAAGTACGGCATCCCCGGACTGAAACACGCGATGGACCTGAACGGATACTATGGCGGTCCGGTGCGGCTGCCCCTATCCCCCATCAGCCCGGCGGCGAAGAAAGAGATCGAAGAGGCGTTCGCGGATCTGAAGGGGTGAAGCCACGCCCGCACATAGAGTCGCGACCGTAACGCAGCGTTTCTTCGGACGCTTGGCCACACTATGGGTCCACCGCTCGTAGGGCGATTGAAACGTCTCCTCGGCAGGTGAGAGAATGGCGCATCATGTTGCGAGTCGTGGTGCGGATCGCAGTCGCGGGTCTGTCGTGCAGTCTGGGATGTCTGGCGCAATCCACCGACCCTTCGACTGCGCGACCCAAGTTCGAGGAGTATCCGGTCTCGGAGCAGTGGACCGGGCCGGCCGCGGCGGTTCGGTTGACCGCCCGCTCATCGCAGTTGTTCCGGACGAGACTGAGAAACGCCGGCAAGGAGCCGGCCAATTTCGCCGGGCACTACCAATTTGAAATCTGGGGATGCGGATCGAACTGCGCCGCTGGGGGGATCATCGATCTTCGATCAGGAGAGGTGTTTCACCCGCCTCTTGGAGGCGGAGCCCGGGGGTATCCTGACTGGATCATCAGTACCGGCATGATGGAGGGATCAGCCATCGACTTCAGGATTGATAGCCGGCTGATCATCGTCAAGTGCGGCATGTTCCCTTCGGAAAAACTGCAGAGAATTATCCCAGAGGAGCACTACCTCTTGTGAGAGGGGCGCAGCTTCCGCGAACTCCTGTTTGTCCCAGGAGGTGACGGCGACCCCGCAAAACGGGAGTAGACCAACGGGCCTTAAGATGCGCTGCGGACGCGAATCCGGGCTGAAGCCCTTCGCAGGCTGAAGGCCTGCCCCACCGGGCAACTACACCACGATCTTCCAGGGCGCGCGCGGTTCGTATGACAGGAACTTGCGGGCCTCGGGTTGGGCGACGGTCTGGGTGACCGGATCCCAGTCCAGCCGCAGCTTCGACCTGAGCGCCACGTTGGCGAGCAGGCATGTCGCCGACGACCGGAAGCAGGTCTCGATATCCGAAATCGGCTTCTGTCGCGACTTGACGCAATCGATGAAGTTCTTCCAATGGGCGTCGTTGCCCGCGCCGGCCGACTTCACTTCCATCTCGAGCACGTCGGAGCCTTTGATCGGAATCACCTTGTAGCCCGACCGGTCGCAATACAGAGTCGCCTTCGAGCCGTGGAACGCCGTGTTGCCATATAGGAAAGGCGAAGCGTCGTTAGCGTTGCGATTCTCGTAGGTGGCGATGAACTTCGGATATTCATAGACAGCTTCGAGCGTATCGGGCGTCTCACGGTTGTCGGTCAGATAACGCTTCTGTCCGACTGCCGTGATGACGGCCGGCATCACCTCGTCGTAGGCCATCTGAACGATGTCGAGCAGATGGATGCCCCAGTCGGTCATCATGCCGCCGGCGTAATCCCAGAACCAGCGGAAGTTGGAAAAGTACCTGTCCGCGGGATCGACGCCGAAGCGACTGGCGTTGAACGGCCGTTTGGGCGCGGGTCCGAGCCAGAGATCCCAATCGAGGCCAGCGGGAGGGGCGGAATCGGGCGGATTGCCGATGCCTTTGGACGGCGTGTAGCCGTAATTGCCGGTGCGGACGAAGGTGACGTCTCCGATGAAGCCGTCATGAATCATCTTGGCCAATTGCTGATAGTGCAACTGGGAGCGCTGCATTGTGCCGGCCTGGACGACACGGTTGTACTTTCGCGCCGCCTTCACCATCAACTGGCCCTCTTCGACCGTGACGCAGATCGGCTTTTCGACGTACACGTCCTTGCCTGCCTTGCAGGCCTCAACTGTCATGTAGGCGTGCCAGTGGTCGGGTGTCGAGATGTTGACGACATCGATCGACTTGTCGGCGATGATCTCGCGGAAGTCGCGGATGGCGCGGACCTTGGCGCCGTGCGGGTTCTTGTTGGCCATTTCGACCGCCCAGTCGAGGTTTCGCGGGTAGACGTCGCAGACGGCCACGGGAACCAGGTTTTCCTGCTTCATGGCGTGGCCCAGGTTGCCCCTGCCCATCTTGCCCATGCCTATGAAGGCGGCCTGGATCTTGTCGTTGGCTCCGCGGACCTGCCCGGTGAACAGGTTCGTCGTGAAACCGGCTGTCGCGGCGGTGGTGAGAAAAGTGCGTCTGTCAGGCATGTCGACTCCCGCAGGATTGTTGAGATGGCGATCGTTCCGGGCCATTCTATCAGACCGCTGACACGGGTCCGGCCGTGGCATTTGCCATGTCAGTTGACACGTCATCTGGTTGACGCCCTGCGGTACAATTCAAGGAGTCAACTGGTCATGTTCAGAGGCGCGCACGGGGGACTGGGCCCGGCGTACCCTCAATCCACAAGGCAGGTGTCCACGTGAGTCAAACGAAAGATACTACCCTCACTGAATCGACCTCAACACCCCGCCGTGGCGGTTTCTCCCGCCGTGGCTTCATTCAGGGCGCCGGCGTCACGGGCGCCGTGGTTCCGGCGCTGACGTCGGAGACCGCACAAGCTCAAACGGCCGGTCCGAAACCGATCGGGCCCGGTGCTGTCAACATCACACTGACCATCAATGGAAAGTCAATGATGGCTCTGGCCGAGCCGCGGGAGACGCTGCTCGACGTGCTGCGCAACCACCTCAACATGACAGGCGCGAAGCGGGTCTGCGACCGCGGCACCTGCGGAGCCTGCACGGTGATCATGGATGGCAAGGCAGTGTATGCCTGCTCGATCCTGGCCATTGACGCTCGGGGCTGCCAGATCACCACGATTGAAGGATTCGCCATGGAAAGCGGCAAACCGCATCCGTTGGTGGAAGCCTTTGTGAATCACGATGCCCAGCAGTGCGGATACTGCACACCTGGGTTCGTCGTGGCGGCGAAGGACTTCATCGATCACCACCCGGCGCCGACCGTTGAACAAGTGAAGGAAGGCCTGGGCGGCAACCTTTGCCGCTGCGGAACCTACATGGGGATCCGCCAGGCCGTTGTGGAAGCGTCCCGCAAGATGCGGCCTCCCGTCCCGGCCGTGAAAGGAGCCAACAATGGCTAATTACGCATGGCCCCCGATGAAAGAACGCAAGGTGATGGGCCAGCGCCTGACCCGTCATGATGGCGTCGAAAAAGCGGCCGGCAAGGCGAAGTACACTTCGGACTACAAGAAACCGAACATGCTCCATGGCGCCGTCGCTGTGAGCCCTTATGCCAACGCGCGCGTCCGCTCCATCGACGTCTCCGTGGTGGAGAAGATGCCTGGCGTGAAGGCCGTGATCGCCGGCGTTAAGGCTGGCGAGATCGTGCAATGGGCCGGATGGGAGGTGGCATTCGTCGCCGCCGAAACCGAACTTCAGTCTCGCGATGCTGCCCGCGCAGTGAAGGTTGACTACGAGATTCTGCCCCACTTGGTGCAGGAGATCGATCTCAAAAAGGCCGGTGATCGCGCGAAGGCCGGCGGCGAACAGATCCAGGGCGATCCGGACGCCGCGTTGAAAGCGGCTGATGTGGTCAGCGAGGGGACCTACTTCATCCCCACGCTTCAACACTCCTGTCTCGAATCCCATGGTTGCGTGGTGCAGTGGACCGGCGACAAGGTCGAGTTCAATCCATCCACACAGGCCGTGACGGCGATCCAGGGCGACCTGGCCCGGCAGTTGGGCGTGCCAACCACCAATGTCCATGTTCATCAGGATCATATCGGCGGCGGATTTGGATCGAAGTTCCAGTCCGACCGCTGGGGTGTAGCCGCGGCCCAATTATCCAAGATGGCCGGCGGCCGTCCGGTCCGGATGTATCTGGACAGGCCGGACGAGATGGTCATCGCCGGATGCCGGCCGTCAGCTGGCGCTCGCATTAAGCTCGGCGCCACGAAGGACGGGTCCATCACGGTTTGGGAGTCCACATCCTGGGCCTCGGGCGGTGTTGCGGGCGGCGGCACTCCGCCAATCCCTTACGTCTATACAAAGCTCCCCAACCGCCGACAGAACCACTCGGCCGTGTCAACCAACACGGCACCGATCCGCGCCTGGCGCGCACCAAACCATCAGCAGGCGTCGTTCCTCACCTGCGTAGCCTTCGAGGACCTGGCGGCCAAGGCCGGCCTGGACCCCATGATCGTGTTCTCGAAGAACGCCGGCCTGACGCCCCGGGCTGACGCTTACACGCGCCAACTGAAGAAAGCCGCCGAGCTTTCCGGCTGGGCGAAGCTGTGGAGGCCCCGCGACAAGCAGACTGGAATGGTCCGCCGCGGGCTCGGCATCGGAATCAATACGTGGGGCGGCGCTGGACACGATTCCACCGCCAACCTGACCATCCACCCTGACGGTTCCGTGGTCATCGAACTCGGTTCACAGGATCTCGGCACCGGCACGCGCACCATCATCGCCCAGGTGGTGGCCGAGACCCTCGGCCTTCGCGCGGGCGACGTCAAGGTCAAGATCGGCGACACCGACTTCCCGAACTCTGGAACCTCCGGCGGTTCGACGACCGTTGGCGGCGTCAGCTCCGCGGCTCGCAAAGCCTCGGTGGATGGGCTGGATAAGCTGTTCGCCGAAGTGGCCGAATCGCTTAAGGTCCCGGCCGATCAGCTTGTGGCCTCGGGCGGCAAGATCATGGTGAAGGGCAACCCGGCCAAGTCGCTGACCTGGAAGCAGGCGTGCGCGAAGTTGGGTGTCACCTCCATTGCGGTCTCCGGCAGAAACGATCCGCGCCAGGCCCCCAAGGAAGGCCTGAACACGGGCGGCGTCGCCGGCGTCCAAGTGGCCGACGTCACGGTGGATATCGAAACCGGCATCGTCAAGATGAACAGGCTCGTTGCCGTGCAGGATTGCGGGCTGATCGTCAACCCGCGCACGGCGGAGAGCCAGGTCTATGGCGCCTGCATCATGTCCATCTGTGGGGCGTTGATGGAAGAGCGCATCATGGACCAGATCACCGGTCGCCAGATGAACGCCGACATGGAGTTCTACAAACTGTGCGGCATCAATGATATCGGCGAAATCGTCGTTCACCTGGAGATCGACGAGGAGAACGATAAGCGTGGCATCATCGGCCTGGGCGAACCGCCCGCGGTCGGCGGCATCGCGGCGATTTCGAATGCCGTGGCCAACGCCATCGGAAAACGCGTCCCATGGGTTCCCGTCACCCCAGATCGCGTATTGGACACCCTTGCCGGGAGGAGGAGCTAGCCATGCAAGCCTTCGCATACGTCCATCCTGAAAACCTGAAAGAGGCCCTGGCCTCCCTCGCGCCGGCTTGGGGCGAAATCGACGTGCTGGCGGGTGGCACGGACCTGCTGGCGCTACTGAAAGACTACATCCACACGCCCAAGACGGTGGTCAGCCTGAAGGGTGTCAAGGAACTGAAGGGGATCAAGTCATCGACGGCCGGTCTTGAGATCGGTGCGATGACAACGGTCGACGAGTTGATGTCGAACGCGGCGGTCCGCGCCTATCCGGCCTTGATGCAGGCCGCCGCCGGCATCGCGAGTCCGCAGATCCGCAATATGGGCACGGTGGGGGGCGACCTCTGCCAGCGGCCCCGCTGCTGGTACTTCCGCCAGGGCTTCGGCCTGCTGGCGCAAAAGGACGGCAAGAGCCTGGTCGAGGCCGGCGAAAACCGCTATCACGCCATCTTCGGATCCGGCCCGGCGTGTTTCGTGTCGGCGTCGAGCTTTGCTCCGGCGCTGATCGCGCTGGGCGCGAAGGTCATGATCGCTTCGGCGGCCGGGGAACGGGAAGTGGCCGTGGCCGACTTCTTCGTCGCCCCAACCGAAGAGAGTCAGCGTGAAAACGTGCTGAAGCCGAACGAAATCCTGACCGCGATCGTCGTTCCTTCGGCCACTGGCGTCAAGAGCGCGACTTACGAGGTCCGTCAGAAGGAGGCGCTCGATTGGCCGCTGGCTGCGGCTGCCGTCGCCTTGACCATGAAGGGAACCTCCGTCGCCAAGGCTTCCATCGTCATGGGCCATGTCGGGCCTGTGCCGGTAGTGGCGGAATCGGCGGCGGGGATGCTCGCCGGCAAGACCATTACGGCCGAAACGGCCGAAGCCGCTGGCGCCGAGGCGGTGAAGTCCGCCACGCCTCTCTCCGGCAATGCGTACAAGGTGCAACTGGCCAAGGTGGCGGTGAAACGCGCACTGCTGACCGCGGCCGGCATTAAGGTGTAGTCGATTGTGCGTATGGGGCGGACCGCAATCCGCCCCGTGCCACATTGAGGTAACTGAAAATGCCCCTTATTGGTGAACAACCCGGACTCACGCGGATCGACGACGATCGTTGCGAACATCTGCGCTGGAAGGGTCTTTACATCGAAGCGATGGCCGACCCGACGGTGCAAAAGTCCAACGACCGCGCGTTCTGGTGCGAGAAGACTCAGATTTGTATCGGTCCCGACGGCAGAGTCGCAGACGAATACGAGTGCAACGAAACCCGGCACTGCTACAAAGAACTCTAGCCGTCCGGCAGGATCCGGCCGCCCCCTCAAAGCCCGCTCCGGCGGGCTTTCGCATTGGTGGGAGCGGAGTCCCCGGCAGTAACCACATCAGGCGCTGCGCCGCTGCGTGACTCCTGCTGGCTTCAGCTCCGAAGTGCCATGGTATTCTGAGAACCGCTTCCCCTTCAGCGGAGTCCACCGGCCAGGAGAGTTGTTTTGTCACAGAGCGAGAGCACCCTTCAAAGGATTCGAACCGGTTTCTCGCCGGCATTCTGGATCGCCAACACCCTTGAGCTGTTTGAGCGGCTGGCGTTCTACGGCTCAAAGGCGATCCTGAGCTTTTACCTGGCCAACAAGATCGGGCTCGACCTGGCGTCGGCCGGCTGGCTGATTGGCATGTTCGCCGGACTCACATGGTCGTTGCCGGTGATCGCCGGGGTGTTTGTCGACCGGTACGGGTTCAAACGGACCCTGGCGGCCTGTTTCGCCTGTTTCACGGTCGGCTATTTTCTGATCGGTCTGGGCGGAATGCCCGCCGGGCAGGCTCTCACCGATTCCATCGGCAAGATTGGGTACATGGCCGCGGTGCTGATATTGACCGCCGCTGGGGGGTCGCTGATCAAGCCGTGCATTGTGGGCACGGTCGAACGGACATCGAACCCGGACTACCGCGCGCTGGGCTTTTCGATTTACTACGCCCTGGTCAACCTCGGCGGCGCGATCGGACCGATCCTGGCCTCCATGGTCCGCTCCGAGTGGGGCATCGAATACGTCTTCGTGATGTCGGCGGCGACTTCGGCTCTGATGCTCGGCAGCACGCTCCTGTTCTTCCGTGAACCCGAAGGTGGCCCCGCCCCGGACGCGCGCCGGAGTTTCGCCAAGGTCTTCTCCGACATGCTCCTGGTCTTCCGGAATACCCGGTTCGTCGCCTTCCTCGTCGTGTTCTCCGGATTCTGGATCATGTTCTGGCAGGTCTTCTACTCGCTGCCGTTTTACATCGACGAAGTCCTCCAGTTCAAACGATTCGAGATCCTTGAGACGGTCGACGCATGGACGATCATTCTTCTCAGCGTGCCGCTGACGGCGTTGGCCAAAAAGATGCGGGCAATGAACGCGATGACCCTCGGCTTTGCGATCGCCAGCGCGTCATGGCTCATCATGGCGTGGTCCGCGACGGTG
Source organism: uncultured Candidatus Solibacter sp. (assembly GCA_964604945.1). Classification (GTDB taxonomy): domain Bacteria; phylum Acidobacteriota; class Terriglobia; order Bryobacterales; family Bryobacteraceae; genus PNKE01. The sequence goes on from CAZSBK010000036.1 coordinate 30,558, forward strand.
TGGGCGTCAGTGGCGGCGCTGTTTGTCTTCGCCATCGGCGAGGCGTTACAGGCGCCAAGGTTTTACGAATACGTGGGCCGGCTGGCGCCGCGCGACCAGGTGGGCACGTTCATGGGATTCGCATTCCTGCCGATCGCTATTGGATCGTTCATCGCCGGGCGGCTGGGCACGTGGCTGGTAGAGCATTACATCCGCGTCGAGCGGCGAACCCCTGAGATGTTCCTGATCATCGCCGGAATCGGATTCGTGTCGACCGCGCTGCTGTATCTCTACGACCGGCTGCTGGCGCCCGTTGAAGCCGAATCGCTATAAGTACTTCTTGATATCGGGCTTGAGAAGTTCCAGCACTTCGGGCTTGCCCAAGTCCGCCCCCGTGACGACACGAGCGGGCAGATCCACCTGCCGTGGCGGCGTTATGCCGCGTTTCTTCTCAGCGAGAATGCGAACTGGGTCGTATCCGAGCCGGAAAGCATCCTGCACAACAGTGGCGTCGAGCGTGCCATCGCGCAAGTCGTCCGTCATAGCGTCGCTGGAATCGAAGCCGACAAACTTCACCGCGCCGTTGCGACGCCGCGCTCTCAAGGCGAGGGAGATGCCGGCGGAAGCGGGTTCGGTGGACGCGAAGAAGCCACTCAGGCCGGTCTGTGCCGAGAGAATGTTCTCGGCCGCGGCGCGGGCCTTGGCGCGGTCACCCATGGAGAACTGCTCAGCCACGATTCGGATGCCGGGAAATTCAGTCCGGAGGCAGTCGCGGAAGCCGCGTTCCCGGTCCATGGTGGAGAAACTGCCTGGCGCGTGCATGATGACGGCGACTTCGCCCTGGCCGCCGAGCAGCGCGGCGAGCGAGCGGGCGCCGAGTTTGCCGCCCTCGTAGTTGTCGGTCGAGACAAAAGAGAGATAGCTCTGGGAATCGAGGCCGGAGTCGAACACGACCACCGGGATGCCTGATGCGGCTGCGCGGTCCACCACGCTAACCAGCGCCTTCCGTTCGGCGGCGGCGATGGCGATGCCATCGACACGCTGGGCGATCATCGAGTCAACGATCTGAATCTGGCGGCTGTAATCGGACTCTGACGGCGGACCGTTCCATAGGATCTCAGCGCCGAACTTCTTCGCCGCGGCCAGTGCTCCGGCATGAACCGAAACCCAGAACAGGTGTGCGGTCGACTTCGGGATGACGGCGATGCGCATCTGCTTCGAGCGGCCGCAGGCAGCAAGCAGGGCGGGCAGCCCAATGGCAAGTTCACGTCGTCTCACTGGGCCGTCCAGCCTCCGTCGATCAGGATGTCTGTGCCAGTGATGAAGGATGCGGCTTCAGAGCAGATGAATGCCGCCAAGGCACCGATGTCTTCGGGACGGCCCCATTTGTGGACTGGAATCTTGGCGAGGAACGACGCATTCCATTCCGGATCGTTGAGGATCGGCGCGTTCATCTCGGTAGAACAGGGGCCGGGACTGATGGCGACAACTGTAATGCCGTCGCCGGCGAGTTCCAGCGCCAGCGCGCGGGTGAGGCCAAGCAAGGCGGCTTTGCTGGACGAATAAGCCGCCCGTTCGGGTAGCGAAACGTGGCCCATGATCGACGAAAGGTTGATGATGCGGCCGTACCCCGTGCCCTTCATGTGGGGCACAAAGGCACGGCACATCAGGAAGGCGCTAGTGTGGTTGCCGTCCATGACGCCGCGCCATTCGTCGAGTGTGAAATCAACCAGCGGCTTACGCAGATTCACGCCGGCATTGTTGACCAGAATCTGGATCTTGCCGAAGTGCGCCGAGACGGCGCGCTCGAGTTGCGCCACTTGGTCCTCGCGGGTGAGGTCGGCGGCGAAGACGGCCGCTTCCCCGCCCTGATCCTGGATGGCGCGGGCAGTTCTCGCGAGATTAGTGACGCTTCGGGCGACCAGCGCGACACGGATGCCCTCGGCTGCAAGCGAGACAGCGATGGCCCGGCCCAGACCGCGGCTCGCGCCGGTGACGACGGCTACTTTGCCTGAAAGGAAATCGCTCATACGCCCGTTTTGTCCTGCTGCCCGGCTCGCACGCCCGCCTCAAGGATGCGATCGGCTACCCAGGTCGGGCGGTCAACGTACGGCATCACGAGCCTGCCGGTTTCGCTGGCCGTCTCGATGACGATGGTTCCGACCCCCCAAAGGCGGTCCACCAGTGTCCGGTCGACACGGACGTTCTGCACCTTGGCGACGTCGATCCGTTCGGTCGATGTGGCGATGAAGCCGGAATGGAAACTCAGCACCCGGCCCGACAGCGTAAGGCACGTGCGGCGGTGGTCGATCCAGGCCAGTATGGGGGCCAGGAACGGGAATAGTCCGACGAGCATGAACCACCAGGCAAGATGCTCGCGAAAAACAAAGTACGCATACGCTGTGGCGCAGAGAAACACCACAGACGCGGCGAGGCCGAGTTGGGCCCTGCGCAGGCTCGGACGAACAATCAGTTCTTCAGCCACGGTCAACTCCAGTAGGGCCATTGTACTCCACCGCCGAATTCACTAATCTCAGTTGATGGAGGGTGTGCAGACAAATATGAGAACTTTGATTTTGTCCGCGGCGCTGGCCGCGCTTGTTCTGCCCGCGCGGGCCGATTTCAGCTACGAGCAAGTCTCCCAAATGACCGGCGGCTCGTTGCTCCGCATGATGAAGATGATCCCCGGAGGGGGCAAGGCAACCCAGCCTCAGTCCAGCCGGATTCTGCTCAAAGGGAACAGACTGGCCACCGTGGGCCAGGATTCGATCAACGTCATCGATCTCGACGCCGAGACGATGACCGAGATCAACCTGAAGGACAAGAAGTACTCGGTCATTACCTTTGCCGAGTTCAAACAGGCCATGCAGGCGATGGCGCAGAAGATGTCGAACCAGAGCGCGGACGCACCGGCGATGGAGTTCGATGTCAAGGTGGACCCGACAGGCCAGACCAAGTCGATTGAAGGGCTGGCTACCAAGCAGTTCATCATGACGCTGACCACCAAGATGCAGGACCAGAAGAGCGGCCAGACGGTCAACATGGACATGGTTTCCGACATGTGGATGGCGCCGGCCATTCCCGGTTACGACCAGGTCCAGAGGTTCCACGCCCGCATGGCGGAGAAGATGGGCTGGGTACCCGGCACGATGAACAACCCGATGTTGATGGGCCAGCGCGGCTTCAGCGAGGGCATGGCGAAGATGGTGAAGGAAGCCTCGAAGTTGGAGGGCGTGCCCGTGCTGCAGATCACGACCATGCAGGGCATGGGCGGAGTCCCTGGCGGGGCGCCGGGCGGCGGTGAAACGGCGCAAATGCCGAACGTGGGAGATGCCGCATCCGAGAGCGCGCGGCGTACGGCTGAAAATGATGCCGCGACGCAAGCATCGAGGGCATCCGGCGGCAGATTCGGCGGTCTGGCTGGCGCCGCGGCCGGCGGAATCATGGGCGGCTTTGGCCGGAAGAAGAAGCCGGCCGAGCAGCCCCCGGCAGAGCAGGCTCAAGCGCCGTCGGAACAGGGCAAGCCGGCGCCAATGATGGAGATGACGATCCAATCCCGCAATTTCAGCTCGACCGCGGTTGATGCTTCGATGTTCGCTGTGCCGGCCGGCTTCCAGCAGGTCGAGCACCAGATGAAAAAGGCCCTGAAGTAAGACACGAATCTGGCTCGCCGGGTCGGTTCAAGGCCAACGGCGGGCCCCCAGCAGCCATCTGAAACAAAGACGCCCCGCGTCCGGCGCGGGGCGTGGAATTGTTGGTTGAACCTGCGGTCTGCTAGAAGACCCCGGCAGGGGCCAGATTCGGTGGGCCCAGTTGCGCCATCACCAGTTTCACTTTCTTGCCATATGCACGTCTGGGGTTGTAGGTCTTCAACGTCTGGTCGAGCGACTTGCCCTTGTAGAATCGGGACTGCGCCAGCCGTGATGCAACGTGGTAGATGCCCTGGCGGCTGTTCTCGAACCTGACGTCGCAGTTATCCCAGCCAAACATGTTGTTGTTGCGCGCTTCCTTGCCGCCCGTGCTCTCGATCATGGAAAGCGAGGGAAGCAGACGCCAATCGAGTTCATGACGGTCGGCCGCCAGAACAAAATCCTCCGCATATTGATGGGCCGGGCAGTCCCTCTCTAGGAAGTACTGCCTGATTCGGATCAGCCTCGGATCGGTGGAGACCGCCGGCTTCAAGGAGAAGGCGTTTGGACCCGCCTGCCCCGAGACCGCCGCCAGCCCTGCCACCAGGACTAAGCTTCTCGAAATCAATCTGGTCAATCGCAAAGCTCCTATGTCAAATATCAAATTGGTTGTCTTGTCTCAATCGATTCAATTGGTACCGCCGGAAACCGGCGCGATGGGCTCGATGGGCGAGCCGGCAGTGCGGGGCTAACGAAGCGCCGCCTGCCTCTTTGCCCGGCCGGGGAGGTGGCCGGATGGCGCCTGTGGGGCCATAAGCATTTTTTCATGATAGCATAAGCAGGACAAATAAACCATTCTCTAAGCCCTTATGGATCAGTGGTTTAAGTCGGCTACAATCGGGTCTGATTTTCGGCGGTGGCCGTTTTGCGCCGTTTCCGGGCCCGAACATGGTCCCGGCTCGCGGATTGTGATACCTTGATAGGTTCTGGAGCCACGCATGCCCATGCGTACAGAGGAGGTTGGATGGAAGCCCTCGGAATGATTGAAACCAAAGGCCTAATCGGCGCGATCGAAGCTGCCGACGCCATGGTGAAGACGGCCAATGTCACGCTGACGGGCCGCGAGTTTGTAGGCGCCGCCTATGTGATCGTTACGGTCCGTGGTGATGTGGGCGCGGTGAAGGCCGCCACCGATGCTGGCGCCGCAGCCGCGCGGCGGGTCGGCGAGCTGATCGCGGTCCATGTCATCCCAAACCCGTCCGACGAGATCGAAAAAGCGCTGCCTGGCGCGAAAAGGAACGAGAAGTAGACTTCTCCCAGGCTGAGCCGCGGTTCTGGGCGCGAGGCCGCGCCCGCTCGCGGCCAATGTGGATCGTCGCGCGCATGGGGAGCTGATTGGATATGTTGCACGACCAGGATTTGGTCTCCGTTCAGGAGGTCCGCCAGAAGGTCGAACTCGCCTGGCAGGCCTTTCAAGCCTTTCAGAGCTATTCGCAGGCGCAGGTTGACGCCATCGTCGAGGCGATGGGGGCGGCAGGACGCGCTCATGCCCGGCAGTTGGCCGAAATGGCGGTCGAAGAAACCGGCATGGGCAACGTCGAGGACAAGATTGCGAAAAACCTGCTCAATGCCGATCTGCTGGTGAGAAGAATCCGCGGCGTGAAGACTGTTGGCATCCTGCGCGAACTGGCCGAGGAGAAGGTGATTGAGGTGGGTGTCGGCGTGGGCGTTGTGGCGGCGATCCTGCCGACGACCAACCCGACCTCGACCGCCATCTACAAAAGTGTGATCTCGCTCAAGGCAGGCAATGCGGTTGTCCTGAGCCCGCATCCCAGGGCCAAGAACTCGACTTGCTCCACAGCCGCCCTGATGATCGACGCGGCGCGCAAAGCCGGCGCGCCCGAAGGCATTATTCAGTGCATCAACAACCCTTCTCTGGACGGCACCAACACGTTGATGCGCCATCCCAAGACGGGCGTGATTCTCTCCACCGGCGGCGCGGGCATCGTGCGCGCCGCCTACTCCTCGGGAACGCCGGCCTTCGGCGTCGGCCCGGGCAACGTGCCCGTGCTGCTCGATACCAGCTATGATGCCGCCGATGCGATCGCGAAAGTCGTTATCGGAAAGCGCTTCGATTACGGCACGGTCTGCTCGTCCGAACAAGTGTTGGTCGCTGAGAATTCGATTCGCGGACGAGTATTGGAGGAACTGAAGAAACAGAACGCGTTCCTGCTGAGCGACGCCCAGCGGATCGCGGTCGAAAAGACTCTGTTCACGCACGGGACCACGGTCCGGGCCGAGTGCGTCGGCCAGTCGCCGCAGAAGATCGCGCAGATGGCGGGCTTCGAAATACCAGCCAGCGCGTCGATCCTGGTGGCCGAGATCGGCGGCGTGGGCAAGGAACACCCACTTTCGGCCGAGAAATTGTCGCCCGTGCTGGCCGTCCTGTTCGTGGATTCGTTCGATGCTGGAGTGGACGCCTGTGAGAAGGTCCTGCGCTTCGGTGGCCTCGGCCACACGTCGGGCATCTACACGAACGACGATGCCAAGGTCCGCAAATTCGGACTGAGGATGCCTTCGTTCCGCGTGCTGGTGAACACGCCTTCGCCGCAAGGCTCAACAGGCATTACCACCAGCCTGCAGCCGGGCATGACCCTCGGCTGCGGCGCAATGGCGGGTAACATCACTTCGGACAACGTCGGGCCGCTGCACCTGATCAACATTAAGCGCATCGCCTCGGTCGTCCGGACGCCGGAAGAAGCCTTTGCCGGTGATCCCGCGCCGACGGTCCCGGCCACGGTTCCCGGCGGCGTGGACCGTGCGGCGCTGGTTTCGGCTGTCGAGAAGTACCTGGCCGCCAAAGGTGTCGCCGTCACCAGCCAATCGGTGAGCGCCGCGGTTGCGCAAGCCCTGCCCGCCGGGAGGAAGGCTGCCCCGGCAGTCGCGCCGCCAGCAACTTCGGTCGCCGGGGTCGTTGATCGTTTCCTGGCCCGGCGCCAGAAGCCGGCCGTCCCGAGTTGTGGATGTGCGTTGCCGCCCGCGGCGGAACAGCCCTCCGGCGCTCCCGTGGCCGCGCCGCCGAAACCAGCGCCGGCGCCCGAGCCGGCAGCAAGAGCCGAGGTCCCGGCTCCGCAGATCACCATCGTGGATTTTGTCTGTGAAGCTGACGTCCGGACGGCGATCAACCAGAACAAGAAGATCTACATCGGCCCGAAGACGATAGTGACGCCCTCAGCGCGCGAACTCGCTGGACGCGACGAGATCATTGTGATGGCCCAACGCTAGAGGTATATGTCCCTGCGCCCCAACCTAAATACGCTGGCTGAAGAGATCCAGAGCTATCTGGAGGCCGAACACTTCGTCGTCTTCCGGTGCCTGACTCGCGCCGGCGACGATCCGCCGATCATTTATTGGGACATCGAACGCAATCCGGAGTTCAAGCCGTTTCTCGATTGCGCCCTCCAGCTCGGCATCCGGCTGGTCCACCTGCACGTCCGCGATTTCACCTCGATGCACCGCGAAGAAGCGCTCGACCAGCTCGGCGAGTCCGAGTTGGACCCGAAGCGCCAGCGCGACATCAAGCGGCGGATTGAGGAGCTGTCGATCTATGAAGGGCTGACGTGCGCCGTCGAGATGTCGTTCGACTTTGAAGGCCGCTTGTACCTCTACCAGGTGCACACCGATTGGTACGAAGAGTGGCAGGACCTGCTGGACGAGCTCGAGGACTTCATGCCACACGTCGAAGATGGCCCCGACAACTACGGCGGGTACTTCTCCAACAACTAGGGAATGCGCTGGACGCTCCCAAATACGCCGGAAGATGATGCGGCCCGGCTGGCTGCCCGCTGCGGACTGCAACTGCCAGCCGCCCGGGTGCTATGGAGTCGTGGCATCCAGGCGCCTTGCGACGTGGAGCGGTTTCTCCACCCGAAGCTCTCCGACCTGTACGATCCCTTTCTGCTGCGTGGCATGGAGGCGGCCGTCGAACGGGTCCGCCGGGCCATACGCGAACAGGAACGGGTGCTGGTCTATGGAGACTACGACGTCGACGGAACCACGTCGCTGGTTATCCTGGGCAAGATGCTCGAGCTGGCCGGATTGAAGGCGTCGCTCCATGTCCCCGACAGGCTGAAAGACGGCTACGGCATCCAGGGATGGGTGCTCGAGGAGGCTAAACGCAACGGTGTCACGCTGCTCATCAGCGTCGACACGGGCATTCGGGCCAACGCTGCCGTGGAACATGCTCGCGCGCTGGGCATCGATGTCATCATCACCGACCACCACCTGCCCGATCAGGAACTGCCACCAGCCACCGCCATCCTGAATCCGAACCGCTTCGACTGCCAGTATCCGAACAAGAACCTCTGCGGCGCCGGCGTCACCTTCAAGTTGATCCAGGCGCTGATGGATCGCGAAGGCTGGGCACCGGACCGGATCGTCCGTTATTGTGATTCGTTTCTGATGCTGGTGGCCATCGCCACTGTGGCCGACGTGGTGCCCTTGACGGGCGAGAACCGGATCATCGTGCAGCGCGGTCTCCTCGGACTATCGAAGACACGCAACGCGGGCATTCAGGCGCTGCTCAACGTGGCCGGCCTGGATCCGTCCCAGCCGGTTTCGGCAACCGACATCAGTTTCCGTATCGCCCCCCGCATCAACGCCGCCGGGCGGATGGACAACGCCAGCGAGGTGCTGGACCTGTTTCTGACGCAGGACGAGCAGCGCGCGCGGTCGATCGCCCTGCGCCTGGACGCGCTCAACGCCGAACGTCAGCGCACATGCGAAGCCATCGCCAATACGATTCTGGACCGTTTCGCCGCATCGCCGCCCGGACCCGATCAGGCAGGGCTGGTCTTTTTCGAACCGGAATGGCACCGCGGCGTGGTCGGTATCGTGGCCAGCCGTGTGGCCGAGACGTTCCACCGGCCGGCTCTGGTGTTGGGGCTTGACGAGGCGTCGGGCTACGCGCAGGGGTCGGGCAGGTCGATTGCGTCGTTCCATCTGCTGGAGGCGCTGGAGACAATGCCGGATCTGTTCGTCCGGTTCGGCGGCCACCGGCAGGCGGTCGGGTTGACGCTGGAACGGGACCGGGTGGACGAATTGCGGGAACGGTTCAACGAGTACGTCAAAGGGAAGTTGGGCGAAGACGGTCTGGAGCCGGAGCGGTTGCTGGACGCCGAAATCTCCCTGGCGGAACTGACCCACACGGCGGTGGACGAGATCCTGTCCCTGGCGCCGTTTGGACTCGGCAACCGGTCACCGGTTTTCCTGGTGCGCGGGGCGCGGCTGGCAGCGCCACCCGAAGGATTTGGCAAGGGCAAAGACCACCTGAGACTGGTCTTCGCGCAGAACGGTGGATCACCCATCCAGATGAAGGCTTGGCGGTTCTCGTCGAGGGCTCAGGGGCTTCGCATGGGCGCGACAGTCGATCTGGCGCTGACCGTGGAGAGCGACTCGTTCTCGGCGCAGCGCGGCGGACCGGCATGGTCGGCGACAGTCAGGGACGTCCGGCCGGGGACCGAAAATCACGACCAAACGAACCTCCTGACCCGTCAGGCAGGCTCGTAAAGCGCTGAAACTGCGCCACTTGGGTCAGAGATGACGGCCATCGAGCCGGGTCCGCACTGCTCTGGCCGGCGGAGGGCCTTGCCGCCCGCTGCCTCGACCTCAGCCAGGGCGGCCTCCAGATTAACGACATTAATGTAAATCATCCAGACGGGCGGCAGGTGTTCGTTTGGTCCGCGCCGGTGGCAGACGCCGGCGACGGGTTCACCTGTCTTTGGATGGGTCATGCTGAAGTCGTCGTAGCCGCCCATGGGGACGGGTTGGGGAACCCAACCGGCGACACGGGCGTAGAAATCGCGAAGACGGGGCGCGTCATCGACTGTGAGGTCGATCCAGCCGACGCGGCCAGGCTCGGTGAGTTGGCTCATGTGTGCATTCCTCCTGCGTCACTTCGGGCGCATAGGCGGCATCTTCGCATAATGTGGACGGTTGTGTCGAGAAACGGGAGCGGCAAGGTTGAACTGGATTCTGTCACGGTTGCGTCCCGCGCGGCATCTAAGGGGGAGACGAATGCCTGACTACCTCATATTGCCGCTCGCCCTGGTCGCGTACTTCCTCATCATGAAGTTCGTGTTGCCGCGACTGGGCGTGGCCACTTGAATGGCTAACACGTGCGACACCGGGTCCCGGCGTCCCCCATCGGAAAAAGTCGAATTGAAGCGCGAGGCTACCGCGCCGGCGAAGTCCGGACCGGGATCTTCACGCTAAAGGCTCCGCGCAACTCGCCCGGTTTGTAGCCCGTCGCCAAGTCCTTTGGATAGGACTTGGCGATTTGCTTTTTCACCGGGTCCGGAATCTGGGTGGCGGAGCCGTGGCGGGAGAGGCACATGCCCTGGATGACGATGGGCTTCATGAGGCGGTGGGTCTTGACGCCGTTGACGTCCACCGGCACGAACACCTCCTCGGGCAGCGGCTTGCCGGACTTGAGGACAGATTCCCACTGTTCAAGTTGGGCGCGCTCCCAAGCGTCGGGGGCGTTGGCCGGATTGCAGTACTTCAGCGTGACACGGCGGATGTCGACGCCGGATTGGGCGGCGAACTCGCGCGTGACCTTCTGGGCGCTGGTCGAACAGGCATGGACGGCGCCCTCGAACCCGCCCTTGGCGAGTTCGTCGCCGAGCAGGGCTTTCAGCTTCGCAGCGAGACCGGCAACTGCGGCGCGGGCCTGGGCGGCGGGCTCGGGTGGCGCAGCGAGCAGAGCGGCGACGCAAATCAAGGTACCGGGGAGCAATCGGTTCATGATTCGAGCATAGTCCTCGCTCAATGAAGATGAGCTCGAGGCGATTCGGTGACGGGCGCAGCGCCGCCGGGGACTATAATCCGGATATGTTCGACGCGCTGCCTGGGTTTCTCCGCCATCAGCGAATCCCGGTTACAGCAACGCTCTGTCTACTGCTTGCTGCCATCGCGAGCCCGGTGGACGGAATGCAGCGCCAGACAAAAGACGGTTCCATCCTTTCGGTTGAAGGACCTGATGGACGTGAATACCGCGTGGAGGAGATCGGGGCCAAGTGCGTCGAGTTCGAGATAGTGAAACAGGGCAAAGGGCCGTTTGACTACCGGGAGTGCCGCGTCACAGAGTCAGGGGAGTTTGGGGTGGTGGACGGCGATCGTTACTACTACGCAACGTATTGCCTCATGCCGAATCACGCGGACAAGGAGAGCGGGTGCGGCGACAAGTCGGGCACTGGATTCTATCACAGCCATCGTGCAACGGCGATCTTCATGAAGGAACGGCTCAGCGGCAATGCGAAGGTGGTCTACCGGCTTGTCGGAGCTGAGATCGGTCTGCTTCACTTCCGCAAGAAACCGCTCATCGTGCGCCATGGCGGCGACACGTTGCTGTGGCTGCCGGTGACCCAGGATGGGACGGGACATTACAATGACAGCCGCTACTACGTCTGGCGCGCCGGCAGGTGGGAGCGGTTCGACGGCACAAGTTGGGAGGCAGACTTGGGGCGGCGGCTGCCTGCCGGGGTGGAGACACGGAAGGGGACTTGGCCGGAGCTTCAGACGATGACCGCTGAGGTCTATCTCTATCGAGATGGCGACTCGAACGCCAGCCCGACCGGGGGTGTGGCGCGGGTACGGCTCCGAGTGGGCGCGACCGGGCTTGAGATGGAGAGCGTCGAGTTCGAGGCGGCGAAGGAGTAGGCGCGCAGGCTGGCGGAGGGGCGCCATCCGGGCTGGTCTTAGCCTGCCGCGGCTCGTTGTTTGAGCCAGCGGCGGAGAGACTCCTGTGTTTCGCCGGACCGGCGGCCGGCAAGCAGGCTTTCCACGGGATATCTTCGTCCAGGTCGGGCCAGTGGATCCCTTCGCCGCCAGCGATGAGACGCCAGTTGGTTCGCTCGACCACGGTCCCGTGTTTCAGGCGCGGGAACCAGGCCAGAGGCGCGGTGATGGTGCGGCCATCGGCGAGATCCACAACGAGTGCGTCCCGGCGCAGGACTACCGTCTGCACCAACGCCTGCTCAATCTCACTTCTTGGAGGCTTCATTGATGGCGACGCCACCAGTCTACATGCCGACGCACCGGATGGACACGCATCGGGTCTCGATCCTGCCCTTTGAAACGGACCGCTCCTTTCTGTCGCGGCACGCTGAACGGGGCGCGGCTGCCGGGCCACGCGCGGACGAGGGCGTCAGCCCTATGGATCGATGGTTGGCGTCCGGGCGGAGGCGGAGTCAGCGGCTCCGTCGCCCGCGAGGAAGCCGCCTCGACACGATTGTCGAGGCGGCAGGCGAGATGCGCCTGGGCCACGAATGATTGGTTGGAGAGGGAGATTTGGCACCTTCCTCCCTAAACCGCTCCCCCGCCCAGTGAGTGTGTAGTCCAGGATGGGGGGGCAGAAGCCCGGTCGCTGTCCGGAAAGGCCGCCCCACGTCAACAGAGTTGCCGGCCGAGGGGCCGGCCGCAGACGCGGGCGTCCGCCCTACTGACTGATGGGGTCAACCGCGGCGCAGGGCCTGGGCCGGTTGGACGCTGGCGGCTCGCAGTGCCGGGACCAGGACGGCGAGGAAGGCCGAAAGCGCAATCAGACCCATGGCAGCGGCGAGCGAGCCGTAGGGGAAGGGTCCCTTGGGAATCATCTCTTGCTGCTCGGCGAGGCGCATGGCATAGACGGCCGGCGGGACGCCGAGGATAAGGCCTCCAGCGGCAAGTCCGAGGCCGCCGCGGAGCGATTGAAGAACGATGCCGCCGCGCGTCGCGCCCATGGCCATGCGCATGCCGATTTCGTGGGTGCGGCGGGCGGTGGTGTGCGACATCAGACCGTAAAGGCCGACCATGCAGAGCACGAGGGCGAGCACGCCGAAGCTGCCGCAGAGCCAGGCGAACAGGCGCTCGCGTTGGAGGGTGCGGGAGATCTGTTGCTCCATGGTGTAGACGTCCACGAGGGGCATCTCACGATTGATCTCCCTGACTGAATCGCGTATGGCCGGCAGAAGTCCCAGGGGCGGGACCGACGTGCCGAGGACGACGGTCGCCGTGGGAACTTCGAATTCGAAGGGAATGTAAACGACAGCCGGGGTTTCTTTCATATCCCCGTACCTGGCGTTCCGTGCGACGCCGACGATTTCGTAGTGGATGTCCTCTCCGAAGCCCATGATGAAGCGGGCGCCGAGCGCCGAGGGCAGTCGAAGCCGCGAGGCGAACTCCTGGCTGACGACGGCAACGCGCGCGCCGGAATCGATCTCGTGCTTGGTCAACATCCGGCCGGCAGTAATGGGAATCCGCAATGCGTCGAGAAAGCGGGGGCTGACATGGTGGACAGAGGTCTCGATCTTCTCCCCGTTGGATAACCTGACCAAGTCCGACCAGCCGCCGCCCGTCATCGGGCGGGTGATGGACAAGCCCGCATTCCGGACTCCAGGCACCTCGTTGAGCCGCTGCTCGAGACTGGAGTAGAAGAGCTTCAGGCGCTCGCCCCGGTATCCAAGCTCACCTGGCCGGACCCCGAACAGGACGGTGTTTCCACGGTCGAATCCCGTCTCGCGGTTCACGATCTCAAGGAGGTTTCCGGTGAAGAGCACAGCCGCAGTCACAAGCACTACACCGAGCGACACTTGCAACAAGACCAGGATTCCAGCCGGCGCCCAGCGCGAGCGGACATGTGCGGCCGAACTGCCGGCGACCTCCTTCAAAGTGGGGCCAGCGTCGATCCTGACGGCGCGCCAGGCCGGGTAGAGTCCGAAGAGAAGCGCCGACAAGACGGTGACGATTGCGGCGCCGGCCAGGGATCGCGGATCGGGCGTGGCGGAGATCACCATGTCCATGCCCTGGATGGGGGTGAATCGCGGCAGCATCGAGAGAATCCCAGTGGCGACGGGCAGGCTCAGGAGTCCGCCGATCGCGGCCAGCAACAGGCTCTCGGTGAAGAACTGCCTGAGCAGACGCCCTTGGCCGCAGCCCAGCGCGATGCGTAGAGCCACTTCCTTCTCGCGGCTGGCGGCGCGCGCCAGCATCAGGTTGGCAATGTTGGCGCAGGCAGCCACCAGAACGAGTCCAACCAGCCCGAGCAGGATGAGTATGGGGTTACCCAGTTTGCGGCGGATCGATCCGAGACCGTGGCTGGCGTCATCCAACTGGATGTGCGGCGTGGATTCGGCGGTCTGCGGCTGCTTCGGCCAACTGGCCGCGAAGCCCGCGTCCATGACGCTGCGGAGTTGTTCAACCGAGACGCCTGGGGCGAGGCGGGCGATTGGATGGAGCCACCAGCAGGTGGGGTCCACCGCGCCGGCGCGAAAATTGCTGTCTGGTTCAAGAAAGTCGGGGCTCTGCCAGATCGACGAATAGAGTTCGACATTGTCGCCGGGAACGATTCCAAGGAAGCTGGCGGGGAGAACCCCGGCGATTTCGTACATGTGGTTGTTGATCCGCATGGGCCGGCCAACGACATCGGCCGCCGCGCCAAGCCGCGTGGTCCAGAAGCGATGTGTGAGGACGATCTGAGGAGAGGCGGATGCGGAATCGTCGCGCTCATTCAAGACGCGGCCGAGAGCCGGCTGAACGCCGAGCACTGAGAAGAAGTTGCCTGAGACAGGCCGGACATGGGCGATGTTCAAATGGTCGTTATAGCTGGCGCTTACCCTGAAAGTGCCCATCTGCGCGGCGATATAGGCCTTGCCCTTGGCGGCGTCGCGCAGCGCGTCCAGGCCCTGGGTGCTGAAGAAGTCCGCCACCATGAGGGCACCGTCTTTATGAATGCTGCCGACTGAGCGGTGATTCAGGCCCGTGCGCTGCTTTGACGCCCAGAACACCTCTGACAGTTGTTCGGGTTCAGGGACGCCAATCGTCCGCCAGAGCAGGACATCGGCCAGCGAGAGGATGGCCGTGGTGGCACCTATGCCTAGTGCGAGGGACAGGAGGGCGGCGCCGGTGATGGCCGGGGCGCGGCGCATCATGCGCCAGCCGAAGCGGATGTCGCGTGCCAGTTCAGCCAATGGCCGCCACCAGCGGATGTCGCGACACTCCTCCTTGATCGACTCCACCGCTCCAAACTCGCGGCGGGCTTCGCGCATGGCGTCGGCGCGCGGCATGCCTTGCCGCTCATAGGCGTCGGCCAGGGATTCGAGGTGATATTGGACCTCGCGGTCGAGGTCGGTTTCAGCCTTGTTCCAAGGTGCGCGCATCGGTTCAGCCCTCGAGCACCCAGTTGATGGCTTCCGCATAGCGGGACCATTGTTCGATCTCGCTCGCGAGATGCTTCTGGCCGGCCTTGGTCAGCGAGTAGACGCGAGCCATGCGGCCGGCGTCGGACTCGCGCCACTCACTGGCGACCAAGCCCTTGCGTTCGAGCCGATGGAGTGCCGGGTAGAGGGAGCCCTGCTGTACGTCGATGAGCTGGCGGGACGACAGCAGGATCTTCTGCGCGATGCCGTAGCCGTGCTGGGATCCTTGCGCGAGTGTCTTCAGGACCAGGAGGTCCAGTGTGCCTTGGAGAAGGTCTGGTTTCTTGATGCTCATTGCCTAGCGTCTCTGTATATGTTGTATGGCATGATATGTAGAATGTCAATGCATCGATACGGGAGTTTACATGGGAGGGCGGAGGCGACGGGGCGGCGGTGTGGGCACCGAGAGGGGCGGGCACCCGCTCTCTGCGTTCGCGGTTGGTGAGGGGGCGGGGCCGGGCACCCATCATACGAGGACAGGCCGGGAGGCCCATAAGCGCTAACTTAACAATTGAAACTCTGTTTTGCTTGCTGTACGCTCG
>CAZSBK010000037.1:0-45925 GCA_964604945.1 uncultured Candidatus Solibacter sp.
AAATCGGCGGCACGGTGGGCGACATCGAATCGCAGCCGTTCACCGAAGCCATCCGGTAGATGCGGCACGAATTGGGGAGGCGGAACACGCTCTTCGTCCACGTGACGCTGGTGCCCTGGATTGCCGCAGCGCATGAATTGAAGACCAAGCCGACGCAACATTCAGTCAAGGAACTGAGGGCGATGGGCATCCAGCCCGACATTCTGGTTTGCCGTTCCGAGCACCCACTGCCGGACGACCAGCGGGACAAGATCGCCCTGTTTTGCGACGTGGACCGCGATGCGGTGGTCAGTTCCTATGACGTCGACACGGTGTATCAGATTCCGCTGAGCTTCGCCGAACAGCATGTGGACGAGATCATCCTGCGGCAATTCCAGATGGAAAGCCCCGCGCCGAGGGATTTGACACGCTGGAGCGCGATGCTGGACCGGATGCGCAACCCGGAGGACGAGGTGCACATCGGGTTGGTAGGCAAGTACGTCAACTATGAGGACTCCTACAAGAGCCTGAAAGAGGCTCTGCTGCACGGCGGCATCGACCACAAGCTAAAAGTCCGGATGAACTGGATCGAGAGCGAGAACCTGGAGTGGCCGGGTTGCGCCGAGGAATTGTCGCACTATGACGGCATCCTGGTACCAGGCGGGTTCGGCAAACGGGGTATCGAGGGGATGTTGCAGGCGATCCGGTATGCGAGAGAGAAGCATGTGCCGTACTTTGGCATCTGTCTGGGGATGCAGACGGCGGTGATCGAGTACGCGCGGAACGTGTGCGGGCTTGAGCTGGCCGATTCCACCGAATTCGAAGCGGCGACGCCTCTTCCGGTGATTTACAAATTGCGGGACCTGCTGGGCGTAGAGGAGTTGGGCGGGACGATGCGGTTGGGCGCATACGACTGCGTGCTGGCCGACGGCTCGTTCGCCCGCGAAGCGTATGGCAGGACGAAGATCAGCGAGCGCCACCGCCACCGGTTTGAGTTTAACCGGCAGTTCGAGCAGGCGCTGACGTCAAAGGGACTGAGAATTACGGGCCAGAGCGAGGACGGCAAGTTCGTGGAAATCTGCGAGCTTCCAGGCCATCCATGGTTCCTGGGTTGCCAGTTCCATCCCGAGTTCAAGTCCAAGCCGCTTGAGCCGCATCCGCTGTTCAGCGCATTCATCGCGGCGGCGGCCAAGCACCGCCAGATACGGCTGAAGAAAGAAGAGACGCCGCTGTTCGCCGAAGGTTCAGACGTTGATCGAGGGGCCGCATAAAAGCTGCAACCCGCCGGGGCGATTCCACGTTTCAAAGCGCGGCAGCGTCTCGAATGGTATAGAAGGATTGTGAGGATAACCACGGCCATGCTTCAAGACCGCAGGAGAGCACACCGCCGCGCAAGCGGGTTTTCACTGATCGAGTTGCTGATCGTCATCGCCATCATCCTGGTGATCGCAGCCATCGCGGTTCCGAAGTTGAACACAGCGCGCATGCATTCGCAGGAAATGGCAGCGATACGTCAAATCAACACCATCCATACGGCGCAGACGCAGTATTTCTCGCAGTTTGGCAAGTTCGCCGAGAACTTACAGCAGTTGGGTCCGCCGGCGGGCGGGACAGCCGGTCCGGCGGCGGCCGACCTGATTTCGGGCGACTTGGCTAAGGGCATCAAGACCGGCTATCAGTTCACCGTCGCCCCGACCAAGGAAGGCTACCAGGTCACCGCCATCCCACAAGCATTCAACTCGACGGGCCGCCGGACGTTCTTCTCCGACCAATCGCTTGTGGTTCGTGAGAACTGGGGCGCCGACCCGCCGACAGCAACGAGTCCCGAGATCAAGTAATTCCGCTCCCCCGAAAGGCCCCAACGGCGGACCGGCACATCGGGGAGGTGGCTGATAGCATTCAGCGGTCAGCTGTCAGCATTCAACTGGCCGTGAGCGGTGTCATCCGGACTCTCTGCGTTCGCGGACTTTGCGTACCCGCTCAATTCATTCGCGGACTCAGGGATTACAGGCTGAGCGTCAGGTGGAAGTAGACGTTCACCCAGCGGTCCTTTGTCTTGGCGGCCGGGATGACGCCGACGCTGAGGCCATCCGTTGTTCCCTTATACATCTTGGCAGTGACGCCGAAGCGCAGGCTTTGTGACCGGTTGACGGCCACATCGCCGCCGGCAAGGGCATAGAAGCCGAAGCCGTCGCGAGCGTTGCAGACCGGGCAATCGACGCGGTAGTAATCGCTTGGCTGGCGCAAGCCCTCGCTGTAGCGCATATAGGCGCCGCCGCCGCCGCCATAGAGCTCGGCCTTGCCGCGGGCAAGGGGCAGAATAACGCGGCCTCCGACGGGGAAGTAGTGTTGGAAATCACGAATCCGGACGGCTCCGAAAACATCACTCTCGTAGTAGTCATTCACCCGGGCCGCGTTGTAGGCGCCATCCCAGCCGAGATCGACCTGGAAGAAGGAAGCAGGACGATATCCGTAGGCGAGGGACCAGGAGAAGGCGCTCTGGTAGTAATCGTTGAGTTCACCCTGGGGGGTGGCAGCGCCCAAGCCGGCGGTGAGATGGTGCCGTTGGAACGGTTGCGCATGCATCAGGCCGCCAACGGACAAGGCCAAAAGTAAAACTATGTAATTGCGCATGTCTTTCGCCCCGAGAGACGCTGTTCGAGCTGGGCGCGTTTCCACCATGCAGTATAATTTGATCCATCTGGGTATTCACATGTCATTACGTGACGGGTTGACTCGTTTGGCCGCGCCAGTAGTGTGCCCGGCCGCCGTGCTGCTGGCCTTGACCCAGCTTCCGGCTTCCGCATTCCAGGCGCCGCAGGCGGCGGACGAGCAAGTGCAGAATGGAGAGGAATCGGGCCAGAACTGTTCATTCCGCAGCGATCCTCAGGAAGCGGAACTCAGTCAGAACAGGGCGAGGAACGAGGCCTACGAACGGGTCCTGCGTTTTGCCCAGGCGAGCGGGGCGGCGAGCCGGAGCGTTGCGCCAGGAAGTATTCCCCGCCGCAACCTGGTGGACGATCACATCTTCACCAGGTTGATCTCCGAAAGGATGGATGCGGCCTCGGTGGCACCGGATGAGACGTTTCTGCGGCGCGTTTCGCTGGACCTTGCCGGCAAGATTCCGACGGCAGACGAGGTCAGGGCGTTTGTCGCGAGCACGGACCCGGACAAGCGGAACGTGGCAATCGACCAGCTACTGAAGAGCCCGGAGTTTGTCGACAAGTGGACGATGTGGCTGGGCGATCTGCTGGGCAATGCAAGAGTGAATGCGAACCGCAACCTTCATACAAAGGGCCGCAACGCGCTTCACTGGTGGATGAAATCGGCTCTGGAGCAGGGCGCCAGCTTCCGGGATGTCGCCTATATAGCCGTGGCGACGGTGGGCCGGAACTACGACTTGGATGCGGCGGGGACCAACTTCATGGTGCGGTCATTCCATCCCATGGGGCCAGCACAGGATACGTACGACATGATGCTGACGCGAACGGCGACGGCATTCCTCGGCATGAGCCACTACGATTGCATCCTGTGCCACGACGGCCGCCGGCATCTGGATTCGATCAGCTTATGGGGCTCGACGGCAAAGCGCGCCGACGCGCAAAAGATGGCCGCGCATTTCGCTCGCACCACCATGACGTCGTATCAGACCACCGATACGACGCACTATTACTACAACAGCTTCCAGGTCGCCGACAGGGCTTCGGGTTCGTATGGCCTGAGCACGAGTTATGGCAATCGCCCGGTGCGCACGCCGCCGGTGGCGGACGGCCAAACGATCAGCAACTACACGCCCGTCTACCGGAACGGGAAGCTGCCGCAGGCTTCGAAGACCTGGAGAGAGAGTCTTCATGCGGCGATGGTGGAGGACGAGCTTTTCGCCATCAACTACGCTAACAGACTGTGGAAGGCGATGTTCGGACTGGGGCTGGTGGAGCCGGTGGACTCGCTGGACCCGGCGCGCCTCGATCCTTCGAATCCGCCGGCGGCGCCCTGGACGCTGCAGGCGTCGCACCCGGAACTGCTGATCGAACTGGCCAAACTGGCGCGGGCGCAGGATTTCAATATTCGGGAGTTCGTGCGTGTCCTGGCGGAGTCGTCCGCGTATCAATTGGACTCGGCTTACGACGGCCCGTGGGACATCACCAAAATGAACCTGTTCGCACGGCGGATCCCTCGGCGGATTGAGGGCGAGGAGTTCCATGACGCCCTAATGAAAGCGACTGGGACCGCACTACCCGGTGGCGGATATACGGTGGAGGGATGGGGCGACGTCAGGGTCGTCCGCGCGATGCAGTTGCCCGAGCCGGTAGAACCGCGGTCGAACGGAAGCGTGAGCGCCTTTCTGAACTCGTTCAACCGCGGCAACCGCGACAACGTGCCGCGGTCGCAGGCCGGGTCGATTCTGCTTCAGTTGAATGTAATGAACAACGCTTTGGTGACCGAGCGCATCAGAACAAAAGGGAGTTCTCCTTCTCCGTTTGTAACGGCAATGGCGGCCGCGACCGACGACAGCAAGGTGGTGGAGGAGATGTTCTTGACATTCCTGGGCCGCTGGCCAGGCGCGCGGGAGCGCGAGACGGCGCTGAAGCTGCTGTCCGGCAAGTCAGGCGTGGCGCGCAGTGCGGCCGTCGAGGACTTGGCCTGGGGCCTGGTGAATAAGACGGACTTCCTGTTCAGTTACTGAATGGTAGAGGGGAGCACAGACAAATGAAGAGGGACCGATTCGGAACAGGGTTGAGCGGGGCCGCCGGGACGCAGTTTTGGCGGCGTCCGGCGCTGGACCGGCGGGTGTTCTTCCAACATCTGGGCGCCGCAGTGAGTGGCAGTTTTCTGATGCCGGGCATGGCTCGAGGAGTCCAAGCCCGATCGGCTGAGGCGTCTTCGGCGAAGGCCGACAACGTCATCTTCATTTTGATGGCGGGCGGGCCGAGCCATGTGGACACCTTCGACCTGAAGGAGGGCGCATGGACGCCACCGGCGTTCGAGCCGACCAGCTATGGCGATGTCAGGTGGCCGCGAGGGCTGATGCCAAAGATGGCCGAGCACATGGGCTCGACGGCGCTGCTGCGGTCAGCCGAGGCCTGGGCAGTGGTGCACGGCATCTGCCAGACCTGGGTCCAGATCGGGCGCAATCCGCTGGCGGGCACGTCGAAGATCGCGCCGCATATTGGGAGCGTGGTGTCGAGGGAGCTCCGGCAGGCGACTTCCGACAAAACGCTGCCATCATTCATCGCCCTGAACGCAGGTGACGCTCCGGGCCAGGGCTACTTCGAAGCTGAACATGCGCCGTTCAAAGTCACCCCGGGCGGCACGGGACTGGGCAATACGGCGCCGCCGGCGTATCTGGGCCAGGCAGGATTCGAGCGGCGGTACAACCTGTTGCTGGATCTCGACGCGGGAACGCGGGCGAGCGGCGCTATGGGCCAACCTGGCGACGAGATGGTCCAATTCAACCTGTCGGCGCGCTCGCTGATGTTCAACAGCGCGGTGGACTCCGTGTTCACGTTCAGCACTGAAGAGCGTGCACGATACGGGACGACGTCTCTCGGCAACGCCTGCCTGACGGCACGTAACCTGTTGCGGGCCAATCTGGGAGCCCGGTTCATTCAAATCACGACCGGCGGATGGGATAACCATTCCGGCATCTACACGGGCATGTTGAACGCAAGCAACGCCAGTTCGGGCGGCCGCAAGTTCGATGAGGCAGTGGGCACGATGCTGGATGATCTAAAGGCCGACGGGTCGCTTGACCGAACGCTGGTAGTAGCGATGGGCGAGTTCGGCCGGACGGTGGGGAGTCCGAATACGCGATCGGGCCGGGATCACTTCATGGGCATGTCGGTCTACATGGCCGGGGCCGGAATTAAGGGCCCGAAAGCGATCGGCGGCACCGACGCGGAGGGCCGCAACACTTTGGAGCCAGGTTGGAGCGCAGGCCGGCACATCTATCCCGAGGATGTCGAGGCGACAATCTACGCGGCACTAGGCATTGATTGGACCAAGGCGTATCACGACGATCCGCTTGGGCGCGGGTTCTACCTGTTGCCGAACAACCAGGGACTCGAGTTTAAGCCTGTACAGGAAATCTGGGGCTAGCCGGGGAGCCAAGCGCTCCGGCCGCGGCACACTGGCCCCCCCGAGACGCGTCTGCTAGGCGCGTTTGGGGTCGCGGTACTGCATTAGCGCGCCAATGAAGGCCAGCAGTGCGCCCAGGGTCAGGCAGGCGATGCTCTTGGCCTCGGACAAGCCAAGGCCGAAGTAGTATTTGGGGCTGATGAAATAACCGTAGATCAGCAGCGCGAGCACCGCCAGAGTCCAGACCAGCACGATGGGACGGATTCCCTTCAACAGGCCCAGCAGGGCACCAATGACGCCAAGCAGGCCGATGCTCAACATGCCGTAGAGGGCGGACTTGCCTTGCCAGAATGGCAGTTGCGAGAGCCGGAAGTTCGCCGAGCCGGAGATGAGCAGCACGGCGGCAATGCCGGCGACGAAGAGCCCGAAGAGCCCAGTGTACAGGTAGGACCAATATCGAAGGATCATGGCAACGATCTTCACACAACCTCCACTGACCGCCGGAGCTTGGGCGGCAAGCGACTATTCTATCAGCCCAATCGGGAGAGTTGGGCCGCCTCCTGGGGAAAGATTCTCCCAGCGCCGGCGGTGATATGCTGGCGGCGAGAGAGACGGCCATGCCTGCCAACCTTGGACCGGACTATCTGGCGGCGGAGCAGGAGTTCCGCCAAGCGGGGACGCAAGGCGAGAAGATCGCGGCACTGGAGCGGATGTGGGCCACTCTGCCCAAGCACAAGGGGACTGAGAAGCTCCAGGCGGAACTGAAGCGGAAGCTGTCGCAGGCGCGCAAGGAATCGCAGAAGAAGGGTGCCGTCCATTCGACGCCGTTCTACCTCATTCCGAGGGAAGGAGCCGGCCAGGTGGCGCTGGCCGGAGCGCCGAACGCAGGCAAGTCGAGCCTGCTGGCGGCGCTGACGCACGCCCGGCCCGAAATAGCCGGATTCCCTTTCACGACAAGGCTGCCTCTGCCCGGCATGATGGATTTTGAAGATGTCCAGATCCAACTGATGGATCTGCCCGCGGTGTCGGACGAGTTCACCGAGGTCTGGCTGCCGCAGGTGTTCCGCAACGCGGACCGATCGGTGATGGTGGTGGACGCCTGCGATCCGGATTCGCTGGAGGAGATCGAGGTCATCGAGCAGCGGCTGGAGCAATGGCGTGTGCGAATGCCTGAGTTGATGATCGCCAACAAGTGCGATGCGCCGGGCGAACGGGACAGCATTGCGGCGCTGGAGGAATTGTACGGCGGGCGCTACCGGATTGTGGGGGTGTCGGCTGTCACGGGCGAGGGATTGGAACGGATGCGGCGGGCGGTTTTTGAACTGCTCGATCTGGTACGGGTCTACACAAAGGCGCCGGGCAAGGAACCGGAATTGGACCGGCCCTATGTGCTCAAGCGGGGAGAAACGGTGCTGGACGCGGCGCGCCACGTGCACCGCGACTTCGCCGAGCATCTGAGATTCGCCCGGCGTTTCCGCCGCGGCGGCCACGAGGGCATGATGGTCGATCGCCATCATCAGGCCGAGGACCAGGACATCCTCGAGTTCCACATGTGAAATGGAGGGTTCGTCTGGTCAAGGGCACAACCGGACGCGAGAACGTGAGATGCTGACCAACCCTGACGAACTCCGGCGCCGGGCGCAGGAACACTCTGCCGAGGACCTGGAGTTCAGGCGGCACGTCCGCGACCATCATATTTCGGATCACCCGCTTCGGGAGCGCGTGGCAGAGCTATTGGGCGGGATCGACTGCCGCGAGTGCGCCAACTGCTGCCGGGAGACTCGAGTTCCTATCAACGAAGCGGAGATTCGGGCGATCGCCGCGGAGTTGAAGATGACGCCGTGGGAGGCGAGACGGCTGTACACAGAGACGGGTGAAGAGGCAGGCGAAATCCTCATCAAACAAGCGAGCGACCAATGCGTTTTCCTGGACTCCGGGCAGTGCCTGGTGTATGGCGCACGGCCAGAGCCGTGCAGGCAGTTTCCGGCTATCACGCTTCACGCCGACGTGCTGGGCAACCGGATGTCGTCGGTGTGCCGCCAGGCCTCAATCTGCCCAGTGGTGTACGAGGCCCTGGAGGAGTTCAAGCACACGACCGGCTTCCATCCCAGGAAGCGGCACGCTTAGGCGTATGCTAGAGGAAGCATGAGGCGCCGCGATCTGTTTGCCCTACCTATGACGCCGCAGCTCTTGCGCGCCTCGGGCGAAGCCGGGTTCAAGCCGCTGGGCTAGCGTCGCGCTCCAGACAGATGCGACTCTACGTTCTTGTGGGTCTACCGGGGTCGGGTAAGTCGACGTGGTTGGAACGCAACGGCAAGCCATCGTTATCTTCAGACGCGTTGCGGGCGGCGTTGACCGGCGACGAGTCTAGCCAGGAACACAATCGATTGGTCTTCGCCCAGTTAAGGGCAATGGCGCGGGCGCGCCTGGATGCCGGTTGCGCCGAGACCTGGATCGATTCGACTGCGCTCACACGTGCAGAACGGCGTTGTTGGATTCGATTGGCGGAAATGCACGGCTGCGAGGTGGAGGCAGTCTACTTCGACACTCCGCTCGAAGTGTGCCAGGCAAGGAACTCCGCACGCCAGAGACGCGTCCCGGCCGAGGCTCTGGCACGCATGGCTCGACGGATGACGGCGCCGCAAGTTGCGGAGGGTTTCGACCGTGTGACAGTGATCCGGACTTGACCCGCCCGGTGGATGAACCCTGGCGCCCGCACCGATTCCCTTCAAACCAGAGGTGCGAAAGGGCGATATGAACTGTCGTGGAAGGCTATGTCGCCCGCCAGGCAATTTACGACCGCGACAAGCGCGTCGCCGCTTACGAATTGCTCTACCGGGGGGGATCAGCAGCTCTAACGGCCGAAGGTTGCGGCGCTGGCTCCAGCGAAGAGGTGATGTCGAACGGTTTCTTTTCAATAGGATGGAAGACGCTGGTCGGCGACAGGCCAGCATTGTGGAACGTCGGGCAAGAGTTGTTGATGTCGGACAAGATTCTGGTGCTGCCACCCGAGCGGGTATATCTGGAGATTCTTGAAAACACCAAGGCGACAGTGGAAGTGCTGAATCGGTGCAGGGATCTGAAAGCTCGAGGCTTTCGACTGGTACTGGACGACTATACGGGCCAATTGGACAAATCGACATTGCTCGACTTGTGCCACTGGGTGAAGGTGGACTGGTTGGGGTGCTCGCTGGAAGTGAAGCGCCGGGCGCCGCGAGCGGGCAAGAGAAAGTACCTTGCCGAGAAGGTTGAAACACAGGGCGATCTCGTTCTGGCAATGAATCTGGGCTATGACTACTTCCAGGGCTACGTTCTGGAAAGGCCAAGAGTGATGTCGGGGAGAAGGCTGCCAGCGGCGCAATTGAACCGGCTGAGGCTCCTCAGCGAACTGGGCAAACCGGAGCCAGGGATCCGCCAGATTGAGGCGGCAGTGAGCCGGGACCTGGATCTCACCTACAAGTTGATGACATGGGTGAACTCGGCTGCGTCGGGGCGGAGGAATCCGGTGTCGAGCGTTCGCGAGGCCCTGCTTTGGATGGGACTGGAACGGGTTCGCCGGTTCGTAGGCATGTTCGCGATATCGGGTCTGAACTCCAGCGGCAACGCGGAGTTGCTGCAAGCGGCCCTGATCCGCGCCAGGATGAGTGATCAAGTGACCAGCGCGGTTGGAGCGGAGCAGGAGCGATCCAAAGCGTTTCTGGGCGGCCTGCTCTCGATGCTGGAGGCGATGTTGGCCAAGCCCATGGATGAGATCTGCGAAGAGATGGGGCTGCCAGACGAACTGCGCGATCTATTCGAAGCCGGTGGGTGTAGCCCATGCTGTATGGCCAAGCGCAGCCTGAGAGTGGCGACAGCATGGCAAGAAGGAGAGAAACAGGCGGCTAAGGTTGTGGCGGCGGAGACTCACTTGTCGCCGGCTGATTTGTCAAAGATCTACCTGGACTCGATTGTCTGGGCACATGACAGCAACCTGGCGTAGCAGACGGGGCTAATCGCCCGACTTCTACCATGGATTCGGGCTAATCCTTGAAATACCGCCTGAGTGCTCCCAGCCATAGAAGGGCGGGCAGAACGCCGATAATGCCTGTGCCCAAGGCGACATAGCGGACGTTCACTCCGGCGTCGATCAGCGAGGCTGCAGCGAAACTGACAGCGCTCATGACCAAGAAGAGTCCAGCGTAGTCGGCCGAGAAGACACGCCCGCGGAAACGGTCTTCGGTCATCTCGTGGAGCATGGTGGTCGAGTAGACCCAGCACAGGGAAGTGCCGGCATGTCCAAGGATGACGAAGGCGCAAGCCCACCACAGCGAGGATGCGCCGCCGAGAGCCGCATATCCCGCGGCAACGATGAGAAAACCCCAGAAGATGCCCTGACGCATGCGGGCCGGTTCGTTCCTCGACAGAGAACCGCTGAGAAGCGACCCGATCAGAGCGCCGATGCCGCGGGAGCCGAACAGAAGGCTCATGGAAAGGGCCCCGGATCCCTTCCACGCGAAGACGCGCTCGCCGAATACGGGCAGGATGATCCAGTGCGCACCGAGCAGTCCCATGCCTGCCTTGACTAGTAGAGTGGACCACATCCGGCTGTCGCTCCGGACATACCGAACCCCTTCTAGGGTGGGTTTGAAGTCGACCAGGTCGCTGATGCGCGCGGGCGGCAGGTGCGTGCTGTGGGACTCTTGAACACGCATCGCCCAAAGCAACAGGGCTGAGACCACGAAGCTGGCAGCATTGATGACGAAGACGGCGTTGCGGCCGAACTTCCAGGCGACCAGTCCGCCGATGCCTGAACCGATGGCGAGATTGATGGCCCAGGTCATCGACGACAGCGCATTGGCCACCATGAGGTCCTCCTTGCCCTGAACGACATTGGGGATGAGTGCGGTGCGGCCAGGCTCGAATAGGGCCCACATGATGGTTTCCGAAAACAGCAGAACCCAGATGAGCCAGACCATTGACGGGGAGTTTACCAGCAGCATGGACAGGACAATGAAGACGCGGGCGAGGTCGGCGAAGATCATGACGCTGCGGCGGCGCAGCCGGTCGTTGATGACGCCGGCCATGGGCGCCATGAAGACCTGCGGGAGCAGTTGGAGCACAACCGCGAAGCCAACGCTGCGAGCCTGGCCGGTCAGCTCAAGCAGCAAGGAGTAGATGGCGACGGCATAGAACCAATCTCCGAGCTCGGAGACTATTTGAGCCAGCCAGAGGAGGCGAAAGTCGCGGTTGCTGCGCAAAAGGCGAGAGTAGGCGGAAACGGAATAGCCCGGCGATCCGTTCTCCGCCATGGCGGTTTACCCGACGTAGATGCCCATGCGCTGCTTGACAAGACGAACGGTGGCGTCGGCGATGGGCATCACGCGATCGGCGCTTTCTCGCAAGACCGACTTGAGGTACGCGGGATCGGCTGTGATCTCGGTGTAGCGGGTCTGCAACGGTTCGAGCCCGGCGACGACGGCTTCGGCTACCTGCTTCTTGAGGTCGCCGTATCTCATGCCGGCAAAGTGGGATTTCACCTGATCCGACGTCCAGCCGGTGAAGGCCTGGTGGATGGTGAGCAGGTTTTCGACGCCGGGCCCCATGTTGTCGAAATCGACACCGGGCAGCGAATCGGTGGTAGCGCGCATGATCTTCTTGCGGATCACAGAGGGCGGATCGAGGAGAGAAATGGCGTGGCCGGGGGAATCGGTCGATTTCGACATCTTCTTCGTCGGATCGTCCAGGCCCATGATGCGCGCGCCAACTGCGGGCAGCGTTGTCTCAGGCATGACGAAGGTTTCGCCGTAGAGCGCATTGAAGCGTTGCGCGATATCGCGGGTAAGTTCCAGGTGTTGCGCCTGGTCCTCGCCTACCGGGACTTCATTGGCCTGGTAGATGAGAATGTCGGCGGCCATGAGGACGGGGTACTGTAGCAGGCCATCACCGACCGATTCCTGTTTGGCGGACTTGTCTTTGTACTGCGTCATTCGTTCAAGCCAGCCGACGGGCGTGGCGCATGTCAGCAGCCACGTCAATTCGGCATGGCCGGGCACAAGCGACTGCACGACGACGGGGGACTGCTTCGGATCGATGCCAGCGGCAATGAATACGGCCGCGGTCTGTTCGATCTTCTGGCGCAGTTCGGCGGGGTCCTGAAAGATGGTAATAGCGTGCAGATCGACGATAAGGAAGATGCTCTCATAGTCGGGTTGCATCCGCACCCAGTTCTTGAGGGCGCCAAGATAATTGCCGATGTGGAGTGAGCCGGTGGGCTGTATGCCCGACAAGACACGTGGTTTCATGCGAATACTGATAGTGGAAGGGTAATCTTCATCCTAAGTGATCGACACACCTGACAACAAACTCACGGCGGGGATCCCAGCCGGGCCGGACACGGAAGTGACGGTGGAGAAGTGGGTCTATGGCGGCTCCGGCCTGGTCCGGATCGATGGGCAGATCGCCTTCGTTCCCTTTGCCCTGCCTGGCGAACGGGTGCGACTAGGAGCGGTGAAACGGCGAGCATCAGTCCTCGAAGCCGAGTTGGCCGGAATCACTGAATCCTCCCCAGACCGCATTGAAGCACAGTGCCCAGTATTCGGACGCTGCGGTGGATGCCAGTATCAGCACGCGCCATACGAGTACCAGTTGGCGCGAAAGGTGGAGATCGTCGCCGAGACGCTGAAGAGAGTGGGCAAGATCGAGCCGCCGGAAACCATTGGAACGATCAGCGCGGAGCCTTGGCAGTACAGGAACCGGAACCAGTTCAGGATCGATAGGGCGCGGATTGGATACCTCGCCGCCGGGTCGCACAAACTGGTCGACATCGACGAGTGCCCCATCTCGTCGCCGGTGATCAACCAGGCGCTGCGTTCAATCAAGAAGAAGATGCACGATCCGCACTGGCCGCGGTTTCTAAGGTCTGTCGAGTTGTTCACCAACGGCGAGCAGGTGATGCTGAATGCGCTCGAGACCGACGGCGACCGGCGGTTGGCGCGCGGGTTCTTTGAATGGCTCGATCAATGGGTGCCTGGGGCTGCGGCGGGGGCTCTGGAGTATGAAGTGGGCGGGTTCGCCTATAGAGTAAGCCATGGGTCGTTCTTCCAGGTGAACCGGCATCTGGTGTGCCATCTTGTGGAAGCCGCGATGGGCGGCGCGGAAGGCCCATCGGCTTTGGATCTCTATGCCGGTGTCGGGCTGTTCACAGTGGCACTGGCGAAGCGATTTGAAAGGGTCGCGGGGGTGGAAAGCCACGGAGGCGCGGTGCGCGACATGGAACACAACGCAGGCAGGTCCGGAGGCGCAATTCGCGTCCACCGCGCGCAGGCCGAGCAGTATCTAGAGCAGCTCAAGAAGGCACCGGATTTCGTGCTCGCCGATCCGCCAAGAAGCGGATTGGGGCGCGGCGTGGTGGGGCATCTATTGCGCCTGTCCCCGCCGAGGCTGAACATTGTCAGTTGTGATCCGCCGACGATGGCGCGCGATACGGCGGCCCTCATCGCTGGCGGCTACCGATTGAAGAAGGCGACGCTTGTGGATATGTTTCCGCAGACTTACCACATCGAGACCGTGGTCGAACTCGAGAGAGCTTAGCTTCGCTTCAATTTGCGCCAGGCGACCTCGGCCAGATTCAGCAGCAGCGCCAGAGCCAACAGGCCGGGCCACAGATTCAGCGCCGATGGAACCGAGCGCCCACCAGTGGAAAAGACGTCGCGAGGATCTGGGTTGAAGAGTCCACCCGTGAACTCGGCAATCTGTTTCATTAACTGCGGATTGTTGCCGTAGTTCGATAGTTCCAGTTCCGGGATGTAGGCGCCGGTTTCCGGGAACGCGGCCGAATCGGCCAGCGGACGGACGCGGAACAAACCCTGGCGCGAACCGATGGGAATCACGGCCCGATAATAGCCCTCGCCGGCCCGCTCCACCTTCACCGGGCGCTGGAAACCACCGGGTCCGAGGGCATAGAGGGTGGGCGGCTCGGCGGGTACACCCACATGCGAGGCGAGACGGTACTCGGCGACCAGCGCGCCGCTGACCGAATCATGCGTTAGCGTCGCTTCGCCCGATTGGGCATGGGGCAGCAGGTCCCGCAGGACGTTGGCCCAGAATTTGTCGAAGCCTTTCCAGGCCACCCATCCCTCAGCCCACCGAGCCTTGGCGTCGGAAGTGAACACGGCGGCTCGGCCCAGTCCGTATTGCCAGCGGACGAGCAATGGATCATCCTTGGCGCCCTCGCCCGGCACGGTGAGTAGAGTCGATGCCTCTCTCTTGGCGTCGAAACGGACGTAGCCCTTGAGCGCCGGAGCTTGTTCAAGGGCCAGGTCGCGGAAGAGTTCAGCTTTCTCGACCACTTTGAGGGAAAGCGTCTTTTCCACGGTCGTCGAACCGGTATGCTCCATCACATCTCTGATGAGGATCTGTTCGAGCCCGGACGGGTCAGTTAGGAAGTACGCTCTGCCCTTGGCGGCTGCCGCGACCTTTTCGAGGTAAGTCCGGTTGACATCCTGGCCGAGGCCGACGGTGGAGATGGTCACTCGCTTTTCAGCGGCGTCCTTGGCGACGCTCAAAGAGTCGCCCTCTTCTGAAATGCCGTCGGTCAGCAGGACAATGTGTTTGTATGCGCCCGTTGCCGTGGCCATCCGGCGATACGCTTCGGCCAGGGCAGGTGCGATCTGAGTGCCACCGTCGGGAGTGATCCCGGCGATGAGCCGCTTGATCATGGTCTTGTCCTCAGCACGGCGGAGCGGCACAGCCCACTGATGCGAATTGTCGAAAATCAAGATGCCGACATAGTCGATAGGGCGAAGATTCTCCACCACGCCGATGGCGGCCAACCGGGCCAGTTCCATCTTGCGGCCTTCCATCGACGACGATTTATCGACAATGAGGATAAGGGAAGTGCCTTCGGGACTGCGCGGGGGAGCGACCGTGGCCGGCATGGCACGATCGAGCGGATCGGCCGGTCTGCCCTTCTTGTCGGCGTAAAGATTGTGTTCCCCGCCGATCACCAGCACACCGCCGCCCCGCTGGATGAATCGCTCCACTGCTGCCTTAGTGGGCCCCGGCAGGGATTCCAGGTCGTAGTTGTTGAAGACGACAAGCTGGTAGTCTTCGAGCGTAGCTTTGCGCATGTCGGCCGCCGGCACGACGTCGAATTGTGCTGTCCGCAACACGCCCATGAAGTGCGATTCCAGGCCGGGCGGATCCTGGGTGAGATAGAGGACACGCGGCCGTCGAAGCGCCAACGCCTGTTCAAAACGGAGCTCACCCAATTCGGCGGCGCGCAAGATGCCGGTGACACTGATCGCGCCCGGAGTGACGATGGAGCCTGTCACGTGCAACGCGTTGGGGCCTTGCTGCAACTCGACCGGGCTCTGACCCAGGCTCTTGCCCTCGGCCAGGATTTCGAGTGTGGCGCGAGCGGATTGAGGGCTTTCGACGGTCAACTCGATAGGCACCTTTTCGCCCGTAAAGGCCACTGCCGGGATACGAAGCGACGTCAGTTTCAACCTCGGCTCAGGCCGCCCGTCAAGTAGCATTGTGTCGACGGGGATTCCCAACTGGCGTGCCTGGTGTGCCGCGCGGGCGGCTGAGCCAAGCGTTTCGCGGCCATCGCTGATCAGGACAATCCGCGGCACCAGCCCGGAAGGGAGCACGGTCATGGCCTCTCGCAGTGCACCTTCGATGTTCGTGGCCCGCCCTTCCTCGCCCACGGCCCGCGCAGGCGCAATCTGCGATGGCGAGGACCTGGTGGGCTGGTGAAGATGCCTAGCGAAGCTGAGCAGGCGAACCTCGTTGCGCCCTCGCTGTTGCTGGAGTGATCCGACGATGGAGGCCGAACGGCTCAGGTCGCGGTCGTCCAGACTCGATGAGGCGTCGGCGACGACGGTGACCGCCATCTTCTTCTCATTCACCGGGATCGACGGCTCCATCAACGCAATCAATGCAGCCAAGGCGGCGGCGACTTTCAACGCCGCCATTAGGTGGCGTTCGCGGCCCGCGCGCGCGCGATTGCGGCCATAGATCCACCATTCGGCCAGAAGCAAGCCCACGCCGGCAAGAGCAAACCAGGGCCAGAGGTCGCGCGCACCAGCCGCGGATTGCCGTCTGGGGCCCGTGCCTGATTTGACGCCTGGGCCGGGCGTCCATTGGGAGCGCCCCGCATCGGGCAGGGAGACCGAAACGGTACGTTCAGCCGATCCGGCGAGAACGCGGACCGTGTCCGGTTCAGGAGTGAAGAACCGGATCGAACGGCCGTCGATAGTGAATGGAAGCGCTTCGCCGGCGCTGTTGAGCACGCGGACTGAATCGGCTGCCGCCGTTTCGTCCAGTTCGACCGATATCGCGCCGGGCTTGCCAGCAAGAACATCACGGCGCATATAGACTTCGGGCGCATACCAGGCGAACAGGTTCGCCATGAGCAGCGGCGCAGCCAGTTCGTACCGAAACGCCTTGCGGCCTGGATGGTAACCAAGCACGGCGGACTTCGCCTGGCCTGAGCGTGCGGCGATCAAAGGCTTGCCTTCAGCTTCGGCGATGGTGATGTCGCCCGTCTCGGGGAAGAAGAAGACGCCGGATTCGAGTCTGAGGTCGCGCGTGTGCAAGCCGGCGCCCAGCGCGTTGCCCGTGTTCCAGGCGGTCAATAGAAGTGGTGTGTTGAAACGGCGCGAGGGGATCGGGCCTGCTCCGGGTGGTGGCTCGATCCAGAGTGAGGGGCGCGCGGGCGGCGACGGAGGCGAGAAACGGTCGATGACGATAAGACCGGCATCGACATCGGGCCTATACTGGGACGGCGAGTAATAAGCAGCCTGATTGCGAGGATCGGCTTCGAGAAGAGGCCTCAGGGCATCAGGTTCGCTCGTGTATACGGCGATCTTCAGCAGAGGCTGAGCCGGTACCTCGAGGACGGCCCGGTCGTCCTGAGGGAAAGAGTCGCGCGTGCCCAACCGGGCTTCGACCCAGGCGGCCAGATGGGTATTGAGGGAGAAGTTGGCGGTCGCCTCCGCCCCGGGACCAATCTCCAGAAGTCGAGTCCCGATCACCGCGCCGCCTGTGGCGAAGACAACTGGGACCGTCTGCCGGGCGGGAGAATCGTTGCGGGCGGTAACAAATGCTCGCCAGCCCGTGGCTGCATCTTCGGCCCGCTTCATCCAGAACCCGACCAATCCGACGTTCCTGGTGACCTGAGCCAGCGGCAGCACGCGAAGATTCTTGGGGGCGGCGATAGTTTCGGGGCGAGCCTCGTTGACGCGGCCGGCACCCACATAGACAATTTCACCCGGCCGGCGGGCCTGCAGCCGGAGCGCTTGCGTGGCGAGATCGAAGGCCTGTTCGAGGTCGAGCGCACCCGAGCCAGGCCGGGCCGAACGGATTGCGGCTTCAAGATTGCCGCGGTTCGATTCGAACGGTGTTCCGGGCGAGGCTACCGGACCCGCTTGGACCACCATGACGCGATCCTCGGACGGCAGAGTCCTCAGCCACTCGATGGCCTTACGCTGGGCATCGAGAGCGAGAGCGCCGGTGCCGGAGCGGGCCGCCATCCAAGCAGAAGTATCAAGCAGGAGCACATGGTCGCGGCCAGGAGATTCGGGCGACCCCCATCGCGGCTGTGAGACGGCCAGCAGGAGGCAGGCCAGAGCCAGCAATTGCATCAGCAGCGACCAGGGTTCATCAATTCGCTTGCGCTTTCTGCGCTCCGCCGAACGTTTCGCCGCCTGCCAAAAACGTAGTGTCGAAACGCGCACCTGTTTGCGCGCGAAGCTCAGCAGATAGAGCGCAACAGTGGCGCCAGCCGCAACGGCGAACAGAAGGGCCAGTTCAAGCAGACTGAGGTTGGCAAAGAACACCTAGCCGCCTCTCCGGACCACCGTCGCACCGGCCCAGTCCACGGCCCGAAAGATCGCATCTTCGAGTTGAAGCGATGTGGAAAAGCCGGCATAGCGGCCGCCATTGCGCAACGCCAGATCCTCGACTTGCCCGCAGTAGCGGTCGAACTCTTCGATGTATACCTTGCGGGAGGATTCGCTGAGGCTCAACTCCAGTTCGGATTCGCTTTCGGCGTCCTGAAGCCGGAAATCCCCATCGGCGCCAGGGTCGCGGTCAAAGTCAGTCCACAGCTGCATCAGCGAGAGTTCATGGCCAAAATCGGCGAGATACTGGAGCGGCTGGAGGACGTCGGAATCGTCGAGGAAATCCGAAATCACCACCGCCAGACCGGGTTTGGGGTACTTGTTGATGAACAGCCTGGTCACTTCCAGCATTCGAGCTGAACCCTGTGGTTGAAGCGATCCGAGGTAGTCGGCCACGGGCCCGAAGCGGTGGCGCCCGCCGCTGGCAATCATTGTGTCGTCGAGGCGGTCATGAAAAGGCTGGATGACGATGGTGTCATGGCGGACCAGACCGACGTAAACCAGCGCGGCACCCAGACGCCGGGCATAGTCGAACTTGGTGATTTCGCCGTGCGGGACGCCGGCGGTCATCGAGGCGCTGGCATCGATCAACAGCCGGATCGGCGTCCGCGGCTCCACCTCGAACATTTTGAGAAAGAGCTTCTCCAATCGCATGTAGGCGCGCCAGTTGACGGCCCGTAGATCGTCGCCCTGATGGAAGCGGCGGTGGTCAAGAAACTCCTGGCCAGGTCCGGAATAGCGCGACTGATTGTGCCCACCGACGAGCCCTTGGAACGACTTCTGCCATCGGATGGTCAGCCGTTCGAGTTTCTCGAGTAGCGCTCTTTCTATGACCGGCGCGGACATCTTGGTTGCGTCAGCCTCAAGCCTGGGCCACTGCCGCCGACATCGCGCTGATGATCTCCTTAAGCAACGATTCGGGCGTCTGCTCATCGGCGTGGGCGTCGAAGTTAAGGATGATGCGGTGCCTCAGGACCGAGGCCGCGACGGCCTTGATATCATCGATCGACAGATGCGCTCGGTCCTTCATGAAAGCCATAACGCGCCCGCATTCCACCAGCGCCTGTGCGCCTCGGGGAGACGATCCGTAGCGAATGTACTTGTTCGCCATCGGGTGTGCAGTCGCCGAACCGGGCTGCGTGGCCATCACCAGATTGACAGCGAAATCCATCACATGGGGCGCCACCAGCACGCCACGGCAGAGCTCACGGATGGCAAGGATCTTTTCCCGGTTCACCATGGTCTGAAGGACCGGTTCCTCGAATTGGATCGTTCGTTCGACGATCGTGGCGAGTTCCTCGCGTGACGGATACTCGACCAGAATCTTCATCAGGAAGCGGTCCAACTGCGCTTCGGGCAGCGGGTATGTCCCTTCCATTTCGATTGGATTCTGGGTCGCCATGACGAGGAAAGGGCGCTCCAGTTCGTGGGTCGTCGTTCCGGACGTGACGGTCCGCTCCTGCATGGCCTCGAGCAGGGCCGACTGGGTTTTGGGAGTGGCGCGATTGATCTCATCGGCGAGTACCAGGTTGGCGAAGATCGGTCCGGGCTGGAAGCGCAGGGCCTTGTGACCGCCGTCGGTGGTTTCCATGATCATGGAACCGACGATGTCGGCGGGCATGAGGTCGGGTGTGAACTGGATGCGCGAGTACTTTAGATGGAGGACACGAGACAACGTGCGCAGGAGTGTTGTCTTTCCGAGTCCTGGCACACCTTCCAACAACACATGGCCGCCGACCAGCAGACATATCAGTACCCCGTCGATAACGTCCTGCTGGCCCACAATCACGCGGCCGATTTCCTTGCGCACCGCGTCGAGATAGCCCGCGGCCTCATCCTTCGATATTTTGCCCTGCACGTCTCTATTGTAGGCCAACAGGGCGAGCTCACCCCGCGAACAGTGGGCTCGTCAGGATTGAGAAAACTCCATGTGCGAGGGCTCGACGCCGCGTTCGGCGCACCAGTCGAAATAGAGCGCGCCGTAGCTGGCGGTGATGTAGTCACGCGGAGTGAAGCCGAGAGAAGCGGCGCGAGCATCGATCCATTCGGGCTCGCCTTCCAGTTCGATGTAGACGCCCACAGGCGTTTCGTCGACCACTGCTAGGCCGCTGTCCCTGGCGAATTCGGCGCGGTACTTCTCGTAGCGAAAGACGACCACGTAGCCGAGCCGCATCAGCAGTTCACGCAGGGCCGCGGCATCGCCGGTGGAGGTTTCGATCTCCTCCCGCGTTTTGTGCGGACCGGGTTCGGGAGGCCCCTTGAAGGTAAGAATACGGAGTTCTCCATATTCGCGCAGACGCAGCAACTTGCTCTCCGCGCGCAGATGGAGCCCAGGCGTGTCGAAGACCTCATTGCGTTCGAACGTGCGCGGCCGCGTTTCACGGAAGCCGCCCTTCTCAAGCAGGGCGCGGGCCTCGCCGGCCGACCCGCACCGCAGCTTGATCTCAGTCTCCTTGCCTTGCTTAGCTCCCGACAGTGCCGCCGCCTCCCTCCGTCTTCCTGATTACACTCATCGCCGTTCCGAGGAATGCGGCGATGTCGGTCAGGTTGGCGGGCACAATCAGCGTGTTGCCGGCTTTGGCGATCTTGCCGAACTGGGTGATGTACTGCTCGGCCACACGCAGCTGGACGGCCTCGAACCCGCCCTTGTCGTGAATCGCCGCCGCCACCATGCGCAAGCCCTCGGCGGTCGCCGTTGCCACCGCGAGAATGGCTGAAGCTTCGCCCTCAGCCTGGTTGATCTGCAGCTGCCTGTTGGCCTCGGACTCCTTGATCACCTTTTGCTTGTCGCCTTCGGCATTGTTGATGGCAGCTTCTCTGGACGCTTCCGAATTCAGAATCGTGGCCCGTTTCTCGCGCTCTGCCCGCATCTGTTTTTCCATCGCGGCCAGGATGTCGTGCGGCGGCGTGATCGTCTTGATTTCGTAGCGCAAGACCTTCACGCCCCAGGGCTCACTGGCCTTGTCCAGTTCGGTGACAACCGAAGCGTTGATCTTGGTCCGCTCCTCGAATGTCCGGTCCAGGTCGATCTTGCCCACCTCGCTGCGCAGAGTCGTTTGCGCGAGTTGCCGGATGGCGAACTGGTAGTCCGAGATGCCGTAGGACGCGCGCTCGGGGTTCAGAACCTTCAGATAGAGGATCCCGTCCACGGCAACCTGGACGTTGTCGCGTGTAATGCAGACCTGCTCCGGGATATCGACTGCCTGTTCTTTCAATGAGTGCCGGTAACGGATCACATCGACGAACGGCGTTAGGATATGGAAGCCCGCCTGCAGTATTCCGGCGAACTTACCCAACCGCTCCACGACATACGCATTCTGCTGCGGCACGACCACGGCCGTCTTGGCGATGATGATCAACACCAGCAACAGGAAGAAGCCAACAGCAAAGAGAGCTCCGAATTCCATGGCTATTCCTTTCTCTCCCGATTCACATACACCCCCTACTTTGCCCGTACCGTCAACGTCAGACCGTCCACCTTCTCCACGAGACAGGCGCAACCCTTCGGCAGCGTCGATACCCCAGCGTTCACGGCGGACCACGCCGTCCCACGTAATTCGACTTTGCCTGCCGCTCCAGCCGCTATCTCTTCCAGCGCAGTCCCTGATTCGCCCTTCAATTCGTCTGGCAGGATGTCGGGCGTCAGTTGCCGGAACTTCTGCTGGAGAGGCTTACGGAAAAAGACCAGTCCCATGATGGACAGGATGGCGAACAGCATCAGTTCATAGGAGAGAGCCATCTCCAGGCCCAGGGCCTTCAGCAGTCCAACCACAAGCGCCGCCGCGCCAAAGAAGATGATGAAGAAGCCGCCCGGAGTCAGAACCTCGCCTAACAGCAGCACCATTCCCAGAACCACCCACATCCACCAGGGAACGTAGATCGCTACCATGCCGGTTACCTCCGCACAATGGATCATAACGCAAGCCGGGCTGGATGGGTTCGTCGAATCGGAAGCCGGCCAAAGGAACTCGCGAAAGAAACCAGGGGAGGTGAGCGAGTCAGTTATGGTCGCGTGATATCGCGGACATAGCTTCAGCGGCGGTTTTTTCCGGCACAGTGCAGGGCCTGCAATGTCGCTGGAGTGCGCCCGCTGCGTACGTGAAGAACCTTCTCCACGGCGACGTCAACCCGATATGCGGGAACCAGTCTACCGCTTCTCTCTTTGCCAATCTACGGCAGTTCGCGGACGGCGATGTTGCGGAAGCGGTGTTGCCCGCCTTCCTTCCATATCTTGTTGCCGCCGTGCACCTGGACCGCGACCATGCCATCCACGGCATTGCCCACCGCATGGTTAGCCGTGTCGGACCAGGACGTCACCTGCTGGCCGTTCACCCAAACCGTGATGCTCGGAATGTCGCCCCGAATCCGCGCCCTCACCGAGTTCCACTCGCCCTTCTTGTAGTACTTCTCCCATTCGGCGATAGAGTGTGTGGGGACGTTCTGGAGACGTTCGCCATAGACGCCAAACAGCGTGCCGCCCTCGCGGTAATCGAGTAGTACCTGATACGCCTCGCCGCGCTCACTTGATCGCAGGAACAATCCGCCGTCACAACCCCAATCGGGAT
Organism: uncultured Candidatus Solibacter sp.; assembly: GCA_964604945.1. Taxonomy (GTDB): domain Bacteria; phylum Acidobacteriota; class Terriglobia; order Bryobacterales; family Bryobacteraceae; genus PNKE01. Next base: position 22,508 of record CAZSBK010000037.1, read on the forward strand.
TGATCTCGGCGTAGACCTCGAAGTTCTTATACCGCTTGTCGGTAAGCAGGATGCCGCCCTTGCCTGAAGGGTTCTGTGAGCCGGTCAGCACTCCATCCACCACCTTCCAATCCGGCGTTGTCCCGTGGTGATTGGTCTTGCTGATATGCCAGCCCGAGAGATCTTTGCCGTTCAAGATCGGTGTAAAGCCCTGCGGAACAGAGGCAGCCACGGCTGGAACCGGAACGATCTCGTAGTGCCGCGGCAGTGGTTTGGCGGCTTTGATCTGGCGCTCTTCGAGTTCCCTGTCGAGTTCGTCAAGGGCGTTCATCGCCGCAGCGGTCTCCTCCAGCCCGTCGTCGGCCAAAGGCACTTCGAGAGTCCGCCACCGGGTGTTGTGGATGCCGGACCTCTTGAGTGTCCACTGGTAGACTTCTGCCGCCTGGCGCGCCATCGGCGTAGGCAGGGCGGCGAGATCGAGACCGGCGGCGAAAGCTCTTTCGTCGAACACGCCAACCTGTTGGCCGTCGATGCGCAGGGCGTAGTAGCCCGGCTTCAAGCGCGCGACCTTGAGCGTCTGGCGATTCAGCGTCTCCATGAAATCTGAACTGCGGACTGCAAGCGCGACGACCGGATCGTCGAAGTTGATCGCCATTGGCAGTGCCGAATCGGTCTGCGTCCATGAAGCGCTGGAGAAGAACGCCTGGCTCATCGGACCAAGCTTCAGGGCTTTCACTTCTGTCTCTTCCGCTTTGACGTGGCTGGCGATGGCGGAATCAATCGTGACGGCCGATACCAGCGCCGGAGCGTTCCACGCCTTGAGCAACGCCCCGGCCATGATCAGGTGGCCGGCGGCGCCGGGATGGACACGGTCGGGGATGATCTTCAGGGCATCGGCGGCATTGGCCGCGTTCGCTTTTTCGAGCATCTTCACGACAGGCTCGTTCAGATCGGCGAGTGTCAGACGTTCGTCAGCGGCGTATTGGGCAAGGAAGTCCCCGTACTTCACCAGTACGGGGTTGTAGCCGCCAGCGACGGTTGGCGTGCGTGTCACCTCGTCATAGGGCGAGGGCCGTATGGCCGTGATGCGCACATCTGGCGCAATGGCCCGGATCATGGTCACCAGCTTCTGGTAGCCGCCCGAGTAGGCTTTGAAAAGATCCTCGTCGAATGCGCGATAGCGGGCATCGTTCATGCCGAGCATGATGGTGACCACGGTTGGCCGGTAAGGCGCGACGTCGCGATAGAGGCGCGCTTCAACCAAACCGCCGCCACCGCCGCTCACACGATCGCCGCCCCAGCCCGAATGCGTGAACTTCACGTTCATGTTCGGGAAGCGGGTACGGACATAGGTCTCGACAAACGTCGTGTATAAGCGCTGGTCGGTGATTGAGTCGCCATAGAAGACGACGCGGTCGCCATCGGAAAGATGGAATACCGGCTGCGCGGCCAGCGACACGATCGCGAGAAGGAATACAACGGCAAGGCGCTTCATGGTTGGCTCCTGAGATGACGGTAGTGGATTTCGGGCGCTTCCCGCAGATGGGCGGCGGCCGATTCGGCCGTGATATCCCGCTGCGGCATGGCAAGCATTTCGTATCCGACCAGGAACTTCCTGACCGTGGCGGAACGCAGTAGCGGCGGGTAGAAGTGTCCGTGCAAGTGCCACCCCTCACCTGGGCATTGCGCCGGCCGCTGATGGAAACCGAACGAATAGGGGAACGAGATGCGAAAGAGATTGTCGTATCGCGTCGTGACTGACTTCAAAATCGCTGACAGCCCGTCGCGCGCGGCGTCATCGAGGGCATCGACGCCAGCCACCGGCCGCCGGCTGACGATCATGGTTTCGAACGGCCACACTGCCCAGTAGGGGACCAAGACGGCAAACTCGTCGTTGACGTCGACCAGGCGCTCCCCGCTGGCGATTTCCTTCTCCAGGTAGTCGGATAGTAACGTCCGGCCGTGAGCCTCGAAATACTCCCGCTGCGATTGATCTTCTTTGGCCACTTCGTTTGGTACGACCGACGAGGCCCAGATCTGGCAGTGGGGATGAGGATTGCTGCAACCCATCATCTCGCCCCGATTCTCGAAGATCTGGACGTAGGCGATGCCTGGTGTCGCATTCAGTTCAGCAGACTGCTCAGCCCAGCAATCCACGACCGGCCGGATCTCGGCCACGGCCATTTCCGCCATCGTGAGATCGTGGCGAGGGGAGAAACAAATCACCCGGCAGATGCCGTTCACCGGTTCGGATTGAAACAGCGGGTCGGCGGCTGGCGGAGACTCCACTCGGCCCGGCAGGAGCGCGGCAAAATCGTTCTGGAATACGAACGTTGATGTATATTCCGGGTTTTCCGCTCCGCCTGCGCGGCTGTTCCCGGGGCAGAGATAACAGCCTGGATCGAAAGCTGGGTGCTCGTCTGGTGGCAGTTCTTCGACCTGTCCCTGCCAGGGCCGTTTGGTGCGGTGGGGCGAAACCAGAACCCACTCGCGCGTGAGTGGGTTGAACCGGCGATGCGGATTCTCCTTCGGATCGAACATCTCTGGACGGCTACCGGATCTGCGAACCCGCCATCGGCGAGAGCAGCGTTGTGCTGATGTTCGAGACCACCTCACCGTCGCTCAATCCGGGCGTCGCAGCCATTTTCTTCCACTCGGGACTGCCGCCGAACGCCCGCCAGTTGTTCTCACGGGCGGTGAGCGAATCGTGCGCCACCATGTAGGTCAGGTTCGGCATCTTTGGCCCAACGAGCGTCTCGCCGAACAGCACCGGCAACATGCCCGACTTCCTGAAGATGTCGATCTCGCCGTCGCCGAACATGGCGATCTTCTTGGCCAGCGAAATGGGCGTGTTCGACTCATAGCAGCGCAACTCGAATAACCGGGAGCCATCCTTCTTTGGCGGAATCTCGATGGACGGGAACGAGCTGAATGCCCGAAGCAGTTGCGTCTCCATGCGTTGGAAAGGCAACCCCGGCCCGGAGAAAAACGCCTCACTGGCCGAACGGAACGCCTCGTCGGCCATCAGTTTGGCGTGGGTCTGCTCGAACTGCGCCATCGACGGATGACTCAGAATGGCCAGGATGAACGGCGCATCCATGCCGATCGAGGCGTTGAATAAGCCGAGCGGTCCGGCGCCAACTCGCGCGACTGCCGGAGCAACGGTTCGCGAAAGCCAATCCGTCAGGCGGACCCGCTGGTTGTCCGTCGTGTTGCGGCAGCGGAAATAGCGGAATTCGAGAATCACGGGAGCGGCCGCGCCGGCTTGAGCGGCAGTGGCTGAGAGCCCCGATGACCCGGTAAGGGCAGAACTGGCAAGAAACGAACGGCGTCGCATGATGCGCCGATTTTATCGCAATGCGAACGCGGGCTGCGCCGGGGCGGCCCCAAAGCGGCGATCACGGCTGCGGAACTCGTCGAGAACGGACTCGAGTTCGTGGACCGTCAGTTCTGGCCAGGCGGTAGTCGTGAAGAACAGTTCAGCATACGCGCTTTCCCAGAGCAGGAAATCGCTCAAGCGCTTTTCACCGCCTGTCCGTAACAACACATCAACGTCCGGTGCGCCCCCGAGCAGGTGTGAGATTTCTTCTCGCGTCTCGGCTCCGTGCCTGGCCGCGGCCAGTAGCGCGTCGCGGGACGAGTAATCGATTGCGACTCGCAAGTGCAAGGTTTCACAGGATCTCGTGGCCATTTCGGTCCCGCCAATCAAGGCCGCCAATGCTGGATCGAGCCTGTCGCGTCTGCCGATAGCCGTGAACCGGACTCCTTTCGCAATCATCGATTCCCGCTCGCGTTCCAAAAAGTCCGTCAACAGCGAGAACAGTCCCGCCACCTCGGCCGCTGGACGCTTCCAGTTGTCCGACGAGAACGCATAGAGGGTGAGTGTTCCGACTCCAAGCGATGGCGCCGCTTCAATGACGCGACGGACAGTTTGCGCTCCGGCGTGGTGGCCTGCGATTCGCGGCATGTGCCGGACCGTGGCCCATCGCCCGTTCCCGTCCATGATGATGGCCAGATGAATCGGCATGGCGGCTACGCCCTCCCGCGCATGGCGCGGACCAGCGCCTCCATGTGATCGAGATACTTCGCCAACGCTTTCTTCCCCTCCGGGGTGAGGCTGAATTCGGTCCGCGGTATGCGCCCTTCAAACGATTTCACACAGGCAAGGTAGCCGGCCACTTCCAACTTTCGGGAGTGGACACTGAGGTTTCCGTCGCTTACGCCCAGGATGTCTTTCAACTCGCCGAAGGTGAGCGGCGACGACGCGGCAAGGGCGCTGACGATGCCCAGACGCGTCTTTTCGTGGATCAGCCGTTCGAGTTCCGGCAGATCGCGTCTTACCAGATCCAGACCATTCGCGCCGGACGGTTTCTTCCGCAGTGCTTCAGCCACCGTACCTCCTGTAGATCCGCCAGCCGAATCCGATATGCAACAATCCGAATCCCGCGCAGAGATACACATCACGCGGGACCTGCGGCGCAACCAGCGGACCCAGCCCGAGTAGCATGAAGGCAACCCCCATCGCCGGCACGATGCGCGCCGAGAAAACCCCGCCTGCGATGACCGCCACGCCATAAAGCAGAAGCCACACCGAGGCCAGCACGTCCAGCAGGCCCGCATGATAGAGCGGCCAGGTCAAGGCGGCGCCGGCCAGCAGCGCGGGCGGAAAGCTTGCCATGAACTTCCGTGATGCTCCTGACGACAACGGCAGCCGGTCACGGCGCGCCTTGCGAATCATGAAGGCAAGCCCAATGGCCAGCGCAAGAACCATCTCGGCCACCCAGGTCGTGATCCAGCCCTGCGCCGCCGACCGGTTGTGCGCCAGGAACGCGGCCCCGATCGCCGTTGCGCCCATGGCCATGCCGCCCAAGCCGGGCACGGCCGTGAACGATCCCGCGCGTTCCATCGTGGTCCGGATGAAGTCGATCTGCCCGAGGGCGTGCTCGTGGATGGGGGTCGGGGTGGGCGGGCGGGATGCTGCTGTGTTGGCGGTGCTCACAGCTTCATTACAACCGCAGATCTACGCATTGTCAAGTACTTTACTGTGTAAAGTTATGATTTGGCGTCTTCCGGCAGCACCGCATAGCCGTCAGGCGGTGGGTACATCTCGCGAAACCAACGCAGGCGCTTCCGGATCAGATTGCTGGCCAACTGGCGCGGACCCGGATCGACATCGATATCGCAGCAGATCCCGTGGAGATAGAGCGTAAGCGTGTCGACAAAGCTTTGCCGGATATAGGCCGTGAATCGGCGAGGCGCTCTGGCGGCGCCTGCATCGCCCTCGCGAAGTTCCAATTTCAGGCGCCAGGACGCGTCGTCAACTTCGCCGTGGGCGCCCGCGCGGATCTCGTCGCGCAACACTGTCGCATAGATGGGCGGGATGCCGTGCCCGGCGGCGATTTCGGCGATGGCTCGATAGAAGCGATAGTGGTAATCAGCCACCTCGGTTTCCTTCACCGCGAAGGCCAGCACGGTATCCGGCGTCCCAATCAGCGCCGACGAGAGCGAAGATTTGTCTTCGTCGGGTTTCTCCGTGGACACCTCGATTTCGATCCGCTTCCTGCCCTGCCCGGCCTCATGATGCCTCAGATAGGGGACCAACAGGATCTGAATCTGTGGTAGCGAGGCGGCCAATTTCGGCGGTAGCGCGGCAACGGGCTCGTCGAGGTATTCCTTCAGGTCCTCGGGACCCAGGGACAGAGCGGCACAGAAATAGCGGAATCGGTTCCCCAGCGGAACCATTTCACCTTTGATGCGGTCGGCGAACTGGCGCACAGTGAGCCGCTGGACGGGATTCGGCGAAGACATTGGTAGCAAACGGCTCCCAGACGAGGCTGGACGCCGATTCCAGTCTAGCAGACCCGCCGCGCAACCCCGATACACTGGAGAGGAGTGTCCACGCGCATTCTGATCTCGGCCGGAGAGTCTTCGGGCGACCGCTACGCCGCCCGCCTGGCCGCCGCTTTGCGCGCCCAGTTAGGCGATGTGGATCTGTTCGGTTGCGCCGGCGAAGAGATGAAGGCGGCAGGCGTCCGGCCGGTGGTGGACATGGCCAGTCTGGCCGTCGTGGGGATTGTCGAGGTCCTGCACCACATCCCGCGTATCTATGGCGAATATAGGAGGTTGGTGGCGGAAGCCGCCAGGCTTCGCCCGGATGTCGCCATTCTTACTGACAGTCCGGACTTTCATCTGCGCGTCGCCCGGCGGCTCTCGGACCTGGGCATCAAAGTTCACTATTTGGTCGCTCCGCAGGCCTGGGCGTGGCGGGAAGGCAGGATCAAACAGCTCCGGCGAAACGTGGAGGCCTTGTACTGCATCTTTCCATTCGAAGAGAAGTTCTTTCGCGAGAGGGGTGTACGGGCAACCTACATCGGCCATCCGCTGTCCCGGTTGGTCCGCCCGTCCATGGCGCGCGAGGCCTTCTTCGCCAAACACTCGATCCCGGAGAACCGTCCCCTGATCACGATGTGCCCAGGAAGCCGAACGAGCGAAGTCGGCCGCCACCTTCCGGTGTTGGCCGATGCGATCGCGCGCATCCGGGCCAACCGGGATTGCACCTTCGTACTGGCCGGCCCGGAGGATACTGCCAAGCGTTTTGGCCCGAAATACTTCGGCGAGTTTCTTGCCTCGACGGGCGCCCGGCTCATTACGGGCGAAACCTGGGATGCCCTGGCCCACGCCGATGTGGCGCTGCCTGCCAGCGGCACGGTGGCGATTGAGGCGGCGTTGCTGGGCACGCCGATGGTGACATATTACAAGGTCTCGGCAGCCACCTACGTGATTGGCCGCCCGTTGGTGAAAGTGCCGTTCTATTCGATGGTGAACCTGGTGGCCGGCGAGGCCATCGTGCCGGAGTTAATACAACAAGACATGACCGCTGAGCGTCTCGCCGGTGAAGCGCTGCGTCTGCTCGATGATCGGCAGGCCCGCCAACGAATGCTGGGAGGACTGGCCCGGGTCTCGGCCTCGCTGTCCACGGCTCACGATCCAATTGAAATCGCCGCCAGCCGAATCGTGGCATCTATCCGTGAAGGGAAGGTCTACGTATGAAGTTAACCGCTCCGTTGCTGATTGCCTTGCTGGTTGCCCCGGTGCTCCTTGCCCAATCCCAGGACCGGCGTGCCGCCAGCATCGATGTCACTACCTACAAGATCACGCTCAAACCCGCTTTGTCGAGCCAGTCCGTCGAAGCCGTGGCCGAGGTGACCTTCATCCCGCTGGCCGACCGGATGATGACGGCTACCTTCGAACTGCATAACGCCCTGAACATCACCCGCGTCGCCGACGCCGCCGGCAATCCTGTCCAGAGCACACGTAACTTCGAGGACTTCACCGTCCGGTTGAGTTTCGCCCAGCCTCTGGCAAAAGACCAGCCTGTCACCGTCCGCTTTGAGTATGGTGGCCGCCTCACCGGCGAAGAGGATTCGCCGATCTACGGCATTCGTTTCGCCGCCGTGCAATCCGATCACGCCTGGCTGCTCTATCCGGGCCGCTGGTTCCCGGTTTCCGGCTACACCGCCGACCGCTACACGATGGAATTGAACGTCGAAACGCCACAAGGCTACAAGGCCATTTCGAGTGGCGTTGAGCTGCAGCAGGGCGCCGCGACGCGCTTCCAGTCACTTCAACCCGGCTTCGGCGGCAGCGTCGCCATCGTGCCGGCGGGTTCGAAGAAGGTCACATCCCAGGGCGTCACCACCGACTTCTATTTCCGCGGCGAAGCCCAGGCCCGGACCCAGATCTGGGGCGAGGAAATGGGCAAGGCCATGACCTACCTCACCTCTGTCTTCGGCACCCCTCAGAAGGCCAACATGGCCGTCGTCGAAACCGGCAACGGCGCACCGGCAGGCTATTCGGCGCCAGGCGTCCTCTTTGTCTCAACCTCCACCGCCGGACGTGAGCCCTCGCAGCGCCTGCTGGCGAATCAGATCACCCGCCAGTGGTATGGCAACCTCGTTTCGCCTGCCAGCCGCAACCACGTTTGGATCATCAATGGAACGGCCAAGTACGCCGAGATTCTATACCAGGAGCACCTGAACGGCGCGCAGGTGATGGAAGGCGAAATCCGTGATCTCTACGTGGACGCCATGACCGTGACTGACGCCCCCGTCCTTCAGGCTGCCCGTTTCGAGGACTACTCACCCGAGTTCTTCGCCGTGACGGGCAGCAAGGGCGCCGCCGCCATTCACATGCTGCGCGGTGTCCTGGGAGAAGAGAATTTCTTGAAGTTGCTCAGGGCCATCCCCGACCAATTCGCCAACAAGCAGATCACCACGGACGATTACCGCAAGGTAGCCGAATCCCTGGCCAGGCAGAACCTCCAGGGCTTCTTCATCCAGTGGCTTGAATCCACCGGCGCGCCCGAGTTCAAGACCGAATACACGGTCTACCGCACGCAGAAGGGATTCCGCATCCGCGGCAAGATCACCCAGGATCTGGACACTTTCCGCATGCCCGTTGACCTGCGCATCGAAACAGAAGGCAACCCGGAGGAAAAGCGCGTCGAAGTAGTCGGACCGCAAACCGAATTTGTCGTCGAGTCCTTCGGCAAGCCCAAGCGCATCATCGTCGATCCAAATTCGCGCGTCCTGCGCATGAGCCCGCAAATGCGTGTGTCCGTGGCCATCCGCCGCGGTGAGCAATTCGCCGAATTGGGTAATTACAACGAAGCGCTCAAGGAGTACCAGAAGGCGCTCGAAGCCAACCGCAACAGCTCGCTGGCGCACTACCGCATCGCCGAGGTCTTCTTCCTCCAAGGCAACTACCAGTCGGCTGTCAATGAATTCCGTGAGGCGCTGAACGGCGACCTCGACCCGAAATGGACCGAGGTCTGGAGCCACATCAACATGGGCAAGGTTTTCGATGTGACCCAACAGCGCGAGCGCGCCATGAACGAGTACACCCAGGCTGTTCGCACCAAAGACAACACTCAGGGCGCACAGGAAGAGGCAGCCAAATACATGAAGGAGCCTTACCAGCGGCCGGCGCAATAAGCTGCCGCTGAGTCACTTCGTTCGTGTATCTGGATCGACGTCCGTGCGCAGTTCCCGGAAGAACCGTGCACGCATGTTGCCCAGCCACCTTTCGTCGTAGCGCTTGGCCAGATCGATCGTCGTCAGCGCCACGGTGCCGTTCACTTCGGTCCGCGCCAGCGTCTCGCCCACGGGGTCATAGATCATCGCCGGATAGTCGTAACCCGATGTCGCCATGAAGACGTGATTCTCCTCGGCCCGCGCCCGCCCCAGCGTCTCCTTGCCGCCCCAGATCGGCATCAGGATCAACTCCGCGCCGTTGGTGGCCAGCCCGCGCGCCGGATCGGTGAAAAAGACGTCGTAGCAGATCATCATCCCCACCGTGCCGAAGTCGGTCTGAAAGGCCGGATAGCTGTCTCCCGGCGTAATGCCGCCTTCCATCTCTTCGCGCGGGATGTAGACTTTGCGGTACTTGCCTACGTACTTGCCTGCCCGGTCCACCAGCACCGCCGTGTTGTAAACGAGGTGGCCCTCGCGCTCATAGATCCCGGCGACGATCCACGCCTTCTTTTCGCGGGCAAGCGCGCCGAGCCGTTCGGTGGTCGGGCCGGGTATCGGCTCAGCCACATCGAAGATCTGCTTCCCCGTCCCGACGACGGTGATCCCCTCGGGCAGCAGGATGATATCGGTCCCGGCGGGAACCGATTTGCGGGTCAGTTCGATGAACTTCGCCACCGGATCTTCGCCCTTGGGCCGCAACCGGATCGAAGCCACCTTCACCAGCCTCGCCGCCGGCTCCCCGATGGTCTCCAGTTTCACCTGATCCCAGCTCACCTTGCCAGTGGGCGCCTTCCAGATCCAAAGCTGGATCTGAACCGACACCGCGCCTTCGGGCGACGGCGCTTCAATGGTCAGTCGAGTGTGCGCACCTTCGGCTTTGAGTTGATACCCGTACTCGGGTTGCCCTGTGCGGCGGCCATCCTTGCCGCGCCAGTCCAGCCGCGCAAACAGTTGCGATGGCTCGTGGGTGAACCCTTGGGATTTGTAACGGGCCTCAAGCCGGTACCATGTGCCCGGCTTCACATCCGGCGCATCCATCACCCATCCGCCACAGACACCAGCGTTGCCGCCACCCTCAACCACCAATGCCCCGCCCGTCCGGCTTGTCTTGGGAGCGATTTCAGGGCGCGGCGACCATGTCGTCCACCGTGAGTCGCCGTCCAGCGGCGCACCAATGGCGCATACGGATAGAAGTGCCAGCGTGGCAAGTCTCATTCGACCTGTATACCGCATCCCTGCCCCGCCGTACAGTCAGGAACGCGCAACTGCCATCAACCGCGAGCAAGGAGAGCCGATCTCGCCTAGTGCCCTTCCGCTTCCAGCATTCGCTCAACTTCGATCGCCGCCTTGCAGCCGGCCGCCGACGCCGTGATCGCCTGACGATACGTCCTATCCTCTACGTCGCCGGCGTGGAAAACGCCCGGGATATTGGTCTTCGCGCCGCCGTGGCTGATGATGTACCCGTCCGGATCAAGGTCAAGCTGGCCTTTGAACGGCTGCGTGTTCGGCACGTGCCCAATGGCCAGGAAGAACCCGTCCACATCCTGCTTCCAGACCTTGCCGGACTTGACGTCCTTCAGTTGAACACCTGTCACCACACCCTGCTCCACGTCGAAGATGTCTTCGACAATTGTGTTGAGAAGCCACTTGATCTTCGGATTCGCTTTCGCCCGGTCGAGCATGATCTTCGATGCGCGAAACTCCTCGCGGCGGTGGAGGATGGTCACCTCTTCGCCGAATCGCGTCAGGAAGTTGGCCTCTTCCATCGCCGAATCGCCCCCGCCGATGACGATGATCTTCTTGCCGCGGTAGAAAAAACCGTCGCAGGTCGCGCACGAACTCACCCCGTGCCCCACCAGTTTGCGCTCGTTTGGCAACCCGAGCCAACGCGCCGAAGCGCCCGAAGCGATGATGAGCGCCCTGCATTCGAGCCACTCCTCGTCCACCTTCAGCCGGAACGGCCGTTTCGACAAGTCTGCCTCATCCACTTTGCCCGTCACATACTCGGCGCCGAACCGCATTGCCTGCTGTTTCATGTTCTCGACGAGTTGCGGCCCCATGATGCCTTCCGGGAATCCCGGAAAGTTCTCGACTTCGGTAGTCAGGGAAAGCTGTCCACCGGGCTCATGGCCGCCGATGACCAGCGGCTTCAACCCCGCCCGCGCCGTGTAGATCGCTGCCGTGTTGCCGGCGCATCCGGAACCGATGATGATGACGTTGCGCATGAATGGATTGCCCTCAGAACTCATGCTAGCATCCGCCCCGCTGGCGTCAGGACAGAAGTTGGTTGGTCAGAAACGCGCACACGTAGGCCAGTCCGCTCATATAGGTAAACTGGATCGCCGGCCACTTCCAGCCGCCGGTTTCGCGCCGCACTACGGCCAAAGTCGACATGCACTGCATGGCGAAGGCAAAAAACACCAGCAGCGCCACCGCGCCGCCGAAAGTCAGATCCGAGTGCAGTGCCTTCTGCAGCCCGGCAGAGCTGGCTTCGCCTTCCATCCCGTAGATTGTTCCCAGCGTGCCGACGATTACCTCGCGCGCCGCCAGCGAAGTCACCAGCCCGATGCCGATCTTCCAGTTGAAACCGAGCGGCTTGATGATGGGTTCGATTGCGCGGCCCAGCGTTCCGGCTAGACTCTGTTCGATCGCCGGCGCCTTTCCATTGACCTGCGGGATGCTTGCAAGGATCCAGAGCACAATCGAAACGCCAAGGATGACCGTGCCGGCGCGCTTTAGGAACGCCATCGCCCGGTCCAGCAGCCGTAACCCGACCGAACGAAAGGTGGGCATGCGGTAGGGCGGCATCTCCAGCACGAATGGCGTCAGTTCGCTTTCGAGAATCGATGATTTCAGGATCTTCGCCGTCACGAAAGCCGCCAGGAAGCCGAGCAGGTAGAGTCCCAACAGCGCCGCCGCGCGCGATCCGAACAGAGGCCCGAAGAATGGCTGTTCCGGAATGAACGCCGCGATAATCAACGTGTACACGGGCAGCCTCGCCGAGCAGGTCATGAATGGCGCGATGAGAATCGTCGCAATCCGGTCGCGCTTACTTTCGATCGTCCGCGTCGCCATGATCGCAGGCACCGCACAGGCATAAGCCGATAACAACGGGATGAAGGATTTGCCCTGCAGCCCTACCCTCGCCATCGTCCGGTCCGCGATCATCGCAGCCCTCGCCAAGTACCCGGAGTCCTCCAGAATCGCCACGAAGAAGAACAGCAGCAGGATCTGCGGCAGGAAGATGACAACCGCTCCTACGCCGCTCCAGATTCCATCGACAATGAGCGACCGCAGCCACCCCTCGCCCAGCCACGAGCCCAATTGAGAGCCGGTTGCCGCAACTAGGTATTCGATGCCGTCCATCAACGGCCTGGCGCCGGCGAAGATGCTCTGGAACACGAGCAATACCACCAGCGTGAACACCACCGGCCCGCCCACTGGGTGCAGAAAGAGTCCGTCCAGCCTCTGGGTCCACACCGGCGGCGCAGGATTGGCGTAGTTGGCGTCCGAAGCCATTCGCCGGGCCCATTGGCGGCACGCTGGCACGTCCAGCAGCACCGGCAGTTCGATCGGCCTGGGCACGCCGATGCCCCCTGTCAGGAACCGGCGCACTGCGTCCAGCCCCTGACCCTTCGCCGCGCTAATCAGCGCCACGGGCGCGCCCAATTGCGCCGCGAGCAGTTCCACGTTGACCTTGCCGCCGCGCGCCCGCAGGTCGTCTGCCATGTTGAGCAAGATCAGCGTGGGCAAACCCAAAGACAGGATTGGAGCAGCCAGCGAAAGATGGCGGTTCAGGTTTGTCGAGTCAAGCACCAGGAGAATGGCATCGGGTCGCGCCAGACCCTCCATTCTTCCTCTGAGTACGTCGTGCGAAACGCGCTCATCCTCCGAACGCGGATTCATGCTGTAAACGCCGGGTAGATCCACCAACTCCACGTCGTGATGGCCGACTACGTGCGCTTTGCCCACACGGTGTTCCACCGTTACGCCTGGGAAGTTGGCTACTTTCTGGCGCAGCCCCGTCAGGTGGTTGAACAGCGTCGACTTGCCCGAGTTCGGCGGGCCGATGATCGCAACGAGCCTGGGGCCCGCCGGACGGGGGGATTCAGCCGTGCTGGCGCCGCCCCGCACCTCGCCCATGACGCCCTAGACCTCGTACGCGGGCCGGACGTAGATGCAACTGCTGGTTTCGCGCCGTAGCGCGATTTCGCTGCCATCCACGCGGAACACTCGAGGATCGCCGCCCGGCGCTGCCCGGCCCACGGAAACGCTGTGCCCTGGCACGAAACCGAGTTCCATCAACCGGCCTGCCAACTCCTCCGGCAGGTCAATCTGATCCACGACTCCTACGCTGTCTTCCTGCAGATCCGCAAGCGCGAGAAGCCCGGCTTTGTCCGCCTCATTTTTGACACTCAGTTGCATTAGTACCATTCCTAGTATCCATCTCCCGCCCGGCTGAAGTCAATTCCATAAACCCTCCCCGGATGCCCGCGCGCGGGCCCAGACCTGCGTGCTACAATTCCACCCGTGCAGGCTGAAGGCCTCAGACGCTCCTACACGCGAGTTGAAGTTTTGCGCCTCCTCGGCATTGGGGAAGGCGTGTTGGCCAATTGGGAGGCGTCAGGCTTCATCGCTCCGGCGCGGGAATATGGCTTTCGTGACCTGGTCGCGCTCAAAACCCTGCGCCAGTTGCGTCACCGCCATATCGGCGTCGCACGCATCCGCCTCATCCTTTATTCGCTGCGGTCGCGCCTCACCCATATCGCCGATCCATTGGCCGAGTTGAAGATCTTCACCGACGGCCGCAAGGTGGCGGTTCAAGTGGATGGTGGCAAGATGGAGGCCCTCTCCGGCCAGCTTCTGCTCGACTTCGATCGGGACGAACTCCGTCGAATGCTCGCGTTTCCCTCTCGCCCCGCGGAGCAGACTGAACAGCTCGAACGAGCCGCGCGCACTCTTGAAGCCGAAACCTGGTTCGAACGCGGCGTCGAGGCGGAGCGTTCAGGAATCTCGATCGATCGAGCCATGGCTGCATACCAGAAGGCCCTCGAAATCGATCCCGAACAGGCCTCGGCCCTTGTCAATCTGGGAACCATTTACTACAATCAGCGCGATTGGCCCAGGGCCGAAGACTGCTACTGCCGCGCCCTTCTCGCCAAGCCCAGCTACGCGCTCGCCCACTTCAATCTCGGCAACCTCTACGACGAAACCGGGCAGTGGCACAAAGCTCTCGAGCAGTATCTGGCCGCCCTCGACGACCAACCCGACTATCCCGACGCCCACTACAACATTGCACTCCTTCACCAAACCCACGGCGAACCGTTGAAGGCCGTTCGCCACTGGCGCGCCTATCTCAAGGCCGATCCCAACGGTTACTGGGCCGGCATCGCCCGCCGCGAATTGGCCAAACTCCGCGACAAAGCCGTCGTCCAGGGCTCCCGCTAATCCAGCCTGGGGCCGGTCCGGCCTCGCATTGTATCCTGTAGTTTCGGAGGTTCCCTCAACTTGAGCAACATCGGCATGGCCTTTCGGTCCTTCTTTGCCATCCTCGGCGGCGATCTGCCCCAGGACGTCGCCACCCACTTTGGTTACGCCAAAGCATCCAGGAAACAAGCCGAAGCTCCGAAACCCATTGAGACCAGGACCTCCGACGGCGCCCTTCAACTCCTTGGCATCCTCCAACGCGATGCCCGCTTGCTCGACTTCCTCATGGAGGACATTGGCCCTTACTCCGATGACCAGGTCGGCTCAGCCGTCCGCAACGTCCACGCCCAGTGCCAGGAATCGCTCGGCAAATACGTCAAGCTCGCCCCGGTGATCGACGGCGTCGAAGGCACCTTCACCAAGTCTGAGTCCGCCGGCGCTCTGGCACGCGACCCCAACGCCATCAAGTTCGTGGGCAACCTCCCGGCCCAGGGCAAACCCTCGGGCGGCACCCTCCGCCACAAGGGCTGGCGCGCCGATAGCGTCTCGCTGCCTGCCATCCATCAGAAACAGTCGGTCTCCATCCTGGCCCCGGCCGAACTGGAAGTCGAATAAGCTTTGCGTTTCGTCGGCATCGATCTCGGAACTACCAACTGCGGCTTGGCCTGGTGCGAACCTGGACTCGACCCCAAGGTTGAAGTTTTCCCCATCACCCAAGTCGTCGCTCCTGGCGAACTCCGCGCCGAACCGTTACTCGAGTCCTGTCTCTATCTCGCCCCGCCATCGGAATCTGAAGGCGGCCTGCTTGAGCTTCCGTGGACCGAAAATGCCGTCACTGTCTGCGGCCGCTATGCCGCCCATCGTGGTCGCGAAACCACCGGACGTCTGGTCTCCTCGGCTAAGTCCTGGCTCTGCCAGCCCGGCGACGACCGTACGTCCCGCATCCTGCCCCTGAACGCCCCCGGCGGCCTCCCCGGAGTCTCACCCCTCGAAGCCTCCACCCATTACCTCGCCCATCTCCGCCAAGCCTGGAACAGCGAGAATCCTGACGATCCTATCGACTCGCAGCCTGTCGTTCTCACAGTCCCGGCTTCGTTCGACGCTGTCGCCCGTGAACTCACGCAACGCGCCGCCTCGCTCGCCGGGCTTAGGAATGTCCTGCTGCTCGAAGAGCCTCAGGCCGCGTTCTATGCCTGGATCGCTGCACACCCGGACTGGCGCGAGCGCGTCTCGCCGGGCGACCTCATCCTGATCGTCGATGTCGGCGGCGGAACCACCGACCTCAGCCTCATCGCCGTCGTCGACCGCGGCGGCCGTCTGGAACTCGATCGCGTCGCCGTCGGCGAGCACCTGCTGCTGGGCGGCGACAACATGGACCTCGCCCTGGCCCATTCAATCGCCGCTGGCCTGAACGCCAAGGGCCGAAAACTCGATTCCGGCCAAATGCACGCCCTCTGGCAGCAGTGCCGCCTCGCCAAGGAACGCCTCCTCTCTGATCCGGATGCGTCCGAGGAGAGCATCGCCATCCTGGGCCGCGGCTCCTCGCTCATCGGCGGGACCGTCCAGGCAAAACTCACCCGCGCTGAAGTCGAGCACCTCCTCGTCGATGGCTTCTTCCCCGTCGTCTCCAGCAACGACATGCCCGCCCGGCGCCGTGCTGCCTTGGTTGAAGTCGGCCTCCCTTACGAACCCGACGCCGCCATCACGCGCCACCTGGCCCGCTTCCTGCGCCAGCAGGCCGCATCCGCCGAACACGGAAGCGTCCGCCGGGGCAGTTCAGGACTCGCCTGCCCCACTCACGTCCTTTTCAACGGCGGAGTCTTCCGTGCCGGACACCTCCGCGCCCGGCTGATGAACGTGCTGAACTCCTGGATCGTGGCCGAGGGCTTCGGCCCGGCTCAGTGTCTCGAAGGTGAGGATCTGATGCTCGCCGTCGCTCGCGGTGCGGCCTATTACGGCCTGGCTCGACACAACAAGGGCGTACGAATCCGCGGCGGCATTCCTCGCACATACTATGTCGGCATTGAGACCTCCATGCCCGCGGTCCCAGGCATGGCTGCACCCATGAAGGCGCTCACCGTCGCCCCGTTTGGCATGGATGAAGGATCGCGCGAAAAAGTCCCCAGCGGGGAGTTTGGCCTCATCGTGGGCGAGCCCGCCGAGTTTCGCTTCTTCGCCTCGGCCTCCCGCAAGAACGACGCCCTGGGTGACCTGTTGGACGAAGTGACCGGGGAGCTCGAAGAGCTCGCGCCCATCCAAGTCACCCTCGATTCCAGCGGCCAGCAAGGTCAGCTGACCCGCGTCGCCCTGGAGACGCACATCACCGAAACAGGTACGCTTGAGCTATGGTGTGCGGCCCGCGACGGCCGCCGCTGGAAGCTCGAATTCCAAGTCAGGCAGCACTCACGCAAATGAAGCTCGGCATCGATCTCGGCACCACGAATTCCGCGCTCGCCTTCATCGACCCGCGTGAGGCCGAAGGCTCCGAATTCCCGCCCGTCCACGTCCTCGACATCCCGCAACCGGTCACCGCCGCCACCATCGAGCCGCGCCGTACACTGCCCTCGTTCCTTTATCTCGAGGGCGACGGCTATGTCGGCGAATTCGCCCGCGATCAGGGCGCGCTCGTCCCAACGAAACTGGTCCATTCGGCCAAAAGCTGGCTCTCGAATCCGGAGGTCGACCGCCGCGCCAAAATCCTCCCTTGGGACGCCCAGGAGCAGGGCCGCGTCATGTCGCCCGTCGAGGCTTCGGCCCGTTATCTCGCCCACATCCGCCAGGCTTGGGAATCTTCAGGACGCCCCCCCGCAGCCGAACAGGATGTCGTCCTTACCGTCCCGGCATCGTTTGACGAAGAGGCCCGTGAACTCACCGTCGAAGCGGCCGCCGAGGCCGGTTTCCCCAAGGTCACTCTTCTCGAAGAACCCGCCGCGGCCTTCTACTCCTGGATCGCCAACCACCTGTCGCAATCGCAGAAAAGCCTCTTCGACGGCATGACCGTCCTGGTCTGCGACGTCGGCGGCGGCACCAGCGACTTCACCGTCATCCGCGTCGCGCGCCAGGGCGACCGCGTCGAATTCACTCGCACCGCTGTCGGCAAACACCTCTTGCTCGGCGGCGACAACCTCGACCTCACTCTCGGCTGGCTCGTCGAATCGAAGCTCAACACGAAGCTCTCGCTCCGCCAACGCAGCGCCCTGCGCCGCCAGTGCAGCTCGGCCAAGGAACGTCTGCTCACGTCATCCGCCATTGAAAGCGCCGAGATCACCGTACTCGGCGGAGGCACCTCGCTCGTCGGCGGCACCCTTAAAACCACCATCCTCCGCGACGAAGCCCTTGAGCTCGCTCTCGATGGTTTTCTCCCCTTCTGCGAACTCGCTGAAAAACCCGCCGAGGACGCCCGCAGCCTCTTCCGCGAGCTCGGGCTACCCTACGTCTCCGACCCCGCCGTCACCCGCCATCTGGCCGCTTTCCTTACCACTTCGCAAACACCCGCCCCCGACGCCATCCTGTTCAACGGCGGCTTTTTCATCCCCGAGATCCTGCGCCACCGTGTCGCCGATGTCGTCGAACGCTGGTACGGCAAACGCCCGCTGGTCTTTGAAAACAACGATCTCGACCTCGCCGTCGCCGTCGGCGCGGCCTACTATTCGCACGTCAAATCCGGCGGCGCGGGCGTCCTGGTCCGCGGCGGCTTGCCTCGGTCTTACTTCCTGGGCGTCGGTCGTGCCGAGGACAAACTCCGCACCGTCTGCCTCGTCCCGCGCGGCGCTGAAGAGGGGTCCACTCAATCGCTCGACCTCGAAAACCTTGAGCTCATCGCCAACAAGGCCGTCTCCTTCCGCCTCTATAGCTCCTTGCTGCGCGCCGACGACAAGGTCGGCGACATCGTCGAGTTCCCGCCTGATGAAGAGTTGCATCATCACGCGCCGCTCGAATCTGTTATCCGCTTTGGCCGCAAGGCCGAGGAGCGCAACGTCCCTGTTCGTTTGGGTGCGCATCTGACAGAGGTCGGCACGCTCGAAATCTGGGCCGAGTCCAAGGTCAGTGAACATCGCTGGCGCTTGCAGTTTGAACTTCGCAGACCCGTCCTCGCCGAACAGACCAAACGAACTAAACCCGTCGCCGTGGTCAGCGTCGCCGCTGTCGACGAAGCCGTCGCCCTCATTCGTTCGGTCTTCGAGGGCAGTAATCTGACGCCAGAAGAACTCCCCTCCCGGCTTGAGCAGACCCTCGCCCTCGGCCGCAATTCCTGGCCCCTTGAGACCATCCGCCGCCTCGGCGACACGTTCCTCGAACTCGCTGAAGGCCGAAAACGCGGACCCGCCTTCGAAGGCCGCTGGCTCAACCTCTGCGGACTCTGTCTTCGCCCTGGCTTCGGTTATCCCGGTGACGACTTCCGCATCGACCTCGCCCGCCGCATCTGGGCTCAGGGCCTTACCTTTGCCTCCCGCGTTGAATGCGAATCGCAATGGTGGATCTTCTGGGGCCGCGTCGCCGGCGGTCTGAACAAGAACCAGCAGGCCGACCTCTTCCAGCGCCTCGCCGCCACGCTCCTGCCACGCGGCAAGGCCCCGCGCGTCAACGCCAGCCTGTTGCGCGAGATGTGGCGCTGCGCCGCCTCGCTCGAAGCGTTGCCCGCCGGCACCCGCACCGAACTCGGCAACGCCCTGGTGAAGCGCGTCCGCAACAACGACGCGTCGGCCAGTGAACTCTGGTGTCTCGCCCGCATCGGCGCGCGAAAACTCTTCTATGGGCCGGCGAATCAGGTCCTGCCCGCCTCCACGGCCGTGCGCTGGATCGAGTCCATCGCCCGCGCTCCGGGCTGCGAGGAATCGCTCGCCCGCATCGGACAGGTCACCGGCGACTCCACACGAGACCTCCCCCCCGCCACCCAGGACCTCATCCGCCGCACCCTTGCTGATACCCCATCTCTTCTGAAGATCTTCGAGAGCGAAAGTCACGACGACCTCGATTCAATGGGCCGCGTCTTTGGTGAACAACTGCCCTCGGGCCTCGTTCTGCGCAGTGAATGAACTCGACCTCATCCGCGCCATCCGCCGCTGGTCCGGCAAAACGCTGATCGGCGACGATTGCGCCGTCCTCACGCCCCCGCGCGGCCGCCATCTTCTCGTAACCACCGATATGGTCGTCGACGGAGTCCATTTCAAGTTCGGCGTCCATGCCGCCTACGATTGCGGCTGGAAGGCCCTGGCGCGCGGGCTGAGCGACATCGCCGCAATGGGTGGAGATCCGCATTGGTGCTTCGTCTCGCTCGCCCTTGCCCCCGCCGCTGACCAGCAATGGCTCGCCGGTTTCTACCGTGGATTGACCACCCTCGCCAAGCGCCATGATGTTTCTCTCGCCGGTGGCGACCTCACCCGCGCCGCGCAACTCTCCGCCGACGTTATCGTCATCGGCTCCACTCCCACCGGCCGCGCCCTCACCCGCTCCGGTGGCCATGCCGGCGACCTGCTTTACGTCACCGGTCCACTCGGCGCCATGACTGCATCCGGTTATTTGCTCCGTCCTGAGCCCCGCCTCAATGCCGGGTTGCGCCTCCGCCGCCTGCGCGCCACCGCTTGCATGGATTTGAGCGACGGCCTGTCACTCGATCTTCACCGTCTGGCTCACGCTTCCGGCCTCTCAGCCCGCATCGATGACGTCCCCGTCGCCCCTGGCGCAACACTCGATCAGGCGCTCCACGGCGGTGAGGACTACGAACTCCTCTTTGCGCTGCCCTCCTCGAAACGCCCGCCGCAAGGCTCGATCCGCATTGGTGCTCTCGCCGAAGGCAAACCCGGCGCAGTCTTCCTCCAAGGCAAACGCCTGACCGCCCAGGGCTGGGACCCTTTCACGCGCCGCTGACGCCCAATTCACGTATGATGACCTGATTGGACTCCAGCGCCGATCATCGAGACCCATTGCCGAAACGTGAACTGGCCATCCACCTGTTCGTTTGGTTGGCCGTCATCGCCGCCGCTTTTCTAAACATCACCCGCTCGATCCGCGCCGATGATGTCTGGAGTCTCCGAACCGCTTCGCTCACCTTGCCGGGCTTGCTGGTCACCGTCCGCGCCGACGTCCATCCCCCGCTCTATTTCCTTCTGCTCCAGGCGTGGTCCTCGGTGTTTGGACCAAACGAACTCTCGGGCCGCCTGCTGTCTGTTCTATTCCACTTCACCGCCACTTTCGTCGTCTTCGCCCTGGGCCGCCGTCTTGCCTCTGCCCAACAACCACCGCAACCACCCTCTTCATTCGACCGGAGTGCGGGTCCCCTGACCCGCGCGTGGCCCCTTGGCCACGCCTCCGCGCAAGAGGCGCCGACTCCCGAAAGTGGGGCGGACGTCCTCGTCCGCGACCAGCCCCTTGGCCGGCATCTGCAGGCTGATGCCTCCGGCCACGCCTCCAGTTGGCCTTCTCCCAACAACGCCATCGGACTCCTCTGCGCCGCCATTTACGCCTTTGCCCCGCTGGCCGTCCTCAGCGCCGAACTCATCCGCATGTACTCGCTCGCTGGATTACTTTCAGCCACGGTAATCTGGTTCTGGCTCGCCGTAGCGAGTGAAGACGCACGTCCACGTGACTGGGCAGGATTCACTCTCGCCGTCGCCCTCGGCAGTTTCGCGCACATCTGGATGCTCTGCCTCATAGCCGGTCTGGGCGTTGCCTCCGTCGTCCATTTCCCTCGCCGAGCGGTGAAGCTCCTCGCCGCCATCGCTTTCGCACTGCTTCCGTTCACGTTCGTCTGGTTGCCCGTGCTCGCAGCCCAGGTGGCCAACTCCGGCGAATCCACCGCATGGCTCAGACCACCTGCTTTTCAGACGTTTGGCGAGCTCGCATTCCTCCATCTTGGAGTGACGCCCCTGTTTCTGCTACTGTTCCTCTCGCCACTTTTCCGCCGCCGTCAACCGGCCGCCGCACTACCGGTCTGGACCTTCACCCTCTATGCCGCCACGCTCCTGCCGCCGCTTCTGATCAGCTTCTGGCGCCCGTTCTTCTTTCCCCGCTTCACCATCGTCGCCCTGCCTACCCTGGCCATCGCTCTTGGCTGCCTTCTCTCCCGCATCAAACCCACGCCGCTTGCCGCCTCCATCTCGGCTCTGGCCCTGATCTTTTTCATTGGCTCGAAGGCCGGCTCACCGGAGTGCGACGCCAAATGCGCAGCCGAGAAGCTGCTTGGACAGTTGACCGTTCAGGACGCTGTTATATTCGGCAGCCTCAGCCGCCCTGCTGTGTCTTACTACCTGAACCGAGTACACGGCTGGCAAAGCTGGCGCGAACAGTCATTCCCCTCGGCTATCGACGCCCACTCCGGCTACGAGGGCGCCCACCTCCGCGCCACGGACCTGACTCCGCTACGCCGCGAAGCCGCGGCCACGGTCAGTTCGTTTGTGCAGAACGGAACCCGCCGAGTCTACTTCCTCGCCGGATACCGCCGACAGGTTGACGCCCCTCTGATCGACGCCCTTGGGCAGCACTACCGTCCATTGCCCAGCCTGCTCAAATGTGGCCGTGGCGACTATTTCACAGAAATCCTGGTCTTCGAACGCCCACCCAGCAACTCGCAGTAGGGCGGACGCCCTCGTCCGCGGCCGGCCCCCTGGCCGGCATGTGGGGGACGCCGGACGCCCCGTCCGCGCCGGACCCCTCAGTCCGGCTCAGTATCCCTCGCCCGGCTTGTCCCCCACGGCCAGCAACGTCTGGAAATGCGGCGCTTGCTCTTCCCGATGCACCACCGCCGTCTGCACGCCGCTGAATCCCGCCTTGCCCAGGAACCCGACCAGTTCCACCTCGCTGAATCCCAGCCACTGGTCGGCGTACATCTCGCGCGCCTCTTCCATGTGGTGTTTCAACAGATCCAGCACGGCGATCCGCCCGCCCGCCCGCAAGATCCGGTACGCCTCGCCTACAGCCCGTTCCGGGTGTTGCGCATGGTGCAACGACTGGCTGAAGAACGCCAGGTCCACCGACCCGTCCTCGATCGGCAGCGTCTCCATGTCGCCCACCCTATACTCAAGGTTTTCCAACCCGTGCTCGCGCGCCAATTGCGCCCCATACTCGACCATCTTTTCCGAATTGTCCACGGCGATCACCCGCTCCGCCCTCTGCGCCAGCAACTGAGAGAACGTCCCCTCGCCCGCCCCCAGATCGGCGATCACCATCGGCGGCATCAGCTTCAGGAGCGTCTCAGCCAGCCCCTTCCACGACCGGCCCGGAACGTACTGCCGCCCGAACTTCCCTGCAAGTTCATCAAAATACGCCCTCACCTTGTCGCGGCGCTTGTCCAGGACCAATCGAAGCGCCGCTTCGTCCTGCGCCGCCTCCGGAATCTCACCGGACGCCTTCCGCGCCAGTTCCAACACGCCCCGGAATCCATCCACCCGCGCCCCCGGCTCCGGCAACCGGTACAGGACGTTCTTTCCCAACCGCCGGTCCTCGACCAAACCCGCCTGCCTCATCTGAGACAGGTGAGTCGAGATGCTGCTCTGTCCCATCGAGAGGATCTCCTGCAACTCGGCAACACTCAGTTCCTCGCGCTCTAGCAACAGCAACACCCGGATCCGGTTTGGGTCCGACAGGAGCTTGATCGTCTTTAGGATTGACTGCATGGCGACTTCTCTTGTATGATATCAATGTATCGCGATAACTTGATACAAGTTTTTGAAAGCTATTCAACCCACAACAGCGGTCGGGATGCAGAGAACCGCAAAGAGGATCAAGGATGAGCACAACATTGAACCCCGCCACCGCCGAGTACAAGGTGGCCGACATTTCTTTGGCCGAATGGGGCCGCAAGGAGATCGTCATCGCCGAGGCTGAGATGCCGGGCCTGATGTCGATCCGGCGCAAGTATGCCGCCGAAAAGCCGCTCAAGGACGTTCGCGTCACCGGTTCGCTGCACATGACCATTCAGACGGCCGTTCTGATCGAAACCCTGGTTGATCTCGGCGCTGATGTCCGCTGGGCCAGCTGCAAC
>CAZSBK010000038.1:0-44115 GCA_964604945.1 uncultured Candidatus Solibacter sp.
CGGATGGCGCCGGTCATGGCGAGGCGGTTGTCGGTGTCCACGTTGACCTTGCGGACGCCGTTCTTGATGCCAATCTGGATCTCTTCCACCGGCACGCCCCAGGTGGGCTTCAGGCTGCCGCCATACTTGTTGATGATGTCCTGGAGATCCTTCGGAACCGATGACGAGCCGTGCATGACCAGGTGGGTGGTGGGCAGCAACTTGTGGATCTGAATGAGGACGTCCATCTTGAGGACTTCGCCGTCGGGCTTGCGGGTGAACTTGTAAGCGCCGTGGCTGGTGCCGATGGCGATGGCGAGCGCATCGCACTTGGTGTCACCGACGAACTGGGCCGCCTGGGCTGGATCGGTGAGATGCTCCATACCGCTGCCGCCAGCGCCGTGACCGTCTTCAATGCCGCCGAGGCAACCGATTTCAGCTTCAACCGTGACGCCTTTGGCATGAGCGGCCGCAACCACCTGGCGGGTGGCATCCACGTTGTACTCGTAGCTGGACGGTGTCTTGCCGTCAGCCAGCAGCGAACCGTCCATCATGACCGACGTGAAGCCGAGGTCGATGGCCGATTTGCAGGTTTCGGGGCTGTTGCCGTGGTCGAGATGCAGGACCGTGGGGATTTCCGGATAGAGCTCGGTGGCGGCGAGCATGAGGTGATACAGGAACCGGTCCTGAGAATAGGAACGGGCGCCACGGCTGGCCTGGACGATCACCGGCGACTCGGTTTCGCGGGCCGCTTCCATGATGGCCTGGATCTGTTCCATGTTGTTGACGTTGAACGCGCCAACACCATATCCACCCTTGGCGGCTTCGTCCAAGAGCTGACGCATAGAGACTAATGGCATGGTTTTCTCCTAAAATGAGGGCTCACCCACAGTTTACTACAGGACTACAGGCCCATTTCTTTATTCTGTACCAACTGGTCAGGAATTACCTAGTCCCCTGGCGTTGAGGGGAAAGGCGTCGGAGAACTTAGACCAGACTGAGTTCATAGAAGCGCGAATCGCTGGGTGCACCGGCGTAGTAGGCCTCAGCGGGTTTGAACCCGAGGGATTCGTAAAGCCGTATAGCGGCCACCATGGAGGGGAGGGTGTCGAGGCGGAGGAGGCGGTAGCCGCGGCTGCGGGCAGCTTCAATAATGGACTCGGCGAGGAGACGTCCCGCTCCGGAGCCGCGCGCTGATGGATTTACGTAGAGACGTTTCAGTTCAGCTTCGCCACCGAGTTGGCGTAGGGCTGCACAGCCGATGGGGACGCCGTCGATTTCCGCGAGCAGGATGAGGTCGTAGCCGGCGGGCAGCGCGGCAATCTCGCCGGCGAACCCGACGACGCAGACGCCGACTCCCGGTGTGTCACCGTATTCGAGGAAGAGACATTTGACGGCGTGGAGATCTGCAGAGGTATGGACGGTGCGGATGGACACCATGGTCTTCATTGTGAAAGATAAGCCAGCGGGATTGGTGAGGCGATCCACGCGACAATCACCGCACGCTTCGCGTGGCGCCTCCGGGATGGTCTGAATGGGCTCGAAAGGCCCTATGCTACGCTTGAAATTCCCCTTCAAACCCATGAGCGACGGCTCTTCAGAATCCATCGGCGTCAAATTCGAGCGGCTGGTACAGATCATGGCCCAGCTTCGGTCTCCCGGCGGCTGCCCGTGGGACGCCGAGCAGACCTTCGATTCAATCAAACCGTACACGCTCGAAGAGACTTACGAGGTGCTCGACGCGATCGACCAGCGGGATTACGTCTCGCTGTGCGAGGAACTTGGCGATCTCATGCTCCAGGCGGTCTTCCATGCGCAGATGGCCGAAGAAGAGAAGCGATTTTCGATTGCCGATTCTTTGGACGCGATCAACGAGAAGTTGGTCCGCCGTCACCCTCATGTCTTCGCCGGCGGCGACGCCAAGACCCCTGAGCAGGTTCTGAAGCGCTGGAACGAGATCAAGGCGGACGAGAAGAAGGCCAGAGTGGACGGGCCGAAGGGTCTGCTTGACGGAGTGCCGCGGTCGCAGCCAGCACTGGCTGAGGCGGTGCAAATCAGCAAGAAGGCAGCTGGGGTGGGCTTCGAATGGCCGAACCTGGATGATGTCGTCGCCAAGTTGCATGAAGAATTGGATGAGCTGAGGCAGGCCGAGGATCAAGCCGGGCGAGAGGGGGAAGTGGGCGACGTCTTATTCACCGTAGTCAACATTGCCCGCTGGCTGAAAGTGGACCCGGAGCAGGCACTGCGGACGACAAACCGGAAGTTCCGCAGTCGATTCCAGTACGTGGAGAGCGAGGTGGCCAAACGGGGGCGGACACTGGCGGAATCGGCCAAGCTGCACGGGGTTGACGAAATGGAGGCATTGTGGCAGGAAGCGAAAACGCGCGGGCCATCGAACTCAGGCGCCTGAATACGGTTGAGGAGTTTCGCGAAGCGGTTCGGCTGCAGCAGGAGATCTGGGGCTTTGACGACATCGAACTCCTGCCGGTGAGGCTGTTCGTGGTGGCACACAAGGTGGGTGGCCAAACGATTGGCTGCTACGACGGCAGAGAAATGGTGGGTTTCCTGCTGGCGATCCCCGGGCTGAAGTCCGGGGAAGAGCCATATCTGCATAGCCACATGATGGGCGTCAAGGACAGCTATCGCGACAAGGGACTCGGACGGCGGATGAAACTTGCGCAGCGCGAGGAGGCGCTGGAGCGTGGCATTCGTTTGGTCGAATGGACCTTCGATCCGCTGGAGCTCAAGAACGCCCATTTCAACATCGAGCGGCTGGGCGCAGTGGTGAAGCGTTACGTCCTGAACCAGTACGGAACCACGACCAGCCATCTCCATGGCGGGCTGCCGACCGACCGCTGCGTAGCCGAGTGGCGGCTCGATTCACCACGCGTCAATGGCTTGCTTGCCGGTTCGCCGGAACAGCGCGGCGAGATCCTCGAACGGATCAGCGTGCCGGCCGACATCGCCGAGATCCGGGCGAGTGACCCGGCGCGGGCGCGCGAAATCCAGGCGCGGGCGGCTCAAGGATTTGTGAAGGCGTTCGAGCACGGGTTGACAGTGACAGGATTTGAGAGGTCCGCCGAGACCGGCACCTACACATTCGGAATATGGGATTCAAAATAGACGAGATCAGGCTGCACCAGATCGCCATGCCGCTGGTGCATTTCTTCGAGACCAGTTTCGGTCGCACGTACTCGCGCGACATGATTTTGGTGGAAGTGGTAAGTGGGGGCATTTCCGGCTGGGGCGAAGTGACCTGCGGCGAACACCCCTTCTACAACGAAGAGTGGACCGAAAGCGCCTGGCTGTTGCTGAAGAACTACATTGCGCCGAAGGCTGCCGGCAAGACGGTTGAGGCCCAAACGGCGGGCAAGCTCAGCGCCGGAATCCGCGGCCACAAGATGGCCCAGGGTGGGTTTGAAGCCGCATGCTGGGACCTGCAGGCCCGGCTCAACGGCGTGCCGCTCTGGAAGGAGATCGGCGGCGGGGCGCGCAAGGAGATTGCTTGCGGAGTGTCCATCGGCATTCAGGATTCGGTCGAGCAACTGATCGGGAAGATCAGAACTGAGGTCGAAGCCGGCTACCGGCGTATCAAGATCAAGATCAAGCCCGGCTGGGACATAGATGTCATCGCCCAGGTGCGCAAGGAGTTCCCGTCTGCCCTGTTGATGGCCGATGCCAATTCGGCCTACACGCTGGGCGACATTGACCGCCTGAAGGCGCTTGATGAATTCGAACTGATGATGATTGAACAGCCGCTGGCACACGATGAGATCATCGACCACGCCCAACTGCAAGCCGCGCTCAAGACACCCATCTGTCTGGATGAATGCATCCGCACAGCACACCACGCCGACCAGGCTATCCGCATAGGCGCCTGCCGAATCATCAACATCAAGTTGGGACGCGTCGGCGGATTCGCCGAAGCCAGGCGCGTGCACGACGTCTGTGAGAAATCCGGCATCCCTGTGTGGTGCGGCGGGATGCTTGAATCAGGCGTGGGCCGCGCGCATAACGTGGCCATGTCGACACTGGCCAACTTCACGCTCCCCGGCGACGTGTCTGCTTCGAGGCGGTACTGGAAGCGGGATGTGATCGATCCCTGGGTCGAAGTCTCGCCCGATGGGATGATCACCGTCCCTGACGGCCCGGGGTTTGGCTACAACCTGGACCTGGCATTTCTGGAGTCAGTGCGGGTGAGGCAGGAGACGATCAAGCCGCAGTGACGAGATCACGCGCCGGGCTTTACGGGTTGATCGGCTTCATGACGTTCATCTGGGGCGTCAACTATGTTGCCGCCAAGCTGTCTCTGCGGTCGTTCCCTCCCCTGTTGTTTGCTCCGTTGCGGACGCTGCTCGCAGCCGTATTCCTCTTCCCTATCTATGGATGGATGCGCAAACGGCGGCCTCACGGTGCGCCGTGGACACGCAAGGAAGTCTGGACGCTGATCGTGTTGGGCGTGTGCGGCATCACGCTCAACCAGACAGCTTTCATCATCGGAATGAACAACACCAGCGTGGCCCATGCGGCTCTGCTCATCGCGATGGGTCCGGTGTTCGTGATGCTTCTGGCGGCCATGCGGGGGCAGGAGACAATCACGGCAAGAAAAGCTGCCGGTATGGGGTTGGCGATTTGCGGCGTGGCGGCGCTGCAAGTCGTGCCGGGCCGGGCCGAAGGGTCAAGTGCTCTGGGGGATTTGTTCATCCTGATCGGGGCGTTCTTCTTCTCCCTGTTCACAGTTTTCGGCAAGGAAGTGACGTCGCGACATGACGCCGTGACTGTGAACACGGTCGGTTACGCCGCTGGCGCGCTCGCCGGATTGCCGCTGATGTTCTGGGCGGGACACGGCTTCGATTTCGCATCGGTGAGTGCCGCAGGTTGGACGATGATGGTTTACATGGCGCTGTTTCCCAGCGTGCTGTGCTATCTGATCTTCTATTACGCGCTGACGCGGATCGACGCCTCGCGTGTGGCGGCGTTTTCCTACGCGCAACCGGTGATCGCGTCGCTGACCGGGTTGGCCGTCCTGGGCGAACCGGTGACGCTGCCGGTGGCGCTGGGCGGAATGCTGGTGTTGTCGGGGGTATGGCTAACGGGACGCAGATGAGGGGGATTGGCAATGGAATCGATCAAGGGCAAGACGGTCCTGGTGACCGGAGCGGCAAAGCGGATCGGGCGGTCGATTGCACTTAAACTGGCCGGTGACGGTGCGCGCGTATTGATCCACTACGGCACATCGAGAGAGTCTGCCGAAGCGACGGCGAAGGAATGTAGCGCGGCTGGGGTTTATCAGGCCGATCTGGCAAAGGTCAGCGAAATCCACCGCATGTTCGCCGAAATCGCAGAGCGCGAACCCCAGTTGGACGCCCTGGTGAATAACGCGGCGCGCTTCACCCGAATCCACCCCCTTGAGGTCACCGAGGCCGACTGGGACTTCATCCACGATGTCAACCTGAAGGCCTACTTCTTCTGCGCCCAGGAAGCTGCAAAGCTGATGAAGCGGAACGAGGGCGGTGCGGGCCGCATCGTCAACATTAGTTCGATGGGTGCATTCGGCGCTTGGCCCGAGTATGTTCACTACTGCGCGTCGAAAGCCGGCGTCACCGGCATGACTCGCGCGCTGGCCAAGGCCCTGGCGCCATCCATTACCGTGAACGCCGTCGCGCCTGGGATCATTCCGTTCGAGGAGTCCGGTGACGAACGTATTCAGAAGATGATCAGATCGACTCCCGCGGGCCGCGCAGGCAAGGCCGAGGAGGTCGCTGAAGGTGTTCTGTATTTCCTGACGGCTGGCGATTTCATCACCGGCCAGACTCTACAGGTGGACGGCGGACTTGGTCTGGGCTGATCGACGGGCTGCCTTGCCGGCCGCTACCAGCGTGATGTCAACCGCCGCTCAATGGCGTCGGCGAATTTCGCCATCGGATTGAAGCCCAGCACATCCACCGGGTTGGTGACGAAGTTCGACAGCGCATTGATGTCATAGAAGACGCCTTCACCGGTGCGCGGATCGACAAAGCACTCGATCCCGCCGGCGTCGATCCTGGCGGCCCTGGCGATGGCCAACGCGGCGTTTTCGATCTCGCGCGAGGCGAGCACCTTCGTGAACGATGCGCCGGCGGCGCAGGCGTCGGCTGGACACAAGTGGTACATGCCCTGGGGCCGGTCGATCTTGACGGTATAAAGGACCTGGCCGTCGATCACCTCGGTGCGCAACAGGTCGCCGCTTTGGATCACCTCCTGCACAATCAGCACGCGGTCACAACCCGCGTCGAGCGCCCCCGCTGCCAGCTGCAAGTCCTGTGGCGTCTCGAAGAGTTGGACCCCAGAACCGGAGCCCCCGCAGTTCGGCTTCACGATCACCGGAAAGCCGATTCGCCGCGCCGCCTCCATGATCTGTGAAGCGTCATTGACGGCGATCGTTCTCGGCGATCGCACCCCGGCGCGGCGGCAGACTTCAACTTGGCGGACCTTCGAGATATCAACGGAATAGGCGCGCGCGCCGTTGACCACCTGCACACCCCGGGCTTCGAGTAATTCCAGCAACTCGAGCACCGCAAATTGGCCCGCGCCATGGCCTCGCCACTGGGCCGACGTGCTCATGCGGTTGACCACAACCTCTGGCCAATTCGTTCGCTGCGGATCGATGATCAGCGATGCGGCCGGCCAATGGTCAAATGCCCGCCCGCGGCGGCGCAATTCTTCGAACAGGGGTGCAAACCACTGCGGATGTTCGTAGAGGACGGCAATACGGGCGGCCGAATTCATCTAAGCGTTCATCAATGGGCATCGGGAGCGCGCCAGTCCTCGGGCACTTGTCCTTCCGGTAGGAGCTCCCCTTTGTCAAGATACCGGATGTGGCGGGCGAAATGGGCGGCGTGGGGATCGTGCGTCACCATCAGGATCGTCTTGCCGTACTCTTCGTTCAGCCGCTTCAGCAACGTAAGCACTTCCTGCGCGGATTTCGCGTCCAGGTTCCCGGTCGGCTCGTCGCAGAGCAATATGTCCGCGTCGGTGACGATGGCGCGGGCGATGGCGACTCGTTGCTCCTGGCCCCCAGAGAGTTGCTTCGGGTAATGGTGCATGCGGTCGTCGAGTCCAACGAGCTTCAGCGCCGTCCGGGCATGCTGGTCCCGCTCACCTTTCTTGAGATGAGTGAGCTTCAAGGGCAGCTCGACGTTCTCTAACGCCGTGAGTACCGGGATTAGGTTGAAACTCTGGAAGACGAATCCGATGTGAATGTTGCGCCAGCGTGCGACGGCGCTTTCGCTCAATGTGCCGACATTTTGGCCGAGAACCTCGATGTCGCCCGATGTCGGCCGGTCCATGGCCGCGGCCAAATGAAGCAACGTGGACTTGCCTGACCCTGACGGGCCCATCAGCGCGATGTAGTCGCCCCGGCGTACTTGCAGTTCAACGTCCTTGAGCGCCGTGATGCGGAAACTGTCGCGAACGAACTCCTTCGAGAGGTTGCGGGTCCGAATGATCACCTCGGCGCCGGCGGCCTGCGGTACTCCCATACGCGTTAGCTCCCTTTCACTTTCACACTGACGCCGTTCTTCAGTTCGGCCGGCGGATTCAGGACGACGTCCTCGCCTCCGATCAAACCCTCGTCAATTCGAATGCCTTGCGGGGTGACTCCACCCGTCTTCACTGCACGTTCCACCACCTTGCCGTTCACCACGATGAAGACTTTGCCGTCCCGAATAGCCGCGGCCGGGGCGAATGCGCCCTGACCAGAGGGCTCAGCAGCGCCGGCCACCTTGGGCGCAACAAAGGCCACCGAGGCGTTCATCTCGGGACGAAGCAGTTCGTCTGGGTTAGCAACCTTCACCTTCACCTGCACCGTCGCCTTCTGGCGGTTCGCCTCTGGCGACATCTTACCGATATGCCCTTCCCAACGTCTGTTAGGCCAGGCATCGACTGTGATGACCGCACGCTGCTGCATCCGCAGCTTATTGAAATCGTTCTGCGAGATATCCAGTTCAACTTCGAGGTCGTTCAGATTGGCCAGCGACACCACGAAGCCCTTCGCTCCACGTTCGCCGGCGAAACTGGTGGTGACAAACTCGCCGCGTTCGACTTCCCGCTCGAGGATCGTCCCGGTCACCGGCGCCTTGATGACGGTATTGGCGAGTTGGGTTTCATAGAATGACACGGCGCCCCGGGCCTGCTGCACCTGGCCGCGGAGCGAATCGATCTGCTCCCTGCGCGGACCGATGCGAACCAATTCGAAGGTCTTCACCAGCGAATTCGCCCGCGCCTCGCGAGCCTTGAACTGCGCCTCGGCGTCGTCGAGAGCCTGACGGGAGAGCACGCCATCTTTGTGAAGTCCACGGGTCCGTTGAAGGCTGATGCGAGAGTTCTCAAGTTCGGCTCGGGCCTGATCCACGTTTGCCTGGGCGGCGGCGATCTCTTCAGGACGCGATCCGTTCTCGTACTCGGCGAGCCGCGCCTGAAGCGAAACAAGTTGGCCTCGCGCCTGATCGAGTTGGGCTCTGTACTCTTCATCTTCGAGCCGCACGATCACCTGCCCCTCGCGGACGTGGTCACCTTTGTCGACGCCAATCCAGGCAACCCGCCCGATCACCTTCGATGCAACCTGGATCTTGTGAGCGGCGACAATATAGCCCGTCGCGTTCAAGGCGACGCTTTCACCTGACGCACCCGATGCGGCGGCCGTGACGCGCCCGGTTTGAACCTCCAGCGGCGCGGTGAATTTCGCGTACACGAACCAGCCCCCCGTGGCCATCAGGATCAGAGCGATGGCCGCCGCTACCCAGCGCGCCACGCCGGACGACGGCCGTTCGGGTCTTGGGTTGCGGTCGATGCGGAGTTGTCTCAGGTCTGCGTCCATATGGAATTAAATGTCCCGGAGTGCTGTCAGAATCTGTTTGCGCGCGGCGCCGAAGGCGGGCAGCAGTCCGCCGATGGCCCCGACGACAAGCGCAAAGCCCATGCTGGCCAGTGCGACACCAGGCGTGAGTCGCAGCCTGAAGGCGATTTCGGCAAACGTGGCGTCGGCGCCGATGCCCGTGGTGAGGCCATTCAACGGCAGGACAAGCAGCAGTCCCGCGATGCCGCCAAACAATGCCAGAATCATCGACTCAATGAAGAAACTGGCCAGGATGCTGCGCCGTGAAAAGCCGAGTACGCGCAGCGTGCCGATTTCCTTCGAGCGGCGGGCGACTGCGGCATACATCGTATTCATCGCCGCAAAGACGCTGCCGACAGCCATGATGATGGCGACGAACGTCCCAACGTACTGAATCAGATTGCCCGACGAGGACTGGCGCTCGTAATACTCCTTCTCGGTGAGGATGTCGAGTTGTAGCCGCTGGTCCGTGTTCAGGCTATTGACCAGCGCCTGCATCGCCACTTCATCCTGCGCGCGCAGAAGGACCGACGAGAAATAGGGCCCGCGGTCGAACTCGGCGAGCAGTTGGTTGGCGTCGCCGACGAGTTCGGAGTTGCGCGCTGGGTAAGCGGACTCGTAGACGCCAACAACCAGCCAGTCCCCTCGACCCAGTTTCACCTTTCGTCCGAGCCCGGCGTCGGGATACCGTGCTGCGATATCCGCACCCACCACGATCTCCCGCTTGCCGAATTCGAACCACCGGCCCAGTTTGATCTTCGATTCCTCGCGCATGGTGATGCCGACCGGTAGTATGCCGCGCAACGTCAGGTTCATGCCGTCGGGCGATTCCGTGCTGGGCAGGTTGACCGTGTTCACCAGTTCAGGCGAGGCGGCCGGTTCCCCGTTGGGAAGCCTGGCGATGCCCGGCCGGTACTTGATCGCTTCGTTGAATGATTCCCGCGAAACCTGGCTGCTCAGTTCGGCGCCACTGCCCTTGCGCATTAGTATGAGTTGAAGCGGATGGCCGGTAGAGCGGAATGCTTCGCGCAGACCCGCCGTGAGGCTCATCGAAGCGGCCAGAACTGCGACAGTGAGCCCGATGCCGAACGCCGTCATGATCGTCGTCGTGCGCCGGACCGCGAGGTTGCGAAGGTTGTAGCTAAGAGGAATCTTCATGGCCACCTCGTCAGTCGGTGAAACCCAATGCGTCCAGAATGCTGGTGCGGGACGCGTTCCAGGCCGGCACGATGCAACTTGCCAACCCGAGGATCAGCGAGATCGCGATCAAGATCGCCAGCACTGCCGGTTCGATCGTCAGTGTCTTGATTTGCTGCACCACCGGCGGCGCCTGCCGCAGAATCGTGCAGAGACCCTGCGCAAACACCAGGCCGATCCCCGCGCCGATCAGCGAAATCGCCATCGATTCACCCAGCAGGATGAGCAGGATCTTCCGCTGTGTGAACCCGAGAGTCTTGAGCACGCCCACCTCCCGCACGCGCTCGCGGACACTCATCGCCATGGTGTTGGCCGCGACAAGCAGGATGGTGAAGGTCACTGCACCGCAGATCGAGAGCAGGATCATCTTGACGTTGCCCAGAAACGCTAGGAAGGATAGTCCGAACGCGTACTCAGTCTCAGTTCGCGTCGGCGCCTCCGAGTTGGCGAACTGCGTGTCAATGGCCCGGATGATGCCTGGAATCGACTCCGGCGAATCGGCGAGCATCGTGAACGTGCCGGCAAAATTTGGCCAGCCGAGGCTCTCGAATCCCCGTTCTAGGTACTTGAACTGGAACCAGAGCGAGTCGGAGTCCTGTGGTGAGTGGTAGATGCCTCGTACAGTGAGTTCCAGATTGATGGGAAAGAACGAACCCTTGATGTTGATCTTGTCCCCGATCTTGAAACCCTGCGCCTTGGCCAGATCAGCTCCAACGATGCAACCGGTCTGGTCGGCCTGGAAGGCCTTTTTCTGGTCCTCGGGGATCTCCCACTCGGGATAGACGGCGAACAGCCGGTCGGACTCGGCGGCGAAACGGGGGAAGAAATACTGCCGGTCGCGCTCCTCGGTCTTGTACCAGCCGCCGAACCATTGCCAGATGATCACTTCCTTGACACCCGGCACGGCCCGTATCTTCTCCTTGTACCAGGTGGGCATCACGTTGGTAATGGAGACTTTATGCCGTGTGACCAATCGAAGTTCCTGCCCGGGCGGCGGAGAGGAATGGAACAAGGCCGCGTAGAGCGCCGTCAGCACGCCCAGCAGGCAGATCGAGAGGGCCAGGCTCGAGATGGTCAGGAAGCTTCGCCTGCGGTTGCGTAGAGCGTTCTTGAAAATCAAAGGAAGGAATCGCATGGCCGCCTATCCATTCTAAAGGGACGACAATGAAGTGTCGTGTCAAATAATTCGGAAATCGACCGGCGTTGGATGAATCGGGCACTGGAACTCGCCGCTATGGCATCAGCCTCGGATGAGGCGCCCATCGGAGCGGTGATTGTGGACTCGGAAGGACGGTTTCTAGCCGGGGCCCACAATGCGCCCGTGGCCGGTTGTGACCCCACCGCTCACGCCGAAATCCTGGCCTTGCGAGCCGCGGCAACGGCGGCCGGCAACTATAGACTGTCCGGCGCGACGATGTACGCGACCCTGGAGCCTTGCGTGATGTGCGCCGGAGCGCTGGTTCATGCGCGCGTGAAACGGCTGGTCTTTGCTGCGCGGGACCTGCGCTTCGGCGGAGTGAGATCGAAGTTCCGGCTGGCCGATAGCGACATCCTGAACCATCGCGTCGAGATTGAGGAAGGCCTGATGGCGGCCGAATCGACTGCGCTTCTCGAAGAGTTCTTCCGCGCGCGCCGCTGACCGAACGCCCGGCAATGGTGGCGAGCTGCGACTGGACGCAGGGGTATCCCGCTGAGACCTCAGCGAATCTCCCGCAATTCAATGTGGCGGAACATGACCACCGTGTTTGGATCGTGCAGTTGCAGCCCGATAGGCCCCGACTTTGGGCGGTTCGGATCCCCCGGATGCTCCATCACTTTGTGCCCGTTGAGCAGCACCGTGAGCAGATTGTCCCGGACCTGGATCTCCATCTTGTTCCAATCGCCAAAATGCTCAAACCCGGTCTTGGCGTCCTGGAAGAGGTAGAGACTCCCGGTCGGGTTCTTCTCGGACTTAGCGGCGAGAATCTGGATCTCATACCCGATATGCGAAGGCGTCTTGTCGCCGATGTGGGCGTCCCCGCAGGCATGGGCGGCGCGGGAGGTATCGCGGATGGAGATTCCTGAGTTAGAGTCATGCCGAAGCCAGTATTCGAATCGCAAGTCGAACTGGCGGTAGTCTTTACGCGTATAGAGCCAGGCCTGGTGTTTTGAGTTAAGCCGGTCCCGCTCGCCGATCAGGATATTGTCGGAGGTGACGTTCCAGATGCCGGCCCCGATATTCTCCCAGCCGTCGAAACTTGAATTCGGCGTGATGTCACGCCACTGGGCGGGCAGCGCGGCGGGCGTCAGGGCAAGAACGAGCATTGCGAGGAAGCGTGGCATGTCGGGACCTCAATAGGAAAGTCCCGTCATGATACCACCCTGGAAGTCCCAGGCGCGCGTGGCTCAAAATGGTGAGCATGAAAGCCATTGCTGACGTTTGCGTCATCCCAATCGGTATCGGAACCTCGGTTTCGAAGGAAGTCACAGCCTGCGAACGCGTTTTTGCCGAGGCGGGCCTGAAGCACCGTCTGCACGCATACGGCACCAACATCGAAGGAGAATGGGACGACGTCGTTGGAGCCATCAAACGCTGCCATGAGGCGTTGCACGAAATGGGCGTCGTCCGCATCTCGACCACCATCCGCATCGGTACCCGCACAGACCGAGACCAGACGATGGAAGACAAGATCCGTAGCGTCGAACAGCAGCTCGACGCCTGACGCCCGCGTTACTTGAGCGCTCTCAGCTTCTTCGTCATCATCGCCGGCCAGTCCGGCTCGGATGTGTCGTAGCCGATCTGGATCTGCACCCATTCGCCTTTCGGGCTCACCAGCCAGTTCTGCGGAATCGCCACGTTGGCGTCCAGAAGGCCATTCACCAGGCTCATCGCCGGCAGCACCGGGAACGTATAGCCCTTCCCCTTCATGAAGGGTTCGACCAGCCCCAGTTCTTCGTCGATGTTGAACGTGATCACTTGGATCTCCGCGCTGTCCTTGGTCTGCTGGTAGAGCTTTTCGACTATCGGCAACTCCGCCTGACACGGTCCGCACCATGTGGCCCAGATGTTGATCAGGAGGCTCTTGCCTTCAAACTGTTTCAGCCGCCAGGTCTTGCCGTCCAGCCCGGCGAGTTCAAACGCCGGTATCGGTTTCTTCGGCGACTCCCACCGGCTTTCGGCTGCCTCGGCCGCTTTGGCCACCGGCGGTTTTGACCATATGACCCAGGCCGTTTCGGTCCCGCCCATCTCCTTCCATAGCGTCCTGGCTTCGCGGGCCACTTCGTCATTGGGCTGGCCTCGATACCAGGAGTCCGGCTCCGTTCGGGTTTGCATGGCCGACTGCATATAGGCCAACGCATCGGCCTTGCGCCCTTCGAGCCAGGCCAGTTGCGCGCGCGCATGCCAATATGTGGAAAGTCGGTTTGCCTTTTTCGGCGGTTCGCCTTCCACCAACTCTCGCCAAACGACTCCCTTCTCCGGCGTCCCGGCCAACCGCGCCGCTTTAGCCAAGCCGGCGGCGAAGTCGCGCTTCTGATGCTTCCAGGAATCGTTGGCGGAATCGATCCGCTCATCTGTACGCGTATCGTCGGCCGTCTGGATCCTCATCTCAAGCTCGAACATCGGAATCGCTTTGCGGTAGAGTTCAACGGCGCGGTCGGGTTGCCAGCCGCGATCCTTCAGAGTCTGGGCGGCCTGGATGTTGGCCCATGGGAACGGGACTTGCCGTTCTGAATACGCAAGATACGCGTCCATCGCCCGTAATGTCTCGGCTTTGGGCGACTCCTGGTCATTCGCATAGCCCATGAATTCGTTCTGGCTGAGGTAGTCGACCTCTGTGAACCGGGCTTTCCACTCGCTGACCGCGGCGCGGAGCTTCAATGCCCGAGCCCTCCACGCAGCGGTGTCTCTTGGATCTTGCGGTTCGGGGTTCTCGTCGTTCCACCGCCGCCCAACGATGAAGTAAGCCTTCTGCGAGGCCGGGAACTCAGCGAGAATCCGCTTCTCCATGGCCTCGACGCCCGCCTTGTCGCCAGCCTGTGTGAGGCCGTTCTTGAGAAAGTCGAGCCAGCCGGCGTCAGCCTTCACTTTCAGCCTCTGCAACCGGATGACGTCCTGCTTGATCCTCTCGCGCACCTTGCTGTGTTCCTGGGGCGGGGTGGACCGGAACTCCAATCCCCATAGCGGGTTGAACGCCCCGAGTGCGGTCTTGTCCGCAGCCTCCGCCGACAGTGCCGACCTGAGGTCCGCCACCACTCGCCGTTCGAGCTCAGCATTCCCGGACCTCGCCAGTCTCCAGTGGGCCATCTCGTCGCCCGATCCAGGACACGCACGGAAGTAGGCCTCTAGCTCGGCATTCAGCTTCGTCTTGTCCGCGAAGCGCCCCGAATCGTAGATCTGCATGAGCATCAGATGCGGCCACCCGAAACCAGGCGTCCGTGCCGCCCGGTCGAGGAACTTGATCGCCCGGTTTGTGTCCCTCTTGAGCAGGGCATAGCCGGCCGCGGCCTGAGCCACCGGATCGTCCGGGTTCCGTTCGGCCGCATCAGTGAACCGGCCGATGATTGCCTGCGCTTCCTCGTCGCTCGTCCACAGGGCCGTGTAGATGATCCTCCTCATCACCTCCGGCTGGCCGGGAAACCGCTTCTCGTACTCGGCAAGCAGCTTCCGGCGGCTGGAGAACTGCTGTTCCCACGGAAGCTGATTGAGCCGGTTCCATTCATCCGAAAGGAAGAGATCCCGCACTTCCGGCGGCGGCGCGCATGGCGGCGGCGCCGCCCACATCCCGCCAGCAAACAACAAGGCCACGGAGAACAGGCGCATCGATACTCCTCCTCGACTGGACGCGATCAACTGACGCTTCACGTTGATTGACGGTAGAAGCCTGCTATCCGTGGACCAATATTACTGGATAACATTGATCCATGCGGTCCTTTGCTCTCTTCTTGCTCCTCGCCCTCGCGGCCACGGCCCAGACGCCTCGCGCGGAGCATCCCAATCCTCAGTTCATGCGCCCGCAGTGGGCGACGTTGAACGGCCAATGGGACTTCGATTTTGACGACTCAAACGCCGGACTGAAAGAGAACTGGGCCGACCCGGCCCGCAAGTTCACCAAGAAGATCACCGTCCCCTATGCCTTTGAAACCAAGCTGAGCGGCATCGGCGATCCCGCGTTTCACCCCGTCGTCTGGTACAGGCGCGCCCTCGATGTGCCCGCCGCCTGGAAAACCAAACGAACCCTGCTCTGCTTCGGCGCGGTGGATTACCATGCCACCGTTTGGGTGAATGGCCGCTACGCCGGTGAACACGAGGGCGGCGGGACACCGTTCAAACTCGACGTGACGCCGCTGTTGAAAACTGCCGGGAACGTCGTCACCGTGCGCGCATTCGACCCGCCCACCGACCGCGCCATCCCCCGCGGCAAACAGTACTGGGAAGTGAAGTCCCGCAGCATTTTCTACACCCGAACCACCGGCATCTGGCAACCCGTCTGGATCGAAGCCGCCGGCGAAAGCTACCTGGACTTCTTCCGGGTTTTAACGAAGATCGACGGCACTGTGAAAGTCGAAGCCCGACTGGCCGAGGCGACAAAGGATCTTTCGCTCGCGCTCACCGTGAAGAGCGAGGGCCGGTTGGTCGCGACGGCAGGCTCAATGGGCGTCGTCGAGGGGAAATACCTCAACGCTGCGCTGGCCATCGGCAACCCGCGGCTGTGGTCGGTCGACCGCCCGGCGCTCTATGACCTCACTGTCGAAGTCAAGAACGGCGATACAGTTGTGGATCGTGTCGAATCCTACTTTGGCATCCGCGAGGTCGCCCTCGAGAACGGCCGCGTCTGCCTCAACCACCGGCCTGTCTACTTGAAGTTCCTGCTCGACCAGGGCTATTGGCCCGAGTCGCTGCTGACGCCGCCCACCGACGAGGCGATTCAATACGACATCCGCCTGTCAAAGGAAATGGGCTTCAACGGTGCGCGTAAGCACCAGAAGATCGAGGACCCGCGCTTCCACTACTGGGCCGACAAGATGGGTTTCCTGATTTCGGGCGAGATCTCCAATGCATACCTGTATGACGAGCAGTACGCCATGCGCTTCAACCGCGAATGGACCGAAGCTGTTTTGCGCGACATCAACCACCCGTCGGTGATCATGTGGAACGCGATCAACGAAAGCTGGGGCGTGCCGAACCTTCGCGACGAACGCCAGCAGGCGCATCTGCGTTCGCTCTACCACCTGACCAAGTCGCTCGACCCGACTCGCCTGTTCATCGACAACGAGGGCTGGGAACACACCGAGACCACCGACCTTTACGCCGTCCACGACTACTCGCCCAGCTACGAGACACTGAAAGCCCGCTGGGCCAAAATCGAAGCCGGCAAGCCGGGCCAGACTCTACCCTATAACGGCCGCCCGTACGCCATCCCCGGCATCCCCTTCAATGGAACGCCGCTGTATC
The DNA here is from genome assembly GCA_964604945.1 of uncultured Candidatus Solibacter sp. Taxonomy (GTDB): domain Bacteria; phylum Acidobacteriota; class Terriglobia; order Bryobacterales; family Bryobacteraceae; genus PNKE01. The sequence goes on from CAZSBK010000038.1 coordinate 16,485, forward strand.
TCTCCGAATGGGGCGGCATCGCCTTCATCCTACCGGGATCGACGAACGTGCCGGCAGCCGCTTGGGGCTATTCGGGCGTCGAGAAGACAGCCGAATCGGCCTTGGCCCGTCTGGAGGGGCAGTACAAGGCCATCTCCGAACTGCCCTTCATCGGGATTTGTTACACGCAGACCACCGACGTCGAACAGGAGATCAACGGCATGATGACCTACGACCGCAAACCCAAGTTCGACGTCAAGAAGATCAAGGCGTTGAACGACTCACTGAAGTAGCCGCTTGGCTCGTCTCGTCATCCGGGTTGCTGGCCGGTCAATTCCGACACGGTCAAAAACTCGTAACCTTGCTCGATCCAAACCGGCACGAGCCGCCGGATGGCTTCGATTGTCGGCTTGATATCTGGACGCATGGCGAGTTCGCGCCCGTCGTGGAAGCACAGAATCGCGCCTGGCCTCGCCGTGTTCGACATGCGGGCGACGATCTGATCGGCGGTCAGCATCCAGTCCCGCGCGATGGCCGTCCACATCACGCCTGTCAAACCAAGCTTGTGTTGAGCCGCGGCCAAGCCAGGCCAGCGGACTCCGAATGGCGGGCGGAACAGTCTGGGCACGGTCCCTGTGGCCTCCTGGATGCTGATTTGGGCACGCTCGAGTTGGCCGAGGATAAAACCGGCCGAGTGCAGGTATAGCGCCTGGTGCGTGTCGCCGTGATTGCCGATCTCGTGACCCCGGCGGGCGACCTCCGCCGCCGCGCTCCGCAGCCGTCGGGCGTGGAACCCGCATTGAAAGAACGTGGCTTTGATGCCGAATTCGTCGAGCACGTCCAGCAGTTCGCGGGTGGATTCGCTCGGCCCGTCGTCGAATGTCAGAGCGATCGCCCTGCGTGACTTCGGCCCGCGCCAGACTGATGGCGCGAACATCCGGGAGGACTTCCCTCTCGCTCCCCAAGCGAGGATGCCGCCGGCCAAACACACCACCGCCAGCGTCTCGACGACCATGCCGCGAATTCTAACATGTCCGGATGAGGGCTGGTGCGCCCAAATGAGTGACTGGCGCCTCCACTTCCAATGCTGGCCGAACGTTCTCGCGCTCTTCACCCATCGCCCACCGCTCGCTTGTCGCGCCAGCGCGTGAAAAAGAGGCCGGATGCTGGTCAGGCATCCGGCCTGTCAGGAGTTCCGCACGATGCTTGGAGGTGCATCGTGCGGCTTCGGAGGAGTCCGTTCAGTTTGTGAGTTGCCTTGACCTCGCTATGCCATTCAAACTGCTCTTCCCGGCGGCGCCCGCCGCTCTAACTCAACAGGCCTCCATGCCCCAATCCCGCGATTTCCCAGCCGGAAACGCGGTACCTGGCGAGTAGAGGTGGCAGGATCAGGTCGAGTACATTCGATTTCGCCGACCGGAAGCAGCCGGGCGACGACAGCACGGGAGTGTTGTCGCTATAGCCAAGCAGGGTGAGAACCCCAGGCTCCACGGGGGCCAGAAACTTTTCGAGATGGCAGCCGGCGCCCGCCATGGCCCGTCCGACGGCATCCTCCGGGCCGGCTGGCGCTGTTGTGGACGCGATCAATACGGCCGAGGGTCGGGCCTGCAAAAGGTGCTCCAGCCCTTTTCGGACACGCTCCTCGTCCTCCGCCACGGCCAGGCTGAACTTGGGGACGAGTCCAAACGCGTCAAGCCTGTGCTTCACCACGCCCTCGAAGAACTGCCGGGCACGGTCGCCCGATTGCGGATCGCTGTATAGAACTGCCACTGACGGCGAATGCAACGGTCTGGCTTGCAGCAGCGGACCGCGCTCCGCGAGGATCGACACGACCGCGTCGAGTTGGTCCTGCGGCACGGCGAAAGGTGTGCTCTTGACCGTGGCCGCCCGTTCACCCGCCTTCAGATACTGAAAGTTGCGGGCCGTGGCGATCACGATGGACGCCGTGCAGTTGATCTGGCGAAGCAGGTCATCGTCCACCAACGCGCAGCAGTCCTCGGTTACCACCAGATTCGCGCGGCCCCCCGGGGCGGGACGTATTTCGATGCTGCCACAGGCGATCAGTTGCGCCACACGCAGCACGGCCGCATCTTCGGAGACCTCGCCGTCGTCCAGCGCCGACACCCAAACCTTCTCCATCCCTTCCGTCGACAGCAGCGCGACGTCGTCTTCGCTGATGATATGGCCTTTCGGGAGAAGCTTCCTGCCCCCTGGGCGGAAGATCGTGCAGCAGAGGATTCTGCCGGCTGCGTGATTCACTTGAACGGTCTGCGCTCGCATCGCAAGCAACCCCCAACAGAGCCCTTTTCTCAGGTCATTCCGCTACCGGATGACCTTCCATTGGCTCTAGTGCGGGTTGCTCCCGTTTCTTCTCCACCTGAGATGCTTGCGGGCGAAAGAAAACAGGAATTAATGATCACTCACGCAGGGAGCTGAATCAGTGCCGCCGAGGGCCCCCCGATTCGCTCGAGGCTGGCGCCCGGCTTCAGCGCTTTCACCACCGCGATCTCGTCGCAGGCCTGGAACTTCGGGCAGCGCAGGCAGTCCTTCCATGCTTTCAACGGCAACTCGTCCCGGTGCGCTTCGCGGTACCCCATCTTGGCGAAGAAGCCTGGTACGTATGTGAATGCAAAGACCAGATCAAGATCGAAGGCCCGGGCTTCCGCATCCAGCGCGTCCATCAGCACCCGGCCTCCGCCGCTCCCCTTCAACGACGGTTGAACCGCCAGCGACCGCACTTCCGCCACCGACGGCCCATAGAAGTGAAGCGCCGCGCATCCCCTCACTTCACCGTCCTCTTCGAGCACCGTGAAGTCCCTCACTCCTTCAGCTAGCTCAAACTCGTTGCGCGGCAGCATGATCCCATCCTTGGCATAATCGTTGATCAGCGCCATCATCGCCGGAATGTCTTTCATCTCCGCCTTGCGCGTCTTCACCGTCATCCTCTGCACATTCGGGTGCCCACCGGCTCTCCTGCCGCAAGCAGGTCGATGACGCCGGCCTGCGCGCCCGGGGCGATCACCACTTCGCCTACGCCCCTTTCCAGTGCGTCACAGGCGGCATTCAACTTGGCCTGCATCCCTCCGGTGGCGACGCCGGCCTGGACCAACGCCTTTGCCTCCGGCGCGCTCAGCCGCGCCAGGGTTCTCCCGTCCGCACCTCTCACGCCGTCGACGTCAGTCAGGAAGAAGAGCTTTCCGGCGCCCCATCCTGCGGCGCATGCCACTGCCATCTGATCCGCGTTGACATTGTAGACCGCCCCTCGACGGTCTCCCGCAACGCAGGCAATCACTGGCAGGAAGCCCGCCTCGCACAGCGTATCAAGCAACGCCGGGTTCACTTTCGAAATACGCCCTACCTGTCCCAGTTCGGCGGCGAGTTGTTCGGCTTCGGCCAGTGCGCCGTCAATGCCGCTGATCCCCACCGCCTTCGCCCCGGCCGCGATCAAAGCACTAACCAGTCCCTTGTTCACCGTGCCGGCGAACACCTTCAGCAGAGCATCCACCACTTCGGGCGTAGTCACTCGCAATCCGCCCACGAAGCGGCTTTCCACGTTGCGCTCGGCCAGAAACCGGGTCATCTGCTTGCCGCCGCCATGGACCGCCGCCACGCCACCCCCGCGTGCGTGCAACCGGACGATCTGCGCCGCCAAGCTCGATTTCGACACTTCGTCGTCCAGCAGTGTGCCGCCCAGCTTCACCAGCGTCTTCACAACAGGCCCGCCGTTTCGTCGAACCCGAACATTAGGTTCATGTTCTGGATCGCTTGCCCCGCCGCGCCTTTCACCAGGTTGTCGATCACGACAACCACCACGCCGCGGCCCGTGGCCGGGTCGAACTTGAAGCCGATGTCACAGAAATTGGTCCGCTGCACGCTGAGCAGGTCGGGCAGATTGCCAGGCGCGTAGAGCCGCACGAACGGCTCGTTCCGGTAGGCCGCGTTGTAGATGCTCGCCACCTCGGCCGCATCCTTCAAGCGCGGCGCACGGAAGTAAATCGTCTCGAGGATGCCCCGGGCGCACGGGATGAGTTGGGCTGTGAATGACAACTCGGCCACTTCCAGCCCGGAAACCATAAGGACCTCGGCCACGTGCCGGTGGTCCAGCACCGAGTAGGCCGAGAAATTCTCGCTCACCTCGCAAAAACTGGTCTTCAGGCTCGGCTTCCGGCCGGCGCCCGAAACGCCACTCTTGGCATCGCAGACGATGCCAGCCGACCGGTCAAGCACGCCCGACTGCACCAGCGGAGCAATCGCCAGATTCGCTGCCGTCGGGTAGCATCCCGGATTCGAAAGAAGCTGGGCCGCTGGAATCTGCTTGCGGTTCACCTCCGGCAAACCATACACCGCCTTGGCGAGCCACGCGGCCGCGGTGTGCGGCTCCTTGTACCAGCGAGCGTGGTTCTCCGCCGTCCGCAACCGGAATGCTCCACTCAGGTCGATCACTTTGATGCCGTGATCAAGCAACGGCGGCGCCAGTTCCATCGACACTTCCGTCGGGGTCGCCAGAAATACCACTTGAATGCCCGATGCCGCGATGGCCTCCACGTTCGCGCCGATGCGCTCTGGACCCGCATAGCCCAATGGACCCGGCCGCTCAGAGGAGTCCTGACGGTGCTCGAGCAGGATTGGAGTCACCGAAGGGTGATGTGAAAGCAGGCGGATCAGTTCGGCTCCGCTGTAGCCGCGGAAACCAACGATCCCGGCGTTGACGTTCATGGCTGAATCCTGATGTTGAAGTGATATTTATTCATCAACATGAATAAATATACCACACCCTCTCACCCCCGCACCTCCCAAACTCACGGTGAAGTACCCACCAATTGGCACCCTGTCTCGGCGCGCCCGCCGACTGACCCCTCAAAAAAGACAATCCGGACATCCACACAGGGTGGATGCCCGGACTAGAAAACTAATCTGTCTCTTCCCCTAGCTGCGGCGACGGCGCATCAGCGGCAGAGCCGCCAACGCCAAGCCAACCACGGCCAAGGTGCCCGGCTCGGGGACTGTGCCTTCCTGAAGCTCATCGATATTCGAGTCCAAGACTTCAAATCGGAATCCGGTCGGGTTGCCCACTAGATCGCCCAGGTTCAGGACCGAAACGATGATCTCGTTGGTGCCGGTCACAAATCCTGTGTCCACCGTGTACGGCCCGCTGAGCGCGGCCAACGATGCGCCGGCGCCAGGAATGGTCGTGCCATTCAGGGTGATCCCGGTGACCGTGTTATCTCCCGCTAGGCTGTACTGCATCCACGCAGATCCTGCATCAAGCCCGGATCCGAGCGTGAACGACAGTGAATACTGGTAAGTCCCGCCAGCGTCGCTTAAGGTGCCAGCATAATTGGCCTGCGGCGAAATCCACTGCGAGTTGCCGTCATTGGCCACCCAATTCGGGAATGGGAATACTCCGGTCTGAGTCACGTAAGGCGTGGTCTCGCCGTTCAGCACCCAATTGAGCTCCTGGTTCCCTGGAGTTGAACCCGTGCCGGTGCTATAGAGACCGACTATGGGCATGGCCAATGCGAACGACGCCATGGCCAGTGCCACGACCGTCATCTTAAGTACTTTCATCTGAACTCCTCCAAACGCTGATAGTAACAACCCAGGTACAGCACTACCTTGGTCAGATTCTGCCTCTTCTGATCTTAGACGATCTATAGGGATTTGCCAAGGAAAACTTAGCCTCAGTTGGCTAGGGCCGGAGGGTTTCTTCCTCCCCCTAACACCTTAGGACTTATAGGCTAAGACCCTCATCGCGCTTCCCTTGGGCCCGGCGCCTCTGCCCACGGGCACTCCTCTCACGGCCCGCCTTAACTCGTCTTCTCCCGCCAAGCCGCCAAGCTGGCCGTCAACCGCTGCTTGACAGTGATAAATCTTTCATTTTCAATCTGATTTGCCATCTCGCGCGGATCGCTCCTCAGGTCGTACAATTCGTTCGGACCCTCACCCTCGCCCCTCAATATCAGTTTGAACCGGTTGTCGCGCACCATCTCCGTATTCCGGAAGTGACCGAAGATCATGTCTTCCCAAACTTCACCTTTAGATAATGGTGTGTTTGTCACTAACGAAAGATAACTCTTTCCATGAAGATTCCGGTCCGCTGGCACCGCGACTCCTGCCATCTCGCAGACCGTCGGCAGAAAATCGTAGAAGCTGACCATCTCTGGCCGCACCGATTCCACTGGCGTCTTGCCCGCCCAACTCCAAATCATCGGAACCTGAATCACCTCTTCGTACATGTTGATCGGATCCGACGCCAAGCCCTTGCTCCACAGCCCGTGCCTTCCCAACAGGTAACCGTTGTCACCCGTGAAAACGATCACTGTGTCGTCGACAAACCCCTTCCGGAAGAGCTTTTCGCGCAGTTTCGCAACCTGATCGTCCAGCGCGGTCACCGCCGCCGCGCATTTGCGCAGGTTTCCGATCGTATCGTTCATCAGGTTGCGCTCACGCAGGGCGTTGGCCGCCGCCAATTGGACGCCGAAGCTCTCGAATCTCGTGTCCTTGTACAGGTCGTAGTACTTCTGCGGGTGCCCGTCGTAGGGCGTATGCGGGTTGAGGTGGCTGACTGTGAGAAAGAACGGCGAGCCCTTCTTCTGCTGGTCGATGTATTCACAGGCGCGTTGAGTCACCAGATCCGTCAGGTAGCCCTTCTCTTCGGTCCGGTTCCCGTTCAAATACATCGCCGGATCCTGGTAGCGGCTGGATCCGCCCTCGAACGTGTACGTGAAATCGTGTGCGTGGCCGGGCCGCGCGTCGCTGCCCATGTGCCACTTGCCGGCGTACCCGCAACGGTAACCGGCTCTAGCCAACAAATCGGAGATCATCACTTCGTTGGCAAACGAAGCTGGCGGTTCCTTCTGCCCCTGAGGCGGATCGGCGATGGGCGTGGGCGTTAGGAAATCGTGAATCCCATGCTGGCGTGGCAGCCTTCCCGTGAACAGCGTCGCGCGGCTGGCCGAGCAGATCGGCGTCGCCACGAAACTGTTGATAAATCGGGTGCCGGACCGCGCCAAAGCGTCAATGTTGGGTGTTTTGATTTCCTGGTTGCCGTAGCAGCCCAGCATCCATGCCGCCAGGTCGTCGGCCAGCACCAGGACCACGTTCGGCCTCGTGCCGGCGCCCTTCGCTGGCGTCCGCCTATTCTGTTCCCGCTTGTTCTTGTCCTTCTTCTGTGCGAACAGCGGCGCAGTGGCGCCCGCCAACACGTGCCGCCGGGTCATATTGCTCATTCGTCATACCCTTCCAATCTCTTGTGTCGAACCCTATAGAACATCCGCGAACCCGCGCCTCAAATGCTTAAACAGCAGGCCGCCGGCCAGGAAGGTCCCTGCGCAAACCACACACATCACCGCCAGGTCCGATGCCGGCGGCAACTCGTAGCCCATCAGTAGTTTGCGATAAGCCTTGACCAGACCGGCCATCGGGTTCAGGCGAACGAGGAATCGCGCTCCCGCCGGAAACTGCGTCTCGTCGATGAAGATCGGCGTCAGCCAAAACCATCCCGTGAGTGCAACAACGGCCACCTGCGCTGTGTCCCGCAAGTAGACCTGAAGACTTGACAGGATCCAGCCCACCCCAAGCGCAAACAGGGCCAGCAGCAGCGTGTAGAACGGCAGCAGCAGGATCAGGATGCTGAAATGATGCTGAATGCAGAGAATCGCGAGCACCGCCAGGGCCAGCGCGATCAGGTGGCCGATGAGCGACGACAGAAATGTCGCCACCGGCAGGATCTCGCTTGGGAACACGGTCTTGGTGATCAGTCCAGCATGTTCGGTTATGGATGTGGTGGACCGCAACACTGTGTCCTGGAACAGCAGCCAGGGCAAGTACCCGCAGAACAGATACAGCGTGTAGTTGTTTCCCGATCCCGGCGGCGGCGGCACCTTCATGCAATATTGAAAGACGAAGACCCAACTGAATAGGAGTACCGCCGGGTGAACAATCGTCCAGAGCCACCCCGCCGCGGAACCCACGAATCGCTGCCCAAAATCCCGCCTGACAAGCTGATAGAGCAGTGATTGGCGCTCCTTCAGCACTCGGACAAACCCTTGTCCCGGAAGTTTCGCGGCAATCCTCTGTGTGAACGTCTCGGCCAAACTTGAATTATACGCGTCCTGCCTCCCCGCCCTCCCACGCTCCCCTCGCGGTTCCCTGCCGGCACGGGCGCCCTGTTCCTGAAATGCTCTCCCCCCGCCGCTCCGCCACAGGGTTCCCCTCCACTTTTCGGGAAGGGCTACCGCCACGTGCCGCTCGCCGCATGAGGACTCTCGTGTCCGTTTTAAAGCCCGCCTGTGATAAATTGGGACCATGCCGGAAGGGTATCTGCCGCTCTTCATCTTCTTGCCGGTCGCCGTGGCCTTCCCGATCGTGCTTTTGCTCGTCTTCCAAATGCTTCGCCCTGCCGTCCCGGGGGGCGCTAAGGAAGAAGCTTACGAGTGCGGCATCAAGGCCGCTTCGAACGCCCGCGGACGCTATACGGTGCGCTACTACCTAGTCGCCATCCTGTTCGTCATCTTCGACGTGGAAACCGTCTTCCTATTCCCTTGGGCCGTCCGCTACAAAATGCTCGGCTGGTTCGGCGTAGCTGAAATCGCCGTCTTCCTCGCTATCCTGGTCGTTGGATACATCTGGGCCTACAAGAAGGGCGCGCTCGAGTGGGTGTGACCTCACGGTTGTATTACACCGATTCCTACCTCAGTCAGTTTGAAGCTGCCCTCGTGTCGGTTTCCGCCGATGGCCTCGAAGTCGAACTCGACCGCACGGCTTTTTACCCCACCTCTGGCGGCCAACTCTTCGATCTGGGTTCCCTGAACTCAATCCCTGTCATCGAGGTCTCCGAGACTGAAGACGGGCTCATCCTGCACCGCCTTGCCTCACCGCTCCCGCCCGGCCCCGTTCTTGGCCGGATCGACTACGCCCGCCGCTTCGACTTCATGCAGCAGCACAGCGGCCAGCACCTGCTCTCGGCCATCTTCGAATCCATGTTCGGATTCAAGACCGTCGGCGTCCACATGGGCGAGACATCGTCCACCGTCGACCTGGGGACAGGCTCGATTCGCCGCGAACAGATGATCGCCGCCGAGTCCCGCGTGAACGAGGTCGTTTTCGAGAACCGCCCCATCTCTATAGGGTTTAAGGATGCCACCCAGGCCGAAGGGCTCCGGAAGGCGACCGATCGGACTGGCCAACTGCGCATCGTCACAATTGAGGGCTGTGACCGCTCGGCCTGTGGCGGAACCCACGTCCGCTCGACCGGCGAGATCGGACCGGTCCTGCTGCGCCGCCAGGACAAGATCCGCGGCAACGTCCGCATCGAATTTCTCTGCGGACTGCGCGCCGTCCGCCGCGCCCGCCAGGATTACGACACCCTGGACGCCACCGCCCGCATCTTTAACTCTCAACTCGACGACGTGCCGGCGCTTGCCGCCTCCAGCTTCGAGCAAGCCAGGGAAGCCGAGAAGTCCAGGAAGAAACTGGCCCTTGAATTGGCCCAGCTTCGCGGACGCCAGCTTTGGGAGGCGCAGCCCGCCTCCGCCTCCGGCCGCCGGGTTTACATCGACGCTCATCCGTCTGGTCCGCTCGATGACGAAACCCGTGCCCTGGCCCTTAGCTATACCGCCCAGCCCGGAGCCGTTTTCGTCGCCTCTTCGCCCGACCCGCCCACGCTCCTGCTCGCCGTCAGCGAGGACACCGGAATCCATGCCGGCAACCTGCTAAAACCCCTCCTGGCCGAACTCGGAGGACGCGGCGGCGGCAACGCCCGCACCGCCCAAGGAAGCCTCCCGTCGCCCGAAGCCGTCGGCGCCTTGATCAAACTGCTCAATCTATAGTTGTCCATCGACAACAATAGATAATTGTTCAATTGGGAGTATCTCTAGTATTATCAATCTGTTGCAGGCAGACGGAGTTCGTTTGGTCGCGATTTTCCGGCCCCGTCTGGTCAGGCGCCCCGCACCACGATCGCCGCTTCGCCCCGCTCCTTCACCCGGCCCACAATCCTGCCTGAAGCCTTCCCGGGCGACTGGGCGAGCAGCAATCCACCGGAGGTCTGCGGGTCGTAGAGGAGCGCTTCCAGGGCCTCGTCGATCTCCCCTTCGATCCTGACCGAACACGAGGCGAACTCCCGGTTGTTCTTCTGCCCCCCGGGACGCGCACCGGCGGCGGAGTATTCGAGCGCCCCGGGCAGCAGTTCGATGGCGGCAGCGTGAAACTCCAGAGTCACCCCGGAAGCCAGCGCCATCTCCCGGGCGTGGCCCATCAGGCCGAATCCGGTGATGTCGGTACACCCGTGCGCCTCGGCCTCGATCCGGTTCAATCGTGTCATGGACGCAATCGCCGCTTGGACGTGCTCGTCTTTGGCGATGCCGCGTTTCAGCGCGGTCGTGATGGCTCCCGTGCCAATCGGCTTGGTCAGCACAAGCACGTCGCCCGGCCTCGCGCCGGCATTCGTCCAAATCCTGTCCGGATGGACCAGTCCCGTCACCGCGTAGCCGAACTTGATCTCGTCGTCATCCACGCTATGACCGCCCACGACGGCGCAACCGGCTTCGATCATCTTCTCCGCGCCGCCGTGCAGGATCTCTTTCAGATCGTCCAGATCGCCATTCTTCGGGAAGCAGACAACCGACAGCGCCGTCAGCGGCTTGCCGCCCATCGCATAGACGTCGCTTAGCGCGTTGGCCGCCGCGATCTGTCCGTAAGTCCTTGGATCGTCGACAATTGGTGTAAAGAAATCGACCGTCTGGACAAGCGCGCACTCCGGGCTCAGCCGGTAGACGCCCGCGTCGTCCGCGGTATCAAATCCCACCAGCACGTTCGGATCGTTGAGCCTCGGCACGCCGGGCAGCACCTGGTCCAAAACCTTTGGACCGAGTTTGGACGCTCAACCGGCGGCTTTGACGTGCGCTGTCAGTTTCTTCAGCGACATCCTGAGGTTCAGTCTATCAGCCTGCTGGCGGCCTGCTAGAATGGTTCCTCGTCTGGAGGTTATTTGAATCCGACGGAGCCGACCAAAGCGCCCTTCCGCTTCTCGCACACCCACTCGCTGTTGCTTGTTCTGTTCTGTACCCTTTTTGGGGTCGCCGCCCAATTCCTCATTAAGACGAGCGCCAACCAGATGGCGTCGATTACGCTCCAAGGCTTGCTGACAAACTGGGCGCTTTGGGGCGGACTGGCGCTGTACGGCATCAGCACGGGCCTGTTGATCCTCGCCCTTCGCGACGGCGAGTTGTCGCTACTCTACCCGGTCATATCGCTCACCTACGTCTGGGTCACCATCCTTTCGGTGACCGTCTTCGACGAGCGACTATCCCTGCCCAAGGCTGCGGGCGTCACGATCATCGTGCTGGGAGTGGGATTGCTCGGAAAGGTCAAGAAGTGACCACCCCGCTACGTTCCATCCTCCTGGTCTTCTTCGCCTCGTTCATCGGTAGCTTCGGCGCTGTGTTCCTGAAACTGGGTGCTGGACGGCTGCACCGCGACCTCAAAACCATCATTTTCAACTGGCGGCTCGCCGTCGGCATCGCCCTCTATCTGCTGTCGTTCATCTTCTACTATCTCGGCGTGCGTGAGGGCGAACTGTCGATTCTTTACCCGATGGTCTCGCTCGGCTACATCTGGACGCTGGTCTGGTCGCGGTTGTTCTTTCAGGAACCCGTATCGCGCCGTAAGGTGGTGGGCCTGGCCATGATCATGGTGGGTATCGTCGTCCTGAACCTGGGCAACCGCTAAGCCTGCCGGCCGCGGATACGCCGGTGTAAGAGAGGAAGTCCGCTCACCGTGCGTGGTTTGCGGCGACCGCCACGACGTCCACATCCCGCGGGCCGAGCGTTCGCTCGCGGCCCTCGAAACGGAATCTCACCGTACGGTACGAGGCATTGAACAGCGTGTAGACCGTCTCCTCGCCGCCGCGAAAGCGGTTGATGAAGACTGACGGATGAGGCGAATCGATCAGGGGGTCGGCGACGCCTGCGAAGGCCTCCGCGTGCTGTTTCAGCAACGCGTGCGACCGGCGAATGACGGGCAGCAGGTCCTCGCCATACCAGGTACCGGAATGACCCTTCAACCACAGCCCGTTCCCATGCCAGAGCGACAGCCGGAAATCCTCGGCTGGTAGTTCCCGCGGATCGACTCCGATTGAAACCATGTCCCACAACCGGATGTCGGGGAATGCAAACCGCCAGAGGTTCAGCTTGAGCGGCGAAAGTCTCCGGTCCGCGAACGGGAAGTTGTAGGAGAAGGCGGCATCGTAATACGGCGCAACTGCATCCGGCGGCGTCTCTTCGAGATAGAGGATGGTCCTGCGCATTCCCGCCGCGTCCAGCGCCTGGCGGACACTCTTCGACATGGCGATTTCGCCCGGCAGCGTCTCGATCCCGGGCGGGTGCCCGTGCCCGGTCGAATAGCAGCGCTGGCGGCCGAAGCCGTACTCGTCAAGATAGACGGCCGCCGCTCCCACTTCACGGGCCACCGCCGCCGTCCGGCCTGCCAGGTATTGCTGCCACGCCGCCGCGTACGGGCAGGCGAACAGTTCCGGACTGCCTCCGCTCCACCACCGTTTCTGGCCTTTCTCGTCAACGATTTGCCACTGATCGCCGAACTCCCGTCCCACCCTGGAATTCCTGTCGATCAGATATCCCTCAAAATACAAGCCCGTGGGGACTCCCGCCTTCTCGCCGGCAGCGATGTTCCGCCTCAGACTATCGGCTCCACCCAGTTCGATGGGGTAGTCGCCCACACGGCCAACAGTGTTCGACATGGCCCAACCGGAGATGTCGATGAAATCGATGCCTCCGAAAGCTTCGCCATCTCGAAGGAGTTCTTCGAAGGTGTACTGGTTCCCGCGAACGTCAAAGAGCTTGCCAGTTCCGCCCACCGGATAGTCCCGGCGTGCCCAGAAAGCGGACCGGACCCACTGGGGCCGCGGCCCAACCGGCTTGTACCAGGTCTTGAGCCATGCCCGGTATGCCGCGAATCCTTCACGCCAGTCGCCGCCGTGTTGCACTATTTGCGCCTCCGGCGCTTGGAAGGTCTCGCCGGGCGCGAGTCTCACCGTGTACTCAACCTCTACCTCGACACGCTCTGTGTTCTTTCTCAACCGGAACTGCTTCCCGCGTCCGCTGGTGTCTTTCACCACCACGGAGGCGCCCCGGTTTGCGGCAGGCGCGAATACATCGACGAACTGGAGCGGGAAGGTGCCGCTGTAGGCGGCCTCGATCGTCTGCGGGGCGTTACTGATGACGGCGCCCTGTCGCGGGAACACATAGTAGATGTCGTTCGGATCCTCGCTGGGCCGGACCTCGATGGAGGGGAAGTCCAGCTTGAATGACTGCGGTTCCCCACTCACGTTAGTGAGCATCAGAGAAAGGGTGCGCCCGCCTGGCGCCGGCGTCACACGAAGATCTGCACGGACCGCTTCGGCGGAGGCCGTCATCCGGTACCACTTCGAGCCTTCCAGACTTGCCTCCGGGCCAGGACGCCGGCCCACCGGGCGGACGGGCAGCATGCCCTCGTCGACCGCCGTTGGCGCTGCTTCCGGAGACAACCCGGCCGCGTACAGCACTAGTTGCGCATGCGGGCTGCGGTCCACCAATTCCACCGATTGGATTCCTCGCGTGGGGTCCAGAGCCAGGGCATAGAGCGCTGGCTTCAGGTTGAGCAAGGCGTGCCGCCGTTCGGAAACGAGCATCGGAAACTGAGCTTCTTCGCGCCCGCCGGTGTATTTCACTCGCGCCAGCACATTCGCCGTCTCGCTGCTTTCCTGAATGCGCAGACTGCCGGGCGTATGATCCAAGCCAAAGCCGGAGACGCCGGCGAAACGCGCCATCATGCTCAGGTAGAGCGTGCCGCCTTTGCCGCCGCCACCTTCAATCTGGATGCTCTCCCGGCCACGTAGGGATGTGGCAGGTGATCCCGCACATGTGGACGGGCCGCGGCCCGCCAGTTTAACCGCATTCGCGGGCAACTCAGGCCCTCCCACGCCGCACGGAAAGACATCAGGCGGCCCCACAAACTGAAGGTCGTCGATCCGCAGACGCGCCCCCGCCGGCAGCGAGAATTGCAATTGGTCGATCCGGGCGGTGCGCATCTTCCCAAGCAACTCGATTTCCAGCGTGTGCGGGGCATCGTCCGCCACCAGATCCCGGTCCATGACGACGGCCACGGGACTCCCGGCGACGAATGGATTTTCCGGATTGGTCGCCCCCGGCGTGACCGGCCCGACGCTGCCCGGACGCAGTGTCAGCACCGGAACGCCGGCCGCCGTCAAGCCAGACGCCCGGTATTGCAGACGAAAGGTGTGGTAGTCGTAAACCCAGACCGGTTCCACGGATTGCCGCCATTCACCCGGACCCTGGTATTGCAGCCCTTTCTGCCTGTAACCGATGAGAAGATCATCGGCGAGGCATGTGCACAGAAGAATGAGAAGGGACAGTACAACTCGCATCGTTTTCCTGGCCGGGCACCTTGGGGAAAGCCTCTGGCCATCTTGATGGGCTGATCTGCCGGTGAATCTTTCACTGTCCAGGGCGTGACGCTTTTCGCGAGGAGTGACGGCTTGGAGTTTCCCGGCCCGACGGCCGAGACCACGGATCAAGCACATCTGCCCGGAGATTCTGACCTGGTCCACCGCTTGATGTGACATCTATGGACCATTTTGCTCTGCCGGACAGTGCGGTACCAACTTGAAGCCCGGGTTGGACGGCGACCGGTTGGGCTTACAGACGCGTTTAGTGAGCCAGCTTGATCATTTGGGGAGTCGGAATGCTGGGCGCGCCAGCGAAGGGTGAATCGAAAGGAATGTGGTGCGCCCGGACCGATTCGAACGGCCGACCTACTGGTTCGTAGCCAGTTGCTCTATCCAGCTGAGCTACGGGCGCACGGCTGATCCAAATATAGCAATTCAGCCCGCGCCTCCACAACATCCGCCCCGCGGCTCGGAAGACCGAGGTACTGCTTCCCCGAGGCTTCCTACTTCTTCTTTTTGCGGCTCGACCGTTTTGTCGATTTCTTCGCCGGCTTTTTCGCTGACTTGCCGGCCGGCTTCTTCACGATGCGTTTGGGCGCCGGCTCCGATCCCACGGTCTCCGGCGGCGCACTCGTGCCGGCGTAGAGCCAGCGGTAGATATCCGCGTTGCGCAGAATGATCTGTATATAGTCTCGCGTCTGTGTGAACGGGATGGTTTCGACAAACTCCTGTGCGTCGCGGAACTCACCCCACTGGCGCCACTTCGGCGGCCGGCTGGGCCCGGCGTTGTACGCAGCCAGAGCGTCTTCGACTCGGCCGTCGAACGAGGCGATGAGGTTGCCGAGGTAGAACGTCCCCAGGCGGAGGTTGTAGTCGGGGCGCTTGAGATAAGCGGTCCGATAGCCGAGTTTGAGCCTGCGGGCAAGCGAGCGGCCCGTCGTGGGCATGATCTGCGTGAGACCGATCGCACCGACGGGGGAGACTGCGGCCGGATCGAAGACCGATTCCTGGCGGATGAGCGCGGCCAGCAGATACGGGTCGATCGAACGTTCACGGGCATATTTCTCAATGGCCGCACGGAAGGGAAATGGGAATGCGAGCCGCCAGAAGCGCGCCGGAGCCGCATCTCGAGGCAGGAAGAGGTAACCAGGCACGGTCCCGATGATGTACCGGATGGACCGGGCGAAGTCGCGGCGGGACGCGGCGGTTTCGGACAACTCCATGGCCAGCGCCCAGGGCGAATCTCCATTGCGGGCAGCGAAGCGCAGTTCGGTCTCGGCCCACTGTTCGAGACCGGCTGACCGCAACAGACGGGCGCGATCGATGCGTACCAGCGCAGCGGGTGAAGTGGTGAAATCCGGCGAGCGTTCGCGGGCGGGCAGTTTTAGTGAGGCCAGGAAAGGTTGGGCGGTTGAGGTTTTCGGCCCGTTTTGCATGCCGGGCTGCGAGAGAATCTGGCGGGCCAGCACAGAGTAGAAAAAGTTGGGGAAGTGCCGATTCAGTTCAGCTAAGTAGTCGCGCGCGGCGGCCGGATCGCCCGACGACAACGCCGACTGGCTGAGCCAGTAGAGCGCCGCGCCGGCCTTTTCGGACGAAGGGAACTGGAGCAGATGCTTCTTGAAAAGATCAGCGGCCTGTGGGGACCGGGCCAGCCACGACGCCCATACAACTTTCCAATGGCAGTAGGCGGCGCGCGCCTCGCCGGGAAAGACGCTGGCGCAAGCTTCGTAATGCGGCAGGTATTCGGCCTGACGGTTCTCGACCAGATATCCATCACCCGCCGAGACCAGGGCACGCAGCCGCCAAGGGGATTCCGGAGCGCTGCGGGCAAGTTCAGCCAAGGCGCTTTCCATCGACGGAAGGCGGTCAAGCCGTCGGGCAGTGGCGGCCAGCCAATGGAGCCGTTCGGCATTGGCCTCTGTATCCTGGATATCCAGATTCTGGAGTTCGGCGTCCGCATCCTGGTCCTTGCGCCCCCGGTGCAGCGTGGCGGCGGCACGGACTCGGGCGAATTCGCGACTGGAGCCTTCCAGGAGCGGAATCATGCCGAAATATTCGGCGCGTGCATCGGCGTAACGCCGGGCGCCGATCAGCCGTTCGGCGCGTTCGAAGCGCGAACTTGGCATCGGAGGCGGATAGGAGGCACCAAGTGCCGCTTCCAGCCTTGCAAGCGCTGCCGCAGCTTCCTTGGCCTCCTGGGAAACGGGATAGGAGAAGAAGACGGTCTGCCAAGCGATCGCAGCGGCGACCTGGTCGCCCACCTGCTCGCGCGCCTGTGCCAGGACGGCCAGGCTGCCAGGTTGCGGCAGGCGGGGTTCAGCTACTCGCGCCAGCATCGTGATCGCGCCCTGCGGATTGTTCAGATCCAGCAGCGCCGCGGCCGCCAAGAGCGCGGCCCGACCGGCGAGAGGCGATTCCGGCGACTGACGCAAGACCGGCTCCACCGCCTTGACGGCGGCAACATTGTCTTTCGCGGCCACATGGGCCTGGGCCGTCCAAAAAGCGAAGTAGTCGGCCAGCGCCGGATAGCGGCGGGCAAGCGGGGCAAGGACGGCCAGGGCGGTGGACGGCTGACCCGCGTCAATCGCCTCCACTGCCTGCTTGAGCCGGGTTAGGGCAGCGTCCTGCGGCTGGATGGCCGGCGCCAGCAGGAAGAGCAGCGGAACGGCGGCAGCCCGGCGCCCAATCAACAGATCGGCCCCGGGTATTCCGGCCCGAGCAACGATTCGTCATCGTTGGCCAGGGTACGGACGATTTCCAGGTGGAAGTAGTCCACCATCGAATCCGTGAGCATGAATTCGTGTTTGAACTGCGCGCGGGAGCGGTCCATCTCTCCGCGCAGGGCGACGTAGAGGTTAGACTGTTCCCGTCCCCGACGAACCTGTTCTGGCTGGTACAGCCGCATCTCGGCGACGCGCACGCGGGCGAATCGCTGCGCCTTGGAGTGCAGTTCCTGCTCGTCGCGGGACATCTCGGCGAGCGGTGGAGCGGCTGCGGCCGGCGACAGAACGGGCTGGATAGGAATGATGTTGACCACTTTGCCGCCGGGTGAAGATGGCTGGCGATGGTCGAATGCGGCGTCGAGGGAGGCGCCGGCAAACGCACAAAGCAGTTCGAGGACGTTCACGTCCAGCGGGTCTCCGCCGTCCCAGGCCATGAGGATGGCCGCAGCGCGCTTGTCGCCGGTCGCCCGGCCCGCAACGACGGGAATCAGGCAGATGCGGCGGCCTCCTCCGGCGTCGAGCGCGGCGGCAAGCGGTTCGCTGAGTTCGGCGGCTGTGGCCATGGAGATGACCGTGTCGAGCGATTCACCCAGCGACCCAGCCGCCGGGACCTCACTGATGGGGATACGGAAGCCGTCGAGGGACGTGAGCGGAATTTCGGATGTTGGCGCGAATCGATGCCCTTCGTGCTTGAGCTCGCCGCCCAGTGTCGAGAACAAGGCCACGTTTGCGGCGAATCCGTGGGCGCCGTCAAGCAGCGCATCGGTCCACTGGGTGGAATCCTCGGCCTGCTCGATGCGGCGCACGGACTGGTTTAGCCTCTCCGTCACCGCCCGCAGGATGTGCGCCCGCTGCCGCTCGATCTCCTCACTCAGGCGTTCGCTCACCAGGCGCTCAACCTCACCACGGGCAGCGGCCGAGACGGCTTCAAGCCGATCCGTCAGGACGCGTTCAATGTGATCCCGCCAGCCCGTCTCCAAACGCTCCTGCACCTGCTCGGTGTGCAGTTGCCAGGCAGCGGCAATCTGGTCGTGTGCCAGTTCCTGCTGCATTCGAATCGGGTCAACGGCCGGGGCTTGAGGTTCGGTTTCAGGTTCCATGGGACGAATCCACTTCTGGTCGCTGGTTCGCTTATGAGCAGTTTAGCAGCCCCCGCTTCATGGGCGCGTGTCAATCTGCCATGGCGCAAGGGTTACGGTAAAGCGATGATTGCGGGCCGGCCCGGAAAGGTCCAGATGGAGCCGGCCGTCGGACGAAAAAGCTCCCGTGCCGATGCAAGTCTCGCCATCGATACCGGCCTCCACCGATCCGATGTGGAGACGGGGAGGCGTCCGGCCCGCTGAATAGTCGAATGCACCGCGCAAAGGCTGGATGAGATTCGTCCCCGCGGCCGCTCCAAGAATCTGGAACTCGCCTGAGGCCTGGAGATTTTCCAGGAGAGAACGCCCCAGCCCCGAGGTGCGAAGATCCATGTCGAGTGTGGCAATGATCGAGTCGTGCGGGTAGTCGTCCAGCCGGCCGGTCATTCTATAGGCCGGGACGGAGCCGGCCAGGGCGACTGTCATCCGACCAGCGAAGGCCGCCTCTCCGAACCTCATGGTGATTGAGGAGAACTCGGCGTTGGCCCCATCCCAGAAGAGATTGGCTTCCGCCGGCTCGGCCGCGACGCCGGCAAACGTGAGCCGGCCGATATGCAGTCGGCCCGAGAGGCTGCGGCCGGCAAGCCAGTCCGGAACACTGGAGCGCCCAAAAGAGAGCGTGCGATCGAGCAGGCTGCGGCGCCGGGAGAGCGTCGGCGACACCAGACGTTCCAGTTCCGCCGCGTCCGCCCCGACGATGGCGGCCTGAAGCCGGAGCGGGCGGCGAGGCGTGTTTCTCCAAGCAAGATCGACCGTGCCGGCGAGCGCGCCGAGGGCGGCTTCAGGTGAACGGAATGCCCATCCGTCTTCACGGATGGTCAGGGTGGACTCAGCCGCGGTGAAAGGAGACGCGAGACCTTCCACACTGCACTCGAGGCCGGCCAGGGCAACCGTACCTGTCCATGGCGAGGCTGACTCGGAGCGGTAACGGAACATCCCAGACGCGCGGCCGGAATAGCAGCCATCGAGAAATGGAATTGACGCGTCGAGCGCGCCGGCGGGCTTGTTTAAGCCTTCGATTGGCGCGTCATTGAACTTCAACTCCAGTTCGCGGGCGCCGGTGACGGTATTCCAGACTCCCGCCATTTTGGCCAGCACTCCGCCGCCAGTGCTCACAGCCGCGGGCGCAAGCCGGATCTCGTCTCCCAAAACAGACAACATAGCTTCGGGGGAGTTAAGTTCGCCGGCTTCAGCCAGTTTGAGAACGGCCGACTTTACCGTGATCTGGCCCGAAGCAGGCCCACCGCGTTCGAAACCAAGTGATCCATCGACGTCACCGGTGACCTCAATGCCATCCGGCAGCCCGACGCCGAGCCGGCGGGCAAGCTCCGCCACCGTAGCCGCAGGAAAGGACTTGAAGTGGAATCCCGCTTTCCAGCGCGGGTCGATCAGGGTGTCCGCCGATGAGAGGCTGATCTCCAGCGGCGGCTCCGCAGAGCCTGCCGGTTGGGCCGCCATATGGAGATCGAACGATTGTCCCGGCAGATTGATAGTGCCCTTTAGAGGCAGCTGGAACTGCTTGCCGCGGAATCCAAACAGCCCGGCGCGGTCTACCTCCATGAATTCGGTCCGGCCCGTCACGCGGATCTCGTTCAGAGGGCCGCTCATGCGCACTCGCGACGAGACGCGGCCCTGCAAGCCGAGGTCCTGACCGGCAAGCAGTGTAATCACCTCGGACAGGGCGCTTGTCTCCAGCTCGACTCCGGCTTCCACTGTGCCTTCAGGCCCAAGAGAGGGCACCCAGGCGCCATCGCCCGTGAAGCGTCCGAATCCCTGTTCGGCCCGGTCCGTGCGAGCCGGCGAGGCCTCGAAGGTCCAGGTCATTTTTCGATTGGATTCAGAAGGCGGCTGAAGGTCGAGATCCACGTTATTCAGGTAATACGAGGACTTGATGAGTCCAAATCGAAAGTTGACACGGCACGCCCGAAGCTCGAGCGCAGGCGGGTTTCCCGTGCGAGCCGCGGCCGCGACCCCTCTCAACAACCGGCTGACATTCCAGCCCCGGTCGCCGGCGCGTGTGACGTTTACGCTGGCGTCGACCATGCGGACCGATGACACCTCAAGGCGTCCCAACAACAGTGAAGTGAGGCGCACGCCCACCTGAAGTTCGGTGACGTAGGCGAACGGCTCGATACCAAAGGCCGGGTCCTCCGGGATGACCAGGTCGGAAGCTGAAAGACCGGGCGACGGGTAGAGTTGGTAGTGAACGCTCCGGACCCCGACAGGACGGCCCAACGCCCGGCTGAGTTCCTGCTCGATCGCTTGACGCCAGGCGCTGGCCTCAATCTCGGGCGCGGCAAGAATGGCGGCCAACAGGAGGCAGGGCAGCAGGGCGGCGGCCCAGAGGGCCCGGCGCATTGTCCGGCTCATGGCCTCGCTCCGAATGCACTCGTATACTGCTCCCTCGTATCAAAGTCGCGGCCGACGGCAGGATCGTCAACCGGCACCCGGACGATCAGTTGAGGCTCGCGTTCCAGAAGCCGGCGCGCCGTGTCCCCGGGCTGAAGAGCAAGAAAAGCGGGAATAAACGAGGAACGAAGCAGCACCGGATGGCCGGGCCTGCCGTTCAACGCCGGTAGAGCCGCAAGCGTGCTCTCAGGGCTAGCCGCCAGAGCATCAAGCAGCAGATCAAGCGTGGGCGATTTGATCTCCGGCATGTCGCAAGGATGGAAAAAGATGCTGCGGCATCCGTGCGGCACGGCGCAAAGACCGGCTTGCAGCGATGAGAGCATTCCGGCCTCCGGCGACGGGTTAAGGACAAACAGGGGCTGAGCGGACCGGGCAATGCCAGCGCGAATCTGGCCGGCATCATGGCCAAGCACTACGACCACGGGATCGCACACGCCGGCGAACAACCCTATGAGCCGGTCAAGAAACGTCTCGCCACCGATCTCCAGCAGCGCTTTTGGCGAACCCATTCGCGACGAGGCGCCAGCTGCCAGAATGACGGCTGCGCAGGGATGCACGGCGAGGTTCACTTCGCGGGCGCTTTCAGGTCCGGCAGGCCGAACACCGACATCGAAAGCGCGCGCCACCCAGACGCTGCATTCCGACGGACGGCGATCATCTCAGCGGTCACCGATACAGAAATCTCTTCTGGCGTGATTGCTCCGATGTCCAAACCCATGGGCGCGTGGAGCCGGTGGAAAATCTCGCGCGGGAGGCCTTCGGATTCGAGTTCTTTCACCACCTCGATCACCTTGCGCCTGCTGCCGATCATGGCCACATAGCGCGCCTGCGTCCGGATCGCCCATCGCAGAATCCGCAGGTCGTCGCGGTGACCCCGGGTGACGATGACGATGTAAGAGGATTCGCCGATATTCAGTTCGGGCAGAATCTGCTCATACTCGCCAGCATGGACGGCGTCGGCGGAAGGGAAGCGTTCGCGGCTGGCGAAGGAAGCGCGGTCGTCGATCACCTCAACCGCGAATCCGCACAGCGACAGGACCGACGACAGGCTCTTCGAGATGTGGCCCGCACCAAAAACGAAGGCTCGAGGCTGAGGAATCAACGGTTCGATGAAGACCTCCAATTGCCCGCCGCAGATCAGCCCGCTGTCGCCGGCATCCTGTCCAAGATTGAACTTCAAGCGGCGCGCCTGCCCGGATTCGATCACTTCCTGCGCCGCCGCGTGCACGTCCGCTTCGACACAACCGCCGCCGATCGTACCGGCCATCGTCCCGTCGTCGCGGACAAGGATACGGGCCGAAGCGTAGCTTGGGATCGAGCCATTGACCCCGACGATCGTGGCCAAGGCACACTTGCGGCCCTGCCGGCGTAGCAGCACCGCTTCTTCGAGAACATCCATCGCCTCGATTATAACTTTGCCTGACTCCCCTCCCTGGCCTCATTCAGCAGGATTTGCAGCGACGGAGTGTCGAGGTTGAACGGCTTGACGAGGTTGCCGTCGCCATCGAAGTCCAGAATCGAAAGAGAATGCGCGCTGTCGACCTCGGCGATGGAGTGGGCGATCCACACGCCCTTCACCCACTCGTACCAGTTCAGCACGCCAGTGCCGCCGCCAAACACGAGAACAATCTCGGGGCGACCTCCCGGTTTCAGTTGGCCGGCGACGGAGCGGGAGAAGTGGTAAGCGCCATCGACGGGATTGGGAAGGGACCGCCCGTCCGGAAGGCGTTTGACCCATAAGCCGTCGATGTCGAAGAGGCTGCAAGGGGTCTGTTGTCTGCCGAGGTTGCGCACTGGCGGCCCGCCCTGGTCCGCAGAAACCAGCGGCCGGACGCAACTGATTCGGCGGGCAAGAGCATGTGGAGCGGAATCAGCCAGGTGGCAGGCCCCATGCTTGCGTTGGGATTGCTTCCGCGGGCACTATGCTATCATTCCGGCAAGTGAAGAACGGGTCATTTCTGGCGCCTGGCCTGGCGCTCATTTTCGATATGGATGGGGTGTTAATCGACTCCATGGAGACGCATACAAGGACTTGGGGTCTCTATTTGGAGCGGCTTGGAGTCCAGGACAAGGGGTTGCTACACCTGATGCTGGGCAAGCGCAATGATGATATCGTGCGGGCTCTGCTCGGCGACGGCCTTTCGGAAATGGAGGTCTTCGATCACGGCGCGGCGAAGGAGCAGTTGTACCGCGATCTGATGGGGCCCGCCTTCGACCAGCATGTTGTCTCTGGAGTCCGTGAATTCGTCCGTGGCGCAGCTGAAAAAGGCATACCGCTTGGGCTGGCCACCAACGCGGAGCCGCTCAACGTGGATTTCGTCCTCGAACGAACGGGGCTTGAAGGCAAATTTCAATCTGTGGTCGACGGCCATCAGGTCGAGAACCCGAAGCCGTCGCCGGACATCTATCTGGAGGCGGCGCGCCGGCTGGGCGTCGCCCCAGCTAATTGCATCGTTTTCGAAGATTCGCCAGGCGGGATGAAGGCGGCGCAAGATGCCGGAGCCCGACTGGTCGCCGTGCTGACGATGATCAGTGAAGCGCCACAAGCGCGGCTGGCGATCCCGGATTTCAATGACGAACGGTTGCTGCCATGGCTCAGGTCCCAGACTCCTCTTCCCTAGCGGCGGCGGCGCTGTCGGTGGCCGCCGCGTCGATTGTCTGGTGGTCGCGCGTGCGGCGGCTGACATCGTTGCGCCATAATGTCTCCCGCATCAACGCGTTGTCGGAAGAGATCCTCTCCGCCAACACCGCCGAAGAGGCGGAGACCATCGCGGCCCGTGGACTCAAAGACGCGCTTGCTCTCGTCCGGGTGCAGGTGATCCTCAGGGATCAGGCGACGGGGCCGGCGGTTGAGGCCGTCAGCGGCGCCAAACCAGTCGAGCCATCGGGGTCCAGGACGCTCTATCTACCTATGATCTCGGGAGCCAAACCGGCGGGGGCATTGGAACTCACTTGGACAGGGGAGAAGTGCCCGTTTCAGATCGACGAACGGGCGGCGCTTGCCCACTTAGCCAACCAGATCGCCATCACACTTGAACTGCACGACCGGCGTTTCCAGCGCGAGCAGATCCTTCGCGGTGAGAAACTCGGCGCCGCCGGCCGCCTGATCGCCGCCGTGGCCAAGGAAATGGCTGAGCCGTTGGCGGCGGCCTCGGCCATGGCGGAATCGCTGCCGGACTCGCCGCAGTCGAAATCCATTCTGGATTCCGTGACCGGCGCCAAGCAGACCCTCGACCGCCTGCTCGCCCTGGGCCAGAGCCAACTGGCGGAGTTGAGCCTGTTCGACGTGATTTCGGTGACCTCCGACCTGGTGGAATTCCGCCGGCGCAATTGGGAGATGCGTTCGCTTACGGTGTCGGTCGAGATGACCACCCAGCCTGGCCTGGTCTTCGGCTTGCGCGGCGCATTCGAGCACGCTCTGCTCGATATCCTCGTCCATGCCGAACAGGCCGCCGAATCCGAGGGCGGACCGATGTTGATCACTACGCGGTGCGGCGATTCGGACGCGGTTGTTGAGATCACCCATCCGGCTTCGGACGCCGGGGATCTTGCTACTCTGCTCGAACTGGTTTCCAGCGTGGTCGAAAGCCTTGGAGGATACGCCCGGATCGAGCCTGCCGCGGATGCGGTGAAATGGTCCGTCTCGGCGCCGCTTCGGTCTCCAGAAGTGAACTCAGCGCCGGCTGCCCCCAGCGAAGCCGTAGTCCGGCCACTCACGCTCTTGCTCATCGATCCGAATCCGGCCAGCCAGAGATCGCTGATCGAGAAACTCGCCCACCGCGGACACCGGGTAGTTCCGTCGGCGGGCGGTGGGGAGGCTATAGAAATGGCGAGTGCCATTCACTGCGACGCCGTGCTGACGATCCCGGCCCTGCCAGATATGACATGGCCGGAATTGTTCGAGAGAGCTCAATCGGCGGGATGCAGGACGGTCGTGCTGTGCGATTCACTGGCCCCGCTCAGCCACGCCCTTGTTCAGCGCGGCGAAGCCCTGGCTTTGAAGCGTCCGGTCGATGAGGGCGATTTGGACGGTGTACTTCTGTCGGTAACATCGGCGGAATGAGACAATTCGAGGTATGCAGATGTGGAGCATGAAGTTGCTGGTGATTCTGGCGATGCCCGCGCTGGTTTTACCTGCTCTGGCGCAGAACAAGTATTCCGGACCACGGCCTGAAAAGGCCGATGTGGTCTATCTCCAGCACGTGGACAAGCTGATCGAAACCGAGAACGGCGAAGCCGTGCAGACGGAGGAAAAGAACAAGACCGTCTACCGCGTGGCCGGCGCGACGAGCCCGGTCCGCACGCCCATGGCGGAGCCCATCATGCTATTCAGAGCTGGCAAGATCAATCCGGACAAGCTCACGCTCTACCGCATGACCGTGGAGAACGGCCAGCGCACGCTGGTCTTTCCCACCAAGCCGGGGAAAGACTCGCCAAAGCCAATCTACGTCGTGGTGGCGCCACTTGAACGCGGGTTGTTCAAGCTTGAGGTGAACGAGTTCATCGACGACGGGGAATACTGCCTGTCGCCGGAAGGCTCGAATACCGTCTTCTGTTTCAGCACCTATTGACGCTGTGACTAGCCGTGCTTGAAACGCTTCGCATCCTGGGTGCGGCTGCCGTCGTGGTGGCGGCCGCGACCGGATTGGGGCGCGTGCTCTGGCGGTGGCGCGCGCCGTCGTACTCGATCGCATACGTTTCCGGCTCAGCGGCATTGAGCGCCATCATGTTCGGGCTGCTGGTGTTGGGCTATTACCGGCCTTGGGCTATTTGTGCTGTGCTGCTGGCTTCAATCAGCGCCGGCGCCTGGCGGTTGGGTGCGCCTCAGTGGACTCGGCCGCCGTGGTGGGCTTCGACTATCGCCCTACTCTACGCCGGACTGTACCTAGTGCACGCCTTGGCGCCCGAGATCCAGCCCGACGCCGCCGGGTACCATTTGGGCATTCCGTCGCAATGGCTTGCCACTGGCGGATTCACTGGCCGGATCGGCTTCTTTGAACTCCTGCCCCTGGGCATAGAGACACTGTATGGCGCGGCCATTGCGCTGGGCGGCGCATCGGCAGCGAAGCTGGTTCACTTCTCGTTTCTGTTGTTCGGCGCTGCCCTGATGCTCCAGATTGCCCGGCGCCTCGATATCGGCCCCGCCGCTGCGTGGGCGGCGGCGCTCCTACTCGCGTTGTCCCCGGTCACTGGCATCAGTTCCACCTCGGCCTACACCGACGACGCCATGGTCTGCGCACAACTTGCCTTGCTGGCTCTGCTGCTCGACTGGAAAGACGCACCGTCGGCCACACACGCCTTGCATGCCGGCGCGGCCGCCGGCCTCTGTTATTCGATCAAGATGTCCGGCGCCATCGCCGTGGTGGTCCTGTTTGGCTACTTAGTCTGGCGCCGGCGCACCGCTCACGCTCTCGCCTCCGCCGCGGCGGCCGCCGTGGTTGCCCTTCCCTGGGCGATGAAGGCTTGGTGGCTCACATCGAATCCGTTGGCGCCGCTCGGCAACGCGTGGTTCGAAAACGACGCCTTTCACGCATCCACCGAACAGGTGCTTGCCGGATACCTGCGAAGCTACACCTTGTCGAGTTGGACGGACATCCCGAGGCAATTGCTATTTTCCGGCGAATCCTTGCAAGGCCTGTTCGGGCCGGTTTTCATTTTGGCTCCACTCGCCCTGCTGGCTTTGCGCAAGAAGGCCGGGCGTTGGCTTCTGGCCACCGCCGTGGTTGCCGCAGTGCCCTGGACGATGAATATCGGCGCGCGGTTCCTCATGCCGCCCATGGCATTCGTCGCGCTGGCGCTTGCTAGCGCGCTGCCCGCTAGGATGCTGCCCGCGTTGCTCGCCATTCACGCGGCGCTGTCACTGCCGGTGGCCATGGACCATTACGCCGGCACCCACGCATGGCGGCTCAAGGGATGGCCCTGGCAAGCGGCTTTCCGGGTTCTGCCCGAGGCGGAGTACCTGCGCGCGAACTACTTCGAATACAACGTTGCGCGCATGGTCGCCAGCCACGTCAAGAAGAACGAGGGGGTGGTTGACCTGGTCGGCGTACCGCTACTCTATTCGAACACCCCAGCACAAGGCCCCTTACCGACGGTCGTTTTCGATCAGATGGCTGGCGCGATGACAACCGCATCCTTGCCGTTGGCTGATCGGCTCTTTGAATCACGATTCACCAACCACGGCGGGTTCCTGCGGGGCGTGAAGGTCAGATTCCGTGGCTCTGTCGCGGCCCATGCCTCGATCGCCGACCTGCGCCTGGAATGGGCGGGACAGAAGTTGCCCGTATCCCGCTATTGGTTCCTCTCCGCATGGCCCGCCCCCCAGGACGCAGCGCTGGCCGTCGATGGCAACCTGAGCACATACTGGCGATCCCTCCCACCGGCAAGCGACGGCAGCTATCTGGTTGCCCTTTTCGACCGCCCGGTTCCCTTCGACTCTCTGCGATTGGTGTCGGCTGCCGTCGGCGGCGCTGTGACACCACTCGAAGTGTATGGCCTGAACATGGATCGGGCATGGCGACGTCTCGCGCCCGCCGGAGAGGCCACGGCTCTACCTGTAAGAGCCTTGCGCGCCGAGGCCTCGGCGCTCGTCAGAAGTAGAGGCTTTCGATGGATCGTTGCGCCGACCTCGGTGTCCGGATATGGCCCTGTTGGCCGTTCACTCAGGGACTACCCCCATGCCTGGAGCGTGGACCGCGTTGGAGAAGTCGAAGGAATCTGTCTATTCAGGATTCATTGAGAGCGACTTGGCGATAGCCTCGGCGATCAGCTTGCCGTGGAATCGGCCGTTTTCGATGAATATCTCGTTGGTGTGCATTCCTGCCACCAGCACGCCGGCAAGATAGACGCCCGGGCGTGCGCTTTCTAGCCCATTTTCTGCCATACTGTAGATGCTCTGACAATTTTCTTTGCGCAAC
>CAZSBK010000039.1:0-43862 GCA_964604945.1 uncultured Candidatus Solibacter sp.
GTTGCGCAAAGAAAATTGTCAGAGCATCTACAGTATGGCAGAAAATGGGCTAGAAGCTCCAAACTGATAAGATCTTCATTTCATGAAGTTGCCGAATGGTGACCGGGCGATCGTCCACATTGAGAAACTACTCGGATACTGCCTGAACGCCCAGCATCCCAGAGGGCGGCACAAGGCCCGCGTCTTCGCATCGGTTGGAATTCTGCCAGCCGACGCGGAGGAACTCCTTGACGCGCTTCTGGCTGCCGCCAGTGACGCCGATGTGCGCGCCGGTGAGGCAAGTCCGTTTGGGCAACGCTACGTTATCGACTTCGACTTGATTCGGCACCGCAGGACCGTGAGGATCCGCAGTACCTGGATGATTGAAACGGGTGGGGACTTGCCGCGTCTGACAAGTTGTTATGTACTGTAGGTGAAGGGTTCGCCATGGCAGACATCGAGATGCTCTCAGTTGTGGCTCTGATCGAGGACCTGCCCGAAAAAGGGCTCGTCCGCGGACAAGTGGGCACCGTAGTCGAGCAATGGACTCCAGGAGTCTATGAGGTCGAGTTCTGCGACGACAGCGGTCGAACCTATGCCATGGTTGCCTTGAAGGCTGACCAGGTGATGAGGCTCCATCACGAGCCGGTCCACGAAGCTGCCTAGATTTCGACTTGCGGGATCTCCGACGTGACCGTCACCGTGGCTGGCATGGTGACCTCAAACGACTGTTCACAGTTGTTCCCCCGGCAGGAACCCTCGAGCACGAACCGCCATTCCATCTCTACCTGGTTCACTGAGTCGCTGGATTGACAGGTTCGGCGAAAACGCCATGCTTTCACGGCCTTCGTCGCAGTCTCCGCCAATGACCGGTGACCTGAGATGGTTTTCACCTCCGCCACTGTGCCGTCATTCGCCAGGGAGACTTGCAGCTTCACCACGCCCGAAACCCGCGCATATTTCAGAACCCTCGGGTACTGCACCGAACGGATATATGCAGGCTCCCAGCCGACCAAGTCTGCAGCCATCGTTTGAGGTCCGGTCAGGATCGCAAATAGAAGCGCGCCACAGATGCGTATTCGTCTCGTTGCCATGTGTCTCGACTACCTCCCATTCTTGTAGGCCGGGTCAACGGCGGCGGCCGAATGAAATGGCAAACCTGAATCCGGACGGTCGCGGGCCAAGCACCTACCGCTCACCGCACCTGCGCCCCAGACTTCCGCGTCTCCTCGTCGAACAGCCGCTCGTAATCCTCCCAATACTTCACCATGATCTTGACCTTCCGCCTCAACTGATCGGCGAGATCGGGACCCAGCACCCGGATGCTCTCCTCCCCGCTCGTCTTCGCCGTGTCGATCAGCACGTCCTTATTCGCCTCCAGCAGATCGGCCAGCACGGTGCTGTTGTCCATCTCCTTGCGCGCGATCTCCTTGATGGCGCGCCACTCGGTGATGTCGGTCAGGTGTTCCTGAAACTCGATTGGCCGCCGCAGCCTGCCGTTCCGCGCGAAGTCGAGGATGTATTGGTATTCGAGCCCGTTGCGGCAGTTGTCCACCAGGATTGAGAACACCTGGATCCGCTTGTCGAGCAGCTCAATCCTCTGCTTCCAGGCCGACGCAGCCGTCGACGCCGCGATGGCGCGCATGCCGGCGCGGGCGCGATTCAGATCGGTCTGCATGCGCACGAGCAACTGGCTCGAAACCGCCATCCCGCCCAAGCCCTCATACTGCCGCGTCCCCTGGATGTCGCCCAGGTCGCGCGCCCGCGTTTCGCTCCTCGCCTGGAACTGGAACTTCCGGTAATAGTCCGTCTCTGAATCCAACAGTTCCGCTGGAAACGGCACGAACGGCCGTGTCAGCCAGCGCTGATGCACCCCGCCAATGTAGAAGAGCGTTCCGCCAAAGTTCAGAATGTCCGCATCGCGTTGCACGCGGTTGAGCGCCATCCAGGCGTCCACCAGCGCGCCGGCGTTCTCCTCGCCCACGCGCAATGCCGCGATTGAACGCAGCAGTTGCATCCGGCTCGCATCATCGGTCGTCGGCCTTTTCTTAAACGCGCCGTAGATCTGCAAATACAGGTCCGCGTCCTGGCGGTCGCCGATCAGATAAAACAGCCGCTGAGCCGGACTCTGTGCCGCCCGCTCCAACTCTTCGAGGTAACGCACCGGCAGAGGAAGCCCCTGCGCCGGATAGAAGGGATAGAAGTAATCGAGCAGGAACCCAACCACCGCCTTATAGACCGTCGCGTTCGGACCCTCGAAATTCGCCACGGCCATGCCTGCGCCCAGCTTGCCCGCCACCAGCTCCGGCGTGGCCTCGCGGACCCACTCGGCGTCGATTTCGAGCGGCCCCGGCCGGGCATCGTTCGCGCCCGCCTGAAGCGTGCCGAAGAAATCGTTGTAGCGCTGGTACATCTTGCGTTCGCGGAACAACGCGCTGCCGTTCGGTCCTTGATAAAGGCCTCCGCTCCAACTCATGCCCGACCCGGAATCGTTGGTGTGCAGCGACAGAATCTCGATCTCCGGGCACACCTTCAACAGATTCCGAATCGACTCTCGATACAGCGCCAGCACTTCCGGATGATCAATCGACGGCGCGAATCGCGGCACGCGCGACCTCAGCGGATGATCCACCTGCGGACCCCGCCACAGCGGGTGCGCCTCATACACGCGCTCGGGCAGAATCTGCGGTTCAAATGTCGTGAATGCCGCCTTCAACCCCAATTTCCGCAGCACCTCGCAGCGTGCCTTGAGGATGCCCAGCACAGTGTCGGAATACTCCTTCGGCAGGTAGGGCTGCAGCGCCTCGGGAATCGAGACCTTCAGCAGGCCGACATTCGACACGGCCCAGGCCGGATACGGATCGCCGGGCGTATCCATCTGCCACATCGCCCAGGGCAGGTCCTCCGCCGTGATCACGATGTGTGTCGCGCCCGACTGTTTGGCCTGGCGTGCAAAACTCTCGAAACTCGCCAGGGAGTCGGAGTGGCGGCCGAAGATGACGGTCTTGAACTTGCCGGCCGCAGCGTCAGCGGCTGGAGCCGCGGCCAGCAGGATTCCGAGAAACAAGCCAGCGATTCGCATGGTAAGACATCTCCCTGTCGCGTGATGACAAACCCGGCTCCCGGGATGCCTCATAGGATATCGAATGCGGTCTGTGCCGTTTCCGGGCCATGGCGGCAGGTAGGTTCCCGGACGAGCCCCGTCTGCTAGAATCATGAGGGTTCCCCCACCCATTTCAATACGGAAGCTCTCCAAGTGGACGATCTGAAGCAACTCATCCGTGAAGTACCCGACTTCCCCAAGCCCGGCATCAACTTCTATGACATCACCACGCTGCTGAAGGACCCAGCCGGGTTCCGCCGCGTCATCGACGCCTTCGCCGAGCGCTTTTCGGGCGGGAAGATCGACGTGGTCGCCGCCGCCGAATCGCGCGGGTTCCTGTTTGGCGGTGCACTCGCTTACAAACTGGGCGTTGCCCTGGTTCCGTTCCGCAAACCCGGTAAGCTTCCGGCGGAGACTGTCAGCGTCAGCTATGGCCTCGAATACGGCAAAGACTCGCTCCACATTCACAAGGACGCCATCGCGCCGGGCCAGAACGTCCTGATTCTCGACGATGTGCTGGCCACCGGCGGAACGGCCGCGGCCACCGCGCAACTTGTTGAAATGTTGGGCGGCAAGGTGGCCGCGCTGGCATTTCTGATCGAACTTGATTTCCTGAACGGTCGCGAGAAGCTGGCTGGGCGGGAGATCGTCTCGCTGCTGCACTACTAACGTGGAACCACGATCGGCCCGGGTCCGGGCCTACGCCAAGGTCAATCTGAGCCTCAAGGTACTGGGCAAACGCCCCGACGGCTTCCACGAACTGCGCACCGTCTTCCAAACGATCGGATTGGCCGACACGCTGGATATCTCCTACACGCCGGGCCGGGGGCTGTCAATCTCGCTCGACGACCCGATGGCCCTGGACGACAACCTCGTCACCCGCGCCGCGCGCCTGTTCGCTGAGCGGTCTAAATTGCGCGGCACGCTGCGGATGAAACTGACCAAACGAATCCCGTCCGGGGCGGGATTAGGTGGCGGATCGTCGGATGCGGCGGCGGTCCTGCTTGCGCTTCCGGCTCTGACCGGCAAACGCGCCGATCTCGCTGCTGTCATGGAACTGGGCGCGCAACTGGGCTCGGACGTGGCATTTTTCCTGGCAGGAGGAGCGGCGCTGGGTATAGGCCGGGGCGAGGAACTCTACCCGCTGCCCGAGCCCAAACCGTTGCCCGTTCTGCTACTGGCGCCGAAAATCCACGTCTCAACGCCCGAGGCGTACAAGGCGCTGGGGCGGCCGGCGTTGACTTCCCTTCCCGAACCACCTAAACTAAATACTTTCCAGTCGTTTGTCTGGCGATCGGAGTTTGCTTCGGGAGCCGAGAACGACTTCGAGGCGGCCGTCTTCCGGCTTCATCCGGAGTTGGAGCGGTGGCTGAGAAAACTCGAGCGGTCTGGGGCGCGTGTTGCCCGGCTCTCCGGCAGCGGCGCAGCACTCTTCGGGGTGTTTCCAAACCAGGCCAAGCTTCAGGGAGCCCTTCCGTGGTTTCGTTCGGAATCTCTCACAGTTTTCTCGACGAGAATGCTGACGCGCCGGCAATACCGCGCGCGTTGGTGGGCGAGTTTGCGTGAGCATGCGATTGAAGGAACGTGGCCGCCTCAAAGCCGGCAATTGAAATGAGACCTCACCGCCTGATCGTACTTTCCGGGAACGCCAACCGGGCGTTGACGCAGGCAATCTGCGCCGAGATGGGCGTGCTGCAGGGCACGGCGACAGTCAAGGGCTTCTCTGATGGCGAAATCTGGGTCCAGATCGAGGCCAACGTGCGCGGGGCCGACGTGTTCGTGGTCCAGCCCACCTGCACCCCGGCCGACCGGCACCTGATGGAGTTGATCTTCATGATCGACGCCCTGAAACGCGCCTCGGCCCACCGCATCACGGCCGTACTACCTTATTACGGCTACGCTCGCCAGGACCGCAAGGACAAGTCGCGGGTGCCGATTTCGGCGAAGGTCGTCGCCGCCATGCTCGAACGGGCGGGCGCCGACCGCGTCCTGACACTCGACCTCCACGCGGCCCAGATCCAGGGCTTTTTCGATATCCCGGTCGATCACCTGTTCTCGGCGCCGGTGATGATCGAGTACTTCAAGGCCAACGGACTTGAGAAGACGACGGTAGTCAGCCCGGACGCCGGCGGCGTTGAACGCGCCCGCGCACTGGCCAAGCGGCTGGAGACCCCACTGGCGATCATCGACAAGCGGCGCGATCAGCCCAATGTCGCCGAGATCATGCACATCATCGGCGATGTCACCGACCGTGATTGCCTGATTGTCGACGATCTGATCGACACGGCGGGTACGCTGGTGAAGGGCACTGAGGCGCTGCTGAACAGGGGCGCCCGTTCGGTGACCGCCTGCGCCACGCACGCCGTGCTTTCGGGTCCGGCTGTGGAACGCATCAACGCCAGCCGGCTCAAAGAGGTCGTTTGTACCGATTCCATTCCGCTGCGGCCTGACGCCGCGGCCTCATCGAAGATCCGGGTGCTTTCGGTCGCCGGGCTGCTGGCCCGCGCCATTCAGAGCATCCACGAGGAAACAAGCGTTAGTTCCTTGTTTGTATAAGGTTTTTGCACAAGGTTTAGGAGCCACACATGAGGAAGGACATTACCGTCGCCGCCACTCTTCGCGCCGAACGCGGCAAGAACGTCAACCGGCGGTTGCGGCTGGAAGACAAGATCCCGGCCGTGGTTTACGGCGTCGGGAAGGATGCCGTCGCCGTGACGGTGAGCCCGAAGGAGATCAACAAGATCCTGCTGTCGGGCTCGGGCCACAACACGATTTTCAACCTGAGCGTGGCCGGGGGCGATCTCGAACCCGTGCTGGTAACCGATTGGCAGTACCACCCACTCAAGGGGTCGCTGCTGCACATCGACCTGCTCCGCATCGACCTGTCCAAACGCCTGAGCGTGAGAGTCCCGGTGCACACCACCGGCGACGCAAAGGGCGTCAAGCAACAGGGCGGACTGTTCGAGAATGTCTCGCGCGACATCGAGATCGAGTGCCTGCCGGACGAAATTCCGGAGTCGTTCACTGTTGACGTCACCGAGATGCAGCTTGGCGAGAGCCTGCGTGCGCAGGACATTCCGCTGAGCGGATCAATGGTGTTGCTGACGGCGCCGGAAAAGGTGGTCGCCCATGTGATCGCCGCGCGTGGAGCCACCGCCGAGGAGACAGCCGAAGCTGAGGCCAAGGCGGCCGCAGCCGCGGCGAAGCCTGAGCCCGAGGTCGCCAAGAGGGGCAAGAAGGAAGCCGAACCCGAGGCGCCCAAGAAGGGCAAGTAGGAAGCGGGGAGGCAATCTCCCGGATAGGCAGGAAGGATGGCGGAAGCGGAGTTTCTCGTCGCCGGTCTCGGTAACCCCGGGCCAGAATACGAAAACACCCCCCATAACCTGGGCTTCCTTACCGTCAACCTGCTGGCTCAGCGCTGGCGAGCGAGGCTGTCGCGATTCGAGTGCCGCGCCCTGGTGGGCGTGGCGGAGTGGGAAGGCAAGCGAGTTTTGCTGGCTGAGCCGCAGACCTACATGAACTTGTCGGGCGAGTCGGTCAACGGTTTGGCAAGCAAGTATGGATTCGCCCCGGAGCGCATCGTCCTGGTCCACGACGACCTGGACCTGTCCTGGGGCACGATCCGGGTACGGCCGGACGGCTCGGCTGGCGGTCATCATGGCGTGGAAGACGTCATCCGCTGCCTGGGCACGCAGTCGTTTCCGCGGGTCAGGATGGGCATTCATCCGGGCCACGAGGTTCGGGATGGAGCGAAGTTTGTGCTCGCTCAAATCAAAGGCGGGCAGAAGAAGGAATTGGATTCGTTCGTGGGCTTAGCGGCCGACGCGGTCGAGTCCATAATCGCCGGGGGCGTCGATAAGGCCATGGCGGCTCACAACCGCCGCGCTCCGGGCGCAAGGAAAGAGGAACAATGAGAGTCTACGAAGAACTGTTCATCGTTCGTCCCGATGCCACTGAAGAAGAGATCGACGCTTACATTGAGCAGGTCTCGACGACGATCACCGCCGCTGGCGGCACAGTCGAAAAGGTGGAAAAGTGGGGCGTTCGCAAGCTGGCGTACCGCGTCAACAAGCGCAGTGAGGGCTTCTATGTCCTGATTGTGTTCAACGCCGGCGCCGAAGTGGCGAAGCAGGTCGAACGCCGCATGAGTGTGACCGACATGGTGATGAAGTTCATCACCGTGCGTGTCGACGAGCGGCTGAAGAAGATCGAGAAGCGCCGCAAAGCCCGCGAGAAGCGCGCCAAGCGCCGTCCTGCTCCCGCCGCCGTGACGCTTGCCCCTGGCGCCGCGATGCCAGGCACCCCGTCCGCCATGCCTGGAGCTCCAGGCGCAGCCGGTTCCCGGCCCGCCCCCGGTGCTCCCGAAGCCGCCGCCGAAACTCCTGTCGAGACCCCAGCCGCAACCCCGGCCGAGTCCGAGTCCTAAGGTCACCAGGAAGGAAGAAAGGAAACACTCATGGCTGAACACAAAGGTGGACGCCCCGTCGCCGCTTCCCAAAGGCCGACCGGAGGTGACAAGGCTATTGCGACCGGCAAGAAGCAGTACTTCCGCCGCCGCAAGGTTTGCCGGTTCTGCGTCGAAAAGATCGACGACATCAACTACAAGGACGTTCGAATGCTCTCGGCTTTCATCACTGAGAAAGGCAAGATCGTCCCACGCCGTCTGTCCGGCGTTTGCGCACCGCACCAGCGCAGGCTCTCGGAAGCCGTCAAGCAGGCACGCAACATCGCCCTGCTGCCGTTCACGACGGGCGCCTAACCAAGGAGGCTGAAAACAATGGATGTCATTCTCCGCGAAGAAATCGAAAAACTAGGCCATCGAGGCCAGGTCGTCAAGGTCGCCGCCGGCTACGCCCGCAATTATTTGCTGCCGCGCAAGTTGGCTGTCCCGGCAACCGAGGCCAACAAGAAGATCGTCGAACAGGAACGCCAGGCCGCCCTTCGCCGCGAGGCCAAAGAAGCCGCACAGGCCCAGGAACTCGCCAATTTGCTCGGCGCCGTCACCCTCACGTCGGTCCAGAAGGCCGGCGAACAGGACATTCTGTTCGGTTCGGTCACCTCGAAGGACATCGCAGACCTGCTCGAAAAGCAGGGCTATACCATCGACCGCCGCAAGATCGAACTCGAACACCCTGTCAAGACACTGGGCGAGCACAAGATCAACATCAAACTTCACCGCGAAGTTGTGGCTACCGTCACACTCGTGGTCAACCGGGAAGAAGAGCCGGCCTAAGCGCCGCTCTCTTACCATGATTCAAAGAAAGCCCTCGACGGCCCAGGCCGGTTGAGGGCTTTTCTCCTTTCCGCCGAGGTCCAGCCATGATTCTGCCCAGCCAGTACGCCACCGCCGATCCGATCGATCTTCTCCGACACGCCGAACAGGGCCTGGTTGGCCTCGACCAGCGACTGATGGGCGCTCTCATGGCCCGCCGCGAGGCCACCCTCGCCGCGTTGTCGCGCTTCACGTCCGAGCCTGATACGGAGCGCCTGGTTGATCTGACCGAGCAAGTCTTTGACCTTTACCGCCATTTCAACTCGCCCCAGGCCGCCTCGTTCTACATCGGGCTGCTGTGCGAATCGCTCGATGATACGCCGGACTCGCTCATCGAAGCGCTCGCCGCCCTGGGCCCTGCCGCTGTGGATCCGCTCCTCGCCTTGCACTCGTCCGTGGAATCCGATGACGCCGCCGATGTCGTCTTCGTCCTTGCCGCAACCGGGGTCAGGGACGAACGCGTCGCCAAGCTGCTGCTATCCACGCTCGCAACCGACCCTTACGCGGGCGCGCTTTCGATCGGCCTCTACGGCGACCCGGCCCTGGCCGCGCCTGTCCAGCAGGCACTCGACGCCCTGCCCGAATCCTCGGCCGAGGACCGCAAAGCCCTCGCCGACTGCCTGGAGGCGCTGGCAAATGCCTCAGTTGAAGACCGGCAAATCGAGCGGCCCGACATCCTGCCGGACTACCCTGAGGCCGCTTCACCGTTGTTCGACTACCTCGACGACGATCACTTGATCGAGTTCCTGCGCTGCGCAGACCCCGGCTGCCGCCACGACGCCGCGCTCAGCCTCGTCGACGCAGACTACCCCGACTCCGTCCTCGAAGCCCTACTCGGACGAGCCCCCGCTGAGACGGACCCGCAAGTCCGCCAGGCCGTTCTTCGGGCTCTGGGCGAGCGGCTTGACGATGACC
The DNA here is from genome assembly GCA_964604945.1 of uncultured Candidatus Solibacter sp. Classification (GTDB taxonomy): domain Bacteria; phylum Acidobacteriota; class Terriglobia; order Bryobacterales; family Bryobacteraceae; genus PNKE01. Next base: position 9,270 of record CAZSBK010000039.1, read on the forward strand.
GTATTCCCGGCCTGCTCGCGTCCGTACTCTCATCGGAAGCCGAACCGTTGCCGGTCCGCGCGGGTGCGCTCGTCGCACTCGCACAGGATCCCTCGAACGCCGTCTTCCGCGGCAACGTCTTCGAATTCCTCGCCAGCCCGGCCACGCGCGCCGCTGCTCTCGAAGCGATGTGGCGCTCGGGTGACGAGTCCTACATACCGGCGTTCCGCACGGCGCTGCGCGACGAAGATCTGCTAGTCCGAATCGAGGCGGTTCACGGCGTTGGGTCGTTCCCGATCCCGGTCCTGGCCATCGAGATGATCCCGCTTTTTGCCAGCGAAGAACTGCGCGAGGACGCCCTCTACTCGTACGCCTCAGCCGTTAACGCCAAGATCACCCCGAAGTCGGTCCATCGCATCTTCGACGAAATCGAGAAGAAGGCCGATGGGCTATCAGCGGATGAGGCCGAGGTCGTCGCCTCGGCGCTGGACAGGCGCTTGGAGATCGAAGGCTTCGAGCCGGTCTTCCACCAGCAGGATGCGCATGACCACGATCACGACGGCTGTGGCCACGATCACAGCCACGACATCAACCCAGCGTTGATGACAAGCGTGGGCCAACTCGACGACGTAGCGGTCGCCCAAGGAAAGCCCGCCGCAAAGGCCGGCCGCAACGACCCGTGCCCCTGCGGCAGCGGCAAGAAATTCAAGAAGTGCTGCGGGCAGTAGCTTGCGCCTGAATCCGCCGCGCACCTCACTCTTGCCGCCCCGAGTTGCGGCGCGACTCACCGCCGCCCGGGACAACGTATTCGCGGGCATGCCAGGTGTCCGAAACTCAGTTCACTTTGCCCCGGCCGGGGCATCCACGGCGAAGCAGTAGTCGCCAGCCGGATGCACCCGGAACCGGCCCCGCCGCTGCTGGACCGTCGTATTGGTTGTGTCGGTCTGGAATGTGGCACACAACTGATACCGCATTCCTTCCATGGGCGTGTATCGATAGGCCTCGCCCGAAATGGGGTCGGTGAGCCGAAGCGAGGCACTCTCGGGCAGATCCCTGATTGATTGAGGCAGTATCGGCGGTTGATCTCCCTTTGCCGACAGCCATCGGCCCTGGACGACCACAGCGATGGCTTCCAAGTCCTCGCTCCGCCGCTCATCGGCCGTAGACAGCCGGTGAGCAGCCGGCGACCCGAACCGGGCGAACGCGCAAACGAGCGTGAGCGCGACAACGCAACTTGCAGCGATGAGGCCCATTCGTCCATAGAGGCGCAAGCGTTCTGTGCGGCTCTCGCCCCCAGACTGGACCGTTCCGAGGTAGAACCAGAACACGCCACCCGCGAGCACGAGCACCACCGCAACCTTCGCCGCAAACGGAGCGGTGATCGCCCCTCGCAGCAGATGCTCGACAAAGGCCACAATGTCGCCTATCACAGTACCGGCCGCAACCAGAAGCGCCAGGTAGGTGAGCCAACGTCGTATCGCTGAGTCGGCCTGGCCAGGCTGTGCAGTCACTTCACCCCAGACGCGGCGCATCACAAGGACGAACACGGGAAAGGCGACCAAAACGGCAGCCAAGTCCCACGCCATTTGAACCAGCGGATCACCATAGTACCGCTCCACCGGATCCGGGAACCAATAGGCAATCAGTGTGAACCAGAGCGAGCCTGCGGCAATGCACCAGACCGAGAGCGTCAGGAAACTAAGCAGATGTAGAAATGCCTCTCTCGGCCCGCCGATTGAGCGAGAGTGAGCAGGTACGGACAGGCCGGTCAGAGTCTCATAGAACGATGCCAGCGCCGCCACGGCCTCTTTCTCAGGCCAACCCGCACCTCGCAAGATGGTAATTACCGACTGGTCGTCAGCCCCGTTCTTTTTCAGGGCAGCGACAAACTCCTGAGGATTCTGAGCAGCCATAAAGCCGTACTTCCTTCTGGAATTGGCAATTCCAATTCAGGACCGGGATGAACTTCGATCAGTCCGCTCCTGGGAAGAGTCTACGCTTCGATTGACTCAATTGCACGCTGCTCAATCGACTCCTTGGCCGTGCCCACGGGAGGCTGGGAGTGACGGCGAGTCGCACCAAATCAGGCCGCACCACGATATGTCCAGTTCACCCCTTCACGCCCTCATCCAGCCCTTTCCGGCCGAGCCAGGAGAATAGCAGCCACGCGGCGGCAGCCAGCACGAGGAAGAAAACCCACCAGGGCGCCCCAATCGTCTCCGGTAGCGTGATCTTGCCCTTGTCCGGCCAGCTCAGCACGGTCGCCTTGAGCCACGGGAACATCTCGGCATAAACCATTGAGCCAGCCAGCATCCCCGCGACGCCCATCAGCGCGTCCTTGCGGCCCTCGGCGCACGCCGCCACGGCCGTGCCGGGACAGTAGCCCAGCACCGCCATGGCCACGCCGAACACGAGCGCGCCCACGATCACGCCGCCCATCAGCATCGGCTTGATCGTCAAATCGACCCACCCGAGCCCGTGCATCGCGTATGCCCCAGCACCGCCGACGATGATCGCCGTCATCATCATCTTCATCATCGTGAAGTCACGCAGCAGGAATTGCCCCGTGATGGTGGCATACTTCGACACTCCGCTTCGATGCAGCAGAAACCCGAACACGATTCCCGTAATCAGCCCCAGCAACAGCCGTCCCGGCGCTTCAATCCCGATCATGACTTGCCTCCCCGGTACAGCAACGTTGCCGTCGCCACGCCCGATGCAAAGATGCAGGCGAAAAACGCCCAGCCCGACACCGCCAATTGCATCGATCCGCTCAGCCCGTGGCCCGACGTGCAGCCACCGGCCAGCCGCGCGCCGAAGATGAGTACCAGCCCGCCAAGGAACGCGCCCAGCATTCGCCTGCCGCGCGACGGTCCAAACCGCGACGCCCACAACTGCGGGACCTCGTCCCCTTTCGGCTCTTTGGACAACTTTGAACTCAGGTACGCACCGATCAGGATGCCGGCGGCGATCATCCACTCCCAATCCAGCTTCACCTTGGTCGCCGCAAAATAGGCATTGTCGCGGACATGGTCGGGTGCGACCGTGGATTCGATCATGCCGGCCGTTCTCACAAACGTGCTGGAAACGCCCAGCGGCACACCGGCCGTCAGGAATGCGAACCAGGACAACACGCCCAACAGCGCTCCTGCCAGATAGGGCGACCACCGGTTCTTGCTTAGGAGGTTCATGCGCAGCCTTTCAGTGGTAGGGCGCCGGACTTGTGCGGCGTCCCCCGGGATCAGACTTTCAATCTACCGCATGTGCGTGCGCACGCCGCCGTGTCACTTGCCGCGGGTCCTGGCGCTGAGCGGATCGGCGGGCTTGTGGCCAAGCCCACGCGACAACACATCGACTGTCTGGCTGAGCACCTTCACCCTCGCCCAGTTTTTGTCGTTGCCCTCGATCAGCGTCCACGGCGCGGTCCGCGTCGATGTCTTTAACAACATCTCCTCGACCGCTTCCTCGTACTGCGGCCATTTGTCGCGATTGCGCCAATCCTCGTCGGTCAGCTTCCATGCCTTGTAGCCGATCTGCTTGCGCTCCTCGAAGCGCCGCAACTGTTCCTCGCGCGAGATGTGAATCCAGAACTTCAGCAGGATTCCGCCGAAGTCGCAGATCTGGCGCTCGAAGGAATTGATCTCGCGGTAAGCGCGCTTCCATTCGGCCTCGGTGGCGAAGCCTTCGACGCGTTCCACCAGCACCCGCCCGTACCACGAGCGGTCGTAAATGGCGATCTGGCCGCGCTCGGGCAGCCGCCGCCAGAAGCGGTACAGGTAATGCTTCGACTTGTCCTCGCCCTGCGGCGCGCTGATCGGAAACACGGAGTAGCCGCGCGGGTCGATCCGTTCGGTGAGCCGCTTGATCGCCCCGCCCTTGCCGGCCGCGTCCCAACCTTCAAAAACAATCACGACAGGCCGCTTCTGCTGGTACACCTGCCAGCCCAATTCACGCAATTGGATCTGGCGGCGCTTCAGTTGCAGCCTGAAGGCGGCTGCGTCGAGCTTGTGCGTCAGATCGAGGGTTTCAAGCATTGGGCTTGCCTCCCTTCTTCGCAGCGGTCTTCGGTTTGCTCACCTTTGGCTTGACGGCCTTGCCTTTGCTCACCTTCGCTTCGGCGGCCTGCGGCTTAACCGCCTTCGCTTTGACGGCCGCCGGTTTTGCCTTCTCCGTCTTCGTCTTCCCCGCCTTCTCCACGGGCTTGGCGGCCTTCATGGACTTCGCGGCTTTATCCGGCTTGGGCTTCGTTTCCGGCTTCACTTTCTTCGGCTTGACCTTCTTCTCCTTCTTCAACTTCTCCGGCTTTAACTTCTTCTGCTTCGCCTTCTTCTCCGGTTCCACTTCCACCGGCGCGGCCACGGCCTTCACAGCCGTCGCGTCGCGGGGCGGACGATGCTCGGCGCGCACCGGTGGCGCCTTGTCGCCGAGGGCGTGTTCGAGGGCGCTGATGATGACCTCGAACACTTTGTTCCTGGCGTAATACTTGGACGTCGCTTCGATGATGGTCCAGGGCGCGAATCCGCTTTCGGTCATCTCGAGCATCTGCTCGGCGGCTTCGAGATACTCGTCGTACTGCTGGTGGCGCTTCCAGTCCTGCTCGCCAATACGCCAGGCTTCGAGCGGGTCGCGTTCGATCGCCCTGAATCGCTTCTTCTGCTCGTCGCGGCTGATATGGAACCAGAACTTGACGAAGACGCAGCCGCCGGCTTCGAGCATCCGCTCGAACTCGACGATGTCGGTATAGGCCTTGCGCCATTCCCCCGCCGAGACGATTTTGTCGACGCGTTCGTCGAGCACGCGGTGGTACCACGAGTGGTCGAGAATCACCATCTCACCGCGATTCGGCGTCCGCAGCCAGAAGCGCCGCAGCCAGGGGAAATTCAAATCGTGCGTGCGCGGCTGATGCGTGGCGTAGAGCTTGAAGCCGCGCGGGTCGAGCCGCTGGGTCAGCGTCGAGATGCAGCCGCCCTTGCCCGAGGCGTCCCATCCTTCAAAGATGATCACCGACGGGATGCCGTTATCCCAACATGCCTTTTCGAGGTCGTACAAGCGGCGCTGCAACGCCGGCAGCGCCTGGCGGTATTCCTCTTTGGAGAGCGTTCGTTCGAGGTTGACGTTTTCAAGCATCGTATTTCCCTCTTATCGGAAACGGATTCGATTGTAGCGCGCGGATTTGCCGGACGCATCCGGGTTTCGCCCTTATACTGATCGAAGAATGAGCGCCGCGCTGAGCATCGACTGGATTCGCGCCATCTGTATGGCGCTGCCGTATGTGACCGAAACCGTGCAGTGGGGCGACAACCTGGTCTTCAAGATCGGCGGCAAGATATTCGCCATCGCGCCACTTGAGCCGGCCAAGTCCGGCCTGTCGTTCAAATGCACGAAGGAAGGCTACGACGAACTGATCGAACGGCCCGGCATCATCCCGGCGCCGTACCTGGCCCGCGCGTATTGGGTCGCGCTCGAAGATGGCTCGGCGATGCCGAGGGCGGAAGTGAAACGCCGCCTCGAAGAGGCTTACGCGATCGTCCTCGCCTGCCTGCCGAAGAAGGTCCGCGCTGCGCTGGACGGCGGCGTTATTTAGGGATCTCGGGCACCTTGGTCGTCTGGTGATAAGCCAGCCGCCAGCCGGCCGCCGACTTCACCCAGATGTGAGCGACCACCAACTTATCGTCGAAATCGCCAGTGGCATTGATGCCACGCATCCGCGCCCAGTACTGGGCGACGGCCACCGAACCTTCGGCGCGGATCTTCACCTTGAACTGGTCGACACCCTTGTATACCTGCTTACCCGAGGTCACCTTGGCGATGTACTGGGCCTTGCTGTCGACAACGCCGCCCGAATGGACGTAGAGCAGGTCGTCAGCCAGAACCCGGCCCAGAGCCGCGGCGTCCTTGGCCTTGATGGCCGAGATCCAGGCGTTTTCGGCGGCCCGGATTTGCGACGTGAGATCCTGGGTAAAGGCGGCTGTGGCGAGCAGCAGGGCGGTGACGACCAGTCGGCGGATCATAGCTAAGCAGCATACAGCATGCCAGGGTGTGGTGAGTGCGCTGGCTTTTGACGAGCCGCCGGGAGGCGGGCTGCGGCCCTGGCGGGCGTGGACAAACTGCGTCGGCGACTGCCCCCAATCGCGGCTCCCCGCGGGCTTCCACCGGCCGTATCAATAATCCAGGCCCGATGATCTGAAAACCCTTCCGTTGCGGATTTCGCTCCCTTATACTGTCGGAATCCAGGAGGAACCATGGCTGACCTAGAGAAGGAGTTAGGCTGGCACAAAGAGTTCGACGAGGGCGTCCGTCTCATGACGGATGTAGACTATCTGGCCGGGGTCAAGGCGACGCTCACCTTGCCGACCGATTACGACTCGCCGTACAAGGCGTCATATTTCAATTTCTACCTCGGCATGAACTTCACAAATGGTCTGGCCGTCGAGGCGGGCATCTCCTACGGCAATATCCAGGGCGCGAAGCTCTGGCGCGTGTTCACCAATCCAGGGCTGAGCATGCCCTACGGCCGTCCGCCGGGCAGCGTCGAGTTAGCGTTGTTCCTGACCAACTTGGGCAACGGCTCCTGCATCCCACGCTTCCTGATCAATGGCACGGAATTGGCGTGTGCGGCCGCGGGGAAACTCGGCAAAATCAAGATGGTCGCCGCCATCCATGAGGACATTTCCGACACGGCGAAGCGCAAGACGTATTTCAATCAGGCCACTTTCTGCTGCACGGGAGTGCTGGAATCGGCTATTGAGGCTCACCAGGCTTACGGACCGGCCAGCGGATGGAAGCCGTATTCGCAGATCAGCGGACTGAATTGGCACGTTCAGCGGCCGCCCGAGCCCATGCACAAGCTCATCAGTTGCGCCAGCAGCGCGGGCAACAACTTCACCATCACGATGGCGAAGCCAACTCCGCCGACTGGCCTCTAAGCGCAATCCTCGCGCCGCCATTCGCAGCGGACATCGGCTATAACTTAGAGACATGAGCGTACCCACCCGCCGCGCCTTCCTTGCGTCCGCCGCCGCCTCGACTTCGCTTTCCGCCGCGCCGCAGTTCGTTTCACAGCGCCCCGATCCTTCGAAGCGCCGCTTCACGAGCGAGGCGGTGGAGGCGACCATCGCCGAAGTCCGCAAATCGATCGCCGATCCGGAACTCGGCTGGCTGTTCGAAAACTGTTTCCCGAATACGCTCGACACGACGGTGGACCACGGCGAGCTGAACGGCAAGCCGGACACGTTTGTGATCACCGGCGACATCGACGCCATGTGGTTGCGCGACTCGACGGCGCAGGTCTGGCCGTATCTGCCATTGGCCAAGCGAGACCCCAAGCTTCAAAGGTTGCTCGCCGGCGTGGTCCATCGTCAGACCCGCTGCGTGCTCATCGATCCCTATGCCAACGCGTTCAACAAGGGCCCGGCGCCGAGCCCGTGGTCAAAGGACCTGACGGCGATGAAGCCCGAACTGCATGAGCGCAAGTGGGAGATCGACTCGCTGTGTTACACCGTCCGTCTGGCGCACGGGTATTGGAAGGCGACCTCGGACCAGTCGATCTTCACCCCGGAGTGGAAGCAGGCGGCGGCTCTGATCGTGCGAACGTTCCGCGAACAGCAGCGGCTGGACGGTCCTGGGCCGTACAAATTCCAGCGCAGCTCGCCGGTCTCGACCGATTCGCTGCCGAACGGCGGCTACGGCAATCCGGCCAAGCCGAACGGGCTGATCCGGTCAGGATTCCGGCCATCGGACGACGCCTGCGTCTTCCCCTATCTGATCCCGTCGAACTTCTTCGCCGTCACTAGCCTGGGCCAGTTGGCGGAGATCCATACGGCGTTGGGCGACGCCGAATCGGCAAGGCAATGCCGTGAACTCGCCGCCGCAGTCAGCAAGGCGCTGGCCGCACACGCGACGGCGGTCCACCCGAAGCACGGCAAGATCTTCTGCTATGAAGTTGACGGCTACGGCGGTGTCTTCCTGAGCGACGATTGCGGCGTGCCGGGCCTCGTTTCCCTGCCCTACCTCGGCTGCGTGCCGGCCACCGATCCGGTCTACCGGAACACGCGCGCCTTCTGCCTCAGCGACTCGAACCAGTTCTACTTCAGCGGCAAGGCCGGCGCGGGATTGGGCGGGCCGCACTCTGGATTGGACATGATCTGGCCGATGGGCATCATCGCGCGGGCGCTCACCAGCAGCGACGAAAGCGAGATCGGCGCCTGCCTGAAGCTGGTCAAGGCCACCCACGCCGGGACGGGGTTCATGCACGAGTCGTTCCATAAGGACGATCCGTCAAAGTTCACGCGCAAGTGGTTCGCCTGGGCCAACACGCTGTTCGGCGAGTTGATACTGACGGTCCGCCAGCGCCATCCGCGGCTGTTGGCCTGATGTGCCGCTTGACGGCGTCAGTTCGCCGGCTGGAGGCGGAAGAGAGCCTGAAAGAGGTCGATGCCGTCCCAGAGGTTTTTCAGGCGCAGGTTCTCGTTGGCGGCGTGCTGGTTGTTGTCGTGATTGACGATGGACAGGCCGATCATCGGGACCTTCACGACGTCCTCGATGATGGCCAGCGGAACTGATCCGCCCAGTGTCGGCAGCAGGATGACGTCGGGACGGATACCGCGGACGGCGGCGACGATTTCGCGCGAGGCGGGCAGGTCCATCGAAGTACGTACGGCGCGATAACCGTGGTCGCCAACAGCGATCGAGGCGATGCGCGGATACTTCAGCCGTTCCTCGGGTGAAGGGACGTGGTCAAGCACTGTGTAGCCTCGGGAGGCGACATGCTTACGGAGCAATTCAACCATGCGGGCCGGGTCGTTGCCCTTGACCAAACGAATGTCGATCGACACGGTGGCGCTGGCCGGGACGACATTGCGCGATTCCTCGTCCACGCCGGCCGAGCGCAGCCCTCGAATATTGAGCGACGGACGGTTGATGACGTCGAGTACGCCCGGAGCCTCGACGCGGGCCAGTTGCAGCTCCTTCATGAGCATGGCGTCGATGTCGGGCGCGGCGGCCAGGGCTTTCTTCTCGGTCGCGGAAAGAGGCTCGATTCCGTCATAGAAGCCGGGGATGAGAACCTGGCCGTTTTCGTCGCGCATCGAGGCGACGAGGTGCGCGAGCATGACGGCGGGGTTGGGCGACCAGTTGCCATAGTGGCCCGAATGGAGTTCGCGCGCCGCGCCATAGACGGTCAGATTCAGGCCCGTCACGCCGCGTGCGCCGAAGTAAAGCTGCTGGCGGCGGGTCTGGTGGACCGGTCCGTCGCAGATGAGCCAATAGTCGGCCTGGATGAGGTTCCTGTTCGCTGCGAGGGTCTGGCCGAAATGTGCCGAGCCGGCCTCCTCTTCTCCCTCGAAGACGAATTTCAGGTTGACGGTTGGGGCGAGGCGGAACGATTTGAGGCGGTCAAGCGCGGCCAGCATGGCGATGATGGGCGCCTTGTCGTCGGCTGACGAGCGGGCGTACAGCCGGGCCTCGGGATCGTTTGGATTCGCGCCGCGAAAGGACGGCTCCCAGGGCGGACTGCCTTTCCATTGCTTTGCGTCGGCGGGTTGGCCGTCGTAGTGGGCATAGAAGACGATGGTGCGTTTCGCGCCCGGCGAGAGTAGTTCTCCGTAGACCACAGGTGGAGCGCCGGCGACTTCCAGCAGCCGGGATTTGACGCCGCGGCGATTCATCGCCTGTCGGATCCACTCCGCGTTGCGGCGGATGTTGGCCGTGTCCGACGCGACGTTCGGGATCGAAAGCAGTCCCTGGAATTCCGTCAGGATCGCGCCCTGGTCCTGGGCGTAAATAGCCATCATGGCGAGACAGAGCGGAATGGCAGTGAACCTGCGGGTCATTGGTTCATTCTCGCCGATCGTGGCGCGAGCCGCCGAAGGCCTGGTTGCACAGACAAGGGTTCAGCCATCGGTCCCGGCTGGTTTCCCAGCGGCGCGGGTGTGACCCAGGCGGACGTTGAGCCACATGGCGAACAGCGGCGGGTTTTCCACCCATGTCGAGATCCAGAGCAGGGCTTCGCGCTTCTCCGAGAGGCGACACTCGTCCAGCTTGTGATTGGCCGCAGCGAAGCGGGCATGCGATTTCGCCTCGACCACGATCGCCCGGATCGCCTGGCGCCGGGCAGGCGCAGCGGCGCAGTAGAGATCGGCGAGGACAAGTAGCGTGCGGGCGAGGTCGACGGGCGTGGACTGGTTGACGCCTTCGACGAGCGGGTGGAGCGGGTAGCCGCTTTCGATGAGCGTGTGGCGGAGGGTGTGGTCGCTGACTTCGCCTATGGCGAGGCGGATTTGGATCACGGTTTCCGGGTCAACAAGTGCGGGCTTGTTCACTGCGAGCCAATCAAGGATGACCTGTCTAGCGCGTCGCACGGCGGTAAGCCGCCACGGCCTTTTCGTGGGCGGCAAAGGTCTCGGAGAAGACATGGCCGCCACCGCCTCCGGGGGCGGCGACGAAGTAGATCTCATTCGATACAACCGGTTTCAAGGCGGCTTTCAAGGACGCCTCGCCGGGGTTGGCGATAGGGCCGGGCGGCAGGCCGGGCTGCCTATAGGTGTTGTAGCTGTTGGGACTTTCGAGGTCGGACTGATAGATGGTCCCGCGCCAGCGTCCGTCGAGCCGGGCGGCGTAGGCGACAGTGGGGTCGCAATCGAGCTTCATGCCGACACGGAGGCGGTTCGCGAAGACACCGGCGATGCGGGCGCGTTCGGATTCGAGCACCGCCTCCTTTTCGATGAGCGAGGCCAGGATGACGGTTTCGCGGCTGGGCGCACCGCGGGCGATGCGCCGCCAAACCTTGTCGAACTGGTCGCGCATGGTCTTGCGGACCTGATCGATGCTGGTCGTGCGCTTGAAACGGTATGTGGATGGGAAGAGGTAGCCCTCGTCGGGGGCGGCCTTCTCGACAAATTCGGCGGCAGTGGCGAGGCCGTGGCGTTCGACTTCAGCCGCGATATCGAACACGTCAGATCCTTCGGGCACGACGAGTTCAACGAAATAGACGTCGCCGCGGGCCATGCGGCCGAGCACTTCGGCGGGCGTGGCCGGACCGGTGAAACAGTATTCGCCGGCCTGGGGCCGCGCGGCCGGACGCATCAGACGGGCGAGTGGAAACAGGCTCCAATGGCGAATCACGCCGGCCAGGGCGAGTTTCTTGCCGATCTCGAATGAGGAGGTGCCCATGGGGATCTCGACGAAAACGGGCCCGGAAAAGCCCTTGTAGCTGAAGCCGTGGATGAGAGCAAGCACGGCGGCAGATGCCAGCAATACCAACACAAGCAGCCGTTTCATCTGGCTTCCCGTTCGTTTCATTGGCCATCCTCTGGGGCTGGAAGGCCGGACAGCCAGTCCTCAAGCAGGACGGCGGCGGCCAGGCGGTCGACAGTTCCCTTTCTCTTCTCTTTGAGCAAACGTTCGAGCGACCAGCCGCGTTCGCGCAACATTTGCTCGGCCTCGACCGAGGTGAGGCGCTCATCGTGTACGTCAATGGGGAGTCCACTGGCCTCGGCCAGGCGGGCGGCGAAGCGGCGGCACAGGTCCGACATGGGGCTCTCGCGGCCGTCCATGTGGAGAGGCAGGCCGACGACGATCCGCTGGACCTTGCGGTCCTTCGCGATTGAGCAGATACGGGAGAGATCCTCCGCCAGACTACGGCGCTGGAGCGCGTCGAGAGGTTGCGCGGAAAGGCCTTCGGTGTCACTGATGGCCAAACCGATGCGTCGTGTTCCGAGATCGATTGCCAGGACGCGCGACCGGGGGTTTTGATCCTCTGCCACACCCTGATTGTGACAGACTAGACACTATGCGAACTCTCGCCGCCTTGGTGGTTGCCATATTTGCCCTGTCGGGGCAGGAGCCTACAAAGAAAAAGCCAGTGACGCTGGAAGCGTTGTCGGCCGGGGGGATGGCCCGCATGATGGCCGCCATGGCCGGGCAGCCAGTCTGGTCGCCCGCGGGCGGGCGGTTTGCCTACCGCCAGGGCTCGATGGTCAAGATCTATGAGCTCACCACCAAACAAAGTAAGGACGCTTTCGACATTTCGGTGCTCGACAAGGATTCAGTCCAGGCGCCGCCGGCGCAGGAGTTCGATTGGGAGAACCGGCGGGTGAGCGAGCGGCCGATTCAGTGGTCGGCCGACGGGAAGAAGATCCTGGTGGTTTCCAAGGGCGACGTGTTCCTTTGGGACGAGACAACGGCCAAGGCTGAAGCCCTGATCCGGACCCTGGCCAGAGAGCGGGACCCGAAGTTGTCGCCGGACGGAACCAAGGTGGGATACAGGCGAGACCACGAGCTCTATGTCCTTGATATCGCGGCGAAAAAAGAGACACGCCTGACTCATGACGCCAGTTCAACCCTGTGGAACGGGGAACTCGACTGGGTCTACCCGGAGGAACTCGATCTGGGGACGGCCTGGTGGTGGTCGCCGGACTCGAAGTCCATCGCGTACATGCAGTTCGATGTCAGCCGGGAGAGACTGTACCCGCAGGGCGATCACCTGAAGATCGACGCCGTGGTGGAGCCGCAACGATATCCCAAGGCTGGCACGCCGAACGCCGACGTTCGTTTGGGCGTGGTGGCGGCGACTGGCGGATTGACGCGCTGGATGGATCTGGGCGAGACGCGCGACTACCTGCTGGCACGGGTGAACTGGACCCCGGATTCAAAACGGCTGATCGCGCAGCGGCTGAACCGGATCCAGAATCATCTGTGGGTGCTGGCAGCGGACGCAGCGACGGGCAAATCGAGCCTGCTGATTGAGGAGGCCGATCCGCATTGGATCAACATGACCGACGACTTCGAGATTCTCTCTGACGGCCGAATACTACGGACGTCGGAGAAGGACGGCGGATTCCGGCACATCTACCTCCACGAGGCCTCAGGCAAGCAGAAGGAGCGCTTGACCAGGGGCGACTGGGAAGTTACCAGCCTCGCCTGCGTGGATGAAGCGGCCAAGCAGGTGTTCTTCGTGTCGGGCGAGGAGAGTCCGCTCGAACGCCAACTGTGGGTGGTTGGCTTCGACGGGAGAGGCAAGAAGAAGATCACCGCGGGCGCTGGGTCGCATTCGGTTTCGATGTCGCCGAAGTGCGACGCCTTCCAGGACAGCTTTTCGAACCTGGAAACGCCGAGCCGGACGGTGCTGCGGCGGGCCGATGGCGGCGAGATCTCAGTCTGGCGCGAGGCCGACACCAAGACGGCGGACGAGTACGAAATTCTGAAGACCGAGATTCACGAATTCAAGGGCGCTGACGGAACGAAGTTCTATGGGCGGCTGATCAAGCCGGCGCGTTTCGATCCGTCGAAGAAGTACCCGGCTGTGGTGCAGGTGTATGGCGGGCCACATGCGCAGTCGGTTCGGAACACCTATGCCGGGCTCAGCATGGACCAGGTGCTGGCGCACGACGGTTTCGTGGTCTGGCAGATGGACAACCGGGGTTCGTTTGGCCGGGGCCTCAGGTTCGAAGCGGCCGTGCACCGGCAGCTTGGCAAGGTGGAGGTGGCGGACCAGAAGGAAGGGGTCAAGTACTTGATAGGGCTGGGCTTTGTGGATCCGGAGAAGGTCGGCGTACAGGGCTGGAGCTATGGGGGCTACATGACACTCATGTGCCTGCTGCACGCGCCGGAGGTCTTCAAGGCGGGCATCGCCGGGGCGGCGGTGACCGACTGGCGCAACTACGACACAATCTACACGGAACGATACATGGGATTGCCGGCTGAGAACTCCGAAGGCTATACGGCGGGCGCGCCGGTAACGGCGGCGGCGAATCTGAAGGGCAGACTGATGTTGATTCACAACATCCAGGACGACAACGTGCTGTTCGGCAACGCGCTGCAGGTGATGAACGCCTTCCAGTTGGCGGGCAAGCCGTTTGAGACGATGATATACCCGCAGAAGAGCCACGGCGTCAGCGGGCCGGCGGCGACGCACATGCGTCGTCAGCAGTTGGACTTCTTCAGACGGACACTAAAGTAGTCCGGACCGGGCCGAAAACGATGAGGGCCATCCGCGAAGGATGGCCCTCAGTTTTTCTCAAGATGGGTCCGGGACTACTGCTTGCCGCCGCCACGGCTGGATCCAGTGCTACTGGTGTGGGATCCGCCGCCGCTGAACATCGGCCCGGAGGAAGCGCTGCTGGAAGACACTGTGCCGGCTGAACCCTTGCTGTCACCCCTGATGGCGGAATAAGACTCCGACGAACTGCGGGTGGAGACGCCCCCACCGCTTCCAAATGCTCCGCGGCCGAAGCCGGAACTGGCGTTGGAGCCACCGCCCCCGCCACCGGCATAGATCGGATTCTGGGGCGGTTCATAGGCGCGGTAGATGAGGAACGGCGAATAGTAGTAGTAACCGAAGGGACTGCCGATATTGCCGAACATCGGGATGAAAGTGAAGGTGCCGAAGTAGGGATTGAAGAGCCAGCCTGAGGTACGCCCGCCCCAGGATCCCACGTACGAAGACGCCATGCGGGCAGACGACCTGTTGGCCATGGCAACGTATTCCGAACGGCGGCGGCTCCAGCGGAACAGGGCATCGGTTTCGTCGGTATCAAAACGGCCGGCCTGCCAGACGCCCGCGGACTCGGTCAACTGGCGCGACTTCTTCAACCTCTGTTCACCGGCAGAGGTCCGGACGACGGCCTCGCCCTCATAGACACGAATGTTCGCCGGGTCAAAGGTAAAACGGTAGAGACCTGCCTTGGACAGGCTGATTTCGGCATCGTTGAGTTTAACGGTGATGGAATTGGAGTCGAGCAACTCAGCGACCTCGATGAGTGCGGACCCCCCAGTCAACGTGAGGCGAACGTCGTCGAGACCGGTGCGGTCCAGGCTGAACGAACTCTGATCGGGCATGCGCAGGAATGCGCCAGGCGTCAGCAGGATTTCGGCGCGGCCCTCGCCCGTTCTTAGCAGGTCACCAGCGGCGATCTGGATAATGTCGGCGCCCTTCGGTTCGACGGCCTTGCCAGCGAGATAGACCTCGCCGTCGGCAACATTGACCATGCCGGCCTTCACCGAGATGGCGTTCTGGCCAAACAGTGGCGCGGCTGCAAGGAGTGCAATCGCGATGATGGCTGTCTTGCTGGAGACTTGCATATTGGCCTTCCCTCTTTTGCCCTAGACCTATCTTGGTCCGGCCTTGAGACGCGCGTCAACCGGTTTCGGTTTCGACTGAACGGAAAAGCAAAAAAAACGGAGACCGCAATTGGGAAGCGATCTCCGTTCGTCCTTCAGCCCTGATTGGGAGTTCTAACTGAAAGTTCTGTCTGCCAAGTCCGGGCTAGCCGTTCCGAACCGCCGTCCCGGACTGCGCCGCTATTGATCCTGAGCGGCGGGCTCCTCCGATACCTGAACGCTTTCGACTGGTATCAGGACAGTGTTGGAGTCGCGCTCCTTGACGCGTGCCTTGATCTGGATGGTTGAACTGGCAGGGGTTTCACTGCCGAGTTGGAGGCGGATCAGGAGGCGTCCGGCGCGTTCGGGTTGAGCATACGCCGCTAAGGTGGGCGTCACCTGTCCGTCGAGATAGAGTTCGAAGGGCTCGGCGAGCGGAATCTGGGTGTCCTTCGGGACCAGGAATCCGTCGAACGGCTGCGGCTTGAACAGGCTGAAGCCGGTGCCGCATAGCAGGATGGTCTCGCCCGGTTTGGCCGGGTAGTCCGGCGTGATGGCCTTGCCATCGGTGTGATAGGCCTCGGCAATGGGTTGCTCGAAGTCGGGGTTCAGGAACAGGCCTGGGGCGTTGTCGGCGATCTCGAACTCGGTCGAGACGCTCGGCTGGCCGGGAATCCGGACCGTGAGGGTGCGCTTGCCTGGCGTGAAGAACGAGTACAGGTACGCCCGGATGTCGGTGGAAGAGACATAGATCAACGGCAGCATGGAGTCGCCGACATGGACGGTGACCCCGGCCAAGGCCTGCGAGAGAGGATTCGATGTCGATTCGGCAAAGTCAGGCGCAAGGTGCTGGCCGACGATGGAGATGAGCGAACCGGGCGCCACCACGGCGTCGGGCGTCTCGGCTGCGGCGTTTCTCACCGCGCCTTTGGGTAGGGCCGGAACCTCATAGAAGCGGGCGACAACGGTGAGAGGAGAAGTCATGGTCACCGAGCCCTCCGGATACGTCCCGGTGAGGGCGCCGTCAAAGCGGCGGAATTTGAAGCCTTCGTTGGCGGTCACGTTCACCTTGACCGGGACTCCGGCGGTGAAGAAGTAGCCGGGTCCAGCGGCAGGCTCGAGTTGCCAGTTCGCGCCGCTCTCGGGATCCGAGAGCAGGTTGAGCCTGTGCAGGTACTGGTAGCGGGCGCTGAGGGTAACGGCAGCCTGCGAGAAGGTGTAGGTCCGTTCTCCTGCGGAGCCATTGTCCCAACTGGTGAATTCGATCTTGGTGTCGGGCGAAATCGCCTGGTCAAGGACGGGAGCGATGGTGACCTGGTCTCCCGCCGGACGGTCGATGACGCAAGGCGTGCGGCACTCGGCCCCGTTGACGGTGAAGAGAAGTGTCCCCGGCTCGCTCCTGATCGTGAGTTGGCCCAGCAACTCGTACTGAGCGATAAGATACAACCCGTTGGCCGCTGCATCAGCCGGAACCACGATCGTCTGATCGGCGGTTCCGCCGTTCGACCAGGCCACGAAGCGCCAGAGACGGCCATTGGCGTCGCGCTGTTCAAGCGGCGCCGAAATCGTATGTGTGTGTCCGACGCCCCACTCGAAGACGTAGCTCGGGTGGGCTGTCGTGCCGTCAATCGCCACTTTGAGGCTGGGCTGGGAGGCCATCACGGCGACGCTGGCGCCGTCGACAAAACGCGCGGTGAAAGTAAGCGACTGCTGATCCTTAGGAATAGTGACGAGCGAATTGGCCGGGTAGGACCCGCCGTCGCCAGTGTCCCAGGAGTCGAAGACGTAGAGCTTGGCGTTGGTGTCGCGCTGGGCCGGAGGTGCACCCAAAAGGTGCTCTGAACCGGGGAGCAGGTCGAGTTCGCCGTTGCACAGCGGGATGTTCGTGCAGACATATTCGTCCGACCAAACGAAACTGAGGTCGGGGTAGGGCGAGGTCTGGCTGGGGAATCCGGGCGCGGATGTGAGAGGAAGGCAGTCCAGGTCGTTGCGTTTGGTGGGAACCAGATTGCGGTCCACATAGACGTTAAAGCCGCGATAGGGAGAGGTTTCGACGTGGACGCGCTGGGCTGCCTTGAAGTTGGCGCGGATTTTCACAGGCTTGGTGATAGTCAGTGTGGACGCCGACAGGCCCGCCGGTCCCGGAGGGTTGTCGAATCCAGTGAAGACGTAACCTGGGTAAGCGACAGGATTGACCTGGATGCTAACGCCCTCCTGAACCCAAACGTAGCCGCTGGTGGACATGCAGCCGCAGACGTCAGTTTCCAGGTAGCCGGCGTGGCTGGCCGATAGGCCGGAGCCATTGATGATCGTCTCATGCCCGTTGCAGGGCCCGAGGAACTGGACCACCGGATCATCATTGATCAGGAAGAAGACGCCGTGCTCCTTTGAGAATTTGGCTGTATAGGAGGTGACATTGCGGTCGGCCGTGATCACCTGGACCGGATCAGTCAGCCCCAACGACACACCAGTCGAGTTCTCCCAACCAGAGAAGGCAAAGCGCGTCATGAAGGACTCGTCGTACTGCATCGGATCGACGATGATGCCAATCGGCGCGTTCTCATACATGTATCGGTTGCGAATTTCGAGGGTGTGTTTGGTGCCTTCGGCCCAACTGAAGACCGCCGAATTGGTGTATGGCATACCGTCAACCCAAAACGTCGCACCGGTGACCGAGGTCTCCACGCGGAGCGAGACGGTGTAGGAAGATTGGGCGCAGGCCAGGGCGGCTGAACACAGGACGGCCGCCAGGGCGGCGATGGCTGGATGGAAGCGTCGCGGCATAGTCGTTCTCACGTCTCTCTTTATTTCGGCGGAGTCGACAGATCTCCACATGGGGCAAAGCCCTTAGTCCCGGTCTCAGGTCAGAAAATCAGGGCCGATCCGAAGCGAGACGGCGGATAGTGGAGGCCAAATCAGAAGGCGAATAGATGGAGAACACGCGTGCCTTGCCGGAGCGGGCGAACTCGGCGACGGGTCCCTCCGGCACGGGCGTGGGCAGCAGGGCGAGCAGAGAGACCCGGCTGATGCCCTCCCAGACCGAATCGTCGTGAGGGCCGGTGCGGAACGAGGGCAGACGCTGGGGGGCGATGAAGACGAGCTTGCCAGGGTTAACGGAACGGGCTATATCCCGCGCGAGAGATTCCAGGAAACCTCGCTCGGTCGGCCCCTGGGAGAGAGTGGAGTAATCGACGGTGGCGAGGTTGACCGACGCGAGGGCGTCGGCCAGCGAGTCGAACGACGACGGCTCGAAGTCGGGCTCATCGAAGACCACCTGGCGGCGGGCGAGGTCGAAGACAACCACCCGCGCCGAATCGAAGCCGCCGTGAGCAAGCACGGAGCCAAGGACATTGAGCAGCGTCATCTGGTCGCGCCAGGAGAGCGCGACCAGATGGCGGCGGCGGAAGACCGGGTAGGCGTCGATAAGGATCGTGACCGGGCGCGACGCCGCGCGGCCCACCGATGACGGAAAGCCTTTCCAAGCTCCCGACGAAGAAGCGACTTCGCCGGGCGACAGCAGCGGCACGCCTTCACGGGCGGACTTGGCCTTGATATTCCATTGCTTTAGGCAGGTTCTGCCCCGGACATCGGCAAGCACGATGCTGGCACGGTAACGGCCTGGGCCGAGCGAGAAGCCGCCGCCGGCGCTGATAACCGAGTTTCTGGGGACAACGGCGGGGATTTCGGGGACATTGAGCCGCCTGCCGAGATAAACGGCGGGACCGGGGGGTTCCACCGGGTCGATCCGGATCAGTGCCGTCACGGCCGACTTGGGCTGCCCGGAGAACTCCCTCACCGGGATCGAAAGCAGGTAGCCAGCCCAGATGCGCAGATCAAAGCCGAGCCGTGGAGGGACGCGTTCGACACGGCATGCCAGCTGCGGACCCTGTTTCGCGCCGGAGGCGAGCAACCGGTCGAAGGCTTCGACGGCGCGACGATGGGCAGGGGCGTGCGGGTCGAGCCGGATCTGAGCTGTCAGCACGGTGGCCGGCAGTAGCGCCAAGAGTGCCACGAAACGCCGCATGGAATCGATGGAGACCAACCAGGCCAACACCCGCCAACCGTCCCTTAGTTTGACGCAGACTTGCGGCGAACGGGGATGTCGAGCCGCTTGATCTTCTGGTTTAAGGTCGATAGCGGGACCTTCAACCGGGCGGCCGCCTCTGTTTGGGAGTACGCCACCTGGTCGAGAATCTCGATGATGGTGCGGCGCTCGAATTCGGCGACGATTTCGAACAGCGAAGCGTCGGCCGGCAACGGCTCGCCGGGCTCGCGCGGGAGACGGACGCCGCCGGCGTGCAGGACGGGTTCGGGCAGGACCGAAGCGGGCACTTCCTCCTGATTGGCCAGTACAACGGCCCGTTCGACGGCGTTTTCGAGCTCACGGACGTTGCCCGGCCAGTTGTAATCCATCAGAATCTGCATAGCATCGGGCTCGAAACGCAGGAGCGAGCGGCCGGCGTCGTCGGTGAATTTGGCGTTTTCGCGGCAGTACACGTCGAAGAAATGTTCCACCAGCGGCGGAATGTCCTCCTTACGGTCGCGCAAGGGGGGCAGCGAGATGTCAATGACGTTCAGGCGGTAATAAAGATCTTCGCGGAAACGGCCCTGTTCGACCAATTTCTTCAGGTCGGCGTTGGTGGCGGCGACGATCCGGACGTCGACGCGAATGATCTCGTTCGAGCCCACGGCCATGAACTCGCGTTCCTGGAGCACACGCAGCAGTTTCACCTGCATGTCGGGCGTGAGCGTGCCGATTTCGTCAAAGAAGATCGTGCCGCGGTTGGCGGTTTCGAAATAACCCTTGCGGTTGGCCACTGCGCCGGTGAAGGCGCCCTTGACGTGGCCGAACAGCGCGGTTTCGAGCAGATCTGGGGGGACTGAGCCGGAGTTGACGCCGACGAATGTGCGGTCGGCGCGGGGCGAGTTGGCGTGGATCGCCTTGGCAATGAGTTCCTTGCCCGTACCCGTCTCGCCAGTGATGAGGACGTTCGACTTCGAAGGCGCAACCTGAGCGACCAGATCGAGAACCTTCAACATCCGCTCGCTTTTGCCGACGATATTGGGGAAGGCATAGCGAACCTTGAGGGCGCGGCGGAGTTCGCGGTTTTCGTGCTCCAGGCGGGTCCGGGCGATCTGGCGCTCGATCTCGATGAGCAGCTTCTCGTTGTCCCACGGCTTCGAGAAGTAGTCGTTGGCGCCGGACTTGAGCGCCTGAACGGCGACCTCGATGCTGCCATAGGCAGTGATGAGGAAAACGGGTGTTTCGCGGTCGCGGGCGCGCAGATCGTCGAGCAGTTCGAGGCCCGAACGGTCCGGCATCATGAGATCGAGCAGGACTAGGTCAAATGAGCTCGATTCGAGGCATTTGAGGCCCTGGGCGGCGTTCTCGGCCAAGGTGACGGAGTAGCCCTCGATATCGAGCAGGGTCTCGAGGGATTCGCGGATGTCGGCTTCGTCGTCGATGACGAGAATGCGGCCTTTGCATTGCGGCGTGGCGGAATCGGTATCAGGCATTGACGGTCTTTCGGGCGGCCGGGAATTCGAGCCGGAACACGGCGCCCTCACCAGGACGCGAGTCGGCTACGATCTGCCCGCCGTGCTCTTCCACAATGCCATAGCTGATGGACAAGCCGAGTCCCGTACCCTTGCGCGAGGCCTTGGTGGTGAAGAACGGGTCGAAAATGCGGTTGAGCAGATCGCGTGGGATGCCGGGCCCGGTGTCGCTGACCACGGCTCGCACGCCGGCGCCGGTGGCCGAGGTTCGGATAGCCAGAGCGCCGCCGCCGTCCATCGCGTCGCGGCTGTTCAGCAGCAGGTTCAGGAAGACCTGCTGGAGTTTGCCGGCGTTGCCGCGGATCAGCGGCAGGTCGTCCGCCAGTTCGAGTGACACGCGGATACCGGCCTTTTCCATCTGGTGCTCGACCAGGGCAGCCGTCTCCCGGATGATCCTGTTCAACTCAATGTCCTCGAACTCCGTGGTGGACGTGCGCGAGAAGTTCAGCAACGAATTCACAATCTCGCTGGCGCGGAAGGTCGACTTGGCGATCTTTTCGAGCAGCCGCGTCTTGGGCTCGTCGCCGTGGACCTGTTTGGCCAGCATCTGGGCGTAAGTCGAGATGACCGCCAGCGGAGTGTTGACCTCATGCGCGACACCGGCGGCGAGCAGCCCGATTGAGGAGAGCTTGTCCGCCTGGACGAGCCGGCGTTCTAAATTCTCGCGCTCGGTGACGTCGTCGAAGATCACCAGCCGGCCGATGTGCTGGCCGTCCTTAGTCACCAGCGGAGCGATGGCGACGTTGACTGTGGCAGGCGCACTGTGGCCGTTGCCGTTGCTGTTGCTCTCCCCGGAGATGGCTGAAGGATCCAGCGGAAACTTGTACAGCTGGTGGACACGTTTGTCCCCGCGGGTCTTTTCAAGATGCACCGCGAGTGATTCGGGCAGGACCGAGGCGAGTGTGTGGCCCAGGGCGGTCTGGCGCTCGATACCTGTCATGGCCTCCATGCGAGAGTTCCAGCTTTCGACGCGGTCGTCCAGATCGGCGGCGAGAATGCCAACGTTGATCGATTCGACGATGTTCTCGGAAAACTCCTTCAGCCGTTCGTACTGTTCGGCCTTGGCCGCAAGCGAGCGGTAGAGCCGGGCGTTTTCCACCGCCATGGCGATGTAGTTTGACAGCGTGGCCAACAGATCAATGTCATCGGAAGAAAGGAAATCGCCCTTCACCGAGCGCGAAACACCCATCCAGGCCAGCGTGGCGCCCCGGAACTGGCAGGGGATGTAGTAAGTAAGGTCGAGTTCAGCGATGGTGGTCCGCACCTGCGCGGGCAATTCGCGGGTGACTACGTCGAAGGCGTGGCGCGTGCGCTCAAAGAAAAGATAGGGCTGGCCGGTCACGTTGTCGAGGAAGCTCAGGTCGAGCGACTGGGGGCGCGGGGCGCGTTTGCGGCCCTCGCGGTCCAGGGCGGCGTGCAACTGGAAACCGGGCGCGTTGTCGCGCACCAGGAAGAAGGCCACCTGCTCAATCTGCAGCGTCCGGATCAGGCGTTCACCGACGCTGGCAAGCGTATGGTCCAGGTCCATCTCGGAGCTGAGTTCACGGGCAAACGAGACCAGCGTGACGCGGTAGTCGTAGCGGTCCTTATAGAAGACGTAGCGGTCGAGCTGCTGCTGAATCCAGTTTCTCAGCGGTTCGAAGACGAACATGCCGACCAGGACGAGCAGGACGACCGAAGTTGGCGAGACCTCCTCCGTGCGTCCGCCCGGTCCCCCGCGCGACAGCGCGAAGACGAGTAGGGAGACGATGCCCAGGACTGAAAGCGTCGCCAGCAGGTAGACATAGCCCTGCTGAAAGATGATGTCGACGTCCATCAGCCGGTAGCGCAGGATGGCGTAGGCCCAGCTGAGTGGGATCAGGGCCAGGACCAGGACCGACAACCGCATGGCCGGGGCCGGGATGAGCCCGGCGATGTAGGGTCCGGCATAGAGGATTGCGAAGGGCAGCACGCCGGCCAGCGCGCCGTTGCGCAGCCATTTGAGCTGCTGGCGCGTGATGGGGTCGTCGGCTTTTAGCGAGGACAGGTGCAGGATGGCCCCGCCGGCCAGGAATGAGCCGGTGAACAACAACAACCAGGCGCGGTCGAGCAGCCAGCGCATTTCGAACAGCGGCAGGGCCGTGCGGATAAACCCGGCAGCCACGCCCACCTGCAGGACGATCAGAGAGATCGCGGGCAGATACACCGAGAGCAATTGGGCGCGGCCCCAGTTCTTGCGCCGTTCGGGGAAGGTCAGGCAGAAGTGGAGGAAAAGGGCCGGTGCGAGCAGTCCTGCGGCGACGTTGCCGAAATAGATGGCGGTATCGAAGGCGTTCAGTTTGCCGGTGTAGTGGAACGTGTGCAGGACGAAGCTGGACAGGCACAGCAGGTAGAAGTGCGACGAGTTGGGCGCACGGCGGCGGCGGAACCAAACGAACAGCCCGATGGAGAGCCATGCCAGTCCGACCGCGTATTGGCCGTACAGAGCCTTGTCGCGATTGGCGTCGGCGACAATGACGGTGGCTTTCAACTCGACGCCGTCGCGCAGCAGGGTGTACTCCGCTTTCGACCAGGCGCCGATTCGTTGCAGGACCCGCGCCACGTCCGACGCCGTGGTGATCTCCATGCCGCTGGGATTGACGGTCGTGCCGATCCGCGATAGGACGTCGCCTTTTCGAATGCCGGCGACCTCGGCCGCGCCGTGTTTCTCGAGATGGACCGCCACCACGCGGTTCACCTCGCCCTTGCCTGTCTCCAAGCGCCGGTCCGAAAAATCCATCCACGTGGCGCCGTCTTCGGGAAGGAGGTAGAGCCGCTGCTGCTGGTAGCTGATGCCGCCGCACACGACGGCCGCCACGGTCAAGATGACCAGCAGTGCGTCGCTCAGCTGTGCTCGAATGCCCGTCACGGACACTGTACCTCGCGGAATGACACTATTCCGACTCTATTTATAGCATTCGGAATGCCATTCACTTGGACCGCCTGTCTGACCACAGACTATACCACTCCTCAGTAACTTACAAACGGAATCGGGCTTGTCTATCCGGAATTCGGGACTCAGCAATTCCAATCTCTGGATCGAGGAGCCGCGGGTGAGGCGATCCGGTCCTCATTCAGGGAGATCGAGTTCGACGGACTGGTTGGTTCCGGGCTGAACAGTGAGGGCAATGGCGCGATCGGCGAACTTCTCCACCAGCGGGCCAGCGTTCTGGTAGTCCAATTCCGTGCCTTCCGCCGAGGCGAACATAAGATAGTCACCGGGGGCGACGCCAAGCCATCGGAAGGTGCCGTCGGTGTCGGTCTGGTCCATTCTGAGGCCGACGCCCCAGCGGGCCTCCTCCTTTGGCACGAGGATGGCGAAAACACCGGCAACCGGTTTACCGCCGCTGAGGACGCGGCCCTTGAGATCCTGGGCATTGGGGTCAACCGTGAGATTTAGCTCCACCTTGCCCGACTCCGGGATGACCACCGAGCCGCCGGCCATCTTCGCCCCCTGGCCGTACATCGCCGTGACGGCCAAAGGGTGTTGGTCTCCGACGAAGACCTGGTATGTATAGGCGGGCACCCCCTCAAACCGGAAAGTCCCATCGGCCTGCACTCTGGCGGGGAACGTGCGGGGGCTCCCCTCGACGCGCAGATACACCATGGGTGGATTGATCCCGGCGCCGGTGACGGTCAATCGTCCGGTGACCGTGGCTGGCGGGGTGAGCGGGACTTCGATTACTTCTCGTCCCTCTTCGACTTCAATCGTGGTGCGGATTGCGAGCTGCGCCAAGCCGCTCGTCACGTTCAGGACGTACTTGCCTGGAGTGACTGAGCCGGCGTAAAGGGAGCAGTCCTGTTCGGATCCGTCTTTGGCCGGCCGGCTCCTGGCGCTCAGCCTATAAGCCGTGGCGGGAATGTCGAGGTTTCCAACCTGTGAGGTCAGGAATGCCATGTTCCGATCCGAGCAGTCGAACTTCGACACGCGGATTGTCAGATTAACGGCCCGGACGGGCGTCATGGTGATGTCGGCTTGGGCCTCGATGCCGGGGGCGACATCGATGAGCCTGGCCTGTTCCAGATTGGTGGTTCCAGGTTGGTATGTGGTTGGGTAGGTGGCCAGGGATTCCGATACCTGGAGGTCGGCGTTCCAGGGGCTCCCGGTGGCTGACACGATATAGCGGCCCTGCGGCAGACCGTGGAACCGGTACGCGCCGAGGTCGTTGCTCTCGGCAAACCCAGCTGCTTCGGCCGTCTTCAGCGGTCCCGTGAGCCGGTAAGCCAGCAACCGTATGCGGGGGGCAGGATCGGAATCCGAGTCGCGCACGATCCCCTTGATCACGCCTCCTGGAATGAGTTCGAAGACGAGGTTCTCCGAGTCCAGGCCGGGTCCCACGGCCACGGCCGATCCGTATACGGCACGCAGAATCTTGTTGCCGAAGATCTGCGATCCATAAACATCATGCTCGGCGCGCAGTGAGTACTTGGCCTTGGTCAGGCCGGAGAACCGGAACTCCCCGGACGATGAAGTGAGGGTGGAGTCGAGCACTTTCTGGTGCTGATAGTCGTAGAGGTGGATTCTGGTGCGCGGTAGTGGCGCCCGGGTGACCGATTGAACCACTGTCCCGGCGATGGAGTAGGTCTGCGGTAGATCCTGGCCCACCATCGGCAGGGGAGCGAGAGCGAGGCAGAGCCAGACCATGTTCCTGCTCATGGCTTTCCTTCCTCGGCCTCAAGCTGAACCTCGACGTTTTGGCCCTCGACGACCTTAATGCGCTTCGCTTTGGCGATGTCGCCAGCGATCTTCGACTTGTCGCGGTACTCCGCCTCCGGGTCGGTGAGCCGGACGACAAAGTATTCGCCCGGCGCCACCTGGATCCCAATTCCATCCTGGCGTCCCCCACGTTCAACCTCCACGGGGATCCAGGGTCCGTCCACTGGGCCGACGATGAGCGCGGGTGCTGACGGAACATCGCGGTTGCCGGGGCCATCTCCGCCTGCCGACTTGAAGAAGATCATGCCGCCGCCGGAACCAAGCTTCACTTTGACCGGAGCAGGCGTGACGCCGCTCGAAACCGCCAGTCCTGAGACGAGTACGTCGGTCTCACCCGAGGTGACCGACTCGACATAGCCGCCAAAAGCGTTGATCGCCACCAGATAACGGCCAGGAGCAAGAGTGAGTTTCGAGCTCGCTGTGCCAGGACGAAAGAACAATCGCTGTTCCGGGTTCGGCGATTTGGAATCCGCCCGGTGCAATTCCATGGAGGCAAACTGGGTTCGGGGCCCCGAGCCAGTCGTCCCATCGAGTTCGAATGTCACCTCAGGAGAGGAGAGCAGCTCGAGCGTCACGCCCTCCACGTTACGATCCCGCACATGAACCTCCGTGATGGCGGATTTGGGCGACTGGCTGACGGGTTCAGTCATCGAGATTGTGTAGTCGCCCGGCGGCACATCGTCAACTGAGAACGAACCGTTCTCCACATTGATCGCAGTGCGCGCCGCCACTTCCTCGCCTCCGGACCTGGACAGTGTGGCGTTCAGGGCCTGTTCGTGTACTGCTCCGAGGATTCGTCCGGAAATGCGAAATGCCGCATGCGGCTTGAGGCTGAAATGGGCAGCAAGTTCCTCTCCCGGCTTCAAAAGGACGATATTCGCCGAAGCGGCGGAATCATCATCCGGATAATAGACCGGGCCGTAGGACTCCCTGGTCTGCATCAGCCCTCGCTCACCCATGTAAAACAGCACCTGTCTCCGCCCAAGCGCTTTGAGCAGGTAACGCCCTGGCCGGAGGTGCCAGAGCCGGAATTCGCCCAGGTCGTTTGTGTTATTCCACGCTTCAACAGCCATCTTTCGGAAACCCCGGACCGTGGTCAGCCGGATGGCCTGACCGGCAACGCCGGGTAACGGCTCGCCGTGGGCGTCGGTGACCTGGCCGGAGATGGCGGCCAAAGGGTCCATCTTGATGACGCAATCTGTCCAGTCGCTTGTCAGCGTCGCCTGAATGTCGATCTGGCGCAGAGAATAGCCCAAACGGTCGGCCCGAATCGTACCGCCTCCGGATCGGACGGCGAGGAACTGAAACCGGCCGTCTTCTCCGGATGCTGTCTGGCGCTGCTCCTGTCCGCCCCCTGCAAACTCATTGAGGGTGACGAACGCACGCCGGATCGGCTGGCCGGTTACGGAATCCTGTACGATACCGCTTACCGTGATGGTTTTGTTCGATGTTTCGGCGGGCGGCGCGGGATTGCCTGAGTGGATTTGAGCCAAACACAACGCCGCGTTGAGCACAGTACTGATCCACATGGCTGATTGCGCTTCAGTATATCGAAGGACTTTGTGGACGGCTACCACTCCAGATCTGAATTTGATCCTCTTCTTTCACCAATAATCCACAACAGCGGTTCCCAATAAACCCGGGGACTCGAACGGACTTGATAGCCGGGTGGGCGTCCTATGGCGCAGTAGGGCCGAAGCGGGATCGAGTCCAGTCGACGAGGTCGGTGGAGAGCCAGATCCGGCGGCCGGTTGCATCGATATAGGAGACCAGGTCGGCGCGGCGTTCACAAGTGGAGCTTTCGGCCAGTTCGCCGCTGGTCAGGACAAGACGGCAGGGGACGAGTTTCGGCGTACGGTCGATCTTGGGCGCGAGCAGGGCGCCGTCGGAGTAGTCGCGGGTGACGGGGTTCAATTGTTCGCGCGCATAGTCCTTATTTTCGACCCAGGGGCGATAGGAGGGCTCCTTCTCGACTTCCTTTTCCTGGATGATTACGTTGGTACCGCCCCAGCCCCAACCCCAACCGTAGGGAACGAAGGCACCGCCGCGACCCGCGCGCGGCACGGGGTTGCGGTGGCCGGCAGGCGGGGGTGGCGGCGCGGCGCTGATGCCCGGCCGGGTTGGCTGCGCGCCTGATGGGGGACGGTTCGAGATCTGGCCCGCGGCGCCAAGCGTAAGCGCCAGGACAAGCGCGACCGGCTGTGATAGTCTGGCCATCGCCATGCGATTGCTCTCTGTCTCATTCCTACTCTGTTTCGCCCTCGGGGCACAAGAGAAGTTCGTACCAATTCGCGGCGGCGATTTGCCTGGGCGGCCCGGTGTCCGGGTAGACGACTTCGAAATGGCCGACGCGCCAGTGACGGGCGCGCAGTATGCCGAGTTCATTCGCGCCACCGGCCACGCCGCGCCGGAGCACTTTGTCGCGGGCGCTCCGCCGCAGGGCTTCGAGAAGCACCCGGTGATTTACGTCAACCGGTATGACGTGTATGGCTATCTCCAATGGCGGTCCAAGAAGGAAGGGCGCATCTACCGCCTGCCGATGGCGGCCGAGCACGAATACGCCGCCAAGGCCGGGCGCGACGGGCTTAAGTACGTTTGGGGTCAATCAGATCCGAAGAACCAAACAAACCATGACGAGTCGGGAGACCGAGCATTTGCGGACTGGAAGAAGCACCTGAAGCCGGTGAAGTCCTACCCAGCCAACCCATGGGGTCTGTATGACATGTCGGGCAATGTATGGCAGATGGTGGGGAATGAATACGAACTCGCCGGGCGGCAATGGATCTTCCGGTTGACGCATCCGGTCGAAAAGGACGGCGGAGTGGCGGGCGGGTCATGGGCGCGCAGCGCGGCCTATCTGCCGGTGAACTCGCGCAGCGGAACGAGCGCCGGTATCCGCCACCCGGACCTGGGATTTCGTTTGGTCAGGGAGCCGCTGGGTTCAACACACTTCAAGCGGCAACCGAGGAGGCTGTTGGCGCTGCCCGCGAAGGGCGGCGTGTTCCTCTCCTGGCAGATGCTCTCGGGCGACGGCGCCGGATACAACATTTATAGATCGCCCCGGCTGGACGCAGCGGGCGTGAAGATGAACAGCCAGCCGGTGACCGATGCGACCAGCTACATCGACAAATCCGCCCCGGCGGGCTCGCGGGTGCATTACCGAGTCCGCAACGTCGGACCCGACGGCACGGAGGCCGCTCCATCTGAATGGGCGTCGGTCACGGCGGCAGCGGAATCGACCAACGTGGCGGCGGTCTTCGATCCCAGCCCAACGGAGGGCGATTGCTCGCCGATGTTCGGCGACCTCGACGGCGACGGCAAACTCGATGTCCTGTTCCGCTGCAACAACGGCATTCGCGAAAACACCCGCGATCCGGGCAAGCCCGTCGAACTCGAAGCCTTCACTTCCTACGGAAAACAGCTCTGGCGCAAGCCATTGATCGACTACGACAACTGCTACGGCAACGCCAACAACTCGCCCGTCCTGATTTACGATTTCGACGGCGACGGCAAGGCCGAAGTGGCCGCGCGGATGCTGGTGAACGGCAGCATCGATCTGGCGATTCTCGACGGGATGACCGGCAAGCTGCTGCTCCGCACCCCCTGGCCTAAGATGGCCACCGACCATTCGGGCACATCGACGCGCGTTCACATGTCGGTGGCATATCTCGACGGCAAACGACCGTCGCTGATCACCCAGACCGGCCTCTACGAGAACGAGCGGTTCCACGCTTGGGACCCGGGGACGCTGAAGCAATTGTGGGTCTTCAACAGCTACGGGGCGACGAACGGGTCGGGCTCGCACCATATCGACATCGCCGATGTCGATGGCGACGGCAAGGACGAAGTCTTCGACGGCACAACGGTTCTGAACCCGAATGGCACGGTGAAGTGGTCCATCTACAGGGCGCATCCGGATATCGTCGCCATCAAGCACGTACTGCCGGGCACGAAGGGCCGGCAGGTCTTCTATGTGGTCGAGACGAGCACGCACGCCGGGGCGTATCTGGTCGATGCCGCCACCGGCAAGATCATCTGGAAAGTGAACCGGGAGGACGATCCGCGCTGGACGCACGCGCATATCGGGTGGGCGGCGGACATCTCGGCGTCGCATCCCGGCATGGAGATGCTGACCAACCGCGACGGCCACCTGGCCAAGGAGACCGTCGTCTTCGGCTCCGACGGCAAGATTCTCATGGAAGGTTTCCCGGCGCGCTACCGTCCGGTGAACTGGACCGGCAGCGCGGCGCGGGACCTGGTCACGCCGGACGCGCGGGAACTCATGCAATTCGACGGGACGCGACTGACGCCGGCGGCTTCGGCGGCGCCATCCACTCAGGCCTGTTCGGTGATCATGGTTGCCGATCTACTGGGCGACTACCGCGATGAAATCGTCTGTTCGCGCCCCGGCGAAGGTGGCAAGCGCCAGATCGTCATCCTGACCAACGCCACGTCAAGCCGCAAGGAGATCACCCGAACCGCCTCCCGCGAGTACCGCCTGTGGCTGGCGCGGAACATCGGCGCGGGGTACGGATCCTATTTCGAGTGGCAGCCGCAATAGTAGAGGATTTTTGTATCTCGTTTGCGTATTTGTGTAACGCGGCCCGCGGGAGCCGCGTTTGTCTGGACAGCATCGTTTAGGAGGATGCTTCGGATGGCACTCATTAAGTTCCCGGCTATACCCGCTTCTCTCATGCTCGCAGCCGGACTCGCTCTCGCACAGCAGACGCCCGCGAGCGAACCCGTTCTCACCCTGCGGTCCACGACACGGCTGGTACAAGTTGAGGTCATCGTCCGCGACAAGGAGGGCAAGCCGGTCTCAGGGCTGACCAAGGACGATTTCGAGATCCGCGAAGAGCACAAGCCTCAAGAGATCCGGTTCTTCAGCGACTACAAGCGGGGGCCGAAGACGGCCGCCGCCGAACTGGCGCCGGGGATGGTGTCGAACCGGCCGGAGATCACCGGGCCCAGACGGGGCGTCACGGTAATCCTGGTGGATTCCTTGAATACAGATTGGCTGGTGCGCGCGCGGGCGATGGACAACCTGATGAAGTTTCTGAAGGGAGCGCAGCCGGACGACCGGATTGCCCTGTATACACTCAGCCACAACCTGAAGGTGTTCCACGACTTCACTGGCGATGCCCGGTCCTTGATGAAGAAGCTCGCTGAGCGCAAGGAAGGGGCAATGCCGGCCGTCGGCCAAGAGCCTCCGCTCCTGGACCAGTTGATCCCCGAAGCGGCGGCGGTAGCCAAGTGGGCCAACACGCAGGAGCAGGAAGCCAGGCTTGTGGCGCGTGCCACGGCGACCTGGGCCACGATGGAAGATATCGCCAACCACCTCGGCTCGACGCCAGGCTGGAAATCGCTGATCTGGATCAGCGCCGGACTGCCGATGCAGGTGGGTATGGACATGTCCGGGGGGTCTACCACCATCAGACTGAACCAGAAGGTCGGCAGCGGCGAGATGCGCTCATTCAACAGGGAATTCGACAAGGCTGTGAAGGCGCTGACAACTTCAAACGTCGCCGTATACCCGATCGACCCGCGGGGTTTGCAGGGATTGCCCGAATACGAATCGACCGGCCAGAAACTGGGGAAAGCGGACCGGCCCTGGCAGGAGTCCAATTCCACACTGAGCCAGTTGGCCGACCGCACGGGCGGACGCGCCTACATCGACCAGAACGACATTCTGGGGTCGCTCAAGCAGGTGACCGACGCCGCCCAGACCAGCTACACGGTAGCCTACTATCCGTCGAATCCGAATTTCGACGGCAAGTACCGCAGGATCGAGATTCGCCTGAAGAAAGACGGGCTGAAGGCAAATCACCGGCAGGGCTATTACGCCCTTGATGCGGGCGAAGTGAAGCACGCGGATGTCCAGGATGAGATCAAGGCAGCCGCGAGAGATCCGCTAGACGCGGCCGTGATCGGCATTGACGCCGGCATGGAAACCGTGAGCGGTGCGACCCAACTGCGCGCGCGCATCGATACGGCCGAATTGCTTTGGGAAGAGCAGGGCGTGTTCAGTGTCGATACGGCGATGGGACTATTCCAGTACGATGCCGAAGGCAGGCAGTTGGAGAGCGTGATCGACAATGTCAGCTTCCAGTGCGACGCGGCCAAGGCTGCTCTGTTGTCGCAGCGCGGGCTCTCCTATGGAAGGAAGATCGCGGTGAATCCGGCAGCGGCGAAGCTGCGGATGGTGGTGCGGTCGGCGAGGACCGGTGCGATTGGATCGATCACAATTCCGGTAGCGAGGTAGGAGCGCACCGGCTACGGTTTCTTCTTGGCGGAGGCAGCAGTTGCAGCTTCCTTCTGCGCCGCCTCCGCTTCAGCTTTGTCGGCTTCGGTTGCGGTTCGCCAGACGGGCTTGGGCGTGGACTCCGCAGTCGAGCGGGTCGTGGACCAACTGCCCGTCGATGTGGAGGACTCCCGCGTAGCCGGCAGCGGGCCACGGACGCGGTCGGTCTCATCAATGACGACACGGCCTTGCCGCGAGGACGTTGACTGCGGCCTGTTGGACGCCGCGGCTTCGGCGCGGGACCGCTCGGACTGAGTGATCTCGACCGATTCGGTGATCACATCTTCGTCGTCCTTCGCTCCGGGTGAGGGCTGCGGGATGCCGGACGGGGTGCGATAGGTCCGGCGGAAACGAATTTGAGCATCGGGATAGCGGCGGCGGGCCTCCTCATTGAGTTCGACCGTGACACGGCGCAGTTCTGAGGGCCCCGCGGTGGGGGGCAGGCTGAAGTGCAGGGCGTAGCGCTGGCGGATGCGGGCGAGGGTGTCGCGGAAGGCGTAGGCGGAGCTGACGTTCATGGCGTCGCCGCCGGAGGCTTCGGCGATTTCAGGGGTGCCGCCGGCATGGGTGCCCGGACTTCCTCCGCCGGGGTAGCCTCCCCCACCGCCGCCCGGATAGCGCTGTCCACCGCCGCCGGGGAAGCGCGAACGCCGGCCGCCAATGAGAATGTCGGGAATGGACGGAATGTGGATGCCGCCACCCGAGCCACCTCCGCCGCCGGGGTAGCCGCGCACGTTGCGCATGGCGTCGGGGGCAAGCAGTGCGCTCAGGACAGTATCAGCTTCAGCGAGCGAGGCGATGACGGCATCGTCGTCACGATTCAGTTCCGTCTGGTCGTCGGTCACGATGACGATGGCGCGGCGGGCGTCGGCGCGGGCATTCTTTTCGACATACTCGATGGCGTCGATCATGCCGCGGTAAATGTCGGTCCCGCTGTTGAAGCGCTCCTGGTCAAGGAGCCGGGTGAGCGCCGACTGGACTTCCTGCTTGCTTTCCCGGAACGGCAGCCGCACCCGGGTGCTGCGGCCGAACGTCATGATGGCGACCCGGTCGCCGGGAGCAAGCACGCGCAGCGCTTCGTTCGATGCGCGCTCGACAAGTTCGAGATTCGGCCTCATGCTGCCGCTGACATCAAGCAGAAGCAGGACATCGACGGGCATGTCCTCGGCCAGGAAGTTCTTGATCTGGCGGTTGCGGCCGTTCTCGATCAGCCGGAAGTCGCGGGCGCGCAGGTCCAGAATAGTTTTGTTCGAGGCGTCCACCACTTGCACGTCAACCCTGACCAGACGAACGTCGCTGCGGAATGTCGGAGTATCGTCGATCGGCGGAGAGCCCGCCGGTTGCTGCGCAGGCAAGGCGGCCGTGGCCACGAAGAGCAGGGCGCCGATCAGTTTTGAATTCATCCAGGGCCTCAGGACGGTCGTCGAGCGGGGGGCGGACCGATCACTGCATATCAGACGGGAGCGGCCGGTGATGGGTTACGAAGCCGGCAGGCTGCTAGCGGGCCGGCGTGACGGTCCACTGCCCGGCCTGGAGGTCGATTCCCTCGATCAGTTCGGAGCCGAGCCGCGTGATTTGAGCCGACGAACCGTCGCGGGACAGATTGTACAGGCAATTCTCGTCCACTGTGAACCACTCGGGGAACTCGTTCAGCCGGACGTAGTCGTGGCGGAAGTTCATGACGCGGCGGTGACGGGCGTAATCGAATTGGACGTGGGCCGGGACGCTGACATAGATCTTCAGGGAGGCCCCCTGTTGAATCGCACCGATGCCGAGGCCCTTGCGCCAGGGATCAGGCCGGACGCCAGCGGATTGCATCAGGGCATAGAGCAGCGACGTGCGATTGTAGTTCCCTTCCCCGTACCAGTCCTCGATGTGGCCGCCGGGCCGCTGCATGGACTGCATGACGCGCATTTCGGAGTCGATCCAGCCGATCGCCTCCGGAATTGGTTCGCGGCTGACCAGATAGATGGCGCTTTCGATCGAGTCGGCGTAGCCGTCAAACGAGCCGAGTTCCTTGTTGGAGGCGTTGCCGGACGGCTCCCAGGGGTGATTACGGTATTTGGGCAGGTTCTTCAGGACGCGCAGGACGGCGTCGCGGTACCTGGTCTCGCCGGTGGCCTGATAGAAAGCGTAAACGGCGCCATAGATGTAGCCCCAGTTGTCCGACAGGCGCGTGTCGATGGGCTTCAGCGTCTTGGGATCGATCATGTTGTAGAGCATGCCGTCGGGGTTGGCCGAGGCGAGGATGCGATCGAGCATGGTGGCGATGACGGGCCGGTAACGGA
Source organism: uncultured Candidatus Solibacter sp. (assembly GCA_964604945.1). GTDB lineage: Bacteria > Acidobacteriota > Terriglobia > Bryobacterales > Bryobacteraceae > PNKE01. The sequence continues at coordinate 43,225 of CAZSBK010000039.1, forward strand.
TGAAACGCTCGGTTTCGAGGTCGCGTTCGAGGCAATAGAGCATGACCAGGCCAACGACGATCTCGTTGCCGTGGTCGCGGAGTTTCAGTTTGCCATCGCCGGTGTGCTTGTCGAAATCCCAGTTCATTGAGGGCAGGCCGTCGTTCTTCGGCAGGATTTCCCGGATGTAGGCGTCGCCGATACCACGCGCCCAGTGCAAGGCCTGGGAGTCGTTATTCATCGCCGCAAGCCGGACCAGGACCTGCAGGAAATCGCCGTTCAATTCGGCGTCGCGCGCCGGAAGCATGCCGAACTCCGTCTTCACCGAGGCGCGGCGCATGGCGGCGGCGGTCATGTCGGACATGCGGGCGAACCAGGGCGTGCGGCCGAGCATTTCGGTGACGGTGACCAGACCGTCCTTGGCGTATTCGCCGGCGCCGAACATGGATGGGGGGGCAAGTTTGCGGGTCACAAGATCAAAGTTGCCGGGCATGCCGTCAGGGTGGGAGGTATAACGGATCTCGTTGCGGAGCATCTCCATCATGCGGCCGTGGTAGAGGGGCGGGTCGGTGAGGCGGGCGGTGAGGATGAGGTACGGGTAGAGGTCGGCGCCGGAGTTGTGGGGGGTATAGAGTCGGGTGGTGTCGCCGGGCTTCAGG
>CAZSBK010000040.1:0-41805 GCA_964604945.1 uncultured Candidatus Solibacter sp.
ACCTGCTTGGTGGTGAACGAGAAGTGGTCGCTCGAGCCGTAGCCGCCCTGCTCGGACAGGTCCAGCTTCAGCGGGTACTTGCCCTTCACCTGGTCGAGTAGAGCACCCAGCGTCGATCCCGTTCCGGACCCGCCGACAAACACCTTGCCGTCCTTGATCCGGCCGATCATGTCCATGTTGATCATCGCCACGGCCTTCTCCGCCGGCAGCAGCGTGTTGTTGGCGTAGTGCGCCGACCCGAGTAATCCCAGTTCCTCGCCGGAGAAGGCCAGAAACAGGATGCCCCGTTTCAGCTTGCGTCGGCCCTTGAAATAGCGAGCCAGTTCGATCAGTCCGGCCGTGCCCGACGCGTTGTCGTCGGCGCCGTAGTGAATCGCCTTGCCGGCCAGTGACGGGGCCATCGACGAAAAATCGCCCATCCCCAAATGATCGAAGTGCGCCCCGACGATCACGTATTCATCGGTCTCGCCCTTGATGTAGCCGCAGACGTTCGGGACCTGCTTCTGCTCCCGCTCGACGTCGGTGGTCAATGCCACGTGCACCGTCTCGGGCAGCGCAACGGGCCTGGCCTTCAACTCCTTGTCGGTCTCGGCCACCCACGTCTTCAAGTCCACGCCCGAGGTCGCCAGCAGCTTCTGGGCCGCATCCCCCTTCACCTGCACGAACGGGATGGCCGTATAGCCTGGGCCCACCACGCGCGAAAACTTGTCCAATTCGTCCGGGTCCGTGTGATTCATCAGGTCGTTCACATAGAGCACCGCTTTGGCGCCATGGAACTTGGCGTTCACCGCCTTGGCTTCGAGTTGCGCATGGCGCGTGTACGCCTTGCCGGCGAAGACGCTCTTCTCGTCGAACTCCTGCGGCTCGTGACGGAGCATCACCACGATCTTGTCCTTCACGTCCAAGCCCGCGTAGTCGTCGTAGTTATACTCCGGGGCTGTGATGCCATAGCCGACAAAGACCACCCGGCCATCGTTGGTCCCATTGCCCGAAAAGTTGAATGGAACGAAATCGCTTTCCGCAGTGAGCCTGGTCGTGGTAGTGCCGTCGGTCCAGGTGAGGCTGTTTTTCGGGCCCGGCTTGGCGTTGGTGGTTACCGTGAAGCGCTGGTAATAGGAGCCGCCCACGGTCGGAGGAACACCCGCCTTTTCGAATTCGCCGGCGATGTAGCGGGCCGCCTTCTCTAGTTCGGGAGACCCGGTGCCGCGCCCCTTCATCTCGTCCGAGGCCAGCGTCTTCACGGTTTCGCGGTAGCGGTTGGCGTCGATCTCGCCGGCCAGCGAAATGCCTGCGCATAGGGCGGCGATCAGAAGTTGGCGAACTTGCATGTGATTGTGTTCCTTTGGCCGGCTATTTCTTCGCTGGCACGGGCGTTGGCAGCGTCAGAGAGCAGCACGCCTCGGCCTCGGCCGCCTTCTTCTTCGAGTAGTTCAATTCCCAGTCGATGACCGTCTTCATCTGCGGCCACGGCAGTGAGCCGGGAAACATCCGGCCGTTGACGAAGATGGTCGGCGTCGAATTCAGCCGCAGCGCCTTGGCCTCGGCAATGTTACGGTCAATATCGGCCTCGGTGGCACGCCTGTCATAGCAGCGGCCCAATTGCAGAGGGTCGAGCGATTTCGACTGTGCCCATTCGAGAAACTTCGACTTCAGGTTGTCCACGGTGATCTCTTTCTGCTTGTCGAAGATCCAGTCGTGGAAATCCCAGAACGCCTGGCGGTTGGCCTTGAATACGCAACGTCCGGCGACGGCCGCCGTTCGCGCCCAGGGGTGTATCTGGTCCAGCGGAAACTCCCTGAAGTAGAACTGAACTTCCTTGGGGTAAGCCTTCAGCAGGTTGGCCCGCAGCGACTTGGCCTCTTCCCGGCAATAGGCGCACTGGTAGTCAGAGAACTCGACCAGCGTCACAGGCGCGCCAGGCGTTCCGAGCGAGGGCTGATCCGGGGTGTTGTTCAACAAACCCAACTCCCGCGTGAACGGGCTCTTCTTGACGTCGTAAACCGTTCCACGGACGATCTTTGATCCGTCCAGGCTCACGTAAAACTGTTCGTCCAGCGACACATCGCCGGCCGAGCCGGTCACGATCACCTCATGGAACCCCTCCATGGGCGCGGGCTTCGGGTCGCCCACAACTACCTTGATCGTGTCGTTCCACAGCAGAAGGTGGCGGACGTAGGCCTCCAGTGCGGCTTTGTCGAGAGTGGCGCGCGTCGCCGGCTTGCCTGGCTTCGACGCAGGCCTGGCCACCTTTGCCACAGGCTTGGCCGGGCTCTTTGCGGACGTCTGGGCTGCGGCCGGGCAGACAATCAACGCTGCCGCCAGCATGGCGGCTGGACAGAACTTCATAATCAAGATTCTAACAGGCGGCTGCCGCCTTACTCGTCGGGGCGGTTAGTGCCCGCCATCGTCCAGGTTCACCTTGCCAGCCGTCTTCCTATAGAGGAAAACCGTATAGCTCAACGCCAGCAGGATGCCGGGCGTGAACCATGCCAAACCTACCTTCAGGCCATATTCGGGCGCCGATGCGTTGTGAATCGTCAGGGCCGTCGACGGGTCGTTCACCGTCGGCAGCACGTTCGGGAAGACGCCGAACACCACGCTGGTCAGCATCCCGATGATGAAGATCGCCGAGGCCAGAAACGCCTTCAAATCATCGCCCTTCTTCAGAAAGACGATCACACACGCCATACCGGCCAGGGCCAGAGCAGGGAAGATGTAGCCGGCCGGCAGGGCGGCAAAGCTCTCAGCCAGGTGCGGCTGAACGGCAAAGCTGGCGATGGTCGTGATAAGGGTAAAGGCCACCACTGCCACCCACGCCCACATCGCGGTCTTGCGGGCGCGAACCCGCACGTCGCCTTCGGTCTTGTAGCTGATCCAAAGCGCGCCGTGCTGGGTCAGCGTGACAAAGGCGAAAACGCCCGTGAGGATGGTGTACCAGTCAAGGATGCCTGGATTTGGACCGGGGAGGAAGTCGGTCCACAGGGGCAGAAAGAAGTCGCCCGATCCGTTGAGTGGAACGCCACGCACGACATTGCCCAATGCCGCGCCGAGGAAGATGGCCAGCAACGCCGATGCGCCACAAAACACGACATCCCAGAATGGCTTCCACACCGCGTTGTCGATATGGCTGCGGAACTCCACCGCGCAACCGCGGAGGATCAACAGCCACAACACGATCATCAGCGGCAGATAGAAACCCGAGAACCCGGCCGCATACAGTGGCGGAAACGCGAAATACAGCGCCCCGCCGCCGGCCAGCAGCCATACTTCGTTCCCGTCCCAAACCGGACCGATCGATCGCAACACCATCCGGCGTTCACGGTCGTTGCGCGCTACGCCTAGATGCACGATGCCCGCGCCCAGGTCGAAGCCGTCCAACACGACGTACATCGCGACCATCACGGCGACAATACAGAACCAGATTACGGGTAGCATTTGTCTTATTTTTCTCCTTCGTGGTGGCGGTCCTTCAACCTCAATAACCCGACGGCTTCTCGCCCTTCGCCCCCGGCCCGTGATCCAGTTCACGCCAGATCAGGAACAGCCCCAGCATGAACAGCAGAGAGTAGATGCCCATGAAACCCAGCAGCGTGAACGTGGCGCTGCCAGACGACACGAAAGGACTCGATCCGACAGAGGTCCGCATCAGCCCGTAGATCAGCCACGGTTGCCGGCCCAACTCCGATGTCATCCATCCGGCCGTGTTGGCCACATACGGCAGCGGCAGGAAGAGCATCAGGGCCCACAGAAGCGGTTTGGCCTCAAACAGCTTGCCCCGCCACAGCCACAGCGCCGAGCAGGCCATGACGGCGATGAACAGCGTCCCCAGGCCCACCATGATGTGGAAGGCGTAGTAGAGCAACGGGATCTGATCGGGCCACGTGTCTTCCGGATAAGAGGTCAGGCCCTTGATCTCGGCATCCCACCGCGAATGAATGATGAAGCTCAACGCGCTGGGAACGACAAACGGGTTGTCCAGTCTGCGCTTGTCCACGTCCGGCTGCCCCATGATCGCCAGTGGCGCCCCCTTCGCCGTCTCGAAGTGCCCCTCCATTGCCGCAAGTGCGGTTGGCTGATGACGTGCGACCAACTTCCCCTGCATGTCGCCGGTAGGGAAGGCAACCAGCAGAGTTGCCAGTGCGCCCGCCGGAACGCCCAGCCGCAGGAACCGCTTGCCCGCTTCGGCGTGCTTCTTCGTAAGCAAGTAGAACGCGCCAATCCCGCTCACCACGAAACAGCCCGTCACTATCCCGCCTAGGATCGTATGCATGTACTGCCACGCCGCCCACTCGTTAAAGACCAGCGACCACCAACTGTTCAGGATGATCTCCCCGTTCGGCCCCAGGTGATAACCCGTCGGGTGCTGCATCCAGGCGTTGGTGGCCACGATCAGGTAGCCCGACATCCAACTGCCGATCCACACCGCCATCGTCGAGAACCAATGGCCCACCTGGCCAAGCTTCTTCTCGCCGAACAACATCAGGCCCAGGAAAGACGATTCAAGGAAGAAGGTATACAAGCCCTCCATCCCGAGCGTGTGGCCGATCACGCCGCCCGCTCCTTTCGAGAACCGCGACCAGTTCGTGCCGAACTGGAATTCCATCGGGATCCCCGTCACCACGCCCAGCGCGAAGTTGATTGCGAAGATTTTCGACCAGAACCGCGCCGCGTCGTTCCATCGCTCGTCCCCTGTCTTCAGGGCGAGCGTCTTCATGAGGAAGATCAGGAACCCCAGGCCCAGGGTTAACTGGACAAAAATGTAGTGGAATGTGATTGTAAACGCAAAGTGGAAGCGGTGGAGGGCAAGTGCTGATTCCATGGCGATCAATCGATTGTACCCGAAGGGCGCCGGTTTGGGGTGTCCGCTTCAAGTTTTCGCTATGCAGCAACTGCGTACTGCCGCGAGGAGCACTCCCGGATGCTGGGCGTAACCGCCACCCACAAAGAGCGGCACATGGTTGTCGTGCAACGGTCAATCTCAAAAGAGGATATGATTCTGGTTTGGATTTGAACGTTGCTCCGACGCAATAGACAGATTCGCCTCATCTTTGTGATTTGCCTTCTCGCGGCATTCCAGCCCTATTCCCATGCCCTCAATGCCGGCCAACCCGTAGACGCTTCATCCCCGGCCTCCATGGCCGTGAGCACACTTGCCAGCAACCCGGTGCACCTCGCGTTCACCACAATTACCATTCGAGGAACTGAAGGCGATCCGACGCCCTACCCGATTTGGCTGCCAGTGACCAACACGGGTCCCGCGACAACGATCGCCGTCGGAAGCGAAACGCCGTGGATCACTCCAGGGCTCACGCTGCCGATTGCGGCTGGAGCAACGATTCTGGTCACTTGCACCGCAAGTGCTGAGAACCTCTTGCAAGGCACGCATCTTGGGAGCCTGGATCTTTCGGTTCCCGGCTACGAGCCGCTCCAACTCCTAATCACTTACGAAGTCGGCCCGCCAATGGCGTCCATTACGCCTGCCAGTCTCTCGTTCTCAGTCGAGGCAGGCCAGACTGCGACCGCGAATGTCACTATCAACACAACAGCCCCGCTTCCGGTGAACTCGCTCGTCTCCGGTTCTGGCATTCTGGTGATCCCTCCGCTACTCCATGCCCGTGAAGGCACGGTGCAAATCAAGTTGGACTCGCGGGCTTTGACCATAGGGCAACACCACGCGGAAGTCGCCTTCGCCGATGTCAAGGGCCGGACGATCCTGCGATTGCCCATTTCCATTACCGTGACCGAGGTCAGTTGGATCGAAACTGCGCCAGGATCGATCGATTTTCGGGTGGAGAGCGCCTCCGCCCCGGTTCAGAGCGCGTCAGCCCTAGTGATCAATCACGGTCCCGCGACTACTTTTCAAGCATCGAGCAATCGATCCTGGCTGAGTGTCACTTCAGCGTCGGGTGCGCTCGCGGCGAACGGTTCGGCCTCGCTCAACATCTATGCCGATCCATCTTCGCTGACTACCGGAGCGTACGGCGGCGCCATCGAGATCACCGCGCCAGGCCGTGCGCCGTCGTTGGTACTGGTCAGTCTCGTCACAATTGTGGTCCCCCCGGTCACGCTGACGCCTTCAGCGCTCTCCTTGTCCGCCAACGAGGGATCAACCACGCCGGTTTCAGGGAGCCTAATTCTTGACGGCTCTGGCGTGTACGTTATTTTCGAGGTTTCGACTGACCAGGCATGGCTCACGGTCTCGCCCTCAAATGGGGTCGCGCCGTCCACCAGCGCTCTCAGCCTGAGGGTCAGTGCCAACCCGCAAGGGCTCGCGGTCGGCATCCACCATGGCAAAGTCACAGTCAAGCACGGCGCAGACAAGGCCGTCTACTCCAACGTCAGCTTCACCGTCAACAAGGTCGCCGCCCTCGTCGTTTCACCCACCTCCATCGAGTTCAACGGCCTCGGATCGTCACAGCCCGCCCGCCGGGTGGTGAGCGTGACCACCCAATCCGGCGCCGCCGCCCAGTTCACCTTCACCCACCAGAGTCCCGGCAACTGGCTGATTGCCGAACAATCCGGCGGCCAGTTGAGCGTTGGCGTCAACCCATTGCTGCTGCCATCATCGCCCTCCACCGGGACCATCCAGATCTCGCCGGTGCCCTCCGACGACCGCACTTACACCGTCCAGATCACCGCCCGCAAAGCCTCCACCCCCGCCTCGTGGGCCATGCCCCAAGTGGCCGACGGCGGTGACTTCACCACTTCCGTCACCCTGGTCAACCCGGCCGCTTCCGCAGCCACGGCTACGCTCCGCTTCCACCGTAACCGGCAGGACGGAAGCTATTCGACTGAGGACTGGACCCCTGCCACCGCGGGCGGCCAGTCTCTTGACGCCATCCGGATTCCTGCCAAATCTGTTGTCACCATCGAGACTCTCGGCACGGAAGAGGCAACGTCATCAGGATGGGTCGAAGTGACAGGCCCGTCCGAGCTGGGTGGTTTCGCCGTCTTCCGCCAGACCGGTTCCACGGGCAATGTCCAGGAAGCCACTGTTCCGATGAGCGCTGGTGGTTCTGCCCGAGTCGTCCTGCCCTACGACAACATCTCCGGCTGGGTCACGTCGTTCGCCGCCATCAACCGGGATCTCTCCGCGCCATTGGCCATCAACTACGATCTGCGGGATTCCGATGGCCGCAGCCTCGGCTCCGGTCCGCTCATCGTGCTGCCCTCCGCCGGACATCTCGCCGCCCGTCTCATCGACATCTTTCCGTCAAGCAACGGCAAACGTGGCAGCCTCGTCCTGACATCTTCGCGCGACGCCATCTCGGCCCTGGCACTGCGATTCAGTCCGCAAGGCGCGTTCACGAGTCTGGAGACGACGCCCGATTCCTCGTCCGGCGCGGCCGTTCGTCAGGTCTTCGCGCAAATCGCCGACGGCGGCGGTTTCAACACTCTGTTGACTCTGCAAAACAACAACGCGGCCGCGGTAACGGCCACACTCCGTTTCCGCCGCGCCGTACCTGGTTCGAACGGCGCTACGGAACCATGGCAGCCGGCGCTGGAGGGCTCGGCCTCGACGGCCAACATCGTCATCCCTGCCGGCGGTGCTTATGCCGTGCGCACGGCGGGCATTGGCGATACGCCCACCTCCGGCTGGGCCGAAGTCGAAAGCGTGTCGCCACTCAGCGGCTCGGCCGTCTTCAGTTTCAAACCAGGCCAGGCGATTCCGCAGGAGGCCAGCGTCGCGCTCAAAGCCGGACAACCGGCCGGATTCCTCTTGCCCTTCGACAACACGCTCGGCTTTGTCACCAGCGTCGCTCTGGCCAATATCGATGCGGCTGCCGCGGCGCGCGTGTCCGTGGTTCTGCGCGACGAAAGCGGAGCAACCCTCGGCGAAGAAACCATCGATATCCCGGCCTCGGGCCATCTGGCCTTTGAAACAGTCAACCGCCTGGCCGCCACTGCCGGCAAACGCGGCTCGGCCGAATTCACCATTCAGAGCGGCTGGGTGGCCGCCATCGGATTGCGCTTCAGTCCTGCCGGCCCGTTCACTAGCTACCAGCCGCAATACTGGTAACCGGCCGGCGCCGCAGCAGCAACAGCACCAATGCCGTCGCCGCCAGCGGAATGACGCTGGCGGTGATCAGCACCGGCTCGAACGAGTACTTGTCGGCCATCCAGCCGATCAGAAACGTCGACAGAATCGTGCCCAGGCCCGCGCCCGTGCCGCTGAGCCCGCTCACCGTTGCCACGCTGCGGCTCGGGAAGATGTCGCCCGGCAGCGCCAACGCCATGGTCGACCACGCCGCGTAACAGAACGTGGACATGGCGAAGAGGCCGACAATCGGGAACAGGGCCGTTGCATAGATGGCAGGAATCAGAGTCGTCATTCCGATGCCGCAAACGACGATGATGAACTTGCGCGCCTTCACCACGTCCCAGCCCCGTCTGATGAGCCAGCTTGAAAACCCGCCGCCGAAGAAGTTGCCCAGATCGGCCGCCAGGAATGGAATCCAGAATCCCGCCAAAGTGTTTTCGATCTTGAAGCCCTTGGCGACCAGGAAGATGGCGAACCAGTCGGTGATGAAGAACCATACCGGATCGGTGAGCGACCGCCCCAGGATGATGCCCCATGTATCTTGCCGCCAGATCAGTTCGCGCCAGCTCGCCGGCGCGGTCCCCGCCTCCGCGTGACCCTCGGCCCGCTTGGACGCAACGATCATTGCCCGCTCTGTGTCGCTGATGTTCGGATGCGTCTCCGGCGGGTGATAGACGCGCTTCCACACCAGCAGCCAAGCCAGCCCCAGCAAGCCCGTGATGATGAACGCCGGCCGCCAGCTACCTGCGTAGGCGTAGATCGAAATTACCAGCACAGGCGCGATGGCTCCGCCGATCGCCGACCCGCTGTCGTACAGCGCCACCGCCCATCCGCGCTCGTGTTTCGGGAACCACTCGGCCACGGTCTTGGCCGCGCCCGGCCAGTTCGCCGATTCGCCCAGCCCCAACAGGAATCTGAACCCCATGAAGCTTTTGATCCCTGTGGCCAGCGAGGTAAGCATCGCCGCCGCCGAGTACCAGCCCACCGTGAACAGCAGACCCCGCTGCGTGCCCATGTGGTCCAGCACCCGCCCCATCGCCGAATGCCCCACCGCATACGCCAGCCGGAACGCGATCACCAGCAGTGCGAAGTCCTGATTCGACCACTTGAACTCGGTCTTCAGATGCGGCGCCAGTACGCTCAGCGTCTGCCGGTCGATATAGTTGATCACCGTCGAGGCGAACAGCAATCCACCGATCCACCAGCGCAGGTTTTTGACGATGCGCCGCCCGCCCGCTGCAGGTTGGCTCACTTGAAGTTCAGCACTTTCAAGGCAGCGTCGCGGTAGATCGATCTCAGCACCGGCTGGCTCAGTTCCAGCCCATAGTACGGCCACCAGATTCGGCCCTTCATGTATTCGTCGCCGGTTTCAAGCAAGCGCCACCAGTCCAGGTACATCTGCTTGTCCGAGCCCATGTCGGTACCATACATCACTCGGCCCTTGTACTTCTCCAGGAACTTCTTCATCGTCCGCGGCTGGCGCCCGATCTCGTAGTCGCGCGCCGATACGTCGACGTACATGTTTGGGAACCGGTCCAGCATCTTCCCCAGCGCCGCCGTATCGTTGCCCTGGTTGCTGAAGTGGCAGAAGATGAACTTCGTCTTCGGGTGCTTGGCCAGCAGCCGCTCGCGCACGGCGAGCAGTTCCTCATAGGACGGCACGTCCTTGCCATAGAGCGCGAAGGTTTGGAAGTCGGCCGTGCGTTCCTGGTTTGCGTCTTGCGCCTTCCACGCCGACGGGTGGTCGGCGATATGGATGTTCACCGGCATGTTCAGTTCGGCGCACTTCTCCCAATAGGCGTCCAGCCGGGGATCGTCGAACCGCAGCCGCTTGTCACGCGGCGGAGCATTCTTCTCCGAAGTCTCCACGCCCCACCCCTTGTCGGTGATCTCGCCGACACCCCGCGCGCCCTTCGCGTGGACACGTTCGAGTTCGGCCACTGTCTTCTCCGGCCAACCCGGCTCATCCGCCTTCGATGTGTCAAACGAATACCAGAGTTGGAACCGTTTCGGATAGGCGGCGAACCACTCCACCTGCTTGTCGAACTCCGCGCCATCGGCGTTGGTGAACACCACCGACATCTCGATGCCGACCTCGTCCATCGTCTTCACCCACCGCTCCACGTCTTCCTTCGACTTGATGCCCGACATCGACGAATGAGTGTGGGCGTCGATCACCGGCATGCGCGCCTTCGTGATCGGCGTCACCGGAACGACGAGTGACGTCCCAGGCTTGTAGTCCTTCGCCAGGATGGCGTCCATCGGCCCGGCCTTCACCGGCACCCCGTATTTCACCACCAGCTCCTGTTTGGGCGTGGCGGCCTCTTTCTTCTCCGCTGGTTGGCCGCATCCGGCCAGAGCGGCCAGCGCCGCCAATGTCATCCATGTCGCCTTTGACATCTCGCCATTCACCTCCACAACAGCATACGTCTTTGCCTGCCAGACCGCCTTCACTTGCCGAAGGCGTGCTTCCCGCGCGGCCACGCCACCGCGACGACGCCTTCGCCGCTCGCCTTCCACTTGCGTCCGGCGAGCGCATACTCCGCGCCCGGCGCCGCATCCATCACCCAACCCTCCAGCCCGTCGCCGCTCTGCAATTCAAACCGGCGCACGTGTTCACCGTCGCGCGAAAACACGACCAGGCTTCCGCCGATCCGAACCGCCACCACGTCCTGATCCGAGTTCAGCAACTCAACCCTGGGTTCGTTCTTGCGCTCCCCGGCGAGCCTTGGCAGCATCACATTCAGGAACCGGTGCGACGTGCCCGCCTGAGCCGGTTCCACCTCGATCCGCCACTTTCCACCCGGCTTCGGGCCTGGCTTGCCTTCTCCTCCAACCGGTTCGAGATTCGTCCCATCGAAACCATCCGACTGGTCTCCGTCCGCCTCCACATAGCTCCCATAGTGCGGACCGCCGATCTTCAATGTCCGCGCCCGTTCCGGCAGCAGGATGTGCTGCGTCATGGTCGCGCGGTCGCTTTCCAATCGCACCACCCGATCCGCCGTCTCCAGAATCCCATCGTCCGCGCTTGTTCCCGCGACCAGCCGCTCGCCGGCCGTCCGCGGCTTCGACATCGAATGCAGCAGGAACTTCGGTGTATATTCCGGCTTGGTTGTCTCCACGCGATCAAAGACGACAAACGCGCGCTCGCGCCGCAGATAAACGAACTGCCTCGTCACTCGCGAGACCTTCGCCACGCTGCCCGCTTCGGCAAACTGAGTGGAATTGTAGGCGGCTGTGATGTCGGCGGCGTAGTAATCGAGCTTGCCGGGGACGCTCTCATGGGCCGTGATCGTGGCTCTTTCGAGGTGGCGCTCCGACTTCAGAAGCCGCTTGAAATCCTCAACGTTCAGGCAATCGAAACCCGTCGGGTTGATGACGCGCTGCCCGCCGGAAAGCGCCGTCCAGGGCCTGTTGGGCTGCGCCAGCAGCGCCCCCGACGTCTCGCCCGGAGCGAGAATCAGCAGGCTGTTCGACGCGACGGTCTGGATCGTATACCCCAGCCGGTAGGCGCCCGTGTAGGTTGCTCCGCCGCCATACAACCCGGTGAGCGGCGCCAGCAGTCCGCCGAGTTGGATGGTGAAATGGCCGGTGTCGTAGTGGTCGTGGTGCGCCAGCATGTCGCCCGCTTTGAACGACGCGAACAACTCGTCGTTTTCGCCCCACTTGCCACGCATGAACGCCACTCCCAACGAATCTCGTCCGAACAGCATCGACTGCGGCATGTTGGCTCGCATCCAGAGTTCGGGCCGCTGCGCGTCATAGTCGGATTTCGGCCTCGCCGACGGATCGTAGGCCAGCGCGGCATACCAATGGATCGGCCGCTTGCCATATGGCGCGGGCGACTGGAGGCGGAGGAAATCGGCCCCGGCCGCGACGCCAGGATCTCGCGACAGCCGGGCGAAGTAATCCGCGCTCGCCTCCCACATCCCCGTCTCGCCCAGCCGCAACGATCCAACAGAGTCGCCGTAGGGTTCAAAGATCCCATTGGGACCGAACGAATAGACCGTCCACAAGCCGATCTTGCGCATCACGCCGCGTATGCCTGTCCCGGCCAGCGATTCCGCGCCCGTCGCCGTCATGAAACAATCGGCCGCCAGCGCATAAGGCAGCGCCCGGTTGTAGATCCAATAGCTCGGCCCCTCGGGCCAGCCCTCGGAGAAGTCCAGGGCGCGCAATGCGCCGGCGTAGTGGCCCGTGGCCCGCCGCAGATCTTCCTCCTGTCCCGGAAATCCGGCCAGGGCCAGCGCGGCGATCATCGCGCCGTTGGCCGCCTGATTCCGCCCATGCCACAGCGCCATGCCCGTATCGTCGAGTTGCGCCAGTTCAGTGTGCAGACGCTCCGCGATTCGTTTGGCCACCCGATGGCGGAATTCGGCGGTGTTCGCGTGATGGCTGTACAACCAGTCATACGCCAAGGCGAACGACCAGACATTCGAATAGCTGCCCGATCCGCTTTCGGTGATTGGCGCTTCGTCCAGCATCCGCATGGCTGCCATGGCGTGTCTGTGCTCGCCGCTGACCGCCCAGCAGGCGGCCGCCATCGCCGGATGAGACGCGTCATCGCACGCCTTCAACGCTTCGTCGAAGATGCCGCGGAACACGGAGTCGGTTTGGTACAGGCGTCTGACATCGGCAACAGTCCGCCCCGGTCCGGGCGCGCCTTCAGGACGGAAGACCAGCCTCGGATGGCCCTCCCGTACGGCCGGTGCGTCCATCGGCGGCGTATGCGCAACGCGTTGTCCCGCCGCCGTCGCGGCCAGACAGATGCACCCAACAAATAGACACGACGCGCGCATTTGTATCACCTCAATACGAAATCGAAACCGACCTGCATCGTGTCAGCCCTGGCGCATCGGCGGTGTATTGCGCCTCGCCCTTCACAAACGCGCCGGGCCGCAGGATCTGTTTGTGTGATTTCCAGCCGCCCGCCGTCTCATACTCGTAAGCCACCGTCACCGGTGCTGACAGAGCGGCGCCTTCGGCCACCTTCATGCGGACGGTGTTGCTCCCCGCGAACAACGGCGGAATCGACATGATGCCGTTCTCGAAGTACAACTTCATCGACAACGCCGTCAGGCCCGCCGCCGATCTTCTTCCCGCTACCGGCCGTACTCTCACCCGCACCTGGAATCTGTAGACGCCGTGAATGCTCACGTCTCGCCCATTGAATCTCGGCTTCCCCAATTCCGCTTCCCTGATCCCTGCGCCACCAAACAGCGGCTGCCACTCCGACCACCGGTCCGTCTCCTCCCCATCGCGCGGCTTCGGTGCCAGCGTCCGTATCGCCACTTCTGCGTCGCCGGCGAGATCTGCCTTCAACGTCCCGTCCACCAGTACAAACGGTGACCGCATGTCCAACACCGCCTCGCCGCCCGCGTCAGGCCTCTGCGGCCGCAGATACGGTGGCTTGCCCCAGAGAACCAGCGTCGCGCCTGCCTCGACTGCGTCCAGATACGTCTCGTCCCGTAAGCGCGGAGCGTACTCGATCACTCCATACGCCTGCCCGATTGATCGTCCCCCCGCCAGGTCTTTCGGATATCCTTCGTCAGTCGGAACCGTGTACAGATACGCCTTCGCCCGCTGGTAGTTCGCATCGTACTTCGGCCAGTTGCCGCCATGCGAAGCGTCCGTCACGCGGTAGAATCTGCCGCCTGCCAGGAACGGCCATTCGCGCTCGGCGTGCTTGCCCGCCGGGATGTAGAACTTCCGCGCTGAGTTGTCCCAATAGCGCGTGATCGTCATGCCGCGCTTCAGCGTGAAGCCCATCTCGTGAAACTTCGTGCCCATCCTATACGCGCCGTCGCCGAAGACACTCTCTTTCGGCGCGCCTGCCGCCCGCCATGCCGCTTCGCTTTCGAACCAGGCCGGCTGGATCAATAGCGCCCGCTCCCACTCGATTCCGTGAATCTCGAAAAACGGCTTCGCCCGGTTCTTGTACCCTTTGTTGATCTCGAACTTTCCATTGATCTCCGCCCAGTCGAGGATGCGCGCATCTGGCGCGTCGCGCTCCACCAGATAGTAGCCGTAGCGCGGATCGAACGCCCCATGCCGCCCGTCCATCCGCAAACGGTACATCGTGTGATATCCGCCGTCCTCGTGCTGCGTGATGACGCGCTCGGCGGCCTTCGGATCCCTCTTGTACTCCTGCCATGCCGCTTCCGCAATCCGGCTTGATGTGTCGCAGAAGCCCCAGCCGTAGACGAACAACTGCTTGTGGGCATCCAGCACAGGCCTTTCCTTGCCGAACTCGCCTTCAAACGACTGGATCATTCCGCCCACAGCCATGCGCGAGAACAGCCGCAGCCACTCGAAGAAAGCCTTGCCCTGCGCTGTCTCGTTCTGCTTGTCCGTGCCTGAGATCCGCATCACGTCTGCGGTCCACTCCCGCAGCGTCGTCGCTCTCGGCCACTGATCGTTGCTGAGCGCCGCGCCCTCCACTGGACGCACCTGCGCCACGGCGGACGCCGCCAATAGCAATACTGCCAGCCCAGCGAAACCCAATCTCATTCGCATCCTGAACTGCTCCTCACCTGCCGCCCGTCCTGAGTTCCACTCTGTAGATATGGCTCTGGTGGAGTTGGATCGCCTGGTACAGCGGCTCCACCCCGTAACGCACATCCGGAGTGAAATCGAAACTCCATGTTTCGGCCCTCAACATCGCCGGCACCGCCGCGTCCGCTGGCGCCTTCGCCGAGAGCCGGATGACGCTGGTCAGATCCTTTGCCCCAGTCCACTCGCGTTCCTTCTCTTCCTCAATCCGGTCGATCTCTTCCACCCATGGCGAGCCGCAATAGATACGCACGCGGCGCCAGTTGCCCTTGTCGAACGGGTCCAGCCCCTGCGGAATCCTTACCCACACAGTCGCCTCTTCGCCCGGCTCCAGCACACCGTTTCCGTTCCCCCTGCCCTCCGTCACGGTGCGCTCGCGCGCCGCTCCGCCTCCCTGATTGCCCTTCTGCCGGAAGACGTTGAACGTCTTCGTGCGCCCATCCAGAATCTCCATCTTCGCCGGCGCCGCAGTCCCATCCGGAGCGATCAGCACGTCGAACTTGTCAGATGTCCCAGGCCAGCCCGCCGACAGATTCACCTTGATCCGCGCCCGCCGGTAGTCGCCCGCTCCGGCCGTGAACCGTGCCCTGAGTTGCTTTGAAAGGTCAACTCGCCCGCCGGACGCGATCTCAGGAATTATCACCGGCTTGCTGAGCAACTCCACCGTCGGGTAGTCGCTTAGTAGTTCGATCTCGACCCCCTTCATCGCCTCCGTGCGCGGGTTGTAGATCCAAATCGGAAGCGGCGTTTCCACGCCGGGCATCACCCGCAGCCCTTCACCCCGCGCCACCGGCAGCAGCGCTGGCTGCTGCACTCCCGCGCCCGGACCCGTGATGCTCACCTGCCGCCCGCCGCCGTCTACCACCAAACGAAGCCGCCCATCGGCCGATGCCGTGACCGTCGTCCGCTTCACCTCGCCCGCGCCCAGCGGCGCGTCGATGATCGTGTAACTGGTGCCCGCCTTATAGATAGGTGACGTCGTGATCTCGATCGTGCGTCCTTCGACCGCCGGCCCGTCCGGCGCCCAACGCTGTGTCTCCACCCTCAGCCCGCTCTGCGTGACATTACGCAGGACCGTATACCCCGCGCCTCCACCCTTCGTGGCGAAATCCCACCCCCAAACAGAAAACCTCTCGTGGGCGTTGTCGTGATGGAACTCATCGGGCACATTCGAGAGCACCGGCGTCTCGAAGGCCCGCATGTGAAACTCGAATGTCTCGCCGATCGATGTGGCCCAGTGCCGGTGATAGTCGTCCTGCCTGTACTCAAATCCAACACGCTCCTCGCGCGCATACGCCGTCCGCGTCTCTTCGTGATACTGGCTGATGAAGTCGCCGCTGGCACGGATCAATCGAATCATCGACCGCGTGTGGTTCAAAACGTGGTCCTTCGGACGCCACAGCACCCGGCGGCCCGTCTCGCCCGCATAGAACTCCGGACCGGCGTTGAACGAAGAGGCGCTGCCGATCAGGTCGGGGAACCGGGCGCTGACATACAGGCTCATGTAGCCGCCCATGCTCAACCCCGATGTCGCCCTGTGCCGCCGGTCGCCGATCGTGCGCAGCGTCGAGTCGATGTGCGAGACGAGCTCCTTAAAGTGCTCGCCGAAGTCGTACTTGCCGCCGTTTTCCCGCACATCCCACGGCGACCCGCCATAGAACCCCGTGTAGTCTTCGGCGACGTATCCGTCCACAGAAATGACAATCACCGGGTGGTTTGCCACAAACCGGGCGATCTTCGGCACCGTGTCCTTGCCATCGTCATAGCGCTCCAGCGTGTAGCGGTCGCTATGTCCATGAAAATAGTAAATGACCGGGTACCGCGCGCTCCCCGCCTCATAGCCTGCCGGTAGGAACAGCCGGTAGTGCCGCTCCTGTCCGAAGACCTTGCTTCGAAACGTCCGGTCCTCGAAGGGTACGGCAGCCAGCATCGGCAGCACCATTAAGGTCAACGCGATCAGTCTGTTTTGCATGGCGTTCACAGCTTATCAGGGAGTTTGCGGTCTGGCCGATTTGCGCATTGCATCCACCGGCCTTCTATGGTCTAATCCGAAGTTAGGAAATTAGACTAACTAACACTCTATGACGAGTCCTCCAGACTTGCAATAGCGGAATTTGGCCCTATGCTCGCTCTAGCCCTCCTCCTTCTTGCCCCCGCCGAACTCCGGCTCCTCACGCCCGAGGTGAAGCAGTTCGAGCGCGTCGAACTCGAACTCACCACGCCCGTCGCCCCCTCCAACCCCTTCGACCCGAACGTCGCCGTCGTCGACGCCATGGTCACCCTCCCGTCCGGCCGCACAATCCGCGTCCCGGCCTTCTGGCATCAGGATTTCACTCGCTCTCTCGTCAACCCGTCGGCCTCCGGCGCCGAACGCGTCGAAAGGCTCACCCCCACGGGCGCTCCCGCCTGGCGTATTCGCTTCGCCTCGCCCGAAGCCGGCCACCACACCGTCTCGGTCCAGTGGACCATCGACGGCAATTCCGGCAAAAGTAGTACTACTGAAGTAGAAATCAAGCCAGGCCCCCGCCAGGGGTTCGTTTGGTCAAGTCCCCGGAACCCATCCTATCTCGAACATTCCACAGGGAAACCCTTCTTCGCCATCGGCGAAAACCTGTGCATGTACGAGAAGCGCGAAGGCACTTATTACTATGAGCGCCTCCTACCCAAGCTCGCCTCGAACGGTGCCAACTACGTCCGCCTCTGGCAGGAATACTACGTCCCGCAGGATGCCTCGATCGTCGCCGGCGCAGGTGACGGCTCCTTTTCCGGCTTCCCACTCGAAACCCAGGCCACCGGCCTCGGGCGTTACGATCTCGCCTCGGCTTGGCGCCTCGACCACGTCGCCGCTCAATGCGAACGCCTGGACATCTATTACCAGATCGCCTTCGAGATGACCGTCTGGTGGCAGCCCCGCCAGAAGCACCGCTGGCCTCGCAACCCTTACAACGCCGCCAACGGCGGCCCGTGCAAGACGCCAGAGGATTACTTCACCGATCCCAAAGCTCGTGAACTTGTCCGCCGCCGCCTTCGCTACAGCGTCGCCCGCTGGGGCTGGTCCATGCACTTGGCGGCCTGGGAACTCTGGAACGAGGTTGACAATAACCTCAACTTCGACTCCGCCGCCAACACCGCCTGGCACCGCGAGATGGCCGCCTATCTCAAGTCCATCGACCCCTGGCAACACCTCATCACCACAAGCTGGCGCGACCCCGGCATGTTCTCCGTTCCCGATATCGGCATCGTCCAGGCCCATTCCTATTGGGAGGCGCAGTACGACGCTGCCCAGTACACCCTCCAGGACACCGACCATCTGATGCGCCCCTACGGGAAACCGTACTTCTTCGGTGAACAGGGCGTCGAAGACCCGACGGGCATGATGAAACTCGACCCCGACGGCCATCACTTCCACGATTCCATCTGGGCCTCTGCCCTGAGCGGCGCAGCCGGCACGGGTCTCTATTGGTGGTGGCACAACTATGTTGACGGTCTCAACCTGTACCGCCACTACAAGCCGCTGGCCAACTTCCTCAAGGGCGAAGACCTCGCCGCGCGCAAATGGACACGCGCCGGACTCTCGCGCCCTAATCTACCTGTCACCATCACCGTTTACGGCCTCGTCGCACCTGACCGCGCCCTGCTTTGGATTCACGATCCGCTCGGATTCCGCATCGTCGGCGGCAAACCCGAGCGTGGCCCCTCGCAATCGGCCGCCAGCCTGAACGTGACCGGCCTGGCCGACGGCGAATACCAGATCGATTGGTGGGATACCATACGCGGAGAGGTCATTCGTCAGGACACGGCCCAAGTCCGCCGCAGCGACCACTTCGGCTACGGCCTCGAATTGAAGCCGCCCCCGTTCTGGCGCGACATCGCCGCCCGCGTATCGAGAAAGGACTCGAAATGAAGCCGCTCGCTCTCACTTTCCTACTGCTGCCCGCCGCCGCCCTGGCCCAACCGCCCAACCTCGACTTTCTAACCAATCAGGTTGATGGGCGCACACTGCGCGACATGCTGCCCGATTACTACAGGGCCCAGGTGAAGCAACATCGGCGGACATCGCCCGCCACCACCGCCGAGTTCCGCAAACGATTCATCGAAGGAATGGGCGGCTTGCCCGAACGGACGCCACTGAACGCCCGCGTCGTCGGTTCGCTCGCCCGCGACGGCTACCGCATCGAGAAGGTCATCTTCGAAAGCCAGCCCGGCTTCCACGTCACCGCCAATCTCTATCTGCCCGCCACGGGCAAGGGACCGTTCCCGGCCATCCTGTTCCCGCTCGGTCACGAGTCCGGCGGGAAGGCCTACCCCGTCTGGCAACAGCTTCTCGCCACTTTCGCCCGGCGCGGCTATGTCGCGTTCGCCTGGGATCCAGCGGGCCAGGGCGAGCGCGTCCAGCACTGGGACGAAGCGCTCGGCGATTCAAAGGTCGCCCCCTCGACGACTGAACACACCATTCTGGGTATCCAGGCGCTGGTGGTTGGTGACGCTTTTGCCAAGTACACGATCTGGGACGGCATCCGCGCGCTCGACTACCTCCTGTCGCGCCCTGAGGTCGACGCCAAGCGCGTTGGCATCACCGGCAACTCCGGCGGCGGCACCCACACCGCCTACATCGCCGCTCTGGAAGACCGCCTCCACGTCGCCGCGCCGTCCTGTTTCATCACCTCCTGGCAGCGGCTGCTTGAAACCATCGGACCCCAGGACGCCGAGCAGTGCATCCCCGGATTCCTTGGCCATGGCTTCGAGCACGTCGATTTCATCCGCGCCTTCGCGCCGAAACCATACATCGTCCTCTCGGCCATCCGCGACTTCTTCTCCCTCCAGGGAGCGCGCTCGACCTATGCCACGGCGACAGAAACCTATCTCGCCGCCGCCGCCCGCGACCGTATCAGCATGGCCGAAACCGACGAAGGTCACGGCTATACCATCAACAACCGCCTTGCCTCGTACAAGTGGTTCGACCGCTGGTTGAAGGATGCCGATGCGCCCGAAGGCGAAACGCCCGTCCCGCCCGCATTGGAGGCCGAACTCGCCTGCACCAAGACCGGCCAGGTGGCCACTTCGCTCGGCGGCGAGACCGTCTACACGCTGACTCGCGCCCGCGCCCGCGCCATTCAAACACCTGCCAAACCGTCTCTTGACGATGTGCGCCGCTTTGCCCAACTCCGCCATGAGACGGCCGTGCCTCCGGTTCGCCGCTATGGCGTTGTCAGGCACGGCGACCTTCAGATCGAGAAGCTCATCTATGAGACCGAGCCTGGCATCCAAATCCCGGCCGTGACCGTGACAAAGCTCGCGGCCTCTTCCGCTGCACGCCCCGGCGTCCTGCTGGTCTCAGCGCGGGGCAAGGCGGCCCGCTGGGCCGAGATTGAAGTGCTTGCGTCCGCCGGCGCAACCGTACTGGCCATCGACGCCCGCGGCCTGGGTGAAACCCGTCCCACCGAAGCCACCAAGGGAGGGAGTTGGCTGAATTGGTTCGGCGACTATGATTCGGCCATGACCTCGGTCATGCTCGGCACGAGCCTCGTCTCGCAGCGCGCCGCCGACATCCAGGCCGGCTACCGCCTGCTCGCCTCCATGCCGGGTATCGATCCGAAGCAGATCTACGGGGCAGGGCAGGGCAACGCCGCCCCGGCCGTGCTGCACGCCGCCGCTTTGGTGGACTTCAAATCGCTCCTGCTCGACGACATGGTCGCCTCCTACCGCTCTATCGCCGAAGCGCCCATCCACAAGGGCGTCTTCGAATCGATCGTGCCCGGCGCGATCCGTCACTACGATTTGCCGGGCCTCGCAGCGTCGATCGCCGTGCCCGTCATTCTCGTCGATCCCGTCTCGCCCATGGGCCAGGCGCTGACGCCAGCCGCCGCCCAGGACGCCTACAAATCAGTCCCGAACGTCCGTATCGTCTCCCGCGCCGTTGAGGAACCGATGGCGCGGGTCTACCCGCAACTTCTGAAATGACCAATGGTGCCCATGGGGCGCTCGCGCAACAAAAATGAACGAAAAACCACCCGACTCGCGCCAACCACGAACGAAGAGAGTGGGTCGCCGGGTGTTTTTCGAAGGAGTGAACCAAATGAGATCCTCGACCGCCGTCCTTGCTCTGCTGCTCGCCGCCTCGGCCACTGCCCAGCCCGCGCCCACAGATCTGTTCCTGCGCGGCTACTCCGTCATTCCCACGCCACAGAAAGTGGCCCTGCATTCCGGCGACATCCGCATAGACGACTCCTGGTCGATTGACGGCCCGGCCTCGCACATCGCCACGCGCGCACTGGCCGGGGATCTTGCGTCGTTCCATTCGCTCGCCCTGAAGCCTGCGCCGGGACCGGGTCAGAACGTCATCACGCTCCGCGTTCGCCAAGGCGCGGTCGCCGCGGCACCCGCCGAGACCGCCGCTCAGGCCTATCATCTCGAAATCGCCCAGGGGCGGATTCAGGTTGTCGCCAACGGCGACGCCGGCCTGTTTTATGGCGTCCAGACGCTCGTTCAACTCATCCGTCCGAACGAACGCGGCCAGCTCATCGCGCCCGTTTGCGAGATCGACGACTGGCCCCGTCTCGCCCTGCGCTTTCTGCACTGGGACACCAAGCACCACCAGGACCGCATGCCGACGCTGAAGCGCTACATCGATTGGGCCGTCCGCTTCAAGGCCAACATGATCGGCTTCGAGCTCGAGGACAAGTTCTCCTACCCGTCGAATCCCATCATCGGCGCGCCCGGCGCATTCACGCCAGCCGAACTCCAGGAGATCGTCAACTACGGACTGGAGCGCTTCATCCAGGTAGTGCCGGTCATCCAGTCGCCGGCGCACATGTCGTACGTGTTGAAGCATCCGCAGTTCGCTCACCTGCGCGCCGACGACAACAACTACCAGTCAGACCTCTGCAACGAGGAGACCTACAAGCTCATCTTCCAGATGTACGATGACGTGATCGCCGCCACCAAGGGCATCGATTACTTCTTCGTCTCCACCGACGAGGTCTACTACGCAGGCATCGGTAAGACTTGCAAGCTGCCTTACACGCCTGCGAACCGCAGCGCAGCCTGGGCCGACTTCGCCATCCGCGCCCGCGACCACTTGGCCAGGCACAATCGCCGGATGCTTGCCTGGGTCGAGTACCCGCTGCTCGACAAGGACATGGAGCGCATCCCGAATGACGTCATCGACGGCGTCGTCGGCGAGGAGAGCTTTGTGCCCATTCAGAAGAAGAAAGGGATGCGCCAGTTGATCTACACATCGACTCAGGGCGCCGAGTTCCTGTTCCCCGACCATTTTGCCATCGAGAGCCTGCCGCCCGGACTCGAAATGGGCGAGTTCGAATCCGTCTTCACCTCCGGGCGGCTCACCTCGCTCTACGATTCCATCGTCCACTCGCGGGTCTGGCAATTGAATCCGATCGGCACTTTCGCCGCCGCATGGGGCGACTCCGGCCTGCACAACGAGACATTCTGGCTCGGCTGGACCGCCGTCGCCCGATGGGGCTGGCAGCCCGGAACGCCGGGACCGGAGCAGCACGCCGCCGAATTCATGAACGTCTACTATGGCCCGCGCACCGAGGGCATGATCGAGGTCTACC
Organism: uncultured Candidatus Solibacter sp.; assembly: GCA_964604945.1. GTDB lineage: Bacteria > Acidobacteriota > Terriglobia > Bryobacterales > Bryobacteraceae > PNKE01. Next base: position 22,171 of record CAZSBK010000040.1, read on the forward strand.
GGACCCTTCAGCGCCAGGCCCGCGCCTGGCAGCGCGCCTGGGACCGCGTTGCATCGCGTGTCCGCAAGCCTGGCTATGGCAACTCCGAAGGCCCCGGCCTCGGCACCGCCCGCCAGGATCTGACGCTCACTCCGCCCCCGCTGCCCGATACTGCGACGCTCGCCTACACGCCCCAGTTCGCGGCGAAGTACAAGGGTCTTGTCGCCGAAGCGCCCGTTCAGCGCCTGCAGAACGATCAACTTCAGCACGCCCTGACGGCGAATATGCTGAGCGCCTCGCGCAACCAGTACAACCTGGAAGTCTTCCTCACGCTGGCCCGCTTCACTGGCCATCACTGGGATCTGATCAGCTCGCTTGCCGCGGCGGAGTCGGATCTGTCGAGGGCTGCGGCCGCGGCAGCGAAGAATGATCCGGCGCAGGCGGTTGGCCATCTGGTGGCCGCGCATAACCGAGCCGCGCGCATGGAGCGCGAATCGGCAGAGGTCCGGCGCTTTCTCACCACGGTTTGGGAGAAGAGCCGCTATCCGCAGGGCAGGGAAGTGGACGGCCGCAAGTTCATGCAGGTGCTCGACGACACGAAGGACCACTTCGGCGGGCGCACTGCCGATCTCGGCTACATGTTCCAGCCAGAGCAAAGCATCGGCCTCGCCCAGTGGCGCGCCAGCCTGAGCAAGCTCACCAACGAGTATGCGAAGCGGCACAACGTGCCCGTGCGCGGCCTGGCCGAAGCCCGCCTGGAAGAATAGCAAAGCAACCGCGAACGAAGAGAGCGGGTCACCTGGGTGATTTTTGACAGAGCGGGTGTGGTGGTAGGGCGGACCCCAGGTCCGCGGCCGGCCTCCCGGCCGGCACCAACCGTGAACGGAGAGAGAGCGGGTCACCTGGGTGATTTTTTCACAGAGCGGGTGTGGTGGTAGGGCGGACCTCAGGTCCGCGGCCGGCCCCCCGGCCGGTACCAACCGTGAACGGAGAGAGAGCGGGTCACCTGGGTGATTTTTGACAGAGCGGGTGCCTGCGGGTCAGACGCCCGCTCTATGCGGATTCGAAACGCAAGTTTGATTCGACTACGCTGATACTGGAGTTACCACCATGGAATCCTCAAATCGCCGACAATTCTCGAAGGCCGCCGCCGCGGCCGCCGGAACGCTCTTGAACCTGAACCCGCGCGCTCTGGGAGCGAATGAGAAGGTCACGCTCGCGCTCATCGGCGGGCGCAATCAGGGCCGTTGGGTGGCCGGACGTGCCATCAAAGCTGGCGCCGTCATCAAGACGATCTGCGACATCGACGACGCCATCATCGATATGTTGACGCCGGAGATCGAAAAGGCCCAAGGCGTCAAGCCGGGCCGCGCCCGCGACTTCCGCCGCGTGCTTGAAGACAAGGACATCGACGCGGTCATCATTGCCCCGCCCGACCACTGGCATACCCACATGGCCCTGCTGGCGTGTGCCGCGCGCAAGGATGTCTACGTCGAAAAGCCGCTTTCGCAGACCATCGCCGAAGGCCACATGATCCGCGAAGCGGCGCGCAAGTACAACCGCATTGTCCAGGTCGGCACACAGCGACGGAGCGGCGAGCACTACAAGTCCGCCGCCGAATACGCCGCCTCCGGCAAACTTGGCAAAGTCTGCCTCATCAAAGCCTGGATCAGCCAACTCCGCCCGTCCATCGGCAATCCACCGGACGGGACGCCGCCCGCGACTGCTGACTACGATATGTGGCTCGGCCCGGCCCCGAAACGCCCGTTCAACCCGATGCGATTCCACTACAACTGGCGCTTCTTCTGGGACTACGGCAACACTGAACTCGGCAACCAGGGCGTCCATATGCTCGACACCGCCATCTGGGCCATTCAGATGATGCGCGGGGTCAAGAACTGTCTTCCGACCCGCGTCTCGGACTCCTCCGGCATCTACTGGCTGAAGGACTGCAAGGAAGTCCCCGACACCCAGACCGTCACCTACGACTACCAGGACTTCCAGTTGGTCTGGGAATTACGCAGTTTCGGTGCTCACCGTCCGCCCGAGGGCGCCATCGCCGGAACGGCTTACTATGGCTCGGACGCCACCCTCGTGGTGGACGACAAAGGGTGGCAGGTCTACGGCGAGAAGGGGGTGCTCGGACCCTCGGCCAAAGGCGCGGGCCCGCTGCTTCATGAAAAGAACTTTCTCGACTGCGTCAAATCGCGCGCCGTCCCCAACAGCGACGTCGAGATAGGCCGTCTTTCGACTACCCTGTGCCATCTCGGCAACATCTCCTGCCGCCTGAAACGCGATGTCCGTTTTGATCCGAAGACCGAGACATTCGGCTCGGACAAAGCTGCTAACGCATTGTTAACAAAGACATATCGACCCGAGTACCCACTGCCGAAGGTCTAACCCCGCAGTTCGTTTGGTCGAGTGTTTCCGAGGCCCTGTTCCGGTCAGTCCGGCGGGGCCTCACGTTTGTGAATTTTGCTTGACAACAGTACTGTTATATGGTCCACTCGCATTGTTAGGAAAGTTAACGTACTAACCGAGATGGCCATGAGAAGAGCTGCCCACCCTACCGCCGCGGGCCGTATGCGTGCCTCAGGTATGCGGAAACTGAATGCCGCTCTGCTGCTCAACATCATCCGCGACAAGGGGCTGGTTTCCAGGGCCGAATTGGCTCGCCTCAGCGGACTGACCAAGCCCACGGTTTCCAGCCAGGTGGCCGACCTGATCAAGCGCGGCATCGTCGTCGAAGATGGCGAAGGCGCACCCGACGCACGCGGCGGCAAACCACCGATGATGCTGCGGTTCGACGCTCAATCGGGTTCGATCATCGCCGCCGAGATCGCCTCCTCATCGGTCCGGGTGTGGTTGGCCGATTTGGATGGCCGGCCTTTTGACTCCGTAGCCAGTCCCATCAAGCCGGAATTCGGCGCGGCCCACGTGTTGGATGTGCTCTGTTCCACTGTGTACGACGTCCTTGCCCGCACCGGACGGCGGCGCAGCCTGTTGTCGGTGGCCATTGCGGCGCCCGGCCGCGTGGACGCCAACACGGGGACGGTGCTCGAGGCCGGCAACGTCTTCCATTGGCGCAATGTTGAGGTCCGTAAGCGTGTCGAAGACCACTTTGGCGTCGCCGCCATTGTCGATAACGACGTCAATTTCGCCGCACTTGGCGAGATGCACTCTGGTCTGGCCGTCGGCGTGGACAATTTCATCCTCATCCGTCACGGCACCGGTGTTGGCGCGGGGCTTGTGCTTGGCGGGAGGCTCTATCAGGGCACCCATTGGGCCGCCGGCGAAATCGGCCACATGATCGTCGACCGCGAATCCGCCGCCGAGGACGCCGCCGACCGCGGCATGCTCGAATTAGCCATCGGCAGCGACCGCGTCCGCGAACGCGTGCTCTCGGCCCATTCGGGCCAGCCCTCGACTACTTTGGCCCTGTCCAGTGCGGACCTGGCCGGTGAACTCGCCGAACTGGTCCGCCGCAACGACGTGGCAGCGGCGCTCGTGCTCGACGAAGTCGCCTCTCAAGTCAGTATTGCCGTCGCCGACATGGCGGCCACCATCGACCCCGAGCTGATTGTGCTCGCGGGTGAACTGTTCGGCCTCGTCGCCGACCGTATTCGGGAACTGGTTGGGCGCGTCATTCCGTGGCCCATGCGCATCGAGCTTTCCGCGCTCGGCGCCGACGCCGCCCTGATGGGTGCCATGGGCTCTGCCCGTGGCCTGGCCCATGATTTGCTCTGCGATCTGGGCCGCGATCAAGTTCAACTTTCAGCACTGAGGTAGCTTGCGATGCGTATGATCCTTCGGAGTCCCATGCTTCTGGCGGCACTGTTGATTTGCCTCACAGTCCCCGCATTCCCACAAACCGGAACCGGCGTGGTCCGCGGAACCGTTTTCGATTCCGCCCGCGCTTCAGTCCCCAACGCAAAAGTGGTGTTGACGCAAGTCAGCACAAACATTTCGCGCCAAACAACCACCAACGAAATCGGCATCTTCGTCTTCACGAGCGTGCCAATTGGCCAATACAAGATCACTGCCGAGTCGCAGGGATTCAAGAAATGGTCGACTGAGATGGACCTCGTTGCCGGCCAGACGGCCGTCCTCGAGCCCACGCTTGAAGTCGGCAGCGTCGACACTGTCGTTGAAGTCACCGGGGCCGCTCCCGTCATCACGACGGAGAGCTCCGAGGTCGGCAGTGTCAAGGACAATGTCCGAATTCAGCAACTTCCGCTGAACGGCCGCTCCATCACCAACCTGTTCGACCTGACCCCAGGCGTTGAAGGCGGCGGCAATCCGCGCGTCAACGGCATGAAGGTCGGGGCGGCCGAAATGACTTTGGACGGCGTCTCCCTGGTCGACCGCTTCGGCGGCGGCATGTCACGCGTCCAGCCCGGTCTCGACACGGTCCAGGAGTTTCGCATCGAGACAGTCGGCTCCGGCGCTCAGTATTCGCGTCCAGCCACTGTCACCGTCGTCACCAAGGGCGGCACCAACCAGTTCCACGGTGCCATGTTTGAGACCCTCCGCAACAACGGCGGCGGCCTGTTGGCCCGCAAACGCCAGGACACCACCAGCGCTGCCTTTCTGGCTCGCAACGAGTTCGGCGTGTCGGCCGGCGGCCCGGCGTTCATCCCCAAGGTGTATGACGGCCGCAATAAGACCTTCTGGTTCGCCGCGTACGAAGGATTGCGCCAGCGGCAGAAGTCCTACTACCAGGACACCGTTCCGACCGACTCCATGTGGGCCGGCGATTTCTCCAACGCCACCGATAGCAGCTCGAACACTTATCTCATTTACGATCCGCTGACCACCGGCGCCAACGGGACCCGTACCCCGTTCTCCGGCAACAAGATCCCGACCGCGCGGATCAGCTCCTTCTACAACACGATGAAGTCGGTGACCCACGCCCCGACCAACAGCACCAACCCCTACATCGGCGCCAACATGCAGGAGTACTACCCGATCAAGACCGACACCAACAACTTGACCCTGCGTGGCGACCACAACTTCAACGAGAAAAATATCCTGACCGGCAGGTTCACCCGCTCCAAGCGGTACTACACGCAAACCGGTGGCGTCTATGGCGGACCCCGCTCCGACATCGACGATGGTTACGGTAGCAGCCGCAACGATGCCAGGGTCTACAATGCGTCGATGCGCTTTACCCATACCTTTACGCCCACCCTCATCAGCGAAACGCTGTTCGCCGTCCACCGCTCCCCGAAGAGCTCCGGCACGCTCGCTGACAACACCCAATGGGCCAACAAGCTTGGGCTTCCCAACCCCTTCGGTGAGGGCGGCTGGCCCACCATGTATTCGCACAGCGACAACGACTGGAGCACCTACTTCTCCTGGGACGCTGACAACCGCAAGGACGAAATGCTCACCTCCTACATCTTCCAACCCAACTTCACCTGGGTTACGGGTGCGCATACGGTCACTTTCGGTGGCCAGTACCGCCAGGAGCTGAACAACATCCGCGAACTCCAGCAGGCCATGGGCGAACACGATTTCGGGCCCGAATGGACAGCGCAGTATGACCCCAACAGTGACAGCGCCCTTGCCTACACCGGCGACGGCACGGCCACCATGGCGCTCGGCTTAGCCAGTTACTATTCGGCCCAGTTCAACCGCGGTTACTTCTACTTCCGGCAGAAGGAGATCGGCGCATACATTCAGGACACCTGGAAGGTCACTCCGCGCCTGACTCTGAGCCTGGGGCTCCGCTATGACAAGTGGACTCCTTACAAGGAGAAGTTTGACCGCCTCGTCAATGTCAATCTCGACACCATCGGCAGTACTTTCCAGGTCGTCACTCCTGGCAGCACCACCATGGAATCGATCAACGGTCTGCCAGGCTCCCTGCTTGATAGTTGGAAGCTCCGCGGCCTGAGTTGGACCACTGCCGATCAGGCCGGCCTTCCCAGCAGCCTAATCCCGGCTGACAACAACAACTTTGGGCCGCGCCTCGGTTTCGCATACAAGCTCAGTGGCAAGACCGTCATCCGCGGCAGCTACGGCGAGTATTTCTGGACCATGCCCTTGTCGCAGATCCTGCAAGCCTCGCGCACCAATCCGCCCTTCAACCTGCGCTACGAGCTTCCTCTCACTTCGCTCGACGGCACCGGCAGCTATGCCGTCCGCACCGCGCCCCTCAGCACCTACTTCATCGGCAAGGCCACCATCAACACCAATGGCATCGTCGAACTGCCATCCTCGGCCCGCGGCTTCGTGCCGTGGGACTACAGGGATTGGCGCGACGGCCGCGCCCAGTCGTGGCACTTCACCGTCGAGCGCGAGATCATGCCCTTGACCTCGGTCCGCCTCAGCTACATCGGCAACCACTCCTCCGGCATGGAGCAGAAATTCAGCGTCGGCAGCCGCGAAGCTGAATACAACTACGTCTCCCGCACCAGGCTCGCTCCGCCGTCAAACCGCGACGAACTGCGCGTGAACAAGGAGTGGTCCTTCAGCAACGCCACCAACAAGACCGGCTACTCGAACTCCAACTCCCTGCAGGCTGAAGTCGAGCGCCGCTTCTCCAACGGGATTGCCGCACAGTGGTTCTATGTCTTCAACCGGACGTCGACCACCTCCGACTCTGGCGGCTTCTCCTCCGGCGGCGGCGCGATCAACTCCACCAACGGCATCTTCCAAGTGCCTGAGAATATCCAACTCCTTGGCGGCGGCAACCTCTCATACGATGAGCGGCTCCGCCTCGGCTACCAGAGATCCACCAACATCCCGGCCCACCACATGCGGTGGAACGGCATCTATGATCTGCCCTTCGGCAAGGGCCGGAAGTTCGGCAACGACGTCAACCGCGGAGTCGATGCGATCGTTGGCGGCTGGCAGGTCGCGGCCATCGGCGAATGGCGCTCGGGCTATTGGATGGGCGTCACCGCCACCGAGTACCTGTTCGGCGATCCGACTCTCTCAGACGATCAACGGCTCATGCTCACTTACGGCGGCCGCACGCAGCGGCTCTGGTTCGCGGGCGACTTCACCCCGACCCTGGCCACCAATGTCGACCAGACCGCCCTCCAGGCCCTTGTTCCCCTGGATCGCTCAAAGCGAATCATACACCCGGTTGGCAGCAACTTCTCCAACCAGATTCAGCAGGTGCTGGCCAACGGCACCGTGCGCAACACCAGCATCACCGAGACGGTGAGCTGGAACTCCCGCGCCTTCATGAAGGGCCCTGGCGCCTGGAACGCCGACATCTCGGCTTTCAAGAACTTCACCATCACGGAAGCCGTGAAGCTCCGCTTTACCGCGGACTTCTTTAACGCGTTCAATCACCCCAACGACGCCAGCCCCAACGCCACAACGGGTCTCCAGGATCTGACCACTCAGACCAACGACCCTCGTACCATCCAGTTCTCCCTGAGACTGAGCTGGTAATCGACCTGAGGGGCAGGGTCCGCCCAGGACCCTGCCCCTTTTTCCTTCCTCGACGCACTTTGCGCGCCGGCATGTCCGCATTGTCTAAACTTGTCTCTTTGTAATGGAAACTTCACCCGGCCCCCAAGTCCCTTCGCCCCAGGGCCAACAACATTTCCGGCGTGTCCTTTCGCGGCGCGATCTGGTCCTCTACGGACTCGTCATCCTGACTCCCACCGCCCCCTACCCCGTCTTCGGCATCGTCCAGCAGAACTCCGGCGGCCACGCCGCCCTGGCCTATGTCGTCGCCATGGTCGCCATGTATTTCACGGCCTCCAGCTACGGCAAAATGGCCGCCGTCTTTCCGTCGGCCGGGTCCACCTACACTTACGCCCAAAAGGGCTTGAACCCCCACGCCGGATTCCTCGCCGGCTGGGCCATGATCCTCGACTACTTCCTCATTCCCCTGCTCAGCGTCATCTACGCGTCTCTCACCGCCGAGAGGCTCCTACCCCTCGTCCCTAGTTGGATCTGGGCCGTTACCTTCACTCTCGCCATCACCGCCGTCAACCTCCGCGGCATCAAAATGACCGCACGCGCCTCGGCCTGGCTCATGGCCATCATGACCGGCTGCGCCGTCCTGTTCACCGTGCTATCGATCCGACACATCGTCGTGCTTCATGGATGGCCGGGCTTGTTCGATCTCCGGGGCCTGTTCCGTCCGGAATCCTTTGCCCCGGGGCCTCTACTGCTCGGCGCAGGCGTCGCCACGCTGTCCTATATCGGTTTCGACGCCATCTCCACTCTTGCCGAAGACGCCATCGACCCGAAGCGCGACATTGGCTGGGCGACCATCGCCGTCTGCATTTTCCAGGGTCTCATCTGCATTCTGACCGTCTACCTCGCCGCCCTGGTCTGGCCCGACTTCAAGTCATTCCCGCACACCGATACCGCCATCATCGACATCGCTTCGCTCATTGGCGGACGGCTCATGTTCGGCGCGCTCACCTTTGTCCTGCTGGTTGCCGGACTGGCCAGCGCGCTCACCGGACAGGCCGGCGCTTCGCGGCTCCTGCTCGGCATGGGCCGCGACGGCATCGTCTCCAGCCGCATCTTCGCCAAACTCGATCCGCGCACTTCCACGCCTGTCCGCGGCATTCTGGTGATGGGCGCCGTCTCGCTCATCGGTGCGCTCGCCTTCCGCTTCCAACTCGCCGTCGAACTGCTCAACTTCGGCGCACTGACCGGCTTCATCCTGGTCAATCTCAGCGTCATCTCCCATTACTTCCTGCGTAGCCGCTTGCGCGCCGGCTGGCAGTTCGTCGAGAATCTTATCTTCCCGCTCTTGGGCGCGATTGTCTGTGGTTTCCTGTGGTTCAACCTCACTACGAAAGCCAAGTACGCCGGCTTCGGCTGGCTCGCCATCGGCTTCATCTATCTTGCTATCCTGACCCGCGGCTTCCGCATCGCGCCGAAGACCCTGGCCAGCCTCGAGGAGGCTCCCATCAATGCCGACTGAAACGCTCATCGAAAAAGAACTTCTGAATTACGTCGAGACCCGCCGCGACGACCTCATCGCCCTCATCCAGACCCTGGTCCGCACGCCGTCCGAGAATACTCCGCCTTCCGGCGCCGAAGCCGCCTGCCAGCGCTTCTGCCAGTCTTATCTCGAATCCTGCGGATTCTCCACTGACCTCTACGAACTGTCTTCGATCCCCGGCCTGGAGACTCACCCGCTCTTCTATCCGGGCCGCGATTACACCGGCAGGCCGAATCTCGCCGCCACGCTCAAGGGGTCCGGAGGCCGGTCGCTCATTCTGTCCGGCCACATCGACACCGTCCCCCGCGGCACTCTGCCCTGGACCCGCGATCCGTTTTCGGGCCACGTCGAAAACGGACGCCTCTATGGCCGCGGCTCGAACGACATGAAGTCCGGCATCGCCACCAATCTCTTCGTTGCGCGCGCCTTCCACGATCTCGGCCTCGCCCCCGTGGGCGACCTGACGATCGAATGCGTCGTCGACGAGGAGTTCGGCGGGGTCAATGGCACGCTCGCCGGACGCCTGAGAGGATACCTCGCCGATGCCGCCGTCGTCTCTGAGCCGTCCTTCCTGCGCATCTGCCCCGCGCAACGCGGCGGCCGCACGGCCCACATCACCTTTCAGGCGCCCAATGCGGGGATCCTTTCGGACAGCATGGAGGTTGGCGTCTCCGATCAGCTCGCATGGTTCCTTTCCCAGGTGCCCGGATTCGCCGCGTTGCGCCGTGCATCCGCGCCGGCTCATTTCGCCTATGCTCATCTGGCCAACCCCGTCCCGGTTTCGGTGATGAAGATCCACACCGGCCCCTGGGGAACAAACGAGCCCATGGCAACGGCCAACAACTGCAAGGTCGAGCTTTTCTGGCAATCGATGCCGGGAGAGGGCCCGGAACAAATTGACGGCCAGTTCCACAGCTGGCTGCACGATACCGTTTCCGCCCGCCCGGATCTGTTCCCCGAGATGCCCAGGGTCGAATTCCCCCTCCGCTGGCTGCCCGGCTCATCCATCGCTCTGGACGATCCCTTGATTCAGGAACTCTCGATCTCCGCTGCCGAGGTCCTCGGCGCACCGCCTGCCGTTGCTGGCATCGAAGGCCCCTGCGACATGTACGTCTTCCACCAGCAATTCGGCATCCCCACAGTCCTTTGGGGCGCGAGCGGCGCAAATACGCACCTCGCCGACGAGTACGTCGACATCGAATCCGTTGTCAGCGCTGCCAAGGCGCTGCTGTTGTTTGTCCATCGCTGGGGACTGCGTCCCCGGGTCGGTTGACCGCCGGCCGTTCTCGTGGAGACATGTAACCGATGAAACGTCTACCTATAATCTGCCTCATGCTCGGTAACGCGCTGGCCGCCGACCTCACGGCCCTGCCCGCGCACGTCCGCTCGGACCCCTTCGGCCAGATGGCCCCGGCCGACCGCACGGCGAATGTCCAACCTGCCGCGCGGATCGCCCTCTCGTCCGCACGCGAGGCCTACGTCTCCTGCCGCATCCTTGTTTCCAACTCCCAGCCGGCTGCCTACACGCTTTCGGTCTCCGGCCCGCTCGAAACCAGCCTCTTCCGCGAGTGGTTCCATTTCCTGCCGAAGTCGAAACTCTATTACCCCGACGCCCTCATCCCCGCCACTTCGCCCTACCGCGCCCAGTTGCCCGACTCTGGCAACCGCATCCCAGGCCAGACCACGCAGTCGTTCTGGCTCGACATCTGGGTCCCCGCCTCGGCCAAGCCCGGCCCCTATACGCTCACCGCGTCGCTCGACGCCGGCGGCTCCAAATCGTCGTTATCCATCCAGGTCCAGGTGCTCGACGCTGTCGTGCCCGCCGCCGGCCCCATCGTCGTCGACCACAACTCCTACGGCACTTCCTGGTTCTCCTCCCAATACCCGGAACTGGCCAAGCGTACTCCGAACTTCTACCTGAGCGACCCCTTCTTCTCGCTCATCCACGCCTACCACCGCGTCTACTTCGAACACCGCGGCATCTACCATCAACTCGGCTACGGCCACGGCGGCAAGACCGGGCCCGAATTCGCGCCACGTCTGGAAGGCACGGGTAAGACCAAGCGGGTCGCCGACTGGACGTATTACGACAAGCACTATGGGCCTCTGCTTGATGGCTCGGCCTTCGCTGGCACGCGCCGCGGCCCGCAGCCCATCCCTTACGTCTATCTTCCCGTCAACCCCGAATGGCCGGCGTCATTCCTCTGGTGGGGCGAGCCGGGCTACGAACGTGAGTTCATCAACGTCATGGGCCAGATGGAAGCCCACTTCCGGGAGAAGGGGTGGACAACAACCAACTACGAGCTGTTCTTCAACCACAAGAAGCGCTACAAGGCATTCCATTGGGACGGCGATGAAACCCGCTTCCCCAACGACATGCCGGTCTTTGCGGAATACGCCCGCCTCATGAAGGCTGCCGTGCCGGCCGGCTCGCCCGTCAAGTGGGTTTACCGGACCGACGCCAGTTGGCAGATGGAACGCCAGTTTAAGGAACTCTCCGGCATCATTGACTTTTGGGTCCTCGGCGGAGGCATGTTTGGCTGGTACGCCGAAAACGCCCCGATCCTCAAACAGCGTGGAGATACGGTCTGGACCTATGGTGGCACCCCGCCTGTCGATCAGCCCGCCTCTCACATCACCACGGACTTGCTCCGCCCCTGGATGCTCGGTGTCGATGGATTCGTCCGCTGGCAGACAGTCATGCCTGGGCCCGACCCCTGGTTCAAGTCCAATGGAGGAGGCGAGACGCTGGTCTACCCCGGCGGCCGCTTCGGCATCGACGCGCCCTTGGCTTCGGTGCGGTTGAAACTCCAGCGCAACGCCCTGCAGGACCTCGCCCTGCTCGATTCCTTCAAGTCAGCCATTTCGCCCGATACGCTTCGCGCCGAGGCAGCTAAACGCTACAACGGGACCGAACTGAAGGACTGGCGATCGGTCCGCCCCAAACTCGCCGACTCCGACCCGCTCACCTGGGACAACGTCACCATCGGTGAAGCGATTCCCCCCGACCCGCGTTTCGAGAAAGACCTGGACGCCGCCGCCTGGGACCGCGTCCGCGACTATGTCCTGACTCTCGTCAAGGAGCGCCGCTAATGAAAACCGCCATCCTCGCCGCCCTCCTGCTCGCCGCGCCGCTCCTGGCGCAAGATCAGCTTGCCACCGAACTCGATCAGGTCGCCCGTGCCGCCACCGCGATGGTCGACGGCGATGTCGCCAGTCGCATCCAGACCGCTCGTTCGGTCGCGTCCATGCTTGAAACCAACCCGCGCGATCAGTGGGCCGCCGCGGACGACTACGACGTCGATCACCAGGCCTTCATCACAACCAAGAAGACTCTCATTCGCCTCGCCCGCCTCTGCTCGTCCACCTGCGACGCTAACCTCTGGCTGCCTATCGCCGGTGCGCTGGGTCGCATTCATATCGCCATCCGCAATGTGAACGAGATGAGTCAGTTCTGGCGCTGGGGGGACCTGCATCAGCCTGTGCCGGCCGAGATGAAGTCCGTCCTCGAAACCGGCAAACGCGTCACGGTCCGCAAACGTCCAGGCATGGTTTCGGTGCTGGCGCCCGTCTATGACAGCCTGGGCGATATCGCCGGCGTCGTGGAAGTGGTGGGTGTCCTGAAGCCCAATCATCAGGAAAACGTCCAATGAGGCGCTGGGAGAGGCTTCAGCCTTCTCGGCCGCGGCGGTGAACCGGTTCGATCATGGATCAGACCATCCAAGTGCTGCTCGAAGACAAGCCCGGCGCACTCATGCGCGCCGTGGGCCTCGTTACTGCCATGGGTTCGAACATCCACTCGCTCACCGTCCGGCCTGACCCGGCGGTCCAGGGCCGTTCCTGTCTCACCTTGACCGCCGAGCTCACGCCCCGCCAACTCGACCTCGCCTTGCGCAAGCTCAATTCGCTCATCCAGGTCTTCGACGCCCGTGAGCTTCCCGGTCCGGACGGCCCCGCCGCCTACCCATGCCACAATTGCAGAGAGATCTCACTGCCATGGACGCCCCCTCCAGCCTGACTCGCCGTTCGCTGCTTGCTTCCGCCGCCGTTCCGGCTCTCCCCCAGGATTTGCCTGCCCCTCTACCCGACCTTCCGAGGCCGCTCTATCCAACGGCGGCCGACAGCGGTTCAATCTACCCGTTGATCGAGAAAATGGCTGGGAATCAGCTCTATCCGCTGTCTTTTCTGAATAAGGACTTCACTTCGTTCGACGCCTATCGGGATCGCGCCCGTACCGCTGTGCTCGACGCGCTGGGCTCCCGGCCCGCGCCCGTCCAGCCCAACGCCGAGGTCCTGGACCGCCGCGACATGGGCGGCTATTTCCGTGAAAAGATCCTTTTCTCAACCACCCCGCACTTCCGCGTGCCAGCCTACGTCCTGATCCCGAAGAACCTGAAAGACCCCGCCCCGGCCATCGTCGATCTTCACAGCCATGGCGGCATGTTCCTGTTTGGTAAGGAAAAGGTGACCGACCTTGGCCGTAACCATCCGGCCATGACCGTCTACCACCAGGAAAACTACGAAGGCCGCCCCACGGCCACTGCCTTGGTCCGCCGCGGCTATGTCGTCATCACCATCGACGCCTTTCCGTTCGGCGAACGCCGCATCATGATGGACGCCGATCTCGGCGCGGGCTATGAGCGCTCGAAATACTCGATCGACGAGGTCCGCCGCATGAACCGGGTCTGCGCGTCCAAGGAAGATACCGTCGTCAAGAGCCTGACCTATGCCGGGCTGACCTGGCCCGGTGTCGTGACTTGGGACGACATGCGCACGGTGGATTACCTCGCCACCCGGCCCGAAGTCGATGCCCAACGAATCGGCTGCTGCGGTGTTTCGTTCGGCGGCTGGCGGTCGCTGTTGCTCTCAGGGCTCGATCCGCGCATCCAGGCCGGCTGCGTCGCAGGTTTCATGTCCACGGTCCGGCCCATGATCCGCCGCCACATGGACACGCATTCGTTCGTGCATTTCATTCCCTTGCTGCACCGCCTGATGGACCTGCCCGACGTGGTCGCGCTGCGCTGCCCCAAACCCCTACTGGTCCTGCAATGCCGCCGCGACGGGCTTTTCCCGCTGTCCGGCATGGCCGCGGCGGTCGAGAAGATTGCCGCCATCTACAGGAAAGCAGGACCGGCCTCCCGGACTGTCGGGCATGGTGGGTTCACTTCACGCTTCTATGACGTGCCGCACATCTTCAACGCCCAGATGCAGGACGACGCCTTCGCCTGGTTCGACGGGATCCTGAAGCCAATGGCCTGAGACCGCCGCCTACGGGCGTTGCGGGCGCCGCACCAACTCGGGCGGGAAGTCGGCTCCTTTCGAGGCGTCCGGGTTGCGCAGGCTGTTCTGGCCGCCGCGGTCCGGCCACAGCGGCATCGACAGGCCACCAGTCTCCTCAAGCACTTTGAAGAGCCGTTCCCGCATTTCCTTGATGACCGGCTGATACTGGGCAGAGAAAATCAGGTTGCGCGATTCGAGCGGGTCTTCCTGAAGGTCGTACAACTCATCGATGTCCCAGATGCCGTGGTAGCGGATGAACTTGTAGCGGTCGCCGCGCAGTGCATGGATGGTAGGCGTCTGGGGGAAATTGCGCTCCCAGTAGTATTCATAGAGCAGTTCCTTGCGCCAACCGGCGGTCTGGCCCTGGGGCAGCGGCAGGAAGTTCATGCCGTCGAGCCCCGCGGGCGCCGCCACGCCTGACGCGGCCAGTACCGTCGGCATGATGTCGATCCCGGAGACGACGCCGTTCACCGTCTGGCCGCCCTTGAACAGTTCAGGGCAGCGGGCCAGCATAGGCACGCGCATCGATTCCTCATACGCCGTGCGCTTGTCGATCAGGCCGTGCTCACCAAAGGCGAATCCGTTGTCGCCCATATAGATGACCAGCGTCGAATCCAACTGGCCGCGCTTGTCGAGAGCGCCCAGGACGCGGCCGATGGAATCGTCCACACCCATCAGCGTCTCGGCATAGCGCTTGTAGTAGTCGGCGATATCGAGCGACGAGTGGTATGGATACTCAACGCCGTGCCACGAATTGCGCTGATCCTGGACCCACTTGGGCCGGTGCTGGGCCATCTCGCCCGTGGCCACCATCGTCGGCGGGTAGATGAACTTGGCCTCCTTGTACATGTCCTTATGGCGCGTGGCCGGCTCGAACTCGGCGTGGACGGCCTTGTGCGACAGGTACATGAAATAGGGCTGGTCCTTGGACTGGCGGCCGAGCCAGTCGAGGGCGTAATCAGTGAGTTCGTCGGTAATGTAGCCCTTCTGCGGAACGTGTTTGCCGTTAACGTTCAGGCCGTTCTTGTTGGGCAGGTAGGTCCCCTGGCCTCGGAAGCTGACCCATTCGTCGAAGCCCGGCTGCGGATCGTCCGATTCGCCCCCCATGTGCCATTTGCCGAAAAAGCTCGTCTTATACCCGGCTTTCTGAAGATGGGAAGGGAAGAAGACGGTGCCCTTGGGGATGGCCGTATTGTTATCGACGACGCGGTGCTTGTGAGCATAGACGCCAGTGAGAATCGACGCGCGCGACGGACTGCACAGGGCCGTGGTGACGAAGGCGTTCTTGAAATGCGCGCCCTCGGCGGCCATGCGGTCCATGGTGGGCGTACGCAGCCAGGGCTGGGCTTTCATGAAGCCCATGGCGTCGTAGCGGTGGTCGTCGGCGAGGATGAAGATAACGTTACGGGGCTTCGCGGGCGCGGCCCTGAGAGCAGGTGCGCCCGCCAATCCAGCGAGCAGTTCGCGTCGATTCATACAAGCTACTCTACCCGCTTGGAGCAGCGCCCTGGAAGCCTCGACGGCCGATGGCCGTCCGGAGTCGTCATCACCCGCTACGGCGCGGCGGGCAGATCCGAGTTCCAGGTATCGACCGCACACTTCCAGCCGCCGTCGGCCTGCTTCTTCCAGATCTCGAGGATTTTACCCTTGTCGGTGACCTTCTTGCCCTTGTTGTCGAATGACATGTCGTAGCTGCCGTAGGCGTAGGCCAGTTCGCCGGACTTGGCGGCCTCGACCGTGGTCAACCGCCACGTAATCGACAGGCCAGGCAATCCGATCAGCCCGGCCAAGGACTTGCGGATGCCGTCCGTTGTGGTCTGAACCGGCTCGTTCGGCGGCAGGACGGTGGCGTCGCTGGTGTAGTACGGCATCCAGGCATCGACCGTCTTCTTCTCGCCCGCGTCCTTGACCCATTGGGCGTCGATCTTGCGGATCGCCTCCTCGTCGGCAGCCCGGGTATCGGGTGCGGCCGGCGGCTGGGCAGGAGCGCAGCCGAACAGCGCAAGCGCGCAGCAGGCGGCGAGATACTTCGCGTGGTGTGCGCGCACACTCATGGTTTGTTCTTGCATCGTTTTCTTCTCCTCTGACAAAGGGGAAATTCGTTCAGGCGAGTATAGCAGACAACCGCCGGATTCCAACAGAAAACCCTGACATGTGCAGCCACTCCGCCTTTCTGTGCGCTGCTACTATGATGGCGTGCGCCCTCTCGCATTCGCTCTTTTCGCCGCGACTCTGATCGCTCAGGAACCGCCCGTTCTCCGCGTCACCACCCGTGTGGTCCAGGTCAACGTGGTCGTCACGGACAGAAGCGGCCATCCCGTCGACGGCCTCACCCAGGACGACTTCATCCTCAAGGAAGACGGCCGGCCCCAGCAGATCGCCGGCTTCTCCGTCGAAAGGTCGCGCGTTCTTCCGCCGCCGGCGGAACCCCTGCCCCCCGACATCTTCACCAATCGCTACGAACTCAAAAGCGGCGCGCCCTCCAGCGCCACCGCCATTCTGTTCGACACTCTGAACACCCGCCAGCGCGACAAGTACTTCGCCCGCGACGAATTCGCGAAGTTCCTCCGCACCCAGCTCCAGCCCTCCGACCGCGTCGCCCTCTACGTTCTCGGCCACGATCTGCGCCTCCTCCACGACTTCACCAGCGACGCCGCCGGTCTTCTCGCCGCCCTCGACGGCAGCCCCCGCGCCATCAGGCTTCTCGATAGCTTCGACCCGGACAAGGGCGGAATCGAGTCGTCTCCCGCCGCCGGTGCCGTTGCCATTGACATGAAGGAGACCGAGAAGAAGGCGGACGAGAAGCTTTCGGATACCTACGCTGCCGTCCGCGTCTATCGGACCGCCGCCGCGCTCGAGGCCATCGGCAGCCGCCTCGCCGCCCTGCCCGGCCGCAAGAGCCTCGTCTGGATCACCGGCGGTATCCCCGCCTACATCGGGCTGGAGGACGAACTCACAGCTCGGCAGAAACGCTTCGGTGTCTCGCGCCTCCGCATGTTCACGGATCAGATTGAGCAAGTGGCGCGCCGCCTCGGAGCCGCCGACGTGGCCGTCTATCCCGTCGACGCCCAGGGCCTGCTGGCTCTGCCCGGTCCGCGCGCCCGGTTCCCTGAAAACTACCTCGCCGCTCGAGGCACACTGCGGACTCTCGCCGCCCGCACCGGCGGCCGCGCCACCGTCGATAACAACGACATCGCCGGAGCCGTCCGCCGCGCCCTCGACGACTCACGCATCACCTACACCCTCAGCTACCAACCCACCCACGATCAGTGGGACGGCCGCTTCCGCTCAATCAAAGTGGCCACCAGGCGTCCCGGCGTCACACTGCGCCATCGCGGCGGATATTTCGCTGACGGCGAGCAATCCGTCACGCCACAGAACCGCGAGAAGGCCCTCGATGCCGCCATCGCCAGTCCGCTGGAGGCCACCGGCATTCGCCTCGTCGTCGCTCTCAAACCGGACACCCCCACCCCCGGACGCCTGGCCGTCCGCATCCTCATGGAACCCGCCGACGTGCGCCTGGTCCAGAAGGACGGCCGCTGGACCGCCCAACTTGACATCGCCTACGTCCAGTGGGCGGTACCCGCCGATCCCCACGCCACCGCCATCAAGCGCCACCTGGAACTCCCGCTCTCCCCAGCCGAGTTTCAGACCGCGCTCGAAAAAGGCCTCGTCGTCCAGGACGACCTCAACGCCGCCTCCTCCGCCCACCTCCTCCGCATCATCGTCCACGACGCCTCCACCGGCGCTACCGGCTCCGTCGAGATCGTCCGATCCACGCCCGCTTCAGTCTCGAAGTAGGCCAGGGCTTCGCTGCCGCCTGGGAAACGCCCGCCGCCCGCTTATTGCGGCGCATTGTTGATCGACGTAGGGCGGACCCCTGGTCCGCGGCCAGCCCCCTGGCCGGCAAGAACGAAGTCGGGCTGACCCTTGGTCCGCGCTTCGGGGCGTGTCTTTCGACTGAGCGCCAGGGGCCGCTCGTCCCACAAATACCCGCGAAAATCACGCCGTCGCGCGGAGTCCGCGAACGAAGAGAGCGGGTTCCGGGCCGTCTTAGGACGGAGCGAGTTTCATGCGCGCATTTCGATGGAGCCAGGTGGCAGAGAGGGCATTGCAGGCTTCGGGCTCGTTGGTTTTGCGGAATGGGTGGTGGCCTTTAGAGTGATCCCGGCATCGAGCACGCGTGCCGCTTCGGCAAGTGTCCCGATCGTCAGGTTCGCCTTCCCGCTCAGCAACTGCGTCACCCACGTCTGCGACTTCCCCAACCGCCTCGCAAGCTCTGCCCGCGACACCTTCCGCTTGGCCATGAGTGCGGCAATCGTCTCCGAGGACTCCCGCATCGGGCCTCGACCGCCAGCACCCGGCGTAACTCCACATCCGCGTTCAGTTCGTCGTACAGCATCTTCATTGGCTCATCCCATCCATCCCACGCGCGGCCTATCTGCGCGCGTGTCGCGCCTTCTCGCTGTCGGCGCCTTCGGAAATCATTCGCGTGTTAAGCCTTTGCCTAACAGCAGGCGAGTGGGCATGAGTCACAATTGCGTACGGACTCGAAGCCACTCAGCCGCGCAACACCTCCAGTGTCCGCTTCGCCGACCCCTCAATCTGGTCGTCCACCGCGCAGAACACCTCCACCGGCAGCAGCTCTTTCACCTCGAGCCTCCGCCAGGCCGCCACGGTGGCTTCGACGGTATCGGACTCGATACGCGCGACGGGCACCATCGGCAGCCCTGGCGCGCTAAACGGTCTTCGGGTCCGGGCGGGGCACGCGGAGAAGGCGATTCGGATCATAGACCTTCCCGGCCTTGATCACTCTGAAGATCTTGCGGGAATTCTGAATCGAAGCGAGCGGGTCGGCATTCAGGATCACGATGTCGGCCAGCTTGCCCGGTTGGATGCTTCCCAGTTCTTTGTCCGCTCGCAGAATCCGCGCATTGTTGAGCGTTGCCGCCTGCAGTGCCGCAGCCGGCGTCAATCCCGATTCCACCAGCAGTTCGAGCTCCTGATGGAGGGAGAAGCCGGGCGGGCAGAAAGGCTCCGGCGCGTCGGTCCCGGCGAGCAAGGGCACGCCGGCGCGATACAGAATGCCGGTCAGGTCCTTGTACTTCTGGAATTCCCGCCTGCGCAGATCGAGAGTCTCCGGGGTGAGTGTTTTCTTCATTCGGACGGCCTGGTCTTTCAGCCAGTATTCCTTCAGTTGTTCCGGCATGCGGGCATTGTCCGGGTGCTGGTAGACCTCAGGCAGGTCGGCGAGCAGTTGCATGTTTCGGAAGACCGTGAGCGTCGGGCTGACAAACACCTGACGCGCCCTGATCGCTTCGATCAACTCCTTCGCATACGGGCTCTGCAGGTCGACATTCGCCCTCCGCTCCAAGGCCGGGACACCGGGTTTGGAACTCCCCGGCGGAAAGATGAAGTTGAAAACGCCCCAGATGTGTTCCAGGGAG
>CAZSBK010000041.1:0-41432 GCA_964604945.1 uncultured Candidatus Solibacter sp.
GCACACCCCGATTTTCATCCCATACGGTGCGACCGCGTCTCATGACAACAGCCTGGGGTGGACCCTCACATTGAGACAAGAATAATAGGGACAGTTCCCCGTTCGCTGCAAATTGGATGTCTCGCTGGCGGGGTCCACTTATCCTATCAACGACTGGTGAAGCGGAGGCCGGCTCTGCGGGGGCGCAAACGGCCAAGGAATAGCCAGTTGGGAACTCATCGCCACGCTGAGTGGGCGCGGCGGTTCGGCTGAGATCGCGTGGGAGTGGAGTTATCGTGGACGGGGCGCTGCCTCGGCGCGACGGGGGCGTCGCGCGCGGTCCCGGGGGACCGCCCTCCGTCGATCAACCACGCGCGCGTGAGCAGGTTCCGGGCGGTTTTGCGGTGGAGGCAGTTCGTTTGGTCGCAGATTTTTGCTTGACAGCAAAGGGGAAGCGAGGCATCATGAGATTGACACTTGCACAAGTGTGCAAGTGTTTGATTGACAGACGATCAACGAACCAAGCCAGTGAGAACCGCCGCTCAACCCGCCTGCGCCGCCCAGGATCACGTCCCGGCCCAGCGCGCCCTGCCCGTCGGCGTTGAAGCGCTGGAACGGGCTTCGGGCCTGTTCCGCGCCATGGGCGACACGGCCCGTCTGCGCCTGCTGGGACTGCTTTCGCAAGGCGCGGCCTGTGTCTCCGAATTGGCGGCGATCGAGGGCGAGACGGTTTCGACAATCTCGCAACGGCTGCGCGTGCTGCGGTCCGAGCGCCTGGTGGTCCGCCACCGCGACGGCAAACACATCAATTACGCCCTGGCCGACCAGCATGTCCTCGACCTGGTCTTCAGCGCCATGGCCCATGCCAGCGAAACGCCGGTTTACCCCGCCGGCGCCGCAACTCATCAAGCAAAGGAGCAATCATGAAGCCTCATAAGATCCACGACAACCATCCCCACGTCCACGGACCCGGTTGCGGCCACGCTGCCATCGAGCATGACGGCCACACCGACTACGTCCACGACGGCCACCTCCATCAACCCCACGGCGACCACTTCGACGAGCATGATCTGCCCGTCAACTCCGCCAACCCTGACGCCTGCACGCCCAGTCACGCATGCGCCGGCCATGACTCCGGGCATGTCCACGGTGCGGATTGCGGCCACGAAGCCGTCCCGCACGGCGGCCATGTGGATTATCTGGTCGATGGCCATCTGCACCATCCGCACGACGGCCACTGCGACGATCACGGCACTGTCAAAGCGATCGAAAATTAGCCCTCGAACATCGGTCCGCCGCGCCAGGCTGGGAATCCATAGCCGTGCACGTAGACCATGTCGATGTCCGATGCACGCAGCGCCATGCCCTCGGCCAGGATCTTCTCGCCCTCGGCGCGCAGCGCCGAGATGCAGCGATCGACGATCTCGCCGCTCGAAAACGACCGCTGCGGGATGCCGCGCTCGGACGCATATTGCCGGACCAGCGCTTCCACGGCCGCATCCGGTTCGGCTTTGCGCCCATCCGCATAGCGATACCAGCCCTGGCCGGTCTTCTCGCCAAGACGTCCCTGGGCGATTAACTGGTCCTCGACGGTCTCCTCAAGACCTGCTGCCAAACGAACCTCGCGCAGGATGTCGATGCCCGAGAGGTCGCCAACGCGGATGGGGCCCATGGCCATCCCCCAGCCGGTCAGGGCCTCATCCACCGCCCAGGGCGACGCCCCTTGCTCGACGCAACGGATGGCCGCCTCGCGGTAGGGCGCGAACATCCGGTTGCCAATGAAGCCGTGGCAGTTGCCTGCGAGCACGGCGACCTTCTTGAGCCGCTTGCCCAACTCCATCGCTGAGGCCATCACTTCGGGACGAGTCGCCCGGCCGCGGACGATTTCGAGCAGTTTCATGATGTGCGCCGGCGAGAAGAAATGGAGGCCGCAAACCCATTCGGGCCTCCCGGTCACCGCGGCGATGGCGTCCACATCCAGCGTCGATGTGTTGGTGGCGAGGATCGCGCCAGCCTTGGCCACTCCGTCGAGTTGGGTGAAAACACGCTTTTTCGTGTCAAGATCCTCAAACACGGCTTCGACGACAATATCGGCCTCATCGAAGCCATCCAGCGACGCACCGGGACGAATCAACGCCAGGCGTTTCTCCACGTCGGCGGGGGTCATTTTGCCCTTTCTGACGCCCGCTTCGTAGGTTTCCTTGATCGACTCGAGCGCTGCGGCGGCCGCCTGGTTCGTTTGGTCGGAGATGATGACGGGGATGCCGGCGTTGGCAAAACACATGGCAATGCCGCGGCCCATGGTCCCGGCCCCGAGCACGGCGGCCGAACGAACTGGCTCGAACGCCAGGTCCTTTTCAATGCCCGGGATGCGCGCCAATTCGCGTTCGGCAAAGAAGACATGGATCAGCGCCTTGGACTGCGGCCCATGGAGACACTGCTCGAAAAGCTGCTTTTCGCGTTCCAGGCCATCGGCGAATTCCAGCCTCGACGCCGCCTCGATGGCATCGATCACGGCGATGGGCGCCGTTTGCAGGCGAGTTCGTTTGGTTGCATCCTTGCGGGCCGACGCGACGGCATCCGGGTCGGCGGCAGGCCTGGGCAATTCGCAGGTGCGCCGGGGTCCGGCGGCATGAGAAGCATACTCGACGGCCCCATCCAAGAGATCGCCTTCGGCGATCTTGTCGATGATGCCCGCCTCCAGCGCCTCGGCAGCGGATACGGCCCGGCCCGTCGTGCAGAGCTCCAGAGCCTTGGCGATCCCGCAGAGTCTTGGCAGCCGCTGGGTGCCACCGGCACCGGGAATCAGGCCCAGATTCACCTCGGGTTGGCCCACCTTGGCCGTCGCCGAAGCCACCCTATAGTGCCCTGCCATGGCCAGTTCGAGCCCGCCGCCGAGCGCCGATCCATGAATCGCCATGATGATCGGTTTGGCGCACGCCTCGATCCGGGCAAAGGCGGCAGCGAGTGTGATCGGCGGCATCCGTCCGGCGACGATTTCACCAAATTCCCTGATTTCGGCACCGGCGACAAAAGTCTTGCCGGCACAGACGACGACGATGGCCGTAATGCGTGGCGCGGCGGCGGCCGCCTCCACGGCGTCTGCTATGGCTTCAGCCATTCCGGAGGCCAGAGCGTTCACCGGCGGATTGTCGATGCCGATGACAGCGGCCGTGTCCCGGCAAAAAGTCGTGATCTTGAACGCCATGGCCCCTCCAGTGCCATACTACAGATTTGAAGCCCACACCGCTCAATCGCGACCAATTAAACAAGCTGATGACTGAGACGTCGTTCAATGCGACGCTTGGTTTCAAGGTGGTCCGTGTCTGGAAGGACGGCGTCACGATCGAGGTCAATGTTCGTCCGGAACTGACCAACATCTTCGGGACACTGCATGGCGGCGTCACCGCCACGCTGGTCGACGCCGCAGCCGGGATTGCGGTTTGGGGACAACATGGCGGCGAGCGCCAGGTGACCACGGTCGAGATGAAGGTGAACTACCTGAACCCGGCCGGCCCGGGCAAGGCGCGGGCACGGTCCCGGTTTGTAAAACTCGGCAAGACCCTGGCCGTCATCGCCGTGGATGTTCACGACGCCCACAACCGTCCCGTTGCGACCGGACTCGTGACCTATATGATTCTCTAGCCATGGGTTATATAACCCACAGAGTTCGTTTGGTTTCGTCCAGGCCCGGCGGCGAATTCGCTCAAGAAGTCCAACGATCCGTGCAGGTTACCGTTGAGTCAAGTCAATCCTGCGTCACCGGTGGCATGAGGATTGCATATAGAACGGTGAAGTCCTGTTAGGAGGGGCTCTCCATGGCTAGAGGCTCCGTGGTCGTCACGACTGAGCGGTGCAAGGGATGTGGCTTTTGCGTCGAATTCTGCCCGACGCACGTCCTTGCGCTTTCTTCCGCTTTCAACAAGAAGGGGTACCATCCGCCGCACATGATCGATGCGGACAAGTGTTCCGGCTGCAATCTGTGCGGGATGTACTGCCCCGATTTCGCCATCTTCGGGTTCAAGCAACCCGACGCGAAGACCGCCGAGCCCAAAGGGGAGGCAAAGGAAGCGTAGTATGCACGCCGAAAAGGAATCCGTTCTCACCGGCACCCACTTCATCAACGGCGACATCGCCTGCTGTGAAGGGTTGCTCGCAGCCGGGGCGAAGTTCGCTGCCGGCTATCCGATCACGCCATCGACCGAAGTCGTCGAGCGCTTCGCCCAGCGCGCCCCCACGCTCGGCGGCATGTTCATTCAGATGGAAGACGAATTGGCCGCCTCGATCACGCTTCAGGGCATGGTCTGGGCTGGGGCGAAATCGTTCACCGTCACCTCCGGGCCCGGCTACTCCCTGATGATGGAGCATATCGGCTACGCCGCCATGACCGAGACGCCCTGCGTCTTTGTCGACGTCCAGCGCGGCGGCCCGTCCACCGGACTGCCCACGCTGCCCGCCCAGGGCGACATGATGCAGGCGCGTTTCGGATCGCACGGCGACTATTCGACGATTTCGCTGGTACCGAACTCCCCACAAGAGTGTTTTGACCTGTCGGTGAAGGCGATGAACCTGGCCGAGCAGTTCCGCGTCCCGGTGATGTTCATGATGGACGAATGCGTCGGCCACATGACTGAGAAAGTGGTGATCCCGCCGGCCGAAGAGATCGATGTCTACCCGCGGCGCAAGACTACCAAGCCGCCCGGCGAGTATCTCGCCTATGAGACCGGCGAAGACCTGGTGCCCGACATGGCGCATGCCGGCGAAGGTTACGGCCTCTACGTTACCGGCCTGACGCACGACAAGAAGGGCTACCCGTTGATGAACCCGCCGCAGCAGCGGGAATTGATGACACGCCTTTTCGCCAAAATCAGCCGCGCGGCAGATGAGCTGACCATCGTCGAAGCCGACGGAGTCGAGGGAGCCGACGTGGTGGTGGTGAGCTACGGTATTACGTCGCGCGTCGCGATGCGCGGCATCCAAATGGCCCGCCAGAAGGGGTTGAAGGTCGGTTCACTTCGCTTGATCTGCGTCTGGCCGTTCCCCGAGAAGCTGATCCGCGAGCTGGCCCCGAAGGTGAAGGCGCTCATTATGCCGGAACTGAACATGGGGCAGGTGGTGATCGAGTTGGAACGCTGCGCCGGCGGCAAGACGAAGGTGATCAGCGTGCCGCATCCGGGTGGCACGGTGCACGACCCGAAAGAGATTCTGAACGCGATCGAGAGGGGGGCGCAATGAGCACGATAATCGACCCCGCGACCCTGACCAACCCGGTGGAAGAGGTCCTGCGCAAGGACCGTATCCCCACCATCTGGTGCCCCGGCTGCGGTCTGGGCACCACCGTGAACAGCTTCGCGTACGCGTTGATGGGTTTGGGCATCAACCTCAGAAAGACGGCCATCGTTTCGGGTATCGGCTGCTCGGGCCGGGTCAGCGGCTATATGCAAGTGGATTCCTTCCACACCACGCACGGCCGGGCCATCCCGTTCGCCACGGGCCTGAAACTGGCCAACCCGGAGTTGAACGTCATCGTCTATTCCGGCGACGGCGACCTGACCTCGATCGGTGGCAACCACCTGATCCACGCCGCGCGGCGCAACATGGACATCATGGTGGTCTGCGTCAACAACATGATCTACGCCATGACGGGCGGCCAGGCCGCGGCCACGACGCCCGGCGCGGCGACATCGACCACCACACCCTACGGCAGCTTCGAACCCGAGTTGAACATTCCACAACTGGTGGACGCCTCCGGGGCCTGCTTCGTGGCCCGCTGGACGGCGTTCCATGTGAAGCAGCTTGAACGGTCGATGACCGAAGCGCTGAAGAAAAAGGGCTTCCGGTTCATCGAAGTGCTCTCGCCCTGCCCGACCCTGTACGGGCGGCGCAACGGCTACGCCGACGGTCTGGCGCAGATGAAAGAGTACAAGGAGATGACAAAGGTGAAGAATGGCGCGCCGACCTACGAGGTCGCCATCGTTCCGCACCAGCCGATCATCGTCGGCAAGTTCGTCGACCGCGAGCGGCCCGACTATCTCACGCTGATGCGCAGCCAGCTTGGCGCGAACTACCACGAGATGGCCGCCACCGGCACCGGCGGCGGCGACGACAGCGAAGGCAAGGAGGGCTGCTGCTCATGCTGACCGAACTGAGAATCGCCGGATTCGGCGGACAGGGCGTCATCCTGGCGGCCCATATCATCGGCAACGCCGTCGCCCTGCACGAAAAGGGCTTTGCTACGATGACCCAGAACTACGGGCCCGAGGCCCGCGGCGGCGCGGCCAGCGCGGCGCTGGTGCTGAGCGACGAGCCGATCCTCTACCCCTACCTGACGCAGCCCGACATCCTGGTGGCCATGTCGCTCGAAGCCTACACGAAGTTCGCCCCGGAAGTGAAGGAAGGCGGCTTCCTGCTGGTGGAAGAGGAGTTGGTCCAACTCGACGCCCTGGCCAAGATCCCGCACTGCCGGATCTACGGCATCCCGGCAACACGCTTTGCCGAGGAACTGGGCAAAAAAATGGTGCTGAACGTGATCATGGTCGGTTTCTTCTGCGCCATCACCAAGGCGGTTTCGCCGGAAGCCTGCCGCGTGGGCGTCGAGCACGAAGTGCCGAAACGGTTTCTCGATCTCAACCTCAAAGCCTTCAACAAGGGCTATGAATATGGCCTGGAATTGCTGACGCATCAGGGTGAACGAACCCATCCCGGCGAGGAGATGGTGGCCGGACTGGAACTCGACGGCCAAGCGAAGTAGTAGCTGCCCCTAAAGGCGAACACTGACGCGAGCCGGAATCCCGCACCCGGCTCGCGTTCTTGTATGATCGGGGCGTGGAATCGCCGGGAGTCGTGCTTCGGCCAACGCGCAAGTCCGATTGGATTCGAAACGCAGCCTACGTCGCAGTGGCGTGCCTGGCCATCGTGGGATTGGCTCTCTGGCTCGGGCGGACAATCCCGTTCGCCTTTCCGGCGGGCGCTGTCCTGATCCTCGCCTTGCTGGTCTACTGGCATTCGCGCACGACCGGCTACCGCTGCCCCATCTGCAGCGCGGAGTTTGCAATTTCCGCCTGGGCCGACTTCCTCAGCCCGCACATGCTCACTACCAAGTACGTGAAATGCCCGGCCTGCGGGCAGCGGGAGTGGATGGAAGCCCGCATGAGGTCTGGCTCATGACGTTGAAGCGGATGCTCCAGGCCAGCGTTGTCGCACTAGCGTTCGATTGCCTCGCCGCCGCGCAGCCTTTTGAGATTAAGGCGAACGGGCCGCGTTCGCTGGAGGCCGCCGTCGACCAGTTGACACTAAAGACTGGCTGGCCCATTTGCATCGAGGAACCAGCTTGGGAGCAGGTCAGCGGCAAAAGCGAGGGGGCGACCTCGAACCCCAAGGGTAAATGGGTGCAGCCGCCTCCGCACGACAAATTGACAATCAGTTTCGCGCCTCCGCGAGCAAAGGACCGGGACACGTTTGTTCGATCCCTCGCCGCTGCATACAACACGGAAGGCCAGCACTGGACGGTTCAGGTGAAGCAAGTTGGGGAATACCACGTGCTTGTACCAAGAACGATGAGGAAGGCGGATGGGCGGTCCGAGGCGGCGGCCTCCGCTTTGGACCTGATTGTGGAGGTACCTCGTGAGCGGCGTGATCCAGAAGGGCATCTTTTCGCGCTGGCCGCGGCGATTGAACGTCAGATTGGGGCCTATGTGGTCCCTGAGGTGCGCGGCTCACAGTTGAACGGAATGTTCGGGGGCGGGACAGTTGCGTGGCCCGTGTGGGGCTCCAGCGGAGTGACGGCCAGGGAAGCCATCCTCTCACTCATCGCCGACTCCGCAACGACGTTGACGTGGAGGTTTATTTGCTATTCCGGCATTAAGCCGGAGCCTGCTACGTGCTATCTTGCCCTCGGGCCAATAACTCTGGAAGTCAGAAACAGGCACGGGAAACTCGCGAACCGGATGCTGCTTCACGACAGACGGCACACCGGATCACCGCTGCCCCAAGCGCCGCCAAGTATGTAGACAGGCCGCAGGAGCCCACATTGAATTGCCTGACAACGCGGCACGGGATTGAGTCGAGCTTGCCTTTGAGGAGCGCTGCATTTCTTGGACTAGCCTGCTGCTTGCTCCTGACGGCGTGCAGTCCGCGGAAACCGGTCCAGCCGCCAGCAGACGCTCGGAGTCTGACGGCCTTTGATGAATTCCTGCTCTTCGCCCACAGGCTCAAGAACACTCCGCCTCCGCCTGGCGCCTATCCGAACGAGACCTATCCTGGATTCTTCTACAACTGGTACGAGATGGACGACCTGACCATGCGCGAAGTGGGGCGTGTGGCCTCCGGGTATGCGAAGGCCGTGGGGGATCTGGAAGCCAAGGCCGCCGCAACGATGAAGTCGAAGTGGACGCCAGCTTGGGCAAAGGCGTTGCGCGACGGGAAGCGGCTGCCGGACACCCCTGCCGAACTGGCCCGAATCCAGCAGGAGAAAGACACACTGACACGAACGGCGATCGAGGACTTGGAAACGGCCCTGGGCTTGGCCCAGGTGCGGTATCTGCGCTACGAACTCACGGTCCGGCCCCTCCGGAACTTCTTTGAATGAGTCCGGCCGGGCGGAGCGTCTGGCCTGTCAAGTCTGAAGTGGTCCATCCCCTCCCTCGTCACGCATTTCTCGCAAGCATGTCACAAAAGTACTTTACAGAACAAAGTACATCACGTACACTGGCCGCATGGTCAAGCATCTCATTGCCATCTTCGTCATCTATGTTGCGGCCACCGTGGCGTGGCTTATCCTCGGGGGAACGCTCTTCGAGCGCACGGCCAGGCAGGACGCCAAGCTCAAAGGCAAGGTTGCATCGATGTGGGGCGGCGAACAGGTTCAAAAGGCGCCTTCGGCCTGTCTGAAGACGCCCACGGAGAAGCCGGACGTCTTCAAGACGACCGCCCTGCCGCTGACCTCCACCCGCTCCGAGGTTCGTTTGGAACTCGACCGCCGCCGCAAGGGCCTGCTCTGGTACAACACCTTTGCCGTTCGGTTCGGCGGCACCTATGTCTTTGAAAACACTTCGCCGGATGCGGGCAAAGTCACGGTGCGCTTCCCGCTGCCCGCCGAGAAGGCGGTCTACGACGACATTGTTTTTGTGGTGAACGGCGCGCCGATGGCCTACGGCGACGGCGGCTCCGCGCTCACGGCCGAGATCGACGCCGCCCCTGGCTCAAAGATTACGCTCCATGCGGGATACCGGTCGCAGGGGATGGACAAGTGGTCGTATTCGTTTGGCAGTGGCGTCGAGCCGGTGCGCGACTTCGTCCTGGCCGCCCACACCAGCTTCCGCGACATCGATTTCGAGGACAACACGCTGCCGCCCTCCGAGAAGCGCGAACGCGACGGAGGCTGGGACCTGGAATGGCGCTACAAGAACCTCTTGACCGGCGCCAATGTCGCCATCGCCATGCCCGAGGCGCTGCAACCAGGGCCACTGGCCGCCGAGATCAGCCTGTTCGCGCCGGTGTCCCTGCTGTTCTTTTTCTTCGTGATGCTGCTCTTCACGGCGCTCAAGAACGTCGAACTGCACCCGGTGAATTACTTCTTCCTGGCCGCCGCGTTCTTCTCGTTCCACCTACTGTTTGCCTACACGGTGGACCATATCTCGCTTCCGGCGGCGTTCGCCATCGCCTCGCTGGTCTCGGTCTTCCTGGTGATCTCGTATCTGCGGCTGGTGGTCGGGATGCGGTTCGCCGCGGTGGAGGCCGGGCTGGCGCAATTGGTCTACCTGGTGCTGTTCTCGGCGGCGTTTTTCGTGAAGGGATTCACAGGGCTGACGGTGACGATCGGCGCCATCGTGACGCTGTTTGTGGCGATGCAGTTGACCGGGCGCATACGCTGGGCGGAGCGCTTCGTCCCGCGGCCGCCTCAAACTGCAATATGATGATGGACGAACGTTCGAGTTAGTCAAAGGAGTCATCATCAGCACCATGTCGTCTCAAGTCAGCCGCAGACATTTCTTTTATGGGTCGCTGCTCGCCGGCGCCGTGCCAACGGCAGGCTTCGGCAGTGTCGCCTCTCTGAGCGCGCTCGGCTACAAGTCGCCGAACGAGAAGTTGAACATCGCCGCCATCGGATCGGGCGGCAAGGGCTATTCCGACATCAACGGATGCCTGCCGGAAAACATCATCGCGCTGACCGATCCGGATGACAAGCGCGCCGAACGGACCTTCAAGCAGTTTCCCAACCTGCCGAAGTACAAGGACTTCCGGCGGATGTTCGACAAGCACGAGAAGGAGATCGACGCCGTCCTGGTGTCTTGTCCCGACTTCATGCACGGCACGGCGTCGATGTGGGCGATGGCGCGCGGCAAACACGTCTATTGCCAGAAGCCGCTGGTGCGCACGGTTTGGGAGGCGCAACAACTCCAGGCCGCGGCGGCGAAGTATAGGGTCGCCACCCAGATGGGCAACCAAGGCTACTCGAACGACGGCGCGCGCGAATGCGCCGAGATCATCTGGAACGGCGATATCGGCAACGTGACCGAAGTCCATGCCTGGACCGACCGTCCCGGCAGATACTGGCCGCAGAGCCCCGAAGTGGAGCCCAAGCAGGAAGCCGTGCCGGCGCATCTCGATTGGGAAGCCTGGCTCGGATCGGCACCCGATACGCCTTACAGCCCGGCCTATGCGCCGCACAACTGGCGCGGTTTCCCGCAGTTCGGCTGCGGCGCAATCGGCGACATGGCCTGCCACATTCTGGGCACGCCGAACATGGCGTTGCGGCTTTCGCTGACTGGGGCCACCAGCGTCGAATGCGTCAAGAAGGAAGGCGTCGGCAAGTACTGCTTCCCGCACCAGACCGTCATCCGCTTCGACTTCCCTGCCCGCGGCTCCATGGGACCGCTGAAACTGTTCTGGTACGACAGCCTGAAGGACGTGCCGAAGTTTGACGGCATCCCGGCGGGCCAGTTGATCGGCGACAAGGACATCAACGGCAGCCTGTTCATCGGCGATAAGGGCATGGTCACCACCGGCTGTTACGGTGAAAAGACGCGCCTGATGCCGGACGAGAAGATGGCCGACTACAAGGGCGCGCCGAAGTTGCTCACCCGGTCGCCGGGCCATTACCGCGATTGGATCCGCGCCTGCAAGGGCGGCGATCCTGCATGTTCGAACTTCTCGGTTGCCGGACCGTTCGTCGAGTGGATGCTGCTCGGCTCCATCGCCATGCGCTACGAGGGCAAACTCGACTGGGACAGCCGCACTAAGCAGTTCACCAACAATAAGGAAGCCAACCAGTACTTGAAGCCCGTGTTCCGCAAGGGCTACAAGTTCAACGGCTGATCTGGTCTAAGCACAAAGGGCCGGCGATGAAACCGACGCTTCTCCATCGCTGGTCCTTTTTTTTGCGCGGCAGTCTCGGCCCGAGACCGGCGAACCGCATCAGAGCCGCGCTGCGGACTCACCAGTCAATGTTGAAGAACTCCGGGTTCCGAGGCTTCGACCCATCGGGCCGAAGCTTGAGCACCGTCGTCTTCGCAGAGCGTGCTGGAATCTGCGTCTCCACCCAGTAGTAGTTCTTCGCGCCCCGCATTGCCGCCACCTCGACTCTATAGCTCAGGTCCGCAAGCCCCCGGAAGGAGAACGAGCCGTCCTGCGCATCGGTCTTGCCCAGTGTGACAAATGCCCCATTGTCCGGCGTGAGCACGTGATATCTGGCGTCGCCTGCCGGAGTTCCAACCGGCCACACAACGCGGCCCTGGCAAAGCCGCGTCTTGCCTTGATGCGGGAGGGTCCAGCTGGGAATGACCGTCTCCTTGCCTCGTTCGACACGGAAGAGGGAGGGACCTCTCTGGCCGCGTTCGATGTCGCCGAAGACCTGGTCGTAGGTGCGGTTCTCCTTGCTCGGAGGAAGACATGCCTGATGCCGAGCCTGGCCGGGTTCTTCGCGCCGCCCGCTGCTCAACAATGCCGCGCCCGTCGCTATCCTTCAACCGTGTCACAAACTGCACCTTGCGCCGCGTCAACTCCAGCCACCAGTCGCAGTTCTCACAGCCCCAGTCGAACACTAGCATTGTGCCCGGCGCAGAACTCTGGCTTAGGACGACATTGAGATCTGGGGCCTTGCACGGCGCGACCACGGCGAACCAAGGCAGCCGGCCGTCACGGCCAATACCAGGTGCAGCTTCACCGCACCCTGGCTGCGACGCTACCGGACCCAGTCGAACACGCTCAGGCAAAGCGGAGCCAGCGGCGCCGTCAGGCGGCGTCGCTCGGGGCATGAGGTTGATACTTCACCCCATTGATAGCGTCGATCAGCCTAACATCATATAGTCTATCGACATTGTGTATTTATCCTTGACAACACTGCCCGACAGCCCCATACTGTGGTTACATGGTCGCTGGCCCACCCAATTGGAACCTGCTCCCCTCGACTCCGAGGCGAGTCGGCGTGGGCCCCACTCCGCTCACTTGTTTCTGTCGATAGCCGTCTGCACGGCGTAGGCTGAGCTCTGTTTCTCAACCCGCCGCGTGGTACGGCACCTGTCTTGTTCTCGCGACCCCTTCATCCAATTCAAAGGAGAACTGTATGCGCTCGTATTCCCTTTTTTCTGCTGCCTTGCTGACTGCTCTGGCGGCACCCCTGCTGGCCCAAAGCCTGAACTGGGAGGGCCAGACTGGAGTTTTCATAACTCCGCTGGCTTACACGGCGGCATCGCCCAGTGGCAACGTCGGCAAGCCTATCGTGGCCTACCACTTTCTAAATGCCGGCCCCGTGCTGGGCGACTTCCACACGGCGTCGGCCACCGTCGGCTTGCTGGGCCGGACCGAATTCGGCTACACGCGCGCTTTCCACCGGGCCGGCTCGGACACCGCGCTAAGCCCGTTGTGGGACGGCGGCTTCAACATTGTCCACGGGAAGGCCAACCTGCTCGGCGAGAACTACGCCAAGCACAACTGGGTGCCCGCCCTTTCGGCTGGCTTCGTGGTGCGCTCCCAGGTGCGGCACGTCGCTGGCGTGCTCGGCAGCGAGGAGAACACGAACGCCGATCTCTACCTTGTTGCCAGCAAGACGGTGACGCAGATTAAAGGTCTGCCGATCGTGCTGAACGCGGGCGTGAAAGGTACCAATGCGCAGGTGTTCGGCCTGGCCGGCAACGCGCCCGACTTCAAGGCCCGCGCATTCGGGGCTGTGGCCTTCGTTTTCAAGGGGCCGGCCAAGAGCCAGTTGATTCTCGGTTCGGAGTTCGCCCAGCAGCCCCGGGAAGTGAAGAACCTACCCGGCGCGGTCGTGCCCACCACCATCACTTACGCCGCGCGGATTGTGCCTGTGCCGGAGCGCAAGTTCAATATCGACTTCGGCGTCGCGCAGGCCGCCAGTTGGATTCTGCCCGGCGCGAACCTGCGGGCGCGCCACCAGTTTGCCCTGGGGATTTCGTACGGTCTCTAATTCATTCATTTCAGGAAGGATTTCAACACATGTCTACTGACGCCATCAAACCCGGTCTGGGCACTCTTGCCTTGCACGCCGGCCAAACGGTCGACCCGACCACACACTCCCGCGCGGTGCCGATCTACGCCACCAGCAGCTATGTTTTCGAAGACGCCGCTGACGCGGCCGATCTGTTCGGCCTGCGCAAGTTCGGCAACATCTACACGCGCCTGATGAATCCCACCACGGACGTGCTGGAGAAGCGCCTGGCGGCGCTCGACGGCGGCGTGGGCGGGTTGGCTTTCGCCTCAGGCCAGGCGGCCATCACGGCAGCCATCCTCACCATCGCGCACGCGGGCCAGAACATCATCGCCGCCACCAGCCTCTACGGCGGCACCTGGACGCTGTTTTCGCAGACGTTCAAGAAACTCGGCGTGGAGGTGCGCTTCTTCGACTCCGACCATCCGGAGCAGATCGACCGTCTGGTGGACGAGAACACGCGCCTGGTATATCTCGAATCGGTCGGCAACCCCAAGAACGACGTGCCGGACTTCCGCGCCATCGCCGATACAGCGCATCGGAATGGTATTCCGGTGATTGTCGATAACACCGTACTCACGCCGGCGCTGTTCCGCCCCTTCGAGCATGGCATCGACATCGCGGTCTACTCGGCCACCAAATTCCTTGGTGGCCACGGCGTGCATATCGGCGGCGCGATTGTCGACAGTGGCAACTTTCAGTGGGCTGAAAACCCGGCGAAATGGCCCGAGTTCACAGCCCCGTCGGAGTCCTACCACGGTCTGATTCTGACCGAAGCGTTGAAGCCGCTCGGCAATCTGGCCTACATCATCCATATCCGCACGCACTGGCTCCGCGACACCGGAGCGACGCTCAGCCCGTTCGCTTCATTTCTGTTCCTGCTGGGGCTGGAAACCCTGCATGTGCGCATCGAACGACATGTTCAGAATGCCCAGGCAGTGGCCGAGTGGCTCCAGCAGCATCCGGCCGTCACCTGGGTGAACTATCCGGGGCTGCCCAGCCACTCGCACTACGCCAACGCCAGAGCGTACCTGCCGGATGGGGCGGGCGCCATACTGGGTTTCGGCGTCAAGGGCGGCCGTGCGGCCGGCGAGAGGTTCATCAACAACGTGAAACTGGCCTCGCACCTGGCCAACGTCGGCGACGCCAAGACGTTGGTCATCCATCCGGCTTCCACCACACACTCGCAGTTGACCGAACAGGAGCAAGCCGAAACCGGCGTGACGCCGGAGTACGTTCGCGTCTCGGTGGGCATTGAAGCGTTGGCCGACATCCTGGCCGACTTCGACCAAGCCCTGAAGGCCTCACAAGAAAGCTAAGCCGCGCACAGCGACTCAGCCGTAACTCCCCGCCGCGGGCTCCAGCGGAGCATCGAGACTCAACAGCTTGTTGTCGGAAACGGAACTCGCACTTGGAACGCGGCGCAGCATCCGCGGCGCATCGTTGATAGGGGAGTGGAAAACTGATTGAAACGGCTTCCACGGCCGGTGCTCATTGGCGTAGGCCAGCGTTGATCACATTGGCACCGACGCCACGTCGAGATGTGGCAGTCTGCCCTCACACGCAGCGGACCTGCTCCAGCCAGCAGGTCGGCCTGATACGATCGACTCGGGATTTCGTCGTAAGCGGCAGAGCCGAGTGGCACCTTCGCGAGTCTAGCTGGTTTTGCCGCAGCCGTTCCGAAAGCCACGTCTAGCGGCCATGGCGGCCATTTCATCCCGCTATACTCGCCACATGGAGAGACGCGAATTCCTGCTAGCTTCGGCCGCCGCCGCCGCCGCACCACCGCCGGGCCGTCCACGGATCAGCGCCGGCAGCTTCAATTTCCACACCTTCGGCGCCAACCAAAAGGCTGACGCCGCCATCGACATCATCGGCGAGATGGGCTTCGAGGGCATCGAACTCATCCTGCTCACCCGCGACGACATCAAGGGCTACTGGACCGACGCAAAGATCGGCGAACTGCGCAAAAAGCTCGAACGCTGGAAGCTCGACGTGGCGCAGTTCATCATGTTCCAGCCGGTCGTCGAAGGCTTGACGAGCCTCAACCGCACGGTCCGCAATCAGAACCTGGATTTCTTCGAAGCCGGCTGCCGCGTCGGCAGGAAACTCGGCGCGCCGCTGGTGAACATCGTCGCGCCATGGCCGACGGAGGTATCGTCCAAAGACCACTCCTACCTGCCCCGCTACTACGACATCGAGAAGCCTAAGCCGGGCGAGAAGTTCACCATGGACGTCGCCCTGCCCTTCGATTGGGAAGCGCTATGGGACAACTATGTCGGCGCGACGAAAGAGTGTCTCCAGCGCGCCAAGGCTCACGGCATGAAGATGACCATCGAGCACCACACGCACACGATGATCCCGGGCATCGACGCCTTCCTGCGCCTGTGGGACGCTATCAAGGACCCCGCGCTCGGCTACAACATGGACACCGGCTGGACCTTGGCCCACCGCGACTATCCGCCCGTCGCGATCTATAAGGCCCGCCGCCACCTGATGAACATGCACGTCCGCGACATCGACGGCCTGATGCGGCTGTTCCCGCATATTGGCGAGGGCGTCATGGACTTCAAGGCCATCTGCGCCGCCTTGAAAGCCATCGGCTACCGCGGTTTCCTGACGCTCGAACAGGACAAGCACCCCGGCGACATGAAGGCAACTGCGAAGCGCTATCTGGCCATGCTGAAGGAGTATCTGGCCTAGCGGAGTGCGCCGCTTCCAATCGCCGCGGGACGTGAGGACGCATGGCTTAGCGCCGATCCGCTATAATCCGGCCCAGGACACTCTCATGCTTCGCTTCGCCGTCTGTCTCTGTCTTCTCGCCATCCCGGCCCTGGCCCAGCAATACGATCTACTGCTCAAGGGCGGCCACCTGATCGACGCCAAGAACAACATCGACGGCATCATGGACGTCGCCGTATCCAAGGGCGTCATCGCCGCCGTAGCCAAGGAGATTCCGCCCACCCAGGCACGCAAAGTGGTCCGGCTGACCGGTCTGTACATCACGCCAGGTCTGATCGACACCCACGTTCACGTCTACACGGGCACGGGCCTCAAGGGCGTGCTCACCGGCGACAGCAGCGTCTATCCCGACGGATTTTCCTTCCGCACCGGCGTGACCACCATGGCTGACGCCGGGACCGCCGGCTGGCGCAACTTCCCCGATTTCCGCCAGCGCGTCATTGACCGCGCCCGGACGCGCATTCTGGCCTTCATCAACATCCTCGGTGGCGGCATGGGCATCACCAGCGAGCAGGACCCCAATGACATGAACGCCGAAGCCACAGCGGCCATGGCGAAACAGCACGCCGATATCGTCGTCGGATTCAAGGTGGCGCATTTCGCCGGCCAGGGCTGGCCCGACATCGACGGCGCAATCAAGGCCGGCGAACTCTGCAAGCTGCCGGTGATGGTCGACTTCGGCTACATCCGCGACGAACGAAACCTGAAGAACCTGATGGAGACGAAGCTCCGCAAGGGCGATATTTACACCCACTGTTATTCGAGCCACCGCGAGGAGATGCTCGACGGCAAACTCAATCAGGCAATGTGGAACGGCCGCAAGCGCGGCGTCCTGTTCGACGTCGGCCACGGCGGCGGCAGCTTCTATTGGAACGTCGCCGTCCCCGCCATCCAGCAGGGTTTTCTGCCCGACGTGATTTCAACCGACCTCCATACCGGCTCGATGAACTCAGGCATGAAAGACCTCTCAAACGTCATGTCCAAGCACCTGAATATGGGCCTGACGCTCAATCAGGTTGTCACTATGACCACCTGGAACGCGGCCAAAGAACTGGGCCGCACAGACATCGGCCACCTGACGCCGGGCGTCGAAGCCGACATCACCGTATTGCGAGTGCGCACCGGCACGTTTGGATTTATTGACTCGGCCGGCGCCCGCATGTCCGGAACGAAACTACTCGTCCCTGAATTGACCGTCCGCAAGGGTGCGGTCGTTTGGGACCTCAATGGCACAGCCGCACGGGATTGGAAGACGTTCCCCTACAGGAAACGCGATGCCCCGGCAGCCGCGGCCAAAAAGTAAGACGCGAAAGGAATCTTGCGCCATGTTTGGACGTAGGCCGTTTCTCGAAGCTCTGGCTTCCACTCCGATCCTCTCCTCGCTTGGCCTTGCCGCTCCGGCGGCCGCAGCCGTAAAGCGCGACGTGTTCAAGGAACTCGGCGTCCGCACCTTCATCAATGCCGCCGGCACCTACACGGCTCTGACCGCGTCCACCATGCCGCCCGAAGTGATCGCGGCGATGCAGACCTGCTGGCCGCAGTACGTGAACCTGAACGAGTTGCAGACCAAGGTCGGCGAGCGCCTGGCGCAGTTGCTCAAATGCGAAGCGGCCATGGTGACCTCCGGCGCGGCCGGCGCGCTGAGCGTGGGCACGGCCGGCTGCATTACGGGCACCAACCGGGACGCCATCCGCAGTCTGCCGGACCTGACTGGTTTGAAGTCCGAAGTCATCATGCAGAAGTCGCACCGCTTCGGCTACGACCATGCGGTGAGGGCAACCGGCGTCAAGATCGTCGAAATCGAAACCGAGGCTGAACTTGAAGCCGCTGCTAACCCGAAGACGGCCATGATGCTGTTCTTCAATGATGCCGAACCGAAGGGGAAGATCGACGGCGCCGGATGGGTTCGTTTGGGCAAGAAGCTCGGCATTCCCAGTTTTGTCGATGCCGCGGCCGACACGCCGCCGGTCGAGAACCTCTGGAAGTA
Organism: uncultured Candidatus Solibacter sp.; assembly: GCA_964604945.1. Classification (GTDB taxonomy): domain Bacteria; phylum Acidobacteriota; class Terriglobia; order Bryobacterales; family Bryobacteraceae; genus PNKE01. The sequence goes on from CAZSBK010000041.1 coordinate 18,153, forward strand.
CACCGGCATGGGCTATGACCTGGTGGCATTCTCCGGCGGCAAAGGCATCCGCGGACCGCAGAGCGCGGGATTGCTGCTTGGGCGTAAGGACCTGATCGAGGCGGCGCGACTGAACACTTCGCCAAACGGTTCGCTGACGCGCGGCATGAAGGTGAACAAGGAAGAGATGGTCGGCATGCTGGTCGCCGTTGAACGCTTCCTGAAACTCGATCACGCGGCCGAGCGGCGCGAATGGGACCGCCGCGCGGACGTGATCCGCAAGGCAGCGATGAAGGTGAAGTCGGTCAACTCCGAAATCGTCGTGCCGCCGATCGCCAACAACGTGCCTCACCTGAAGTTGAAATGGGACCCGGCAGTGATCAAACTGACGCCGCAGGAAGCGATGAAGAAACTGCGCGAAGGCACGCCCTCGATCGAAGCCTGCCCGATGACCGACCGTGAATGGCTCGCCTTTGGCGTCTGGATGATGAAGCCTGGCGACGCCGAAGTGGTCGCCCGGCGAACAGTGCAAGTCTTGAAGGCGGCGATGGCTTAGTCAGCCATCAGCGGTCAGCACTCAGCCGTCAGCGATCAGTTGTCAGTGTTTGGCTGTTCGCTGATAGCTCATATGAGAGACTTCCATGAGCTGAAAGTCTGGCAGAGGGCACACCAATTGACGTTGGCCGTGTATCAGGTCACCGCGACCTTTCCTCGCGAGGAATTGTATGGATTGACAAGTCAACTCCGGCGGGCGTGTTCCTCCATCCCGGCCAATCTGGCGGAAGGATGCGGACGCGACGGGGAGGCGGAATTCGCCCGCTTCTGTTCCATCGCCATGGGGTCGGCGAGCGAACTCGAGTATCACCTGTTGCTCGCGAGGGACCTGAAGCTCATCAAGTCAATGGACCATGCGGCGTTAAGCCAGAGCGCGATCGAGGTGAAACGTATGCTGACCACGCTCATTCAGAAGCTGAAAGCTGTCCGCTGAAGGCCTATAGCTGCCAGCGGTCAGCCGCCAGCCGTCAGCGATTGGCTGATAGCTGAATGCTGATAGCTGTTTGCTGAGAGCTCTTAAATGTACGCGATCACGTCGATTTCGACGAGCGAGTTACCGGGGATGTCGAGCGCCGTGATGGTTGTGCGCACCGGCGGTTCATCGCCGAAGCGGCCCTGCATGGCGGCGTTCATCGCCTTGTAGTCTTCCATCTTCTTCAGATAGACATTGCACTTCAGGCATTTCGACATCGACGAACCGGCGTTGGCCAACTCCTTCTCGATGTCGTCGAGCACCGTCTTGGTGTGGGCGGTGATGTCGCCCTCGTAGTGCGCGCCCTTGCCGGCGATGAAGAGCAGATTGCCGTAGGATACGGCGCTGTTGAATAGGGGCGTCTTTTCCGGTTTCTTCCCACCCTTGTAGTGGACCTTCTTCTGTGGTCCGCCTGTTTGAGCCGTGGCGGGCACGGCAGCCACTCCGGCCACTGCGCCGGCCTTCATCCAATTCCGTCGAGTTTGATTTGCCATTCTGGATTATTCTCCTTCGCATGGAGTATAACGCGCCACGCCGAGTGATTGGACGCGAACGACAGGCGCCTACTCGTCCCTGAGCACCTCGAGCGGCTTCTGTGGCAGCACTCGCGCGCTGGCCAGCCATCCGGCCAGCAGCGAAAGAAGTCCTGTGAGAACGATCGTAACCAGGTTCGGCGTCCACTCGACGCGAAATTCGGCGTCGAGCAGCCGTGTCATCAGCAGACGCGAGAATGCCGTCGCCAGGAGCCCGCCCATCAGTCCGGCCACCAGTCCGACGATCAGGAACTCCACCGAGAAGATGCTCAGCAATTGGCGTCTTCGCGCGCCGAGCGTTTTCAGCACGGCCGCTTCGCGCATCCGCCGGAAGCGCGTTCCCGCGACCGTCGCCATCAGGATGATGACCCCAGCGGCGATGGCGAACGCGGCGATGAATCGAACCAGCAGCGACACCTGGTCCACCACTTCCTGCACGATGGCCAGCACGTCGGCGGCATTCACCACTGTGACGGTCGGGAACTTTGCATAGGCCTCGCGCTGGAACTTCTGCACCTGCGACACCGGCAGCCGCGCATAGCCGACGTACTGTTTGGAGAAGCTGGCCACGGCAGCCGGATTAAACACCATGTCGCCTACGTTTGTCGGGCCGGCGCTGATATTGCGGTAAACGACCGCCAGCCGGGCATCGAACTCCCGGCCGGTGACGCTGTAGCGCAACATGTCGCCAGCCTTCGCTTTCAGCACGTTGGCGGCCTCCTCATCGAGGGCCACCTGCGCCTCGGTGGAATTCGCCGTCCACCATTGCCCCTGGCGTATCTGGAGTTCTTCGGGCTTCTCGGCGATTGCTCCGGTCTGGCGCGCCTGGGTGAACCGGCGGTCCCATCCGCGCAGCCCTTCGAGTTTCAGCTGCTGGCCATTGATGGTAAGCAGTTTCGCTGGAACCAGCGGAACCAGCCGCGGGCGCGCCTTGGGCGAGTTAGATACGCGCGGCTGGGCATCGAGCAGGGCACGCATCCCGGCCTGCTCCCGCTCGGTGATGTTAATCATGAAGACGTTCGGCGCATCCGGTGGCGCTGCGCCCGCTACCTCGGCCAGCAGCGACTTCTGGATCAGGTAGATCGACAAAGTGAACATCACGCCGACCCCCATCGAGACCAGCACTGCTCCGGCGTGGTTGCCCGGCCGGTAGATGTTAGCGATGCCCTGGCGCAGCGGCACGCTGAGCCTTGACGCCCCTCTCCGCACAAACAGGCGCAGCCCGCGCAGCAGTGCCCAGGCGACCGCGGACAGCACCAGAAGACTCGTCACCAGTCCGCCGACAAACATCCAACCCATGCGCGCCGATTCGGCCAGCCACCCGGCTATGGCGCCAAGGCCCAGCAGGATCAGGGCGCCGCAGAGAATCGACGGGATCTGCCGCTTGAGCCGAGTGAGCACCGGCGGGCGAACCTCGGCCATCTCTCGGCGGAAGATCAATGCCGGCTTCACGCGGCGGATCGACAGCAACGGGGGCAGCGTGAAAAGCAACGTCACGAGAAGGCCAGTCACGATCCCTTCCAGCGCAAACGCCGGACTCCAGGCGACTCCGGTCTCGAACTTCAGGTATCGCTCCAACAGCACCGGGAACAGCATCTGTACGCCCGCGCCGACTGCGACACCGGCCAGTCCGCCGGCCAGCGCCAGCAGGCTGGTTTGGATCGTATAGATGCCGATAATCTGTGACGAACGCGCGCCCAGACACTTCATGATGGCGATCGTGTCGAGCCGCTGTTGCAGATGGGCGTGAACCGACGTCGCCACGCCCAGCGCCCCGACAATCAACGCGATCAACGAAACAAGCGACAGAAACTGCGTTGAGCGTTCCAGCGCCCTTTCGATGGCCGGATGCGCCTCGCGCGCCGTCGCCACACGGGCACTGGTGAAAACCTTGTTCAAGTCGGCCTTCATCGCGTCCAGGTTGAATTGCGGCTCCGGGGAGCGGAACAGCAACCGGTATGACGCCCGGCTGCCGAATTGCATCAGGCCCGTGCGGTCCAGGCCATCGCGCGTGATGAGGACGCGCGGACCGATGTTCAAGGAACCGGTCATGCGGTCGGGCTCGGACTTGACCACCCCCGCCACTCTGAACGGCTGTCCGCCCAGCCGGACAACCGATCCAGCGGAAAGGTCCATGCGCACGGCCAAGTCGTCGGAGACGGCGATCGTGTCGGCGGTGAGCGCGTCCCGGAGCTTCGCCGGCGGCTCCAGTTCGAACTTGCCATAGAAAGGGTAGGCGCGCGGATCGACGGCCTTGATTGATACGAGCAATGGCGGAGCCGCCGAGCCTTCCCTGTCCATCATCGACACGGTTTCGACGATGCGCGTCACCACCGCGCCCTGGGCCGTGTAGCGGTCAATCGCCGCTTCCTGGCCAGGCGTTGGCGGATTGAACTGGCGGATCGAGATATCGGCCGCCATCAGCGTGCGCGCCTCGCGTCGTAGCGTGTCGTGAAACGCCTGAGAGAAGCCGCGCACTCCGGTGAGCGCACCGACTCCGGCGGCGACACCAAAGGCGACGAACAGGAATTTCAGCGCCGACGCCCGCGCCTCGCGGGAGGCAATCTTGAGTGCCGTCGTCCAGATGGTCACTCGACGCCGCCTTTGTGCTGGTCCGAGACCACCAGTCCATCCATGAGCGTGACGATCCGCGTCGCGTGGACGGCCATGTCGCGGTCGTGCGTCACCAGCACCAGGGTCGCGCCCTCGGTCCGGTTCAGCGAAAGCAGCAGATCGAGCACTTGGCGGCCGTTGGTCGAATCGAGGTTGCCCGTGGGTTCGTCGGCCAGCAGCAACGGCGGCTTGCGCATGAAGGCGCGGGCCAAGGCCACGCGCTGCTGCTCGCCGCCGGAGAGTTGCACCGGGTAGTGCTCGCGCCGGTCTGACAAGCCGACCGTGTCGAGCAGCATTCGGGCGCGCGCCAGCGAGGATGCCGCTGCCTCGCCCGCCAGCTCCGCCGGCAGCAGGACGTTCTCCTCGGCCGTCAACGTCGGGATCAACTGATAGGACTGGAAAACGAAGCCTATCTTGCGTCCCCGGATCGCCGCCAGGTCGTCCTCAGCCAGCCGCGAAATCTCTTCGCCGTCCAGCAGGATCGCGCCAGATGTGGGCGCGTCCAGCCCGGCGAGCAATCCGAGAAGGGTCGATTTGCCGCTGCCCGACGCGCCCATGATGGCGACAAATTCGCCGGGCGCGATCGTCAGATCGATCCCTCGGAGGATGTCTACCCGGTGCGCGCCGGTGTCGATTGATTTGGTAATGGAGCGAAGTTCCAGAATCGGCGGGTTCATGCAATGAGGGCTCTGTCTCCTATGATGGCAGTAGATGAGACTTCGCACCGTAAAATTGGCCGCGCTGCTGCCAGCGGCTTATCTGATGGTCACGGCCTGTTCGAAACCGCAACCAAACGAACACCAGCAGACCGTAACCGCTTCAAACCAAACGGCTTTGCCTGCCCAGTTGACTCCACCCGCTGATGACCGGCCGGTGGTGGTCGCCTTTGGGGACAGCCTCAGTGCCGGCTTCGGTGCGCCCGCGGGGCAGAGTTACCCGGACTTCCTCCAGCAGGAAATCGACGCCGCGGGTTACCGCTATCGCGTCGTCAACCAGGGCATTAGCGGCGACACCACAAGCGGCGGCGTCTCACGCATCGGCGAGGCGACGATGCTCAAGCCGGAAATCGTCCTCCTTGAACTCGGCGGAAACGACGGGCTTCGCGGCCTCCCTCTCGAAACCACGCGCCAGAACCTGGCCGGCATGATCGATCAATCCCAGGCCGCCGGAGCCAAGGTCCTGCTGGCCGGCATGACTCTGCCGCGCAACTACGGCCCAGACTACATCCGCGGTTTCGAACGGATCTATCAGGAACTGGCTCGCGAAAAGCGCACAGCCCTCATCCCTTTCCTGCTTGAAGGCGTCGCCACGCGCCCCGAATTGATGCAGCGTGACGCCATCCACCCCACGGCCGAAGGCAACCGCATTGTCGCCGCCACCGTCTTCAAGCACTTGCGGCCGCTGTTCAAGAAGACGCCCTGAAACGGGACTCAGCGCCCCCACGCCCGGCCAGCCAGAAATCCGCCCGCGAGTGCCGCCAAACACAACACGGCCACCGCAGCCCAGAGGATTTTCACCCAGATCGCCCTCACTTGGTGTCCACACTCGGCCGGTTCGTCAAAAGGCAGCAGCAGCGGCGTCGCGCGTTCCACTTCGGCAAGTCCCGTCTCCAAGAACCCCGTCCGCACCGTGAGTTCCGCGATAGCCGCGTTGAACGCCCGCCTCACTGTATGCAACTCGCAGATCGCCGCCGTTAAATCCTCGTCCGCCGCCGCTCGCAGGGCGCCAAGCGATTCCTGCACACTGCTCCGGGTGGCCACGCACTGAACTAGTGGCGCCGCATGCAAGGGATTCTCACGTTGATTTCTACTGGTCTTCCAGCTTCCGGTTGGAATTGATGAACGGCCAGCAAAGCGCCCCGAGGAAATAGGACGCGACCATCGTGTACAGGAACATGTTCCAGTCGCCGCCCGTACGTTGCACGATGAATCCGCCGATCGTCGGCGCCAGAATTCCGGCCGCGTTGCCCATCATGTTCATCGACCCCGACAGTGTCCCGGCATACTTGCCGCCGATGTCCATGCACGCCCCCCATGCGCCCGGCATCACGATGTCGTTGCAGAAGCTCGCCATGCCCATGGCGACCATGCCGTAGAGGGGATCGTTGAGCAATGCGGAGATCAGGAGAAATGCCGATCCGCCGAGAAAGCCGGTGATGCCCAGGATGCGGCGGGCGCGATCCAGCGACCCCACCCAGCCGGACAAAGTCTTTGAGAAGAAGCCTGAGATCATGCACCCGATGCCGCCGAACAACAACGGGAACACGGCATAGCCGGCACTCTCGTTCATCGAAAGATGGCGGTGTTCCTGAAGATAGGTGGGCAGCCAGGTGATGTAGAAGTACCAGGGGTAGGTGATGAGGAAATACTGCGCCCAGAGCAGCCATACCGAAGGCGTGGAGACCAACTTGCCCCACGGCACGTCGCCGTGGCCCGATGCAGTGTCCGACGAGCCGGCCAGAAGCGCCTTCTCGGCGCCGTTCAGCGATGGGTGATCCTGCGGATTATCGCGATACCACCGGTAGAAGAAGAAGCCCCAGACCACGCCCAGGCCGCCGAAGACGTGGAAGACGTCGCGCCAGCTCATGTAGCTGAACATGAGGGCGAACAGCGGCGGAGTGAAAGCCCCACCCCAGCGGGCGAAGCTCCACATGATCCCCTGCGCCCTCACCCGCTCGTGCGCCGGAAGCCATGTGGTGAACGCTTTGGTCAGGTTAGGGAAACAGCCCGCCTCGCCCGCGCCGAACAGGAACCGCGTCACCACCATTGAGACGAAGTTCCACATCCACCCTGTCGCGGCGGTGAAGAACGACCACCACAACACGATCCGCAGCAGCACCCGGCGCGGTCCCATCCAGTCCCCCATCCAACCGCCGGGGATCTCGAAGATGGCATAGGCCAGCGCGAACGAAGTGAAGATGCCCCCCATCTGGGTTTTGGTCAGGCCCAGGTCCTTGGTGATTGCAGGCGCGGCTTGCGAGATGGCCACGCGGTCGATATAGGAGAGCACGGCCAGAGTGACGGCAAAGACGATGACCCAGTAGCGGGCCCGGGTCGGCGTTTGTGTCTGGTTCAACGTGGAGATCTCCTCTCGCTTCGCCTGAGGAACCCATCGGATCACACACCGGGGTCTTCAAGCAAGCTCATCAGGGCCCGCATCCGCCGGCGGGACCAGTTCGCGGTCGATCCATGCCAGGTAGCCGGGCAGTCCATCAGAGACGGGGAGAATCACCAATTCGGGCGTCTCATAGCCGTGGACGGCGCACAATTCCGCCTTCAAACTCCCGGCCAGATCGGCGCGGGATTTAATAATCAACAGGCGCTCGCAATCGTCCTGAATCTGGCCCTGCCAATGATACAGACTGCGAACCGGTTGCACAATCGAAACGCACGCCGCCACCCTCGTCTCAAGCAGCCGCCGCGCAATGGCCACCGCGTCCTGTTCGGTCGCACAAGTGGTGAATGCCACGATCTTTCCCGTCATCTTCGGCCTCCTGGACTCTCCGCCGTGAATTAATTCCGATGTCCCACTGGACTCTTGGCTCAGAAGGGATTATAAACATAGTCTTAGGGCTCTGTTTCGGAGATGAGCAGATTATTGCGGCAGCTCGGGTTTCTCGCGGCCTTTGCGATGGCCGGTTTCTACGTTCTTGCTATGTTCGCCGGCCCCAACGGCTGGCCATCGATGATCGAGCGGCGCGGGGAACTGAACCGGATCCAGCGGCAGAACGACGATCTCAAGGACCAGATCCAGCGCGAGGATGTCGACATCCGCCAGTTGCAGGAAGGCGGGCCCGCGCGCGAGCGCGTCATCCGTGAGCAGACAAAGAAGCAGAAGCGGTCCGAAACCACCATCTACTTCGAGAATCCTCAGTCCCCCAACAGCCGGTAGTTACAGCAGGCTTTCCGCCTGACCGTACAGTTCGTGCAGGCGCTCGGCTGTGCGCGCTTCCGCGGCGATCCTCAGGATCGGCTCGGTATTGGACGCTCTGACGTGAATCCAGCCGTCGCTCAGCGTCAGTTTCAAGCCGTCGCGCCGGTCGGCCTTGGCGTCCGGGAACCCGGCTTCAAGCGACTGCATCAGCGCCCCGAGCCGGCCATGCTCGAAGCCCGTCTTGCCCAGCCGCCGGTAATACACCGGTAGTGTGGCGGCCAACTGGCTGGACGTCATGCCGGTCTCGGCCATGCGGCCCAGCAGCATCGCCATGCCGGTGTAGGAGTCGCGGCAGTAATGAACCGCCGGGAAAATGATCCCGCCATTCGACCCTTCGCCGCCGATCACCGCACCCACTGACTTCATCCTGTCCACCACGTTCGCCTCACCCACCGGCGACCGGTAAGCCCTGCACTGGTGGCGGGCCGCGATCTCCTCGATGGCCGACGACGTGGTGAGATTGACCACCACCGGCCCCTTCATCCTGCTCAGGACGCAATCGACTGCCAGCGCCAGCACATCATCGTTGTCCAAAATGCGGCCCGTTTCGTCGCCCACGGCCAGGCGGTCGCCGTCCGGATCCTGGGCGAAGGCGATATCGCAGCCTTCGCGGATGATCAGTGAACGCAAGTCGCCCAGCACTTCCGGCTTGGGCTCGGCCTCTCGCGGGAACGGCTTGGTGGGATCCACCGAGATCGCGTGCAACTCGCAGTTGAGCGTGTCGCGCAGGAACTTCACGCTCATCTCTGAGCCGGCCCCGTTCACCCCGTCCAGAGCCACGCGGAATCGCCGTTCGCGGATGCGGTCGACGTCGACATGCTTCAGAACGCGCTCGATGTGCAGCTTGGGCGCCGATTCGCTGTCGAATCGAATGCCCGGCATGCCGGCGTTTTCGACCCGGTTGAATGCGCTCTGGTGATACAGCTCCAGCAGTTCGCCGCGCTCGTAATGATTGAAGAACAATCCTTCGGCGTTAAACAGTTTGAGCGCGTTGTACTCCGGCGGGTTGTGCGACGCCGTAATGGCGATGCCGCCCCGGGCCCGCGTTTCGGCAACATAGACCTGCACTGTCGGCGTCGGCGCCACGCCGACCTTCACCACTTCACATCCGGCCGACAGCAGCCCGCACGTGACCGCATGTTCCAGCATTGGTCCGCTTGTCCGCGTATCCCGGCCCAGCACCACGCGCCCCGGTCCGACATACGTTCCGAACGCCTGTGCAAAGGCGCAGGCCAGATTCGGCGTGAAGAACCCGCCGACCACGCCCCGGATGCCCGAGACGCTGATTTTGAGCTGATGCGCGCGGCTCATCAGTTGTAACTCCTTACCGTGTCCATCAGTTCCTCGAACAGCGCTTGCGGCGGATCCCCTCGCCGCTCGGCGATGACCCGCACCACAGGCGCGGTCTGGCTCACGCGGACGTGGAACCAGCTGTCGTCGAAGTCGGCTCTCAGCCCATCCAGGTTGTTCTTGCGCGCATTCGGATAGCGGCTCTCAATGTCGTCCAGCATTTGCGGGATGCGGTGCGACTCCAGCGGCACCTCGCCCTTGAGGATCGAATACTTCGGGTAGGCCGACAGAATCGATCCGAGGCTCTCGCCCCGCCGCTGCATCATTGTCAGGATTGCTAGCATCGACGCGATACCGTCATACACAAAGCGGAACTGCGGCATCATCACCGCGCCCGTGCCCTCGCCCGCGATGGCCACCTGTTCGCGCCGGAATCCGGCGAGCGCGTCGGCGGTCGAATTCCGCCCCACCGTCACCCGCACGACACGGCCCTTGTGCCGCGCCGCAATCTCGTCCAGCAGTGCAGTCGTGCTCAGATTGGCGATCACCGTGTCGCCCGGTCCAATCGCCAGCATTTCGTCGGCCAGCAGCACCAGCACCATCTCCTCGCTCACGGCTTCGCCCTTCTCCGTTGCAAGCGCCACGCGGTCGCTATCGACATCGAACAGGAACCCGGCGTCGGCCCCGACGTGCCGCATCAGCGGCGCAAGCTGCATCTGAACTGTACGCTGATCCGTCGCCGGCTCGTGCGCGAAAGCGCGCCCTTCGGTCTGCTCGTTGATGAGCACAAGATTCAGCCCAAACCGGTCCCGCAGCCGGCCCAGTATGAGCGCCGACGTGCCGTTGCAGCAATCCACCAAGACCCGGTAGCGCGTGAGTGCGGCGAAGTCGAAGACTTCCGCCAGATTGCTGATATAGCGATCGATCGCGCCGTCGTCGCGCGAGTAGAAGCCTAGCTGGTTCCACTGCGCGAAGTCGAACCCCTTCAGGTGGTAGATGTCCAGCAGTTCGTCGGCCTCGCCCGTGGACAGGTACGACCCCTGCTCGCCAAAAAACTTCAGCGCGTTCCACTCCGTCGCCATATGGCTGGCGCCAATCGAGATGCCGCCCCGCGCATCCGTGCCGGCGATGGCGTGCTGGATCACCGGCGTCGAGACGATGCCCAGATCGATCACGTCGTGCCCGCAGGCCATCAGCGCCGACGCCACTCCTTCCCGGATCATCTGGCCCGAGGCGCGCGGGTCACGCCCAATGATCACCTTCGATTTCTCGCCCAACAGCGTCGCGAAGGCCGCCGAAAAGTCCAGCACGTGCGCCGGAGTCAGGCCTTCGCCCACGACCCCGCGCAATCCAAATTGCGAGATCCGCAACGGTGTTCTTACGTTCATTGCAGGCCGCCTACTTCACCAGTTTCAGGATGCCGAACTTCTCCGGGATGTGATGGTTGCCCCCGGTCGCCTGCCAGGCGACAAAGACCTTCTTCGGCGGCGGGCCCTGAATGCGGTAGTAGTTGGCGCGAAACTCGAATCCCTCCTTCATCTGCTTGTCCGTGATCGAGCTGATCGGGATCTTCATCGCCCCATACCAGATCTTGTTGGCTTCATCCAACTTCGCCGCCACCTTGAATCCCGAGTCCCACTTCCAGCCGCCTTCGGGCTTAGGCTGTTTCGTATCGATGTCCAGATCCACCCATTCGCCTCTTGGTGACACCTGGAATTCCTTGTACTGGTTGATCTTCTCGAAATCGGCGCCGACGAAAATCTCGGCCACATCCCAGTTCCAGAGCTTGTTGGTCTCATTCACCGCATCGGCCTCGGGCTTCAAATAGAGCTGCTCGTACGGGCAGACGAAAAGGAAGTACAAATAGTCCTTCGTCCAACGGGATCGGATCTCCGTCTTGTGGCCCGGCGACAGCTCGCCACGGGCGCTGTGATCGGCCCATACGCCTTGGACGCCCTTCCACAGCTTCGAGTTCGGATCGGCATTCAGATCCGCGTCTTTCTTGAGCTTTGCGCTGGTGGAAACTGCGGGCGCCTGAGCCCAAATCACGGCCAGCGGCATCAGGAAGAGGAGCGGCAAAAGTGTTCGCATCAGCATAAGTACTTTCATTGTATTCCCCATGAGACCCCCATCCGTATTCGTCGACAAGCGTAGAGAACTGGAGAGTTCCGAATTCCAGTACGGCGTTGAGGCCGGCCGCCTTGCCGTCGCGCTCGACCTCCTCACCGATTCACTCATTATGGTCGGGCAGCATGGCGTCTACTGCCAAAGCGCGCGCCAACCGGGCACGCCCGCCATGGACTTGCAGATCGTCCTGCAAGGGCTGGAACAGTCGAAGGAACTGGTTGTGTCCGTAATGGACGAACTGCGCCGCCAGAAAGCCGGCGCCACTCACCAACCCTGACCGCTGGGATCCGCCCGCCCCAAGCGGCGGAAACCCAACGTCACCCGCTCACCAGAATGACGGGCCCTGTGTTTATGCCATGGAGTGTCAGGCAGGTACCAGGCGATCCCCGGCGGAGCGGCGGGTGCCCATTGATCAGGTGTGCATAGTCCACGCCATACCACCTCAATCCCGAAGGAACGGATTCTGCTCGCGTTCCCGCCCGATCGTCGTCGCCGGACCGTGCCCGCAAATCACTTCTGTCTCGTCCGGCAGCGTCAATAGACGCGTGTGGATCGAACTGAGAATCTGCCGCCCGTCGCCGCCCGGCAGATCGGTCCGCCCGATCGAATCGCAGAATAGCGTGTCGCCGGCCGCCAGCACCGCTTCGGCTCTCGCGTACACGCAGATGCTGCCCTGCGTATGGCCCGGCGTATGGATCAAGTTCAACTCCGTCGCGCCCAACTTGAACGTATCGCCATCCTTGGCCGCCACGTCGATCTCGGTCGACTCAGGCATGCTCATGCCCAGCCATCGTGCCTGCCAGTCCATGTTGGCGTACTGCTGGATGTCGTCCGGATTCAGGTAAACCGGCGCGCCGGTCGCTTTCTTCAGTTTGGCCGCCCCGCCGATGTGGTCGATATGTGCATGGGTGATGATGATGGCAGTCACTCTCAATCCGTGTCTCGCCAGCACGCGCCCGAGAAAGGCCATGTCGTCCAGGCCATCGCCCGGATCGATCACCACAGCCTCGTGCGTCGTTTCGTCGCCGAACACCGAACAGTTGCACTGCAACATGCCGACCGGAAAACTCTCGCGGATCATCATTTCAGTATAGGGAGCGGTGGCCGCCGGGGCCGGGCGCACCGGACGCTTAATTCCGGATCCCTCATACCGCCTTCGCGCATCTCAATAGGAAGGGAGCCGTTCCTCCAAGAAAACAATCATGCCAACAGGTATCCTGCACCTCCACCTCGCGCTCGCGCTGCTGCTTTTTGGACTTTCGCTCGCCGGCCGGATTGCCCGCTACCGGGGCCTTTCGGCCAGCGTTGCCCTGCTGCTGCTGGTCACGGGGGTTCACAACTTCATGACCCGCATGCAGCCGGCGCCGCCGGGCTGGCACATGTGGATCGGCATCAAGACGCTGCTCGCACTCCACGTCATCGGCATTGTCCTGTTGTCGGTCCGGGGCGCGGCTTCGCCTGAGAAACTCGCCCGCTGGCGCAAAGGCGCCCTGGTCTCGGCCGGTCTGACGATCCTGATCGGCCTCTATCTCTCCAACTTCGCGCGCTAAGGTGGTGTCGATGACCGGCTACGACGCATTCCACGAATCCGCCGCCCTGCTCGATCTCTCCGCCCGAGGCCGCATCCTGGCCACTGGCGGCGACCGCCAGCGCCTGCTCCATGCCCTGACCACGAACCAGATCGAGAAGCTCACCGCGGGCCAGGGTGTCTACGCCTTCTTCCTCAATGCCCAGGGCCGCGTCCTCGCCGACGCCATCATCCTATGCCAGGACGCTGGCATTCTCGTCTCGGTCGAGCCCGAGGTCCGGGAGAAAATCTACTCGCACATCGACCACTACATCATCGCCGACGACGTCACGCTCGCCGATGTCACCGGATCCACTGTCGAATTCGCCCTCGAAGGCCCCGCCGCCGCATCCGTCCTCGCCTCGCTCGGCGCTCCGCTGCCCGCTGGTCCGTTCAGCTTCGACGATTGGAATGGAACCGCCATCGTCCTTGCATCGTCCTCGGGCGCGCCCGGATACCGCCTCATCGCCCCGGTTGAAGAGAAAGCCCCTCTCATCGCGTCGCTCACCGCCGCCGGCGCAATGCCCGCCACCCTGGCCGAGTTCGAGACGGTTCGACTCGAAAATGGCACGCCCCGTTACGGCGTCGACTTCACCGAATCCCACATCGCCCAGGAGTCGGGCCTCGCCGCTGCCTTGAACTTCAGCAAGGGCTGCTATCTCGGCCAGGAGATCGTCGAACGCGTCCGCTCGCGGGGCCATGTGAACCGTATGCTGACTGCATTCGCCATCGATACGCGGACGCCCCCGCCGCCCGGAGCCAGAATTTTCGCCGGCGATGCAGAGGTTGGCGAACTCACTTCGGCCGCCTTCTCTCCGCGGCAGGGCGTCGTCCGCGCGTTGGCCTATGTCCGTACCGCTGCGTTTGCCTCAGCCACGCCCATGACCGTTGAGGGCGCGCCGGCGAAGCCCATCCAGAAGTCCTGACGGAATCCGGTCCCCATTCCATCCGCCCAGGCCCGTGAACGGCTTGTATTCGCCGTGGTAGTCGCTGCCGCCTGTGACGATCAGATCAAGCCGCCCGGCGAGCGAAACGTAGCGCTCAACATCGCGCCTGTCGTGATCCGGATGCCAGGCCTCGATCCCGTCCAACCCCCAGCCAGCCAGCCTCGCCACCAATTCCCCTTCGCTCGCCGCATCCACTTTGCCCAGACGGCCAGGGTGCGCCAACGACGTCACTCCGCCCGCCGCCTTGATGCGCTCGATGCCCTCCCCGATCGGCGGGTCTTCGCGCTCGACATAGGCTGATCCGTGCTCGCCCAGGTACACGTTGAAGGCCTCTTCCCAAGTCTTTACGTATCCCTTTTTCCGCATCAGCCGCGCGAAGTGCGGCCGTCCGGTGATGTTGCGGCCCAACTGCTCGGCCTCCTCGATCGACACCAGAATCCCCTGCTCGTTCAACAGCCGCGCCATCTCCACGTTCCGCCTGCGCCGCGCCTGTCTAAGTGACTCCAGCCAGAGGCGGAACCCCAGCGGTGGATCCTCGAAGAAATACCCCAGCAGATGCGCGCTCCGGCTCGACGGATCGCTCTCTTCGAGGATTCGGACACTCAGTTCGATGCCACGCACCAACTCGACCTCGCCCTCAAATCCCCCGAATCCGTCGCACCCGGCAAGTGTGTCGTGATCCGTGAGGGACAGCGCGCGCAACCCGGTTCGTCCGGCAATCTCAATCAGCCGCGCCGGCGCATCCGTGCCGTCGCTTGCCGTCGAGTGGGTATGCAGATCGATCATCGTGGTCCGGGCCGGTCAGAACCTCATGGAAAAACGTCTATGCTACCCCAAAGCCGGGCCGCCGCGCCCCGCCGCTTACGGCCGCCGCACCAGATCGCCAGGGTGCTTCAGCTCGTCCAAGACGAACTCAAACCGCTCCACCCCCACCTGCGCCACGAGTTTGCCCGGCGCCACGGGCCGGTTTGCCAGCGGGAAGAACACGGCCCCATCCGTGGTCTCGCCCGGCTTCAGCTTCGTCATCACGAGCGCCACCGCTGACGCCGTCGCTGCCGCCTTCAGCCTCGACGATGTTAACTCCGCAAGCGCCGATTGACGCCTCTGCTCATACCCGCTCGTCGATTGAAACCGGCTCAACCCATACAACCCCGCTTCGTACATCGACACCAGCTTGATCACGTCGTTGCGCCCAGCACGGCTCAGGAATCCTTCCACCACGGTCCTTGCCGGTGTCGCTCTCACCGCCACCCCATCGGCCGGCGTCAGCACAAAATCCTCTGGCTTCACCGTCCTGTTCGACGCCGACCCGTTCGACACCGCCACCTGCATCACTGCATAGTCCCGCACCCGAACCGGCAACTCCGCGAACATGATCGTCAGTCCGTCCCGGGTCAGGGTCAGGTATCGCAGCCCGTTGGATTCAAATTCGATTGCCTGTCCGCGAGCCACCCCCGCCGTCAATAGGGCGAGCGCCGGCAGCCATAACGTAAAGCCTCTCGCCAGCGTCAACCTCATGTCTACATGATAGACTGGTGCCAGTTCTTACCGTTCTTGACTTCGCAGTAAATAACCCCGGCCGTTATTTCTCCAATTTCCCCACTGAGGTCTTATCCATGATTAATCTTGGTGTACGCCCAAGCCGCCACGGCCTTGACCAGCAGGGCATCCCCGCCGTCGCCGCCGCCCATTGGAACTTCGGCTCGGCCCGTCTGCTCGAACTCGCCGTCCAGCGCCATGAAGGCATGTTGACCGGCCGCGGCGCACTCGCGGTCCGCACCGGACAGTTCACCGGCCGCTCCCCCAAGGACAAATACATCGTCCGCGACCCTCTCACCGAGTCCACCGTCGCCTGGGGCAGCGTCAACCAGCCCATGTCCACCGAAATATACGATGGCATCTGGCAGCGCGCCTTGGCCTATCTTTCCACCCAGGAAGTCCTCGTCCAGGACCTCCTCGCCGGCGCCGACCCCGAACACCAGATGCCCATCCGCATCATCGCCCAGCGCGCTTGGCACGGCCTGTTCGCCCGCCAGTTATTCATCCGCCCCAAGGGCGACTCCATCAACGAGCACAATCCCCAGTTCAGCGTCATCTTCCTGCCCGACTTCCATGTCAACCCCGCCACCGACGGCACCCGCTCCGAGACCGCCATCATCGTTAACTTCACCCACCGCGTCGTCCTCATCGCCGGCACCTGCTACGCCGGCGAAATGAAGAAGTCCGTCTTCACCATCCTCAACCACTTGCTCCCCGAAAAGAACATCCTGCCCATGCACTGCTCCGCAAACATCGGTGAGCACAACCGCGTCGCCCTCTTCTTCGGCCTTTCCGGCACCGGCAAGACCACCCTTTCCGCCGAACGCCGCCGCAAGCTGATCGGAGACGACGAGCACGGTTGGAACGACCGCGGCGTCTTCAACTTCGAGGGCGGCTGCTACGCCAAGTGCATCCGGCTGTCGCGCGAGGCCGAACCCCAGATCTACAATGCGATCCGCTACGGCGTCGTGCTGGAGAACGTGGTCATCGACCCCGAAACCCGCAGCCTCGATTTCAACAGCGAAGAGTACACCGAAAACACCCGCGCCGCCTACCGCATCCACTTCGTCGAAAACGCCAAGATCCCCGGCGTCGGCGGCCACCCCACCGATGTCGTCTTCCTCACCGCCGACGCTTTTGGCGTCTTGCCACCCGTCGCCAAGCTCACCAACGAGCAGGCTATGTACCACTTCCTCAGCGGCTACACCGCCCGCCTCGCCGGCACCGAACGCGGCCTCGGCAAGGAACCGCAGGCCGTCTTTAGCTCCTGCTTCGGCGAACCTTTCCTGCCGCGCAGCCCTCAGGAATATGCCCGCCTGCTCGGCGACAAGCTCAAACAGCACAAGTCCCACGTCTGGCTGATCAACACCGGCTGGACCGGCGGCCCTCATGGCATAGGCCACCGCATGGACCTCGCCCAGACCCGCGCCATGGTCACCGCCGCCATCGAGGGCGAACTCAACAACGTGCCCTGCACGCCGCATCCCATCTTCCAGGTGCACGTACCCAACTTCTGCCCCGGCGTGCCCAAGGAAATCCTCGACCCTCGCCTGGGCTGGTCGGACAAGGCCGCCTACGATGCCTCCGCGCACCATCTGGCCACGCTCTTCAAACAGAACTTCGATTCCAAGTTCAGCGCCGTCGATCACGACATCGCCGCCGCCGGTCCGCTCTGTTAACTCCGCGGTAGGACAGGCCGCCCGGCCGCGCCTCCAATCCGGCGTGACTGTTCCCCTTTGTTGTACGCTCATCTTCAGACGCGGAAGCTCATTTCGGCCGGTGCCGGGCCTGGTCTTCAAAACCAGTGGGCGTCGCCTAAGGCGTGCGCCGGTGGGTTCGACCCCCACGAGCTTCCGCCACTCCCACCTCGTCGCGATAGAATCGTCGCGTCATGCAACGTCGCAGTTTCCTTTCAACCACCCTGGCCGCCCCCGCCGCACCCGCCCTGCTCGCCAGCCTCCATAAGGAAATCGGCCAGTTCGACATCGTCAGCTCCCACGAACACCTCCTCTGGGAGGACGAACGGCTCAAACTCAACGCCGGCGTCTTCACCCTGGCTGGTCATTACCTGATGAACGACGCCGTCAGCGCCGGTCTGCCGCCCGCCACCGCCAAGTCCCTCGAAGACACATCCATCCCGCTCAAACAGCGCTGGGCGTCGTTCGAACCCTACTACCAGGCGGCGAAGTTCACCGGCTACGGCCATGCCTTCCGCATCGCCATGAAGGACATCTACGGCATCGCCGAGCTGAACGCATCCACCGTCGAAAAGGCCGAAGCCGCCGTCCATGCCATGAACAAGCCCGGCCTCTATGAGGAGGTCCTGCACCGCCGCGCCAAGATCCTCTACGGCGTCCTCGACGACTACTGGCACGCCGACCCCATGCGCCCCGACCCGCGCTTCTTTGTCCTCGCCCGCAAACTCGACTGGTTCATCACCCCCGACAACGCCGCCGCGCTCAAGAACATGGAGAAGGCGACCGGCGTCTCCGTCACCTCGCTCGCCGGCCTGAAAGCCGCCATGGAAAAGCGTCTCGATCAGAGCCTCGCCCAGGGCATGGTCACCCTGAAATCGACCCTCGCTTATTCGCGCGAAATCCGCTACAACGAGGTCTCCGAAGCCGACGCCGCCCGCGATTTCGAGGACCTCGCCCGTGACGCCCGCCCCCGGCCCGCCGGCACGCGCCGCTTCACCGAACGCCCGTACCGCAACCTCGAAGACCACATGTTCCACCACGCCATGCGCCTGGCCGAGGCCCATTCGCTGCCCGTCCAGATCCATACCGGCACGCTGGCCGGCAACTCCGGCTGGGTCGAAAACACCCGCCCCATGCACCTGCAAAACATCTTCAACCTCTACCCCAAGGTGACCTTCGACCTCTTCCACATCGGCTACCCGTACATCGACGAGATCACCGTCCTGGGCAAGATTTTCCCCAACGTGAACGTCGATTTCTGCTGGGCGCACATCCTGTCCCCGTCAACAGCCCGCCGCGCCCTCTCCGAAATGCTGGACGCCATGCCCTATACCAAAATCCTCGGCTTCGGCGGCGACTACCGCTACGCCGAACTCACCTACGCCCACTCTGTGATGGCCCGCGAAAACATCGCCATGGTCCTGTCCGAAAAGGTCGCCCAAGGCTGGTGCAAGGAATCCGACGCCCTTGAAATCGCCAAGGCCCTGCTCGCAACCAACACCGCCCGTTTGTTCCCGCGGAAGTCCTAACAAGTAGGGCGGACCCCCAGGTCCGCGGCCGGCCCCCTGGCCGGCAATTCTGAGCCAGGGCGGCCCCCCGGCCGCCCAAGCCCTCGATCCTGCGCGCTGGCGGTGCAACACCAACCGCGAACGCAGAGAGTCCGGATGGCCCCGTTGGGGCCACCAAAGTTGACGAAAACGCACCCCCTCTTCGCGGAGTCCGCGAACGAAGAGAGCGGGTCTCCAGGCGTGATTTTCGACTGAGCGGGTTCCTGCCCGCACTGTCGGCTGAGTACGTAATGCGAGCCGCTTCCGTCATGGAGCGGTATTCAGAACGTAGCTTCAATTACACCGCCCGCACACGCAGGCGGCTCGCCGGTCAATGAATCGGTGAACCGGGAGAACCACAATGCCCTTTTTGAGTAGCATCCAAACCGCCAGAACCTGCTAACCGGCGTCGCCAGCTACCAGAGATCAGCCCGTGTCTCTCGCCGGCCAACCAGGGGGTCTGAACTCGGGCCCCGGCCACACTGCGCATGCAGTTCGTCGACCCGCTCCTTCGCGCCAATCTGAATTCCCCGGCGTCACTTCCATGGAGGCCCGCCGCGTTCACAACCACGTGCAGAAACGAGACATCATAGAGCAGTACATCCGCTGCCCGAGAGGAGACAGTCCATGACCTCGCGACGTACATTTCTGAGCGGCCCGGTCGCGCTTCTTGCGCAGGCTGCAGAGGAGAATCCGAAGATCAAAGCCTCGCGCGACGCCGCGCTGGCGGTCTTAAAGCCGAGCCGCATCCACTTGGAGCATGGGCTGGAACTGCACGCGCAATCGCTCGTGGTTGAATCCTACGGATTCTCGCCGCGGTCGGCGATTGACGGAGCCGCGATCCGGCGCGCGGTGGAATCTGGCGCGAGCGCCGGCGAGATCGAGGGCCTGAACACCGACATGCTCCTGTCGCGGGTGGCGGACGACCCTGCCCAGCGGCGGGAGTATCTGGACGCGTGGCGCGCCTCGGGCGTGACGTGCGTACTGCAGAACGCCGGCCAGGAGGGCAGTTCGCCGTAACGGCTGCTGAAGCGGCTGGCGTATCTGACTTACCTCACCGACGTGATGAGGGATGAGGTTTCGCGCGCGGCAACTCCGGACGATATCGAGGCAGCCAAGAAGCAGGGCCGGCGTTGCCTCTATATGACGGCCAACGGCGTGCCGTTGGCGCAGGAGTGGAACTCGGCGGCGGAGGAACTCGCCTGGATCCGCGTCTTCTTTCAACTCGGCGTCCGCATGATGCATCTGACCTACAACCGGCGCAACGTGCTGGGTGACGGCTGCGCGGAGCCGGCCAACGCGGGGTTAAGCGAACTGGGCAAGGCGGCCATCGCCGAGATGAATCGCGTGGGCGTCATTGTGGACGTCGCGCACTCAGGCTGGCGGACCAGCCTAGAAGCGGCCAAGGCGTCGTCCAAACCGATGGTGGCGAGCCACACCGGCGCAGTCGAGGTGCAGCGGCACATCCGCGCCAAGCCGGACGAAGTCCTCCGCGCCATCGCCGACACTGGCGGCTATGCGGGGGTCTACAGCGTGACTTCGTTCCTCGGCAACCCAGGCGACCTGAACTCGATGCTCGATCACATCCAGTACATGGTGAAGCGTATCGGCGCGGACCACGTCGCCATCGGCACCGACCTGGCCTACATCCCTACCGCCGCCAACGCCGAATGGAAGAAGATGGGCCCGCAGCCGAAATCGCGCCCCTTCTATGAGGCCCTGTGGCCGGCCGGCGCTCTTGACAACCGTTCGCATCCAAGCCTCGCCTGGACAAACTGGCCGATGATCACCGTCGGCATGGTGCAGCGCGGCATCCCCGACGACGCCATCCGCAAGATCCTCGGCGGCAACGTGATGCGCGTGGCAAGGGCCGTCTGGCCTCAAAAGGGCTGAGCACCGCGATCCTGGCAACCCTCGAACGGGTCCGCCCCACCCTACTCTCGTTGAGGCTTAGTACATCCCGGACCAGTTCAGCACTGGCACCGTCGTGAACGCTCCGCCACCAGCCTGGTTGAAGCGCAAACCCAGGGCGGAGAGATAGTCTGACTCTCCATAGGCATACACGACGCCCTTCTTGTTAGCCAGCACCGGGTACTTCACCGGGAGCGAGAACGATTGCTGCTCGCCCGCCTTGAGGACCAACGTCTGCTCGGAGATCACCGTGCCGTTCTCGCCGATGAAGGCAAGGTAAACGCTCGTCGCGGTCGTGGTCGAAGGATTCACAATCGCCATGCCAGTGTCGAAAACCCCTGTGGTGTTGTCAAACGGCATGAAGAAGGTCCAGTCGTCTTGGTCACACAGCGGTACCGTCGCTTCGAAACCGGGCTGGCCCGTGATCTTCTGCCGGAAAACGGCAAAGCCGCCGAACCTCTGGGTGCTCGATGGCGGCGTGAGGATCGCGTAACCCGTCCTCAGGGGCTGGCCATCGTCGTAGGCGGTAATCGTCGTGCTGCCGCCCGCCACCAGCGTGCCGGTCACCACGACATCGGAAGCAGACGCTGCGGCCGTTCCAGAGCTGAATGACAGACTCATCGGTGTACCGTCGGTTGCGTAGAACCGCAGGCTGAATGCGCCTGTAGTCTCTGACATATTCATGATGATGAAAGAGGTCTCCCACGCCGGGCCAACTGCCAGGTGCGGGAAAACCACGGCCGTGTCAAAAACGTAGGCGCTACGGCTTGAATCCGTCTTCGCCCTCGCCGCCCTCGCCTCGGCTGCCGCTGCCGGGAAGCCGGAGAGTGAACGCATCCCAGATATCTGTTGCGCTGCCGCCGGAAGTAGCGTCGTCAAGGAAATTCCCAGTACCAGTAGTGTCCGCATCATACCTCGATTCTTAGCACACAGACGCGCCTCGTGTCTGTTCGCGTTTCAGCTTCGTGCTCCAACTTCGCAACTCCGCCTGGGCTATCCTCATCAGCAGGACTGTGAACCAACGCGTCCGCGCACTGAATTCGGCCCCCATCCGCCAGGGCGCGAACTACGTCCTATATTGGGCGCAGGTGAACCGTCGCGCCCAGTCCAACCACGCATTGCTGCGCGCCGCGGAATGGGCCAACACGCTCTCGCTCCCGCTGCTTGTTTACGAAGGTCTCACCTGCACCTACCCCCACGCCAACGACCGTCTTCATACCTTCATCCTCGAAGGCGTCCCCGAACAGGCCCGCCGTTTCCGCTCGCTCGGCGCAGGCTACTGCTTCCACCTCCCCCGCACCCACCGGGACCTCAACGACACCCTTTACCGTCTCGCCGCCCGCGCCGCCGTCATCGTCACCGACCAGTACCCGGTCTTCATTGCCGCTCTCCACAACGCCTCGGTCCCGGCCGAAGTCGACGTGCTCTACGAAGCCGTCGAATCCTCCACCATCGTCCCCATGAGCGTGTTCGAGAAACGCGAATACGCCGCCTACACCATCCGCCCCAAAATCAACCGGGTACTTGCTCGCTACCTCACGCACATGCCCGCGCCCAGCCTCAACCGCCGGTGGAGAGGGTCGCCGCCGGAGTTCCACACCGAGGTGACCGCCTCTGGCATTGGCGCCCTGGTCGCATCCTGTGAAATCGACCATTCGATTGCCCCGTCAATCTCCTGCACCGGCGGCCAGCTCGCCGCCGAGGCCAGCTTACGCCACTTCCTCCAGATCAACCTGAGCCGGTATGCCCGCGAACGGAATCAGCCTGCCGCCCACGCCACCTCCAATTCCAGCCCCTACCTCCACTTCGGACAGATCTCGGCGCTCGATATCGCCCTGGCCGTCCGCAGCCATGCCGCGGCCAATGGTCTGGTGCCCGGCGAGTTCCTGGAGGAATTGATCGTCCGCCGAGAACTCGCCTTCAACTACGCGAGCTTCGCTTCGCCGCCCGATTCCTTCGCCCACCTGCCCGAATGGAACCGCCGCACTCTGGAAGACCACGACGGCGACGTCCGCTCGCTCGTGTACGACTATGAGGAATTCCGCAGCGCCCGCACCCACGACCCGCTCTGGAATGCCTGCCAGACCGAGCTCCTCCTGCGCGGAACCATCCACGGCTACTACCGCATGTACTGGGGCAAGAAGATCATCGAATGGTCCCGTACCCATGCCGGCGCGCTGGCCACCATGGTCCGCCTCCATGACATCTATGCCCTTGATGGCCGTGACCCGAACACTTACACCAACATCCTCTGGTGCTTCGGCCTTCACGACCGCCCCTGGCAGGAACGCCCCATTTTCGGCAAAGTACGATATATGTCGTACGAGGGAATGAAACGCAAGACCGGCGTCGATGCCTACCTGCGCGAGGTCGCCCATCTCGAGCAGACCGGCGTCGACCCATTCCGCCTGCGAGCCGAGATCTAGCAGCCTGTGATAGAAGTCGCGTGCGGCCGCGCAGCCAGATGACTTGCCGCAAGAGCGAGACGGGAGGAGGAAGTTGATGTTATTCATCCACGACGACGACCAACGATGCTATTGCGGCAAGTCATTGCTGCCCTTTGGGTTGCG
>CAZSBK010000042.1:0-41337 GCA_964604945.1 uncultured Candidatus Solibacter sp.
CAGGAACTGTTCGAGTTGAGCCGGGTCTTCGAGGTTGAATGCCTGCGGGATGAGGCGGCGGAAGCGTTCACCGTTTGGAGCAAGGTAGGTCGAGTTCATCTCGTCCACGATGGCGGGCAGGAACTGCGCGTGCGCGCCAGAGACGCCGCCGCCGATGACAACCAGGGCGTCGAGCAGGGTGATGGCGTTCGAGATGGCGTCGCCGGCCATCTCGCCCATGCGGCGAAAAGCCTCGCGCGCGGCGTAGGCGTTGCCTTCGGCTAAGCCCCTGGCGATTTCATAGATCACCTTGGGTTCGGGGGCTTCCTCGAACGGGATGTTGGACATCTCAGCGTAGGAGCGGCGGACGGCGCGGATCGAGGCGCCTTCCTCGGCGTTCGATTCGGGGTCGTACTTGTGGCGCAGGATCCAGATCTCGCCGGCGGCGGAGTTGTCGCCCGTGTAGAGTTCGCCGTCGCGCACGATGCCGCCGCCAAGGCCGGTCCCGAGAGTGACGCCGAAGAGGTTGCGGAAACGCTTCGGGCTGCCAGCCTGGGCCAGGAGACTGTTGACATAGGGCAGCAGGCCGGCGGCAGCTTCGCCGTACGTAAAGAGGTCGCCGTCATTGTTGATGAAGACGGGCAGAGAGAAGCGGTCTTCGAGGATGGCGGCCAGCGGGACGTTCTTGTAACCGGGCAGATTGCGGGGACCGACGATGATGCCGTGGAAGTAATCGGCCGGCGCCGGGAAGGCGAAGCTGATGGCCGAGGGCGGCGTGTTCAATGATTCGAGCGCCCGCTGAAAACCCTGGAACATGTTGGCCAGGGACTTTTCGAGGTCGGCCGCCTCCGCCGGCAGGGCGAAGCTTTCGACGACCGGCCGGTTGGCCTGCATCGCTGAGAAGACGAAGTTGGTGCCGCCGGCATCGAGCGTCAGGACGGCCCGCTGGTCGTTTGAATAATCGTGCATGGAAACCTCACCATGAACTTGTGTCGACCATGACATAGGTTGGCTTGTTCCTAGCAGAACAGAACCGGGTCATGTCCTGTGTTCCTGCCTTATCTTGAACTGACGGGCCATTATTTCCATTCGAGTCCCTCGACATTGAATTCAAGAGTCTGCGCGCCTTCCTGATAGAAGGTGGCTTCAACGCGTGCGATCTTGGACTTGCGGGCAAGCGACACCAGTTTCGCTTCGCTTTCCAAGAACAGTACGGTTGAGCTATGGTCGACCGGCGCACTTGCGGAGATGCGCAGGATCGGGCCAGAGTCAAAGCGGACATTGACCACGCAGTCGTCGAATCCACAAATGAACTGCCCCCGTTCGATACTAAGCATGACGTTGACTCCGGATTCCGTCGACTTGCGAAGCATAAGCGTCCCATGTTGGCTTCCTTGATACGGAAAACCGAAATTCAACGTATTCGTGGAAGTTACGACGGCGAAAGACCGTTTGCGTCCCATGGAGTCTTCGTTCGTTGAGTAGGTCCACTGTGAGCCTGGCTTCGCCGGTTGCTGCGGATCTTGAGAGGATCGAGGAGCGTTTCCTGGGGCCTTGTTAGTTTCCTGCGGTTTGGACGCCTCGGCTCGCTTCGCTTTTCGAGCAGCAGCCTCTTGTGCCAACTTCTGTCTGGTTGCTTCAGACGGTTTGAATACAATACCAACCACGATCAGGGCGAGGAAGATTCCTACGATTATGAGGCAGCCCTTTTTCATTGTTTTCACTCCTTTCTTAGCGTTTCCGTTCAACAGGATGACGACTGCCAGAGAGCGTATCAGAATCTCGGTATCTCACCAGCATGAAAGACTTCACTTGATCATGGAGGTTGGTTTGAGGATGGATGTCCAGGTGATGTAGAGGATGGCGGCCAGGGGCACCAGGAAGCTGATCTGGACCGTGGACGCGTCGGCGGCCAGGCCCATCAGCGGCGGCAGGATTGCGCCGCCGACAATGGCGGTCACCATGAGGCCGGACAGCGAGTTTGTGTGCTCGGGCATTGAGTCGACCGTGATGGAGAAGACCAGCGGAAAGATGTTGGCGAAACCGAGTCCGATGATGAAGAAGCTGGCCACGGCGATGGTCTGACTCGGAACGAACATACCGGCGAGTCCGAGGATGGACAGCGCGCAGGTGAGCATGAAGAACTTGCGGGGGGTGACCCAGTTGAGGATGACGCCGCCGGAGAAGCGGCCGATGATGAGGGCGGTGAAGAACAGCCCGGTGCCGAGAAGGCCAACCTTATTGATGTCGATACCGAAGCGTTCCTTCAGATAGAGCGGGATGCCGGCGCTGACGCTGACTTCGGCGCCGACATAGAAGAAGATGGCCATCACCATGGCCAGAACGTAAGGGTTCTTGAGCAGCGCCAGGCAGGAGGCAAAGGTGGCTGCCTTGTCCCCGGACTTCTTTTCGTCCACCTTGAGGCCGGCGACGGCAACGACGGCGATGAGCAGGGCGACGGTGTAGATGGGAAAGATCACCCGCCAGTCCGCGCCGTAGTACTTGGCGGCAACGACCGGGATCATGGGTCCGGAGAGCGATCCGATAGCCTTGACGAACTGGGCCAGAGTCAGGTTGCGGGCGTATTTTCCCTCGCCCGAGACGTCGCGCATGATCGGGTTTCCGGCGACTTGCAGAATGGCCGCGCCGGCGCCCAACAGCAAGATGGTGACCAGGAAGCGGCCAAATGAGTCAAGGCCGAAGGATCCGTTCAGCAGGCCAAAGAAGGCGACCAGCAGGCCGGACATGAGGACGAACTTCTTGCCCTTGCGGTCCTGTATGAGACCGACCGGGATCGAGAGCAAGCCGAACATGGAGAGGCCGACGAGGGGGATCATCGAGGCGACGGCGTTGGAGAGTTGGAACTCGTCCTTGGCCAGAGAGACAAAGGGCCCGACGGCGTCGGCGAAGCCCATGGCGAGGAAGGCGAGGAAGATGGGGAACGTGCGAAGGCGCATGGATAGAGTGTCCTGCCGGTCCCTATGCATCAACGACAGCTCCGGACAACGAGATCTGGAACCGGGCTAAGCCAGTATATCGCCGATAGGGGCGGAGACAGCGCGGTACCGCCACCTGACGGCAGCGGCTCGCTGGGACAGACCGGGAGGTCTGTCCTACTGGAGCGAGGCCCAGTAGGCGCGGTGGCCGACGTAGTCCGAGTCGGGCAGGTTGGCGAGGATCGCTTTGCGGAGATCGAGGATGTCGATTTCGCCTTGTTTCTGATAGACAATGCGGCCATCGGCCGCGATCAGGACGGTGAACGGGACGCCGGCCTGCCATTTGGGGTCGAAGGCGGCCTGGAGAGCATAAGTATCGGTGGAGTCGAATTGGAGATTGCGGGTGGAGGCGTGGAACTTGTTGAGAACGCGCATTACGCCTTCGCGCTCGTCGGGCAGGTTGGTGGAGACGGTTACCATGTCGAAGTCGCGGCGGCGGTACATGCGGAAGGTCTCCTGGAGGACCGGGAATTCGGTAAGGCAGGGTCCGCACCAGGTGGCCCAGAAGTTGATGAGGAGGAGTTTGCCGGAAGGGTTCTTGCGGAGGTCTTTCAAGCCGTCGGCCGAAACGGGTTCGACAGTCACCGGTTCGGCGAGGATGCGTTTCATCTCGGCGTCGCGGGTGGAGGCCTTCGATTTCCACTTGATTGAGCAGCCGAAGACGCCGGTATGGGTGACTTCGGGCTCACGGCCGGCGAGCAGGGCGTCGAGGGCGGCGCGGGTTTCCTTTGTCTTCACCAGTGATTCGCGCTGGGAGTTGTCGATGCGGCCTTCGTAACGGAGCTTGCGCTGGGCATCGAAGACAAAGACGTGCGGGGTGGCTTTGGGGCCGTAGGCGGCGGCGACGGATTGTGTGCCGCCATCGTAGAGATAAGGGAGATTGAACTTGTGGCGCACAGCACGAGTTTTCATGCCGTCGAGGCCGTCGTTCAAATCGGTGTAGCCCATTTCGTCGAGGCGGACGGAGTTGGGATCGTTTGGCCCGATGGCAACGAAGGCAACGCCTTTCGCGCTGTAGTCCGTGACGAGTTGCTTCATGCGAGTCTCGTAGAGCTGAGCCGTCGGGCAATGGTTGCAGGTGAAGACGACGGCGAGGACCTTGGAAGCGGCGTAGTCGCCGAGCGAATGGGTTCTGCCGTCGATGCCGGGCAGAGAGAAGTCCGGCGCCGACGAGCCGATGGCGAGAGTGGGTGGATCATCCGCCGCAAACACAGCGGCGAACGGAGTCAGGACGACAAGCAGGACGAGCAGAAAGCGGGTCATGGCGAGTGCCTCCCAGAGTGGAGATTCGCCATGAGTATATCAATCGTTCTGACGTTTGACGTTTGGCGGGACGGGGTCTTGCCCAAGTGGTTTTGCTGGAGACGCGGAGGCTGCGGGCGGTGGTGAAGGCCGGGCCGAGGAGTCCGGCGACTGGTTCGGCTGGTCGATGGGACGCGGGATGGGGAGGCGTGTGGATTCGTGGTGGATGGCAGTGCGGGAAGGCGGGACGGGTTGGAGTCCGGTGGCGGGAGTGTCGGCGGCAGTGGAGGCCGAGGCGGCCATGACGGCAGGCTTGGCCCAGCGGCGGCGATGCTGGACTTCGGCGAGTTGGGCGAGGGCCTCACGTGTGGACCGCTCAAGGCAGGCGCGATAGCGGACGAGGCGGACGAGATTGACGAGGCTGGCCGAATGGTGGAGCAGGTCAACATCGCGTTCGGCCTGCTGGATGCGGTGGGTCTGAAGACAGTTGTGGATCAGGGTCTCGACCAGGGTCTGTTCGACCGGACCGACCGGGTGGAATTGCTCACGATAGAGCCGGGAGATTGTCTTCTGGAGTTCGCAATCGGCGGCTTCGTGCACCGACTGGCTGGACTTGGGAGCGGCTGGAGCGCTTTGGTTTGATTGAGATGCCGTGGTTGACATAGCGATTGTCATTGGAGGAGCGCGGAAACGAGCGCCCGCAAGGAATCTTCCTAAACCGCTGAAAACAGGGCGAAGAAATATTTCCAATCGTTGTCAACGCAAGGGAGGATGTCCAGAGTCTGGTTGAAATGGCGACCCTCGCCGGAGCCGTCAGCGGGCGTCGAACCGCACGACGCCCCACTTTTCGGGCACGTGCATGTCCACGATGCCCTGGGGCGACCAGACCCAGTTGTCTTCCTTGAAGCCAGGCAGCTTCACGTAGCGGCCGCCGCGAACATCGACGCGCCATTCGACGCGGGAGAAGTTGACCCGCCATGACTCGGCCGGCGCGGGGCGGCGGACCAGGGCACGGGAGGCGAAGGCGGACCAGGGAAAGGCGATCTCGACGGTCCAGCCGCGATCACGATCACGGGGATCGTTGAGTGTGCCATCGACGTGGACGGCGGTCAGGAGGCCGGGGATCTCCCAAGTGTTGTCGGGACGCCCCTTCATCTTGTAGGGCTTTGGGAGGAAGAGGTCCCAGCCGGTGTTGAGGGCGTTGATTTCGAATTCGAAGTAGTTGAGGGTGTCGCCGGAGGGATTGAGGAAGACCTCGAAGTCGTTGTCGCGGAAGATGACGGAGTCGTGGACAGTGAGTGTGGCCCAAACGGGGGGTTCTGAGAGTTGGGCAGCGACATAGAAGTAGCTGCCGTCCCAGAGCATCTTTGCTCGCGTCCGGAGGCGGGGATGGGGTTTCGACGGACCTTCGATGTCGACGAAATCGGCGGTCCAGGGGGCCTTGCGCCATGCGGGGTCGTCGAGGCGGCCGTCGACGCGGATGGGAGACGGCGCGCGGCGGCACAGGTACTCACGCGGCAGCTGGGCGCAAACCTGAAAGGCGGCGAGGAGGATGAAGGAGGAGAGAAAGCGGGGGGCAGGCGCGGAGAGCATTGAAACTACAGTAGCGCGGCGAAGCACGCCAAGGACTCGTGATCGGGAAGGCGAGGGTTCAGACGCCCGATTCGGCGGATCCGGCGGTAGCCAGGGCTTCGTTGCCATCCATGGCGCGATACTCCAGCTCCAGTTCACGGATGCGGAACTTCTGGATCTTGCCGGTAACGGTGATCGGGTAGCTGTCGACGAAGCGAATCGATTCGGGGATCTTGAAATAGGCGATCTGGCCCTGGCAGAATTCCTGGATCTCTTCCGGAGTGGCGGTGCAACCCGGCTTGAGGCGGATCCAAGCGAGCACGGATTCACCCAATCTCGGGTGGGGCAGTCCGGCGACCTGGACTTCAGCGACTTTCGGATGGAGGTAGAGGTAGTCCTCGACTTCCCGCGGGTAGATATTCTCGCCGCCGCGGATGATCATGTCCTTGAGACGCCCGGTGATGTGGTAGTAGCCGTTGTCATCGACCACAGCGAGATCGCCGGTGTGGAGCCAGCCATCGGGGTCAATGGCGGCGGCGGTGGCCTCCGGGTCGTCGTCGTAACCCTTCATGACGAGGTAGCCGCGGGAGCAGAGTTCACCAGTGACACCGGACGGAACTTCGGCGCCGGTCGTGGGGTCGATGATTTTGACTTCAGTGGCGGGCAGGGCGCGGCCGACCGTGGAGCAGCGCAGTTCGAGGGAATCGTCGGGGCTGGACATGGTGATGCCCGGGGAGCTTTCGGTCTGGCCGTAGATGATAGTGATCTCGCGGCAGTTCATGCGCTCGACGACCTGGCGCATGACTTCGATGGGGCAGACGGAACCGGCCATGACGCCCGTGCGGAGACTCGAACAGTCGTACGTGTCAAAAGCAGGGTGGTGGAGTTCGCCGATGAACATGGCTGGAACGCCATAGACGGCTGTGGCGCGTTCGGCGTCGATCGCCTCCAGTGTCAGGCCCGCATCGAAGGAGGCGGCCGGAAGAATGATGGCCGCGCCGGTGGCCGCGGCGTTCATGGTACCGATGACGCAGCCGAAGCAATGGTAAAGCGGCACGGGAAGGCAGATGCGGTCGCGCGCGGTGAGTCTCATGCGCCCACCCATGAAGCGGCCGTTGTTGATGAGGTTCAGGTGAGTGAGAAGGACGCCTTTGGGGGAACCCGTCGTACCGGAGGTGTATTGGATGTTGGCGACGTCGCCGGGCTGCGGGACATGGCGGGGCATGACGGGAGGGGCGGAGGCGATATCCCGCCACAGGCTGGAGCCAAGATAAAGGACGTGCTCAAGCTCGCAGGGTGTCCGGGAAAGCGCGTCCTCCAGGATCAGGCGGTAGTCGGCGTGGTGGTCGCGTTCATGGAGGACGAGCGCACGAATATGGCTGCGGTTCAGGACGTAGGAGAGTTCATGAGAACGGTAGGCGGTATTGACGTTGACGAGAACCAGCCCGGAGATGGCGCAGGCGTATTGGAGCGCGATCCACTCGGCGCAGTTGGTGGACCAGACGCCGATGCGGTCGCCGGGGACCAAACCAAGGCAGTTAAGGCCCTCCGCGATGGATCGGGCGGCGTCCATGAGTTCATGCCAACTCCAGCGGATACCCTCATGGCGGCTGACGACCGCGAGACTGTCCCCAGAGAGCGATTCAGTACGGGCCAGTGCATCGGCGATGCTAATGTTCTGAACAAGTTCGGATTCAGTGGCTGACATGGTGACGGATTAGGGATGGCCCTCAGAGAGGCCCAGGCTGTTGCCGGCGGCAGCGCCTTTAATCGAATCGAGATATACCGGTCCGCAGGCGCAACCAGGAATCCTGGACGGCGCTTGAGATAGCACACCCGGGCGCCGCGAGGAGAGCGGCCCGTATCCATGGCTGAAATGTACCGGCATATCCCTGCCAGTTCCCCATTGTTGCACCGGGCGGGGGTGAGTTGCCAGATTGTCGCCCTGGACACTGGCGGACGGCGCGGCCCGATGGAGGCCTACTTCCGGGGCCGGACAAGCTCTTCATACAACTCAGGACGGCGCTGTTCGAGCAGTTGGATGGGCTTGCCATCGCGGAGAGTGATGGTGGCCAGGACGATCTGATCGTCCTCCCGGCCGCTTTTGGCGACGATGTTCCCTTTGGGATCGATGACCAGGGTGCGCTTAGGGTGAACGAAGGCCAGCCAGACGCCGTTTTCGTAAGCGCGGACGCGCATCATCTGGTCGTTGATCTCGCCGTAGCCACCCCAGGAGGGGACCAGAATGAACTGTGCGCCACGAAGCGAGAGGATGCGCGAGGTCTCGGGCAGTTGGCGGTCGAAGCAGATGAGGGTGCCCCAACGGCCGAGGGGCGTGTCAGCGACGGGAAACTCTGCGCCTTTGGTATTGAACGGCTCGTCTGCGGCGGTGTGGGCTTTTGAATAGCGGGAGGCGATGGAACCGTCAGGGGCGAAGATGACGGCGGAGTTGTACATGCGGTCCTGGCGGCGTTCGGCAAAGCCGATCAGAAGATAGACTTTCAGCTCGCGGGCCAGGGCGGCGACGCGAGTCAGCATGGGGCCGTCGATGTGCTCGCCGACGCTGAAGTACTTCCCGCGATCGAGACCGGGCGAGCGGTGCTGGTTGCCGACATATCCTTCAAGGAAGCCCTCGGGCGTGGCGATGACTTGCGCGCCCTGAGCCGCTGCCAGGCGGGCATAGCGGTCGAGGAGGCGGAAGTTGGCTTCCTTGTCCCAGGGCGTGGGCGTCAGGCTAAGACCGGCGAAAAGGAACGCCGCGTCGGCTCCGAAGGCCAAGGTGGCGGCGAATAGGGCGAGAGCGAGACGTCTCAGCAGCACGGTCCCAGGTCCTTGCGGTCGAATCAGACAGCGTACAGCGTTTTGCGCCTGCACCCCGATACGGCACGGGCGTGTTTCCCGAACAGGCAGCCAGCGGGCTTCGAGCGGCTAAGCCAGGGCGAGGATGGAATCGAACCGCTGGTTCACGTCGCGCAGATAGGCTTCGTCGCCACCCGACATTTCGAGGGTCGCGGAACCTTTGTAGCCGATTGTCCTAAGCGCGGAGGCGACGGCTTTCCAATCGATGTCGCCCTGGCCGAGGGCGGGCCGTTCGCCGGGAACGCGTTTCATGGAAGCTTCCTTGAAGTGGAGCTTGACGATGCGCTTATTGAGAGTGAGGATCCAGTCCTGCGGATAGCCGATGTTCATACTCACGATGTTGCCGACATCGAAGTAGGCGCGAATCCAGGGGGTCTTGAATTCGTCGACGTAGCGGGCGAATTCGATGGGGCTGAGCAGGAACTTGTTGCCGACGTTTTCGATGCCGATGATCACTTTCAATTCGGCCGCCAGTGGGAGGATTTTGCGAATCTGAGCCTGCGAGCGAGTCCAGGCATCCTCGTACCGGGTTTCGGGATTGACCACGGCGGGCACAAGCAGGACCGTTTCCGCACCCCAGAGATGAGCGTTGCGGATGCTGGTCTCCAGACCGGTCATACTCTCCTTGACCACTGCCGGATCGCTTGAGGAGAGGGGAAATTTCCAATGAGCCATATTCATGACCGAATGGATGCGGACACCCGCGGCTTCGGCGCCCTTCTTGATCTCTTCGGCATCGGCAGGGTCGGGGGTGGTGTAGCATTCGACCTCGGGGAAGCCGGTGTCGCGAGCAAGACGGAAACGTTCAGCAATGGTCATGGACTTGGGCAACATGCCAAAGACCACGCCCTTCCGGATCGGCAGAGAAGCGGCCCAGGCGGCCAGAGACGGGGCGAATGCCGCCGCACAGAAATGTCTTCGGTTCACAGCAGGCTCTCCTTTTCGCAGTAGTCGTTATCCTATTACAGCGCCGCGGGGCGTGGGGCGGCGGCTACGCTTTGAGCAACTGCCCAGCGTGCTTCTGGATCTTGCGGATGGCAGTGGCGATATCCTCCATGTCGGTGCGGGTGGCGAGCAGGGTGGACTGGGAGAGCCACATGCCGTCACGGCACAACTGGTCGTTGGCAGGACACTGGTTTCGCTCACGCCAGCGGGCGATGTCCTGCTGCGAGTAAACCGCACGGAAGGGGCGGGAGTTCAGAGTGTTCTCAAGGAATGGATCCCGGTTCAGCTGGCCGTATCCCGCGGAGATGGGGACGCCCTCGGCCTGTGCCGCGCGCAAGAAACGCTCGCGCGGGAGTCCGGAGAAGGCCGCGTCGTCGTAGCGGAGCATGTAGAGGTGGTAGGCGTTGCGGGTACAGCCGTCGTGCATGCGAGCGGGTTTGACGCCAGGGATCTCATTGAGCAGGGCGGTGAGGGCGGCGGCGTTTTCCTCGCGCCGTTTGGCCTGGCCGTCAAGCCGCGTGAGCTGATTTAGGAGGATGGAGGCCTGGAACTCAGCCAGCCGGAGGTTGATGCCATTTGTACCTTTGGGGTCGGCGGGGCCTTCGTTGGGGGTGCGGTAGTGGGAGTGGAAGCCATAGGCGCGGCGGAACAGGGTTTCGTCGTTGGTGACGACCGCGCCGGCTTCACCTCCGGGCAGGTTCTTGAACTTCTGGAAGCTGAAACAGCCGAGGTGGCCGATGGTGGAGGCCTTGCGGCCGCGCCACTCGGAGAGGTGAGCCTGGCAGGCGTCCTCGACGACCGGGATGTTGCGCCGCTTTGAGATGTCCATGATGCGGTCCATGTCGGCGACGTAACCGCCGAGGTGAACCGGAAGGATGCAACGGGTACGCGGGGTGATGAGCGCCTCGATCTTGGCAGCGTCAATAAGCCCGGCGCCCGGATCGGAATCGGCGAAGACGGGCAGGGCGTAATGCGCAAGGATGGCGTTGATGGTGGCGATGAACGTGTAAGGCGAGACGATCACTTCGTCCTTTGGTCCGACATCGAGAGCGTGCATGGACGCCATGAGCGCGCCGGTGCCGTTAGCCGTGGCAAGACAGTGACGAGCGCCCATGCGGGAAGCCCACGCCGTTTCGAAGTCGCGTACGAAGTGGCCTTCCTTACGCCACCACTTGCAGGCGCGCAGTGCTTCGAGCCAAGTGGTCTCGTCCTGGGGAGTGGTTTGCGGCCAGGACGGCCAGGCCTTCTTCCGTACGGGTTCGCCGCCGAGCAGTGCGGGCAACTGATCGGCCGCGCGGCCGGGTAATTGGGTGAGAGCCAGTGCCGGGCCAGCTCCAAGAAAGAAACGACGACGCATGGCGTGCGCCTCCTTTGCCGCGAATAGCACTATAGCTCAGTTGGCGAAAGAAGGGCGGCCCCGGCCGCCGTCCCCCCGATGAATCCATCTGGACACGTACCGCCGAAACACCGGCGGGAGCCGGGACTGTCAAGTGGGATGCCGCGCACCAGCCTCACTTCGCACGCGGTTGCAGAGGGTCAGCGTCTTTCATCGAGGCGGCTGGTTGCGGCAGGGCCATCCCGTCAAAAGAACTCCTTAAAGAGGCGACTCGATAGTTGGTCGATTTCGGGTGTGGGGACCTGAGACTGGCCGATCGCCGGAAGAGCGTTAGCGAGCGCCTTTGCGTTGTGGCGGAAGCGCTCGAACCGCGCGTCGCCCAAATAGTCCAGCGCCGTCTCATCGCCGAGGAAGTTCGCTACCGAGCCCCATCCGCGCGCCGAGCCACGGGCACCCCTGGCCACGTTCGGGTGCGCGGGATGGACGGCCTGCGAGTAGATGAGCACGGCCAACTCGATTCGACCCGCGCACTTGCGCTGCAACATCATCAGGACGGTGCGATCCGCGAGCGCTTTCGGTGAAAGAATCACCTCCATCGATGGGAACCGGTTGTTGACGGCGTGATCCGCAAGCCAGTTCATGTTGTCGCGCATGACCGGGATCACTGTTTCCACGGCTTCAGCCAATGGGTGGCCCGCCGTGATAGTGACTATACTGGTCTCCTTTGCGCCGCCGTGGATTTGGAGATAGCCCCGCTGTTGCAGGTCGAGAGCAACAGGATCACCGGGCGGGACCGGCACCACGTAGACCTTGTCGGAGGCCTGGATCGCAGCGGCCGGGTTCTGTACCGGCTTCACTTCTCCCCAGTGGCCGTATTCCTGCCGCAGGTCAGTGTAGACGGCCATGGCGGCGCTCAGCGAGTCGTAGTAAGAGTTGACGATGCGGCTGTTCAGCTTCGCTCCGTCGACGACGCGTGCCAGGGTCCGCGCCTCGTTCCAATCGAGTTCGCGGGGAAAGCCCCGGCCGGTTGCCCAGGACCATTCGATGACCACGGCAGGGATGGAGAGCGGCATGACGGTCGCCAGGATGACCAGCAACGTGACGCCCCACACGAACGCGGCGCGGTTCTCCCAGCGCTGGCAGATGCGGGCCAGCCCGATGCCCGCGATCGCTGAGGCCGCGACGGTGGTCTGCAACATGAACCTCAGGCCGTCTTGGAAGATCCAGACGAATGCCGCCCAGGGCCAAATGAGCAGGAACAGGTTTTCCTTTGGCCGCCGGGCAAGCCAGAAGTAGGCTGGTACGGCCAGCAGATAGATCAGCCAGGCGTAATCGCCGGCAACATGTCCGCGGCGTCCGTTGTACCAGGACAGG
Organism: uncultured Candidatus Solibacter sp.; assembly: GCA_964604945.1. Lineage (GTDB taxonomy): Bacteria > Acidobacteriota > Terriglobia > Bryobacterales > Bryobacteraceae > PNKE01. Next base: position 12,304 of record CAZSBK010000042.1, read on the forward strand.
TGCCGGAGGAAGTGGATCATGTAGGGCGAACTCAGGGCGAGGATCGACGCGCCGCAGATGAGGAGCCACTTCCACCTGCGGGTGGCCAGCGCGGCGAGAAGGATGCCGAATCCAGCGACGGGCGCGCCGCCGAGATGAACATAGACGAGCATTGTGGCGAAAGGGATGCTGAGCCAAGGCCGTTCAGAGAGGAAGAAGTGGATGGCCCAGGGCGCGAGGATGAAGATCCAGCCGGAGGGTACGCCGACGAAGAAGGGCGCCGCCGAGTAGGCGCTGCCGGTGAGGAGGGCCACGGCGATGAGCGCCGCCCAATCACCGCCATAGCGGCGCGCGAACCAGAAGGCGGTGAATGCGGCGGCTGCCCATTGCAGAACCGCCCAGATGGAGAAGGCATGGACGTAGTCGTCGCCCTGCCCGCCGAGCAAGCGGCCGGTGAATCCGATGGCATAGTGGAGCGCGGGCCCTTGAAGGTTTGGCCTGCCGCTGGGGGCCCAGTTCAGGTTGTCCCACCAGTTTTGGCCGTGGATGCCGTATTGGCGGGAGAGGGAGATGTGGTAGCCGAGGTCGTTATCGGCGAAGTAGTCCGGCAGCATGGCGCAGAGCAGCGCCAGATGAAGAAAGGCCACACAGGCCGTCGCACAACGCACCTTGTTCACGCGCGCCTCCAGTGAAAGTCCAGTCTACATCCAGCGCCTCTCCGTGGAGACGTTACAGGCCAACGGCCGACTTGCGCTGGGAGCACCAGCGCCACGTTCGGGCGAGTCATGGATTTGGGCGCAACGCGGTCCCGGCCGTCTCACTGAAGGTGAGCTTCTGGTCTAAGATGCAAACATGACACCGGGATCGTGTGGCGATCTGATCCCCATGCGCCACGCCGACCCGGTGTCTTACTTCTCCGCCATGAAACTTGCTCTTTATTGGTCTCTCATCCTCGCCAGTTGCACGCTGGCTTCCGGCGAAACCGGGTGGAAGGCCGGCGTCGCCAAGACGCCGATTACTCCCGCCGAGCCAATCTGGATGGCTGGATTCGCCAGCCGGACCAAGCCTTCCGAGGGCGTCCGGCAGGACATTTATGTCCGCGCACTCGCCATCGACGACGGGGGCGGCAAGCCAGCCGTCGTCGTCACGCTGGACCTGGCCGGGATCGACCGCCAGTCGGCCGATGAAATCGCAAGGCAGTGCCAAGCCCGATATGGCCTTTCGCGCGACCGCATGATCCTCAACGTTTCCCATACGCATAGCGGCCCGGTGGCTGGCATCGTGCCCATGCCGCTCTACGATCTGACTGCCGCGCAGCGCGACGTCGTAGACCGATACACCGTGCAACTCATCGAAAAGTCCGTAGGCGTGGTGGGGACGGCGATCAGCACAATGGCGCCCGCCAGCCTCTATTTCGATCAGGGATTGGCAGGCATCGGCGTCAACCGCCGCCGAGTGGGAAACCGGTCATTGCCGGGGCCAGTGGACCCCGACGTGCCGGTGCTGGCCGTGCGCGACCAGGCAGGCACTCTGCTGGCGCTAGTGATGGGTTACGCCTGCCACGCGACCACGCTCAACGACTACCTGATCAGCAACGACTGGCCCGGCTATGCCCAGGCGGCGATCGAGAAGGCTCACCCGGGGGCGACGGCGATCTTCATTCAAGGTTGCGGCGCAGATTCAAACGCGCTTCCCCGCGCCGGCGAGGAGTTGTGCCGCAAACGAGGAGAGATCCTTGCCGCCGCCGTGGAACAGGTGCTCTCCGGCAAGATGAAGCCCCTTGCCAGTCCGCTGCGGACGGCCTTCACCCGCACCGACCTGCCGCTCGTGAACCCGTCCACGCGCGAGGAGTTGGAGAAGAAGCTGCAGGATAAGTTGCCCGCGTATCGGACCACGGCACGCCACCTGCTGGACGTCCTCGATCGTGACGGGAAGTTCCCCGACCGGTATCCCTATCCTGTCCAGGTGTGGCAATTCGGCAGTGGGCTGAAACTGATCGCGCTGGGTGGGGAGACCGTGGCTGATTACGCGCTCCGGCTGAAGGGCATCCACGGATTCGACGACACGTGGGTGGCGGGCTACTCGAACGACGTGATGGCGTACATCCCGTCGCTGCGTGTCCTGCGCGAAGGCGGCTACGAGGGCCGCGAGTCCATGGTCTATTTCGGACGGGCAGGGCAGTTCGGGGAAGAAGTGGAGGAGATCATCGTCGCCGCCGTGGCCGAATTGGTGAAGCAAACAGGGCGATCGGCCACGCCCTGAGAGGCGTGAATTCGCACAGCCCGACGATTCATCCGTCGACCGACGGTCCGAGCCACCTGATGGCGTTCCCAGAACGGGTCTCTGCCTTCTCCGTTTCGCCAGCGCCGAGAGAGTCCATGCGGACCAGCGCCATGCTGGGGTGGTGGGACGGCATCCCGATGCCAAACAGAATCCGGGCCCCGCCGGGAATCGTCAGCAATTGTCCCAGTTCGTTGCCGAATTCCACGGTCAGCCGGGTGATCTCGACCGCACCTGTTTTCCAGAGCCTGGGGTGACGTGACAGTAGCAAAGAACGCGTCCGAGGAAGCGCCGCGCTGCCTCGGCCGCCCAATGGAAGCGGGGCATTTCCAAAACGCCATCGCCGCCGTGCGCACCAATCGAACCGAGCTGCCCAACTGCGGGACTCAGGAGTGCGCCGAGCCGACCGCCTCGTACCGTTCGGATGTTTTTGACACTCCTCTACTGCTTCCTCTGCGGCTCCAGTGGCTTGTGCATCTTCAGCCACTCCTGGCCTTCCTTGGACATGAAGAAGTCCATCCACACGTAGTGCAGCTTGTTGCCGGAGGCGACCTCAGCCCCGTGGTTTGACCCGAGCGGAATATGGAGAATCGAGAAACCGGTCAAATTGGCCCGGACCTGATCGGCGATGACGGTGATGTCGTTGCCCTGAAGACCCAAGAAAAGCTGCTCCAGCATGGGATGCCGGTGTGCGCCGACCGTGTCGGGCCCCGTCGTCTCCACTGTGCCCATGGCCATCCGGGGCACGAAGTTCTCCGGGAGCAAGGTGCGGCTCACCGTCTTGGCGCTCTTGATCGCTTCGCCATAGGCTGGGCACTCGCTAAACTTCTTCACATGCGGCGCGGCGTTGTTCTGGGGGAACTTCTTCAACTGCGCAAAATCGTCCGCGTTCAAATCCCGGCGCACGCGCAACACGTGGAGCGCTTCGCCCTTGGCCGCGTTGATCTGCCAGGCCCAGGCCTGCGGGGCCCGCGCAATGGTCTCGCCTTCAACGTCAAAACTCCGGCCTTGCGTCTGGAGCGTGCCCTTGCCCGCCAGGATCAGCCAGACGACAGCCTGCTTCGAGCGCGCCGGCTCGACGTGCCGTCCTGGCCCGACAATCGAAACCAGGTCGACGCTGACCTCCTTGATCTCTCCGGACAGCACTGGGAGGATCTGCACTCCGGCCTTGCCGTCTGTGCGCGCCTGCGCGAGGTCCAGTTTCTCGATCGCGATACTCTGGGCCCAAACGGGAGCTGCTCCGGCCAGGGCGATCGACAGCGCCACGGCCGCGAGACCGCGCCGCGAGAACTGTTGCAGCCGGCCTGGCATCGCCCCTGGTGCGCGCAGACGAGCCGGCATGGAACCGGCCATCAGATGGAGGCAACTTCCGAGCATTTGGGTGAACATGAGCTGCTTCAATATTACCCGCACTGAACTCAAGGGCTCACCACGGCTGGCCTCCCTTGCCGGGCATGTCGAGCGGCGCCTCTGCGGCCGGCTCTTTCTGCTCACTTCACCAATGCGTTGAAGAACAGCTTATACGTGCCATGTGTCTGTGCGCGGAACTGCGGGCGGATGCCGTAGAGGATGACTCTACCCTTCCCGTACCCGGCCACGACCACTGCGGCCTTCTTGGCGATGACTTGCTCGCCCACAAGCCAGCCGCTTTCCAGCAGATCGCGGTCCGCGTACCGCATGACGACTTCATAGCGATCGCTGTGTGGACCAGGGAGAATCTCGTACACGGCGTTGCCCGCGAGATAGACGGCCAACCCGTTCTCCGGCATACCCCACGAGATCGGGTTCGCCGCGTCGGACTTCACATGCAGCGTCGATCCAGGGCACCAGAACTCCTTGGTATTCCGTCCGGCGGTCACGTCGCGCAGTCGAAGCTCGAGCTTCTCGACAGCGAAACTGCCGGCACCGCCGAGAGCGACGAGAGTGCCGCCCTTATCAGCGAATGCCTTGAGCGCCTCCACACCCTCCTTGCCAAAGCCGCTGCGGTATTCGGGCGGGAACTCCTCATTGAGACGCGACGACGATTCCTTCCGCTCGCCAGTGAGTGCCGCGGTGGAGTCATCGGGCAGGATGATGACGTCGTAGTTCGAGTTGAGATCGCCCTTCTTCAGTTCGGCGTCCATGACCGATTTGTACGGGAATCCGAACTGCTCGAGCAGGAAACGGGTCCACCCCTCATCCATGTTGCCGCCCGAATAGCGCTGATACATTCCGACGCGAAGCCGCTTCACTTCGCGGCCTTGCGCTCCACCCTGGACGGGCCGGAAATCGACGCCGGTCGCCCCGGCTACCGCAGCCAGGACGTCATCGCGACCGCCGGCCATGACGAAATCGCCGGGCCGCAGGCCGTCGCCGGCGGTTTCGATGCGCCGCACGGCGACACCCTTATCGAGGAGCATATTGACGGCGCGGAAACTGTCGTTCAAGCGTCCGTCGAGCGAGTAGGCTGCCGATTTCGCGGCAACCTTTCCCGCCGCCGCGACGGGAGCCGCAAGCTTCCGCAACCCTGCCGGCGCCGCCTCGTCCAGCGGATCGACGTGCACGCCCATGAATTCGAACATCGTGTCGGTGGCCATGTCGTAGGGCCGCATCGGCGAGCCGTCCCGCGACCGTGTCCACTCGTTGTCCGGATAGACTGTGCGCCCCAGGAGGTAGCGGATCAGTCCCATCTTGGGCTGAGCAAGCGAAACAACCCACGATCCCGCCGGATAGATGACGCCGCCCGCGGTGGTGAATCCGCGCGGCGACGCCAGGATCTCGATGCCCTGAAGCAGCAGTTTGTTGACCATCTTCATCGCGGTCAGCGGATCGTGCTGAGTGCGCGGGATCACGTACGCCGAGGGCTTGCCTTCCGCACCTCGCTCGGTCTGCCGCCGGGCCTTTAGATACGCGTTCCAGAGCACGGTTTCGCGATTGCGCGCGGCCAGATCGAGCAGCGCCCACGCCGAAACCTTCTGCCGGTCCATGATGTCGCGAAGCCGCCACCATCCTCCCGGCCAGGGATTGGGAAACGTCGTTTGCGCTTCGTACTCGGGCAACCCACGCGTGTCGCCCTTCAATTGGTCGGGGTGAATGAACAGGGGTGTCGCCAGCCGTGCGCTCGCCGATTCCGTGAGCATTCCGGCGATATTGTGAAACGGCGTGATCCAGTGGAACCCGAAGTGGCCCCAGCCTGAATACTGAGCCATGTTGAGGACGCCGGAGAGACCCGCCTCTTCTTCCTTGTAGGCCATGTGGGCCCCATACCAACTCATCTCGCGCCACACCAGCGGGTCACCGTGCGGACGAATCGGCTCGGCGTAAGGCGGGATGTAGATCCGTGCCCCATAGCTGCCCATGTGGTGGTGATCGGCATACGCTTGCGGGATCCAATCACGGAACAGAATTTTCGCCATGTACTGCGACTCCACCATGTTGGTCATGAAGGCGTCGCGGTTATTATCGTGGCCCGTGTACTTGTGGTACATCCACGGCAGCGAGCCGCCTTCATACGGCGTGCCCAGCATCTTCTTGTAGTAGTCGGCCACCATGATCGCGCCATCGGGATTGAACGACGGCACCAACAGAAAGACCACGTTGTCGAGGATGCGGCTCGCCTCCTCGTCGCTGCGGGAAACGAGGTCGAAAGCGAGTTCGGGCGCAATCTGCGTGCCGCCGATTTCGCTCGCGTGCAGGCTCATCGACTGGCACACCACGGCGCGGCCCTCGGAGACGAGCTTCCGGATTTCCTGCTCAGTACGGCCCCTCGGATCACTGATAGCCTGGTTGACCCCGCGCAGCCGCTCAAGCCCGGCGATGTTGTTCGGCGAGGAAATGACAACGAGGAGGAACGGATTGCCCTCGGTGGACGGGCCCATTTCGACGACTTTGAGTTTGCCGCCAGCTTCCTTCTCCAGCAAGCGGTAATACTCGACGATACGGTCCCAGCGCGCGACGTTGCGATCACTTCCAAGTCGAAAACCAAAGAACTTGTCAGGTGGAGTGATGCTGGACTGCGCAAGCATCTCAGCCGCTGAGAGAAACGATAGTACCATCGCCGCCACGGCGGGGACGGGAGAGAATCTTCGGTGAATCACGCGTTAGCCTCCAAAGTGGCCTGCTGAAGCGAAATCGTACCACCAAGGCCCATGGGCGTACCTCTGTGGCCCCTGCCAGCGGGGATTCGATCAGCCATGTCCGGCACTTGTGTTCTCCCGGCGAGTGACGGCCTCAGGATCCGGCCTGTGATTACCGGCAACTCCTGCATCTGCAGTTGGGCTGCGCCGTGCGGGGCCGCGGCGGAAGGCAGACCCACTGGATAGAGTCTGCCGTGAAATCGCGTGCAAGCGTCCATGCGCCACGCCGCGGGAGTCAGTTCCATCGGGTGCCTGGTCCGGGTTCGCTCGCCAGGCGTGTGGCTGCCGTCGATCCGAAAGCAATTGGCGTGAGCAAGCAGTCCGCGTTCCAGGCCGCGGAATTTCGAAACTTGACCAGACAGGGGAGCCGCACCATCGGGCTTCGGAAATCCCTGCTCATCGAGGAACACAAAGAGCCGCCCCGTGCGACCGTGGCGGCTCTCGGGGTGCAGGGCACCTATTACATGTTCATCAGGACCAACATTGCGACGGCCATGAGCACGGACGCGCAAGGAAGCAACAGCAGACCCTTCTTGAGCCGCTTCGGATCGTCCCCGGCGATTCCGCCGATGACCGGCGAACTGACGACGAGACCGAACCAACCGGCCGTCACCGCGATGCCGGTGGCTGTGGCTGCCGCCGCGGGGAAGCGAGCACTGACGACGGCAAGCGTCGTCGGAAAGACAGGCGCCATGGCGACGCCGCCCAGGAAGACCAACGCCCAGGCAACGGACGGTTTGCCGCTCTGGAGCATCAGGTAAGTGGTGACGGCCATCAGCAGTGCAGAGGCCACAAGCACCCTCTCTGGAGCAACACTGGACAACACCGGCGAAACGGCGACGCGGCCCAGCAACATGCCGAGCGCGAAACCGAGCGACAGGATTGTCAGAGCCCTCGATTCAGGCACGCCCTGGGCGATGAGATGGCGGGCCAGCCAGTTCCAAACACCGACTTCGCAGGAGACGTAGAGAAAGAGGAAAAGTGCCAACACAAGCAGCGGCAAGCTGCCGAGCAGGGCGCCGACCTGCGACGGATCAAAGGCCATCTTTCCGCTTGGCGCGGGCATCTCGGTCAAGCCGGAGAAGCCGAATGTCAAAGCCGTGATCGATGCGGCAAAGATGAGCAGCCGGGCTGAATTGTTCTTGAACAGGTTTGCGGCCACCAACGGGGTGATCAGGCCGCCGAGCCCAAAGAACAGGTTCAGCAGGTTGAACACGCCGGCGGTTTCAAGCGATTCAATCTTGATGAACGGGGGCAGCCCGTTGGCGCCGACCACAATCGCGCCGCCTCCGGCGCCCAGGAGCAGCATGAGCGCTGCGATTGGAGTGAATCCACTGGCGCCTTTCAGTCCAACAAGAGCCACGGCCACCAACCCGAGCCCGAGCAGCAGCCCGAGTTTGACGCCGTAGATATCGATGAGCGGGCCGCTGAAGAACGACCCGATCATCAGGCCTATCGCTTGCGTCATGGCGATGTTGCCATTTTGCTTCGGCGAGAGGGAAAAGCGTTTCGAGAGGTCCGGCAGGATCGTGCCAAGCATGGCGGCGATCATGCCGTAGACAAAGATTGCGAGTATCGCGGCGGTGATCAGCATAGCTCCAAGATCCTATCAGAGTTAGCGCCCCGCGCGGACGGCCTAGTGCATTACAGTGAGCCACGCCGTCCCTGCAGCCAAAGTAACCAGTGTCACCGGGATACCTACCTTTATGTAGTCGGTGAATCGGATCTGGACGTGCCCGCGCGCCCGCTCCACTACGATCAAGTTCGCCACCGACCCCAGGATTGTGAGGTTTCCGGCCAGCGTCGACGACATCGCCAGCGTCAGCCACCCACTCTCAGCATCGGCCAACCGCTCCACCACCGGTCTGAACACCAGCACCGCCGGCACGTTCGACACCAAGTTTGACAATATCGCCGACAACCCGCTCAACACCCACACCCGCTCCAGCCCGAATCCCTTCACCGCCTCCAGGAGATCCCTCTCAAGAGCAGTCTTTTCCACCCCTGCCACAACCACGAACAGTCCTGCGAACAAGGCCAGCAGGGTCCAATCAACTTCTCCATAGACTTTCTCCGGTTTCACCCGCCGCGTCGCCAGCAACACCGCACCGGCAACGATAGCCGTCTGGGCCACACCCCACCCCGCGAAAAACAAGCCGACCATGGCGGCCGACACTGCCAGCGACTTCCACAACATCGGCTTGTTCACCCTGACCCTCACTCGCTCACCCACTTCGAAATGCGTCCCGTCGAACTCGCTCCTATACGTCCAACGGACCGCGGCGTACACCACCACCAGTGAGATTGCCGCCACCGGGGCCAGCGCCACCGCAAAACGGCCGTATTCGATTCCCGACAACGCCCCGATCATCATGTTCTGAGGGTTGCCCGTCATGGTTGCCACGCTGCCCGCATTCGACGACATCGCCACGGCCAGGAGGTACGGTATCGGGTTCCGCCTCAGCGAGAGTGCCACCTCCAGCACTAGGGGCGTCATCACGATGCAGATCGTGTCGTTCACAAACACAGCCGACAGGACTCCGCAGACCCCGATCATCCCGGCCAGGAGCGTCCTGGGATGATGAGCATGGCGCACAACCCAGGCCGCGGTCCAACGGAAGAACCCAGCCAACCGCAGGTTTCCGGCGACAATCATCATGCCCAGCAGCAACACGATCGTCGGCCAGTCCACCGCTCTTAACGCCTCGTCGAACCCAATTGACCCCGTCGCCACCATCAGGCTCGCCCCAATCACGGCCGCCCCCGCCCGGTCCACCCGCATGCCCGGAAAGCGTCCCAGGGCAAGGACTAGGTACGTGCCCGCAAATATCGCTATCGCCGCCATTACGCTGTTTTCATTATCGACAAATCTATTTTCGCCGCCCCCGTTTGCCGCTTGCCTCATCGCGTGTTAGGATAGAGATGCCCCTTGGACCGGAGATCTGTCCGGTCCCAAACCCACACGGAGCAGAGATCCCAGTTAGATGAGTTCGACCGTTTTTCTCGGCAACCTTCCGGTCTGGGTCACGGCTGATGATATCAAGTCGTGGCTAACAGCGGAGAACCTGGTGGCCGACTCCGTCAAGGTCATCCGTAACCCGGAGACCCAGGAGTCGAAGGGCTTCGCTTTCATTGAAGCCCCCAACGATGAGGAGATGCTCTCCATCATCCGCCGTTTTGACCGCGCACCCCTCGAGGATCGTATCCTCAGAGCGAACCAGGCGCAACCTCCCCGGCCCAAGGGCGCAATCCGCCCCGCCGGCCCCGCTTCTGGTCCTGCTCCCAGTGCCGGTCCCATGGCCGCGCCTCAGGGCGATGGCCCACTGCGCCGCTCTCGCGGCGGTCGCAAACACCGCAAACCCGGCACCGGCCCGACCTCGGCTTTTGCCGAGGAACTCGCCAAAGCCCTTTAATCCAGCTCGCCGCCAGGAGGAGCCGGGCTCCCGCCCGCCTCCCGTGCGTCGGGTCTTCTGACGCCTCCCTCGCCTTCCGGTGTTATACTCGAACCCGGCACGGTCGTGTTGTTGACTTTGCCATTTCATATATTCGAGGTACCCCGGTGTGAAAGATCTCATCCTTCTTCGTGCCGTCTTCGTCTCCATTCTTACCATCGCCGCCTATTTTCTGCGGCCTTTCGGTCTCCCCCAGCCCTGGTGCTCGCTTGCTGGCTTCATCCTGTCGCTGATTATCGTCGTCTTTGAGGCTCGCCTCAAACAGGTCAGCCTCAAACGTCTAATTGGTGCCGCCATCGCCAGCGTCCTTGGCATCCTTGGCGCCTTCATGATCGCCCTTATCCTCAATTGGGCACTGCCGGACAATCGAACCACTGTCCCCTTCCTCCAACTACTCGTCCTGCTGGTCATGACCTACGTTGGACTCGCCGTTGGTTCCGCCAAAGGGGACATGCTCAATCTCGCCGCTCTGGGCGGTCTCTTTGGCGGAGAAAAGGCGGCTCGCCAGTCTTTCAAGATCCTGGACACATCGGTCGTCATTGACGGCCGCATAGCTGACATCGCCGAAACCGGCTTCCTTGACGGAATCCTCGTCATTCCCCAATTCGTTCTGCGCGAACTTCAGCTCGTCGCCGATTCCTCTGACTCCATGAAGCGGAATCGCGGACGCCGCGGCCTCGATGTCCTCCAGCGGATTCAGAAGATGTCGAACCTAAATGTACAGATTCTTGAAGACGACTTCCCCAACGTCCGCGAAGTGGATCTCAAACTGATCGAACTGGCGAAGGTATACGACTGCAAGATTGTCACCAACGATTTCAACCTGAATAAGGTGGCCCAACTCCATGGCGTCCAGGTCCTGAATATCAACGAACTTGCTAACTCCCTGAAGCCTATCGTTCTTCCGGGTGAGATCATGCGTGTCTTCATTCTCAAGGAGGGCAAGGAGCAGAACCAGGGCGTTGCCTACCTGGACGACGGCACAATGGTTGTCGTCGATGGCGCTAAGCGTCTCATTTCGAAGACCATTGACATCTCCGTCACCAGCGTCCTTCAAACCACAGCCGGCAAGATGATCTTTGGCCGCTTCGACGACCGCCACCACCACGTGTACGACAAGCCGCTCCCGCCCGGCCCGAGCCAGGAACGCGAATCCTCCCGGCGCGAGGATACCGCGCCTGTTCCCGGATCCAGTCTTTGAGGTTCATTGGACGATGAAGGTTGCCGCCATCCTCCCCGCCGCCGGCCTCGGTACTCGGATGAAGCCCGCCGAGCCTGGCTCCGCTGCGCTGCCGCGCAAGCAGTTCCTGCTACTCGACTCGGTTCCCGTCGTGCTCCACACCATACGCAAGTTCGTCGCCTGCCGCCTTGTCGATCAGGTGATCCTCGCGCTCCGCCCAGAGGACCGCCCCATGGTGGATGAACTGATTGCCGCTGAAGGCTTCTCCAAAGCAGTCATTACTGTTGATGGCGGCGATTCGAGGCAGGCCTCCGTCGAAAACGGCCTTGCCGCCGTCGCTCCGGGCACCGACATTGTCGCCGTCCACGACGCTGTGCGCCCTTTCATCGATCCCGAAACCATCGAGGGGGCCATCCGCACCGCCGCTGACACGGGCGCCGCGATCGTCGGCATTATCCCCGTCGACACCGTCAAGCAGGTGCATTTGCACAAGGTTACTGGCACCTTGAATCGCGACCGCCTGGTCCTCGCTCAAACCCCCCAGGTCTTCCAGACCGCAATCCTCCGCAAAGCATTCGAGCAGGCTCGTTCTGACGGTTTCACCGGAACCGATGAGTCCTCCCTCGTCGAACGCATCGAGGTCGAAGTCACTGTCGTTGCTGGCTCGGACAGAAACATCAAGATTACGCGCCCTTCGGACCTGGATCTGGCCCAACTCTTCCTGCGTGAGGAGAAGGAACGTGCCCGTTAGGATTCCGGCTGGGCAGACCCCGGCCTGCGCAGGGATTCAGCCCGGAAGCGGGACGAGCCTTCGGGCGTGCCCGATCCCCGTCCACCTGACACCCCATGTCTGAGAATCCCCGAACCCCAATCGAACTCCTCCATCAGCGCATGGACATTCTGGCTAGCGTCAATGCTCAGCTTTTCGAACGCATAGCCAGCCTCGAAAGCCGCCTTGCCCGCCTCGAGCCCACGCCTCCGGAAGGGTCCTGCGCCGCACCCCTTCCGTCGTCGATCCCCGAACCGGTTTGCCCTCCTGCGCCTGAACGCACCTTCGAGTCCGAACCGACTCCCACTCCGCCTTTCGAAGCGCAGCCGCTTGAATCAGGGGCGCCGTTCGGCTCATTTGGCACGCCCGAGGCCCAGCCCTCTGGGCCGTCCGTTGACGAGCCAAGTTCAATTCCCCAGTCCGCCGAGACTTCGTTTGGTCTAAACTGGCTGAACCGCATTGGCGCATTCACCCTCATTCTGGCTGTCGCCTTCTTCTTCAAGTACGCCATCGACAACGACTGGATTGGACCCACCGGCCGCGTCCTTCTCGGGCTTGCTGCCGGTGTCGGCCTGCTCGCCACCGCTCACTATTTCTACGCCCGTGGCCATGCCCTCTTCACCCAGGGGCTCGCCGGCGCAGGAGTCTCCATTCTGTACCTTTCTTTCTGGGCCGCCGGCGCCCTCTATGACCTCATCTCTACGTCTCTCGCCTTTGCCGCCCTGGTCGCCGTCACTGCCCTGGCCGGCGCTCTGGCTTACCGCGCCAACGCACAGGCCCTCGCCGCCCTCGGCTTTATTGGCGCTTACATCACCCCGCCCGCCCTCTCCACCGGGGAATACCACCCCTGGATCCTCTTCACCTACCTTCTTTTTATCAACGCAGCATGGTTGATCTTCGCCCGGCGGATGGGCTGGCGCTTGCTCGAATTCGTCGCCGTGCCCGCTACGGCAATCGTGGGCGGTGCGGTCCTTGTCGATCTCCGCGCCGTCGACCGCCCCTCCGCAGGGTCTTACTTCCTTTTCTCTCAGTACGCCGTTTTCGTCTTCTCCAGCTTCCTGCCGTTTGCCCACCTCGCCCAAGTCGCTGCCGCTATCGGGCTCGCGGCAGCGTGGCAAACCGACCACACGGGGTTCACCGTCTCCTCGACCGTACTACTTTTCCTCGGCCTTGCAGCCGCTCACGGCCTCGCCATTCCCGCCCTCGCCCTCACGGCCGCCGGTGCCTGTGCCGCCGCTTTCGCCATCTCGTTCCTCGTCGGCCCTTCGTCCTCAACCCTCTTCCTTGGCGCGCTCGCCGCGTTTGCCATCTCACACTGTTTCCTCCCGATCCGCGTGGTCAAGGGCCATTCTCCCGGCCGGGCTGAACTCGCCCTTCAACCGCTGAACGCCGCCGCCGTCTTCGCTGCCGGTTACAACTTCCTCCACCCCCGCCACCAGGCCTGGCTCGGTCTCTTCGCCGCCTCACTGGGTGCGCTGTACCTGCTGACCGGGGTTGCTCTCCGCCGCTACCTCAGCCAAGTCCCCGCGATCTCAAATGCCATCCTGCTCTCCGCCGGCGCTGCGCTGGCACTGTTCACCGCCGCCATCCCGCTGCAGTTCGAGAGCTTTCGCATCACTGTCCTTTGGGCCCTGGAAGCCGCCGCCTTGGCCTGGATCGCCCGCCGCCTGGATTCGGACCATGCGCGCTTCAGCGCTCTCGCCGTCGCCGCACTCACCGCTCTCCGCCTCCTTTTCATCGATTCCACCATCTACCCTGACCCGTCAACGTACGCTCTTCTTGCCAATGCCCGCTTCGTCACTTTCCTCCTGTCCGCCGCCGGTTTCGCTGCCGCTTCCTGGTGGCTCCGTCCCATCCTCCTGGCCCTGCCTCCCTATCTCGCCGCCCATGCCGCGCTCCTCGCCGGTCTCGCCATCGAGGTCTCTGCCCACGTCCGCCGTGTCACGCCCCAGCCCGACCAGTTCAGCGCCCAGATGGTCTCGCTTTCCATCCTGCTCGCCGTTTACGCCATCGCCCTCATCGCCGCCGGCGTTGCTACCCGCACACGCCTCAACCGGTTCCTCGGACTGGCCATGCTGGCCATCGTTGTGTTGAAGCTATATGCCGTGGATGTCTGGGCAATGCACCGTGCCTACCGGATCGTCGCCTTCTCCGCGCTCGGCGTTCTGCTGCTCTCAGCTTCTTTTCTTTATTCACGCTTCCGTACCAAGATCGAGGCCCTGCTCCAGGATGAAAACTCTTAGCCTTGCCGCCTTTTGCGCGCTCCCGCTGTTCGCTCAGTCGGCCCACCTCTCGCCACGCGAATTCCCCTGGCGAGCGCGAATCGAGGTCAAAGAATCCTCAGGCTACGCGGCCGTCCGCATCAACCGCGGTTTCTACGAAAAGTCCGCCGCGAACTTCGCCGACCTGCGCCTGTTCGGCCCGTCCGGCATTGAAGTGTCCTCCCTCCTGCGCGACCTCCACCCGGCCGCGCCTTCGGCCTCAATCGCCACCCAGACCCTTGATCTCGTCCAGACCCGCAAGGGACAACTTCAATTTATCCTCGACTTCGGCGTCGCGCCTCCCTTCCATAACCGGCTTTCCTTTGCCACCACGGAGACCGACTTCCGCAACACAGTCCTCATTGAATCCAGCCTGGACCGTGCTTCTTGGGATGCCGTCCGCACGGCTGCCATCCTGCGCTTTCAGCAGGATGGAACACGCCTTGAGTCGCTCTCCATTGACTACCCTGATTCGTCCCGCCGTTACCTTCGTGTCACCATCGATTCCTGGAAGGATCCCAAATCCCTCACCGCCGTCACCGCCCAACGGTCCGCCTCGCCCAACGCCGAGGACTGGGAACCTCTTGCCACTGCTGTCCCGAAGGCTGCCCCTCTCCCGGACCGCAAGTCTACCCGCTACGACTTCGCTTTCCCCTTCGGCTGGATGAACGATCTCCGCCTCTCCATCGAGTCGCCGGCCAAGGAGTTCTATCGATCCGCCGAACTCTCCTGGTCGTCGGACGGAGCCAGTTGGGCCTCCACCTATGGAAACGTCATCTACCGCGTTCCGGGAGCAGAAGAACTCTCGATTCGAAGCCGTACAATCAACGTCTCGCACCTCCGGTTGGACGTGCATGACGCCGATAGCCAACCGATTGAAATCAGATCCATCTCGCTCCACGCTCCGGCCCGTGAAGTCGTCTTCCCGATCTCTGGCGTCGGGGTCTATTCGATCTATCTCGGCCTTGCGAACGCCCCAAAACCAAGCTACGACCTTGTAGATATCCTCTCCCGTGGCGCCACCGTCAGCCCTATTCATATAGCTACCCCCGAGTGGGAGCCGAATCCCTCGTACGTCCTCCCCGCCCAGCGCCCCAAGCCGTTCACGGAGCGGTTCCCCTGGCTGCTACCGTCGGTTGTGGTGCTTGCCGTTGCTGCGCTTGGCCTGGCGGCCTACCGCCTGATGAAGTCCGCTGGTCAAGGCAAACCATAGTTATTTGTAACTCGGAGCGCCGTTTCCCGTACACTCCAGTGCCGGCAATGACATCGGCCACTTTTCAGTCCATCTATGAAGCTCACGCTCCGGATGTCCGCCGCCTCGCGCTTTGCATTACCCGTTCGCCCGATGCTGCCGCCGAGATCACCTCGGAGACCTTTCTTCGCGCCTGGACAGGGCGCCTTTCCATACGAACGGAGACCGCCAAAGCGTATCTGCTCGCGATCGCCCGCAATCTCGCCATAGATCATCTTCGAAGACCCGCACAGCTTGTCCCGATCGAAGACCATCATGCTGTCGCGCTTTCGGCCGGTACGGCTTCGATCGAACTGCAACAGGCCTTCGAAGCCATCAGTCATTTGCCCGGGGCCTACCGCGACGCCCTGCTCCTTGCCGTGGTCGAAGGACTCTCATACGAGGAGACTGCCCGCGTCCTCGGGGTGTCCCTGGCATGCGCCAAGGTCAGGGTCCACCGCGCCCGGCTGATGCTCGTCGAATCCATTTCGAAAAAGGAGATCCCATGAGCCTTACCATCCCCACTGATTGTGCTTCCGGCGTCCTGGAGGACCTCATGGCCCTGATGCTTGCGGGCGAAGCCTCCCCGGGCACCCGCCGCTTTCTCGAAACCCACGCGCGCGCAAACCCGGATTTCGCCTCACGATTGGAGACCGCCTCCAAGCTCGATTTGGCCGGCCCGCCTCCGCCCTCCAAAAAGGACGACAGCCTCCAGACACTCCGCCTCGTCCGCCAGCATATGTTCCTTCGAACCCTCTTCACAGCCATGGGCATCGCCTTCACGTTCCTCCCGCTCACTTTCGCGTTCGGCGACAAGGGCGTCGAATTTGTCTTCCTCGGCAAACATCCGGGTGTCGTCAACGCCTTCTGGAGCATCGCAGTCGCCTCCTGGGTCGCCATGTGGACGATGCACTGGCAGATCAGGAAGCGAGGGCTCTAGTTTGACAAACCCTTCTCCAGCGCGGCACTTTTGGCCGAAACTGGATACATGGACATTCGTACAGGCCTTGGCTGGGATAACCACCGCATCGCTTTGGGCCGCCCGCTCATCCTCGGCGGCGTCCCCATCCCCTGCGACTTCGGCCTCGACGGCCACTCCGACGCCGATGTCCTTTCACACGCCATCACCGACGCCCTTCTCGGCGCCGCCGCCCTCGGCGACATCGGCCTCCATTTCCCTGACTCCGACCCGAAGTGGAAGAACTGCGATTCGCTCGTCTTTCTCAGGCACGCCGCCAAGCTTCTCCACGAATCCGGCTACCGCATTTCGAACATCGACGCCACCGTGATCATCCAGCGCCCGAAACTGCGAGATTTTCGCCTCCCCATCCGGCAATCCCTCGCCCAGGTCCTCGAACTCTCACTCGACCGAGTCTCGCTGAAGTTCAAGACCGCAGAGAAGGTCGGGCCTGTGGGAGAAGGCCTTTCCGCGGAAGCCCAAGCCGCCGTGCTCATCGTTAAATCCCAATAGGGCAGGCGGCACACGCAGTGTCCCCGAACCCAGACGTGCCTAGTGGAGTTGTCCCGAACAGGGTTTTCGCGATCCAGGCTGGCTGCGGTGGAGCAACTCGACGTCCGATGCCCAGGCGCGGACACAATCCCGGCTAGAGTCCACCATCCACGCCCCGCGCGCGGTTCTCAGGCGGCGCGCTGTTCGTACGGGTGATGCGGCCCACCGATGCGTGGCATGCCATCAATCCGGTCAAGCGCCGGCACATCGACGGGGAGTGAATCCTGCATTTCCTTGGCCAGCCTCAGGTGCGTCCTCAACCCGTGATAGTTGCGGCCCGCAAATATGCCATCAGACGATACGCGGCACCCTTCGCCGGCCAGTATCCGAGTTGCAGCCCGCCGAGTACTGGCGTCGAGGCGGCGCACTACCCGCGTGAGAAGGGAGCGCTGAATCTTCAGGTGGATCCGGATTTCGGGCCAGACGCGGCCCGATGCCAACCGATGAAGATCTCCGGCTTACGATTCCCAGCGCCGCGCGCCTGCTGAAGAAACGCGCCAGGGCGAGCACCACCTGCTCCGCAGCGTGGAGGCGTGATAAGTTCAGGGTCAGTATGAAAGTCCTGGCAATCAACGGCAGCGCGAGAAAAGACGGAAACACAGCGATCCTGATCCGTTACGTGTTCAGCGAACTGGAGGCGGCGGGAATCGAGTGCGAGATGGTGCAACTGGCGG
Organism: uncultured Candidatus Solibacter sp.; assembly: GCA_964604945.1. Classification (GTDB taxonomy): domain Bacteria; phylum Acidobacteriota; class Terriglobia; order Bryobacterales; family Bryobacteraceae; genus PNKE01. The sequence continues at coordinate 29,755 of CAZSBK010000042.1, forward strand.
GAAAGAAGATCCACGGCTGCGTGGCCTGCCGGACGTGCTTCGCGCGCAAGGACGGCTACTGCGCGCAGAAGGACGACGAGGGCAACGCCTTGCTCGACATGATGAAGGCGGCCGACGGGATCATCCTTGGGTCGCCGACTTACGTGGCCGACGTGACGCCGGAGATCAAGGCGTTGATTGACCGAGCGTGCATGGTGGCGCGGGCCACTGATTCGATCTTCCGGCGCAAGGTTGGCGCGGCGGTGGTCGCGGTACGGCGGGCGGGAGCGATTCACGCGTTCGACGCGCTGAATCATTTCTTTCTGATCACGGAGATGATCATCGCTGGTTCGTCCTATTGGAACATCGGGGTCGGACGCGAGCGCGGGGATGTGGAAAACGACGCCGAGGGGATCCAGACGATGAGGACGCTGGGACAGAACATGGCCTGGGTGATGGAGCGGACGGCTGGCTGAAGCCCACGCGCTACCTCTTGACTGCGGTCCGCAGAAACCGATCGGCGCTACGCGACCTGCTTCTCCAGCCTATATTCGTGATGCAGTCCTTGTTCTTCGCCAAAACAGCGTTGTGCTGTGGAATCGAAAACTCACGCCCTGGCTGAGCAGGTGTCCCGGCGCCCGGTTATGCCATGTTACAAGGCTGGGTTCGCGCCCCGGTTCACTCGCTCGATCCCGGCTGCCGTTCATGTCTTCCTCCGTGATCGACGAAACACCGCCCTCGATGTCCTCGCCCTCCGAAAGCAGTTGGCCGTCCTCGTCACGCCCGATACTGTCATCTGCCGGGCCTCCATTTCCGGGTGAACGATTCGCTTGGGAACCGCATGCCCTGTCCGGAATTCCCTGCCTTCATCAAACTTCAGCACGCGGGCCGATTGTGTGTTCACGGCGCCGCCGCAGAGCAGCGGGAAAGTGAAGGCTCGTTTCACTTGCGCTTAGATTCTGGGCTATTGGGGGGCCTCATGTCGATTCAACTTCGGTCTGGACCGGCGCTAAATGTGCGCAGAACGGGAAGGAGGCCCATCCAACTGATTGGCCTCGAAACGAAACGTGCGTTAGGACCCGCCAGGCAGATGTCGGCCGGGCCGCCGCCAACCGCTCTGCCTCAACCGCGAACTTCGAGAGTAGAATCGAAGCTCAGATGATGAATGTGACGAGCCATGCCATCCCGAGAGGGGTGCCGCCCGACGTGGTGAACTCCAACTGCGGCTTTTGGCCAAAGCACGTGCGGCGTGCGCCTCGTCCCCACGAATCCGCGTGTGAACTTCCGGCATGACGATAGGATTCATCGGCGTTGGACTTCTGGGAACGGCCCTGGCGACTCGTCTCGTGCGGGCTGGGTTCCGTCTGGTGGGTTTTGACCCCGACCCAGAGGCCGCCGGCCGCTTGCGCGGCTTGGGTGGAGGGGCAGTCACTTCGGCACGCGAAGTGGCGCAATCCTGCCGCCGCATGGTGTGGTCGCTGCCCGGGCCTGCTCAGGTGCACGAGACCGTGGCGGCGGTCGAGGAGTATCTGGAATTAGGAGCCATCATCCTTGACACCACCACCGGCAACCCGGCGGACGTGGAAGAGAACGCGGCACGGTACGCCGCGCGCGGCATTGCTTACTTGGACTGCGAGATCGGCGGTTCCAGCAAGCAGACCGCAGCCGGCGATGCCATTGTCATCTGTGGCGGCGAGGCCCAGGCGTTCGCAGAGTGCCGGGACATATTGGACGCAATCAGTTCGCGCGTGTTCCACACCGGAGCAGCCGGAACTGGAACGCGGATGAAACTGGCGCTGAACATCGCCATCGGATTGCATCGCGCAGTGCTGGCCGAAGCGCTCGCGTTCGCCGAGTGCAACGGCATCGAGCCGGCACGGGCGCTGGAGATTCTGAAGGCGGGTCCCGCATACTCGCGCGCCATGGATGTGAAGGGCGCCAAAATGCTGGCGCGCGACTTCACTCCCGAAGCGCGGCTGGCGCAGCATCTCAAGGACGTCCGGCTGATTCTCGAGGCTGGACGCGGCACCGGCGCACACCTGCCGCTTTCCGAGCTTCACGAAAAACTCCTGGTGGAGGCAGTGGAACTCGGCCTGGGCGCTTCTGACAACTCCGCGGTGATAGAACTCTTTCGGAAATCCCAGTCAACATGAATCACACCTTCGACCTGATTATTGTCGCCGTCTACCTTGTTTCGATGGCAGTGCTAGGGATGCGGTTCTCGCGGCGCCAGACCACTACTGAGAACTATTTCGTCGCGAAACGCTCAGTGCCGGGCTGGGCCATGGGCATGTCCATGCTTGCAACCATGATCAGCAGCGTGACGTTCGTCGCATATCCCGGTTCGTCCTACGCCGGGGACTGGTCGCTGCTGGTACCCGGTTTCCTGCTGATCGGCACGCTACCGCTGGTGGCGAAAGTGGTGATCCCGTTCTATCGCGAAGAAGTGGGCATGAGCGCATATGAGTATTTTCAGAGGCGATTCGGACGCCCTGCCCGCCTTTACGCCTCGGCCGCGTTCTCACTGGCGCACTTTTCCAAGATGGGCTTCGTGCTGTACCTGATGGCGCTCACCATCTCCAGCATGACTGGCTGGAATATTCACATCGTGATTTTCTCAGTGGCCGTCATCACGGTGTTCTACACCGTGATAGGCGGCATTGAGGCCGTCGTGTGGACGGATGTGGTACAGGGATTCGTCATGTGGATTGGCATCGCGGTCGCACTCGGTTTTCTGCTGTTGCTGCCCGAGGGCGGGCCGGCCGCCGTTTTTTCAATTGCTGCTGAAAACGGCAAGTTCAGCCTCGGCAGCCTGGATTGGGACTGGTCGCGGCCGACGATCCCCGTCGCCATCCTCTACGGCTTGTTCTGGTACGGACAACGCTATGTGGCGGACCAGACCATGGTGCAGCGCTACCTGCTGGCGAAATCCGATCGGGCCGCGCTACGGGGTGTCAGGTTGGGGGCTTTGCTGTGTGTCCCAGTGTGGGCGTTGTTCATGCTAATCGGCACATCGGTCTGGTCTTTCTTCAAACTGAGTGGCCAAGCCATACCGAGCGCCATCACCAAGGCCGATCAGATGTTCCCATACTTCCTCAGCGCATACCTGCCTCCTGGCATGCTCGGGTTGCTGCTGGCGGCCCTAACCGGTGCGGCCATGACCATGCTAGCCAGCGATCTGAACAGCCTGGGGTCAGTAGCCACCGAAGACTTCTACCGCGCCGTGCGCCCGCGCTCGACCGACCGCGAGCGGCTGCGCGCGGCCAGGATCATCGTGATCGTCACGGGGTTGCTGAACACGGTGACCGCCCTGGCACTGGTGCAGTCGAAGGGAAGCGCGCTTTCGATGTGGTTCGCAGTGTCGGCAATCGCGTCGGGTGGATTAGCGGGCCTCTTCCTGCTGGCGTTTCTCCTGGCTCGCGCCACTCGCGCGGGAGCCTATATTGGCATCGCGGCCAGCACTGCGTTCACCATCTGGGCCGTGCTTACCAAGGGCACCAAGCCTCTGGTGAATCTCGCGCCGTTGAACTTCCCCTACGACGAGCTCACCATCGGCGCCATTGGGAACATCGTGCTGTTCGTGGTGGGTGCGGCGGCGAGTCTCCTCACCGTGAGGCATGCGGTGGAACAAGCGGCCGACCCAGATGCGGGCACGCTCTGGCACTGGCTGCGCAGCCGGCGAGAGCGCATCACGAAAGCAGGCGCGGCGTAGAGAGCTGCTTCCCCCAGCCTGCTCGTGCTTGCGCTAGGCGCTTTCGCTGGGCCTCTTTCGGGATTGTGGGTAGACAGAGGCCCATAGTGTATTCAAATCGGCAGCTTGCGACGCCGAGTAGCCAGCCTGCCCATGCCACGCTACGCCATGGAACAAGCGGAATTTGTGTTTGAATCCGCTCTCTCCATCGTCGCCTTCGTTCGCGTCTTCTTCCGCAGTCACGGCGACACGCCCTTCGGCAACCGGTCTCGGTACTGAAATGCAAACGACCTCGTCCGCCCTTGAATTGCCTTGACCGCCTCTTCTGGAGCACTTTGCGCCGCTTCTGGCCTGGTTGGGGGGACGTCCTGATTATCGTGAAGCCCGAACTGGTTTTCGACGTTACTGGCGGTGGCGTTCCCGGCCGCGTGGTGGTCGGCCGAAGATCACCGACGAGATTCGACGGCTCATCCGCCGGACGGCGGAAGAGAATTTAGGCGGGGAGCCCTCAAGATTCACGGTGCGCCTCTGGAGATCGGCTTCGTTGTCTCCGAGCGAACCGTGGCTCGCTACCTGCGGCGCATTCGTCGACGTGAGGATCCTGCAAAACGGTGGCTCGCGTTCTTGCAGGATCACCGTAAGGCAATCGTCGCGTGCGACTTCTTCGCCGTGCCGGGGATTGCCTTCAAGCTGCTTTGCTGATTCTCCGTCATCGAACACGGGCGTCGTAGGAACCTCCACCTCAACGTGACCCGTCACCCGACCGCGGGGTGGGTTGTTCAGCAACTGAAGGAGACCTTTCCCGAGGCTGGTCCAAATCGATATGAGATCTTCGATCAGGATTCGAAGTTCGATCCAAGCGTCAGCGCGTTCTTGAGAGCCACGGGCCTACAGCCCAAGCGAATCAGCGTGCAGGCGCCATGGCAAAGCGGCGTCTGCGAGCGTTGGGTCGGAAGCTACCGCCGTGAGATCCTGGATCACGTCATCGCGCTGAAGGAAGCGCATCCACGTCGGATCCTTCGCGACTATGTTGGCTACCATCATCGGGACCGCATTCACGATTCCCTGGAAGAAGACACACCCGACCGGCGACCAGCAGAGAAGAATCCAACAGAAGACGCCGTTCTGGTTTCAAGCGCCCGACTGGGCGGCCTCCAGCATCAGTACTCCTGGCGGGTAGCAGCGTAGTTGGTGCGAGCTGTTTGGGCATGGACCATCGGCGACCCTGATCGGAGCCGAGAATCCGTCGCGCAAAGAACGGCTGACCATATCGCCCGGAAAGCCTCCTCGAAGAGCAGGTGGCGGGCGGTTCCTCTCTCACGTTTCCGGAAACTCCGACGGTATAGCCGGGCCAAACCCGCGGAGTGCCGGGATCCGGCAGCAGTTCGACGTTGCGTACCGCTGCACGTCCCGACGGATCTGGCTCTGACTGCCCACACCGGGCCGTCAACAAACGCCTCCTGTCAACGGGAGAAACCAGAGAATTGGTGCTCGAAAACGTGGGTTCTGCCTCAACCAATGGCGTAGAGCCGAGCCTGTCGAAAGTGTGGCTCCCCATGAATCGTGGTTGCCAACTCACTCTCTCAAGGTTTCTTAATCTGCACCACGTGCCACAAGGCATCAGCTTGGCGAAATTGCCGCGCTTTCGACGCCAGATTGCCACCGCGTCGAATCGACGCCGGTTCTTGGTAGGCTGCATCACGAATAGCGGCTGGAGAAGGAGGCTGCGGAGCGTCTGCCGGAGTATTTGCGGTGGAGATCCGCTTCCCGTGACGCGATGGTGCACACCAACGTTGCCCAACGGGTGTGGGAGAATCAGACGTACGGCGCATGCCATCGCGAAACTCAGTCTTCCGGACCGTGGCGGTCGCTATCCTACTGCTGACCGGGGTGGAACTGTTTACCTGCGAGCTTGTATCGCCATCCACGTGCAAGATCACACGCATCCCTGGCGGCGGCGGTTCTGCGCAGCCGTCCGATGGCGATAATTGCCTTTGTTGCTGCTCTCACATCGTCGTGAGCCCCCAGATCGAGATGACTCCGACCTTTGATGTGGTGCCCATCTTTGTGCTCGCGCAGTGTTCACCTCCCTCGGCGGAATCCCCGCACATCTACCACCCTCCCCGCGTCTGACAACTCCTCCTCTTTCTTCATCGACTTCAGTTTAGGAGTGAGATATGTCCTCGAAAGTGACTCTGTCGCTGGTGGCGCCTTTTGTGTGTGCCCTCGCAGCGGCGCAGAACGCGAGCGCCCAAGCGTATTCCTCCGACGATCTCGTTAGGATCGCAATCGAACGAAATCGGGAACTGCAGGCGACGCAGCAGCGGGTCGCCGAGGCCAGCGGACTTCTTCGCCAGGCCGGAATCAGGCCAGCGCCAAGCCTTCAATTCGAGGGGTCTACCGGTCGCCCCCTGGGGTCGTCGGGAGAGGAGGAGTATGCCACCGGTTACTCGCACCCTCTGGAAATGGGGGAAAACGCGACAAACGTGTCCGCCTTGCTGAGAGAGGCGTCGCACTGGCCGAAGCGGAACTCGGCGAGCGCACTCGCCAGTTGGTGATCGCTGTGAAGCTCCGCTATGTGGATGCGGTGACCGAACGGGCGAGGCTTGCCACTCTTGACCGGCTCATCGGGACATACAGGGAATCGGCGAAACTGGCGGAGGCTCGTGTTCGCGAGGGTGACGCCGCTCCATTGGATGGCCAACTGTTATTGGTGGAACTGAACCGCGCCGAGGCCCTGCGGCGAACCATCGCGGGAAGGGTGGGCGTGGCGCTGACTGATTTGCGCCGGCTTTGCGGCTTTGGCATCGCTGAACCGATGAACATCTCCGACGAGTTGGCCCCTGCTCGCGGCCGCAAGTATCCGCTCGGGGAACTGGTTGCATTGGCCCTGGTCCAGAGGCAGGACCTACGTTCCGCGCGGATTGTAGAAGAGCAAGCAGTTGCCGAAGTGAATCTGACAGAAGCGCAGTCCCGCGCTGATCTGACTCTGACGGCACGATATGCCCTGCGAAACGGGCAGTTCGGCGGCCTGTATGGGTTCACGGCCGCGGGCCAACCGGCGGCCCTGCGCGACAGGGACAACATCCTGTCATTCGGAGTCTCGTTCCCGCTCCTATCGAGAAAGCGAAACCTTGGCAACATCGAGGCAGCGGCGGCCCGGGCGACAGGTTCCAGGTCCATGAAGCAGCATCTGGAGGCGACAATTCCGCTTGAAGTCGAGGCTGCGTGGAAGCATTGGGATGCCTCCACTGAGTCGCTCAGCATCCTGAACGGAGGGGTGCTGCAGCAAGCCGAGAAGAATACTGAGGTGATCCGGCAGTCGTATGGACTGGGTCAATTACGGTTGCTCGACGTTTTGAACGAGCAACGCCGGCTGATCGAAATCCAGATGAGTTTCATTGACGCGGAAGCCGACGTCCGCCGAGGACTGGTGGAGTTGGAGCGGGCCGTGGGAGGAGATCTGAAATGAACAGGAAATGGATCGTCATCGGTTCTTGCCTCTTGGTTGCGGCTTGTTCAAGAACGAAGCCCGAGGCGGCGCAAAACAAGGAGGCGAAAGACTCATCCGGGTTGATCACCATGGAAGAAGTGGCGCAGAAGAACGTCGGCCTGCAAGTCGCTCCGGTAAAGGTCATTCAATTGTCTGAGTATCTTCAGGTGACCGGGACCGTGCAGCCCGTGGATAGCCGCGTCAGCCAGATTCGCTCGCTGGCTCGCGGCCGCCTCCAGGATGTGCTGGCGAAGGTCGGGGACCGCGTACGCCATGGGCAGGAACTCGCAAGAATCGACAACCTGGAAGCAGGTGAACTCACATCGCAATTGGCTTCCGCGAGGGCCGAACTCCGGCGTACGCTGGTGCTTCTGACACTTCAGTCGAAGCAGGTAGAGCGAAACCGGAGGCTATCGGAGATTGGGGCTGCACCGATCAAAGATTACGAGCAGAGTCGCGCCGAGTACCAGGCATTGGAGGAGAACGCCCGGGCCCAGGAAGGCATCGTCTCTGGCCTGAGCACGCGGTTGCGGCGATTTGGCGTGCCGGACACCGATCCAAACACACCCGTGATCGCGGCAATCACCGCACCGTTCGACGGGATTGTGATCAAGGCAACTGCTTCGCCAGGCGCAGTCGTCGACTCTGGCAATGAACTGTTCACAGTGGCCGACATCTCGCACGTTTGGGTGCAAGCTGAGGTGTACGAAAAGGACCTCGGACGCATCCAGATCGGCCAGCCAGCGATTATCCATGTGGACACCTATCCCGGCGCGCCGTTCGCTGGGAAAGTCACCTACATCAGCGACGTTCTTGATCCTCAGACGCGCACCGCGAAGATCCGCTGCGACGTGTCCAACAGCAAGCTGTTGCTCAAACTCGACATGTTCGCGGCTGTTCAACTGCCGACCACGTTCAGCCGGCAAACGCTGGCGGTGCCAGTTGGAGCAATTCAGCAGCTCGACGGCAAGACGGTAGTTTTCGTCCGGCGTGGAGCCACACTGTTTGAGGCGCGGGAGATTACGGCAGGCAAGACCGTGAATGGCCAAGTCGAGATCCTCTCCGGGCTTCGGGACGGCGAACCCGTTGCGACAGTCGGCGCCTTCCACCTAAAGTCGATCATTGCTGGCAAGGAACTGGGGGAAGAGTAACCATGGAACGGCTCGTAGCCTGGGCTTTATCCTACCGTTTCATCGTCATTCTTGCGGCTGTTTTCGTGGCCGCAGCAGGCTTCTTCTCTCTGCAGAAGTTGCCGATCGACGCCGTTCCAGACATCACGCCCAATCAGGTCCTGGTCCTCACACGAGCGCCCAGTCTCTCTCCTCTCGAAGTGGAGCAGTTTTTGTCGTTTCCAGTGGAAACCTCGATGAGCGGGCTTCCGGGCATTGAAAAGATCCAGTCGGTCTCCAAGTTCGGCCTCTCCTACGTTGCCGTGTACTTCAAGGAAGACATGGATCCCTATTTGTGCCGGCGGTTGATCATGGAGCGGCTGCCGCAAGCCAAGGAAGCGATCCTGCCCGGCATGGGCACACCTGAAATGGGTCCGATCACCACAGGTCTGGGGGAGGTGTACATGTTCAAGGTGACGGGCAAGGGGCGTTCGCTGATGGAACTGCGCAGCATCCTCGACTGGGAGATCGCTCCGAAGCTACGCTCCACCCCTGGGATTGTGGAGGTAAATTCCCATGGTGGAGAACTGAAGACCTACGAAGTCGAGGTCGACAATGACAAACTCGCCGCCTACCGCATCACACTCCGCCGGGTGCTGGAAGCGTTAGAACGAAACAACGCCAACGCTGGCGGCGCGAACTTGGAGCGAGTTGAACAGCAGTTTCTGATTCGGGGGGAGGCTCTGATTACCAGCCTGTCGGATGTGGAGAACATCGTAGTAGGCGCATCACCGAACGGCACGCCCATCCTGATCCGGAATCTCGCCGACGTACGGTTCGCGCCAATGGTGCGTCAAGGCTTCGCCACACAGGACGGGAAAGGCGAGGTGGTTCTCGGCATAGCCATGATGCTGTTGGGCGAAAACTCGCGAACGGTAGTGGATCGCGTGAGGGAACGTCTTGCGGAAATCGAGAGGACCCTTCCTGCCGGCGTCCGGGTTGAGCCGTTCTATGACCGCACGGATCTGGTCAAGAGAACCATCCAGACCGTCAGCCGCAACCTCATCGAAGGAGGCCTGCTGGTGGTCGCGGTTCTTCTGCTCCTGCTGGGCAGCCTCAGGGGTGGGCTCATCGTTTCGCTGGCTATTCCACTGTCGATGCTGTTTGCATTCACTGGAATGGTGCAGGCAGGGATCTCGGGGAACCTCATGAGCCTTGGCGCAATTGACTTCGGGCTCATCGTCGATGGTTCCGTCGTGATGATGGAGAACATTCTCCGCCGATTGAGCCACCGGCAAGAGGGGGAGAACGCATTGGATGCCGTTCGGCATGCGGGTAAGGAGGTGGCCCGTCCGATCTTCTTCGGAGTCGTCATCATCTTTCTGGTGTACGTGCCCGTCCTGACATTGACCGGCGTGGAGGGAAAGATGTTTGCTCCGATGGCAATCACGGTGCTGTTTGCCGTAGGCGCATCGTTGGTGATCGCGCTGACACTAACGCCAGTGCTCGGGTGGTATGCCTTCCGACGAAAGGCGGCAGAGAAGACAACCTGGTTGATGCGCAAGGTGAGCAGGATCTATGGCCCTGTGCTGGCCCGCGCGATGAGATTTCCAACCGCTACGGCGACCGTGGCGGCATTGATCTTCGTTTCTTCCTTAGGGATCGTCCCATTCCTGGGGGCTGAGTTCCTTCCAAGGTTGGACGAGGGGTCGATTCTGGTGATGATGTACAGAGTGCCTGGCATTTCGATGCATGAGTCGTTGCATGGCAACGAGATCATCGAAAGAGTTCTCAAGCAGTTCCCGGAAGTTGACAAAGTAGTGTGCCGCACCGGGCGGCCTGAGGTAGCTGTAGATCCGATGGCAATCGATCAGAGCGACGTCTATGTCATGCTCAAACCTATCTCAGAATGGCAGACCGGACGGTCGAAGGAAGATCTTGTCACAGCGATGAAACATGCACTCGAAAAAGAAGCGCCTGGTGCCGCTTACGGCTTCCTCCAGCCGATTGAAATGCGTATGCAGGAATTGATGGAGGCTGGCGTCCGTTCCGACATCGCTATCAAGCTGTATGGAGACGACCTCGAAGTCCTCCGCGAGAAGGCCCAGAGATTGTCAAAGTCGTGGAGAGGGTGCCGGGCGCGACCGACGTTCGCGCGGAGCGTGTCGCGGGACTCCCCTACTTGCGCATACGCGTACGGCGGGAAGCCATCGCCCGGCATGGCCTGGATGCCCAAGATGTCTTGAATACTGTGGAGGCGATCGGAGGAAAGCTCGCGGGTCAAGTTGTCGAAGGAAACAAGAGATTCGCACTGCAGGTGCGGTTCGCTCCTGATCATCGTGCGACGGTGGAATCAATCCAAAATCTCCTGGTAGGCGACAGTGAGGGCCATTTCATACCGCTTGCGCAGTTGGCCGACATCTTCGAGGAGGAGGGGCCTGCTCAAATTAGTCGCGAGAATGCGCAGAGGCGAATCAGTGTTGAAGTCAATGTGCGCGGGCGGGACCTTGCGGGATTTGTCTCCGAGGCGAAAGGGGTGCTGGGGCGCAAGGTGAAGATCCCGGAAGGCTATACACTCGATTGGGGCGGCAAGTTCGAGCAACTGGAGAGCGCCGGCCGCAGACTCGCCATCACCATTCCAATAGCGTTGCTGCTGATCTTCGTTCTCCTGTACTTCAATTTTCACGCTGTGTTGCCGGCGGTTCTCATCTTCCTGAATGTTCCGCTGGCGGCTACCGGCGGGATTCTTGCCCTCTGGATTAGGGGCATGCCATTCAGCATCTCCGCGGGAGTCGGCTTCATCGCCTTGTTCGGTATCGCCGTGCTGAACGGCATTGTGCTGCTGACCTACATCGCACAACTCCGCGAAGGCGGTCTGACTGCGGAGGCCGCTGTGGAACAAGGCGCCAAGACCAGGCTGAGGCCCGTGCTGATGACCGCACTTGTCGCAAGCCTGGGGTTTCTGCCGATGGCTCTTTCCCACGGTGCTGGAGCCGAGGTGCAGCGTCCCCTGGCTACCGTGGTTATCGGAGGACTGGTTACATCGACGGCCCTGACCCTGCTTGTGCTGCCGACAATCTATCTGTGGATCGAGAGGAGGCGAACTCCCAGTGCCTGATCATGGGCGGTTCAAGATTCACGGCATGGATTGTGCCGAGGAAGTGGCCGTGCTGCGGCGAGAACTCGGGCGCTGGTTGGGGGATATCAGCTCTTAGAGCAATTTCACAGTTTCTGTAGAGCAGAACCACAATGGTGAAAACAGGCCTTGGCCTGGTCGGCGGTGAGGGCGCCGAGCGCTGAGCTGATGGCTT
>CAZSBK010000043.1:0-40771 GCA_964604945.1 uncultured Candidatus Solibacter sp.
GGACGACGGGGCTCGAACCCGCGACCTCCGACGTGACAGGCCGGCGTTCTAACCAGCTGAACTACGTCCCCGCTGCCGTTTTAGCGACCCTTCCAATATAGCATGGCCCTGGACGGAGTTGGGGGGTACCGAAGCGGGGAAGTGGCATGGCTGAAAGGTCAGGTGCGGAAGCTGTAACGGAGGCTGTTCTGAGCGGCCCGGAGGAGCATTTCGCGGTCGAAACCGAAGTGGCGGGCGGCCAGCAGATACTCGTTCAGCAAGGTGGTGTGGAACATGGGTGGGTCGTCGCTGTTGAGGACGATGGGGACTCCGGCGTCCCACAGAATCCGCAGCGGGTGACGGTCGAGCGAGGCGACGACGCCGGTGGCCAAGTTGCTGGAAACACAGACTTCAAGAGGGATATCGCGTTCGACGAGTAGCCGCATCAGGCCGGGGTCGGCGGCGGCGGCGATACCGTGGCCGATGCGATCGGCACCGCATTCGATGGCGTCACGGATCGAAGCGGGCGCCCCGGTCTCGCCGGCATGGGGCGTCAGCCGGAGACCGTGGGATCGGGCATAGTCGAAGACAGGGCGAAACGCGGAGGCTGGGGCTGCGAGTTCGTCGCCACCGATGCCGAAGGCGGCTACGCCGCGGCATTTAAAGGCGACGGCGCGGCGGGCGACGGCCCAGGCGGCTTCAACACCGAACTGGCGGACAGCGTCGAAGATGAAAAGGGTCGAAATGGGGTAGCGGGCGGCCTCAGCGGTGACGGTGTCAAATATGGCGTCGAGGTCCTGGTTCCGCCAAAGGACTACGCCGGCGCTAATGTTGATCTCGACGTGGACGACGCCTTCGCGGTCGAGGCGTTCAAGGAGGCGGCGGGTGATGAGGGCGTAGTCCTGTGGAGTACACAGGAAGCCGGTCACCCATTTGTAACTGTCCAGGAAGCCACGGAAGTCCGCGTAGGCGTAGCGGGCGAGTATGGAGTCGCGGGAGAGCGAAGGATTGAGTTCGATGAGGGTAGTGGTCTCGACAGAACCTTCAAGATGCACGTGCAGTTCGGCTTTTGGCAGGGCGCGAATGAATTCGTCCATCTCAGCCATGATAGCGGCCCTGCCATAATAGCGGCATGCACGGCGCCGATATGGAAGCAATCGTTGGAGGGTACCACGGGGATCCGTTTGCCCATCTTGGACCACACGGGGCTGAAACCGGCAAGCCAGTGATCCGGGCCTTTCTGCCTCGTGCGGCGGCGGCTGAGGTGGTGGCGGAGGGGTGGACTGTGCCCATGATTCGGATTCATGGGGGCGGTTTGTTCGAGGCCAGCCTGGAGAAGTTGCCTGCGCGCTATCAATTCCGTGTGCGGTTAGGAGACGGAACCGAGCGAATCGAAGAGGACCCTTACCGTTTCTGGCCGCAGATCAGCGATTTCGATGTCCATCTGCATGAGGAGGGAACGAACCATGAGGCGTGGCACAGCATGGGCGCGCACCTGGTTGAGGCCGACGGCGTAGGCGGGGTGAGGTTCGCCGTCTGGGCTCCAAGCGCTGAGGCGGTATGCGTGGTGGGCGATTTCAACGAGTGGGACAACCGCTGCCAGCCGATGAGGAGGCGGGATGGGGGCATCTGGGAGTTGTTCATCCCTGGCGTTAAGCAAGGCGACATCTATAAGTATTTCGTCCGGTCGCGTGTATTTGGGGTCAGCAGCCTGAAGTGTGATCCGTACGGGTTCGCATCCGAGTGTCCTCCGAAACAGGGTTCGGTCGTATGGGATCTGAGCAAGTACGAGTGGGGCGATGGCGGGTGGCTCGAGGGGCGGGCGCGTACAAACTGGCTGGAGCGACCAGTGTCGGCGTACGAGGTCCATATAGAGTCGTGGAAGAAGGGTGAGGATGGCGAGCCGCTGAGCTACCGCGAGTTGGCCGGGCGGCTTATCCCGTATGTGAAGGAACTGGGGTTCACTCACCTGGAGCTGATGCCTCCAATGGAGCATCCGTATTCAGGCTCGTGGGGCTATCAGGTGGTGGGCTACTTCGCGCCGACTGCTCGTTTTGGCACGCCGGACGACTTCAAGTATTTCGTTGACCAGTGCCACCAGAACGGGATTGGGGTGATCATCGATTGGGTGCCGGCGCATTTCCCGAAGGATGCACATGGGCTGGCGCGATTTGACGGGACAGCGTGCTACGAGCACCAAGATCCCCGGCAGGGCGAACACAAAGACTGGGGGACCCTGATCTTCAACTTCGGGCGCAACGAGGTGAGGAATTTTCTGATCTCGAACGCGCTCTTCTGGCTGAAGGAGTACCACATCGACGGTCTGCGGGTGGACGCGGTGGCATCGATCGTCTATCTGGACTACTCTCGCAACGCCGAGGACTGGATTCCGAACCGGTACGGCGGCAATATCAATCTGGAGGCGATCGATTTCATCCGGAGGTTCAACGAGGAGGCGCACCGGGTGCCGGGCGCGTTCACAGTTGCGGAGGAATCGACCTCCTTTGCGGGCGTGTCGCATCCGACCTTCGCCGGCGGGCTGGGGTTCACTATGAAGTGGAACATGGGTTGGATGCACGACATGTTCGCCTACTTCAAGAACGACCCATTGTTCCGCAAATACAACCACCACCACATCACATTCAGCCTGCTGTACGCCTTTACGGAGAATTTCGTGCTGCCGATTTCGCACGATGAAGTGGTGCACGGCAAGTCGTCACTGATCGGCAAGATGCCGGGCGACGAGTGGCAGCGGTTCGCGAACGTGAGGGCGTTTCTAGGGTACATGTGGGGACATCCAGGCAAGAAGCTCCTCTTCATGGGCTGCGAACTGGGCCAGTACGAAGAGTGGGACTGGCAGAGCAGCCTGCGCTGGGACGTGGTGAAGTACCCGTTCCACAAATCCCTGCAAGACTACGTGAGGGCCCTGAACAAGCTGTATGTGGAGAATGCGGCGCTGTACGAAATTGACTTCAACCAACGTGGATTTGAGTGGATCGACATCCATGATATCGACGCATCTGTGATCTCGTTCCTGCGACGGGCCAAGAACGGCGAAATGATGGTGTTCGTGTGCAACTTCACGCCGGCGGTGCGACGGCCGTATAACGTCGGAATGCCTGCGGCGGGGCCGTGGCACGAGGCACTGAACAGCGACTGGAGCGAGTTCGGCGGGAGCGGGGTATCGAATCCGGGGACGGTTTGGGCGCAGGAGGGCAACTGTCAGGGACGGTATCACCATGTCACCCTGTCGCTGCCGCCGCTGGGCGTCTGCGTGCTCAAGCAGGGGGAGGCGAGCCGTGGCTGAACCGCTGTACCTCTCTTTTTGGCTGAAGGGATACGCGGCGCTGGGGTTGCCGGTCTACTTCCGAAAGGCAGTGGAGGTCTTTCCGGCCTCGAAGTTGGCGCCGGGCGGTGTGCTGCGGATTCACGCGCTGTCTTTCCGCGAACCGCCGCTGTTCGAAGAATGGTTTGACGAGACGCCTGAACCGAACAAACTGGCGAAGATCGCGGAACAGTTCCTGCATCAGGACGCAGCGTTCTGCTGGGAGACGCGGTGGGACCTGTGGCAGTGGGATGAAGAGTGGTCATTGAAGCCATCGGCGGTGGCGCTCGAGTGCTACGGGCCGCAGTTCGAGAGTTCGTTGGGCGAGCATTTCCGCATCGATGCGGGAAGTGACCGGCTCTACCTGCCGTGCGAGAAGAGCGACCAGTTGCGGCCAGTGCAGTCCAACGTCCGGAGTATTCTACATCTGGCGTCGGATATCGGAGATGCCATCGCCTCCGAGCGGCGGTTGCTGTGGTCGGAGAGCGAGGGCGATTTCGCCGTGAGGCTTCAGGACATGCTGGGCTGAGCCTCGTCACCGAGGAGGCGGGCAATGGAGTCGAGCAGCGACTGGGGGAGATAGGGTTTCAGAAGGGCTTCGGCGCGCGGCCGATACGGTTCGGGGAGGGCTTCCGTGGAGTAAGGGCGGCCGCTCGAAACGATGACTCGAATGGATGGCGAAGCGTCAAGCAGACGCGTGACGACCATTTCGCCGCTGAGGCCCGGCAGGGTAAGGTCGACGATGGCAACATCAATTGCGCCGTCGGCGTCAGTGAAGGCATCGAGAGCTTCAGTTCCGTCTCCACTGGCAATTACGACGTAGCCCTGACGTTCAAGATAGCGGCCCAGAAGGTTGCGCAAGGGCGCCTCGTCCTCGACCAGCAGGATGGTGGCCCGTGCCATGCTAACCATCTTCCCCGTTACGCATCCCGGCTTCAACCCCGTTCAACGGCGGCTGGCCCGGCAGACCTGCGCCGCTGCGCTTCAGAGACAGCCAAAGGTGCACGATGCCCCTAAGATCGTCCCAAGCGGTTGAGATGATCTTGACCCGGCTATCCGGGTCCTCGTGCCAGACCACAGGGATTTCCTTAACGGCAAGACCAGAGGCCTGCGCCAGAACGAGCAGTTCCGTGTCGAAGAACCAGCACTGGTCCTCGACCTGGGGCAATACCTGCTGGACGGCGCGTCGGCTGGCGGCCTTGAAACCGCATTGTGAGTCTTTGATCCTAGTGCGGAAGGCGAGCCATACGATCCAGTTGTAGATGCGCGAGATGGCTTCCCGGCGGAAAGACCGGTTCGTGCGTGCGCCATGAAGGAGGCGTGATCCGGTGGCGATATCGTAGCCGTCTTTCAGGATCGCCTCGACCAGGGGCTGGAGAAAGGCCAGACCGGTTGAGAGATCGGCATCCATGTAACAGACAGCGTCGGCCGAGCTGACGGTCCACGCGTGGCGCAGTGCGCGGCCGCGGCCGCGCTGGTCGAGCGACAGGAATTGGATGTCCGCGTGGCGTGCGGCGAGAGCGCGGCCGAGGTCACCCGTCGAATCGGTGGAGCCGTTGCTCACGATGACGATCCGCCATTGGAATGGGAAGCCCTCCTGCAAGTGAGTACGCAGGGCGTCGACGCTATTCTCGAGAACGTGTGCTTCGTTCAGGACCGGAATGACAATATCGACCCGTTTCGGGAGCGCCAGGCAAACCTCCAGCAGGCTTCATGGAGGATATCAATAGGGGCGCGAGAATGTAAAGGCGTGAGAGTGAAACCATCCGGGCTTGCGGGATGGAGTGCTCGCGTTGGAAGCTTGGATTGATTCCTTTCGTGAAGGGACCAAGCGAACGTGAGATTGGCGTTGATTGGATACGGCAACGTGGGGCGCGCCTTCGCCCGGCTTCTGGAGCGCGAACGCGGAGCCTATCCGTTTCGAATTGTGGGTGTCCAAACAGAGAGGCAGGGAACCGCCTTCGATCCGGCGGGCTTGGACGTGGAGCCGGCGTTTGGAGTGGCGGCGCCGTCGATCGGCGAGTTCCTGGACAGGGCGGCAGCGGAGGTGGTGATGGAGATCACCCCGCTGAATCCCGAGTCCGGCGAACCTGCGATCTCACACATCAAGGAGGCGTTCGCGCGCGGTATGCATGTGGTGACGGCAAACAAGGGGCCGATAGCGTTCGCCTACCGCGAATTGACTGCCGCGGCGAAGCGCGCAGGCGTGGAATTCAGGCATGAAGCAGTGGCGATGGGCGGGACGCCGGTTTTCAGTCTCGTGCGAAACAATTTGCCGGGGGTCAAGATCCTTGGGTTCGCCGGTACATTGACCTCGACGACTCAACTGATTTTGGAGACGATGCGCGAAGGCAAGACACTCGACCAGGGCATCGACCTTGCACGATTGCGAGGGTTGGCCGAGGCCGACCCCTGGTTCGATATCGACGGTTGGGATTCGGCCTGCAAAACAGCGGCGCTGGCCAATGTGTTTATGGATGCGGGGGTGACACCTCAAGATGTGGACCGCAAGGGGATCGGGCGGATGACGCCGGACAAGCTGGCCGAAATTGAGTCAAAAGGGAAGCGAGTCGTGCTGGTGAGCAGGGCCAAGAGGGTTGATGACGCCCTGCGGCTGCGAGTGAGGGCAGAGGTGCTACCAGGCGATGACATTCTCGCCTCCGCGCACGGTTCGTCGACCGCACTCGTACTTGAAACCGACCTGATGGGGCAGATGGCGGTGTTGAGTGTCAATCCGAGCGTCGAACAGACTGCTTACGGGTTGTTCGCCGACCTGGTGGATATCGCGCGCAGCCTTTAGCGGCTACAGACCCGATTCAATTGGCAAGGCGAGTGGCGGTTCGACCATGAAGTCGAAGCGAGCCATGTGATTCAGTGCGCGGCGAAGGCGAGCCTCTTCGGTATCCTCGACGGTGATGACGAAGGGCAGGTTGCGCCAGTCCTGGTCAGGCAGTTGGAGCACCGCGTCGATACTAATTTCGTGCTCGGCGAGGATGGCCGACAGGGCAGCGATAATGCCTGGGCGGTCGGCGACGCGGAAACGGAGGAACCACGGGCGGCGCTGTTCGCCGATGGGGCGCGGGGCGTCGTCACGCGGATCGGTGAAGGAGAAGGGCGAGACACGGGCGGCGCTGCCATGGCGCAGTTCGCGGGCGACACGCATCAGGTCGCTGACGACCGCGACGCCAGTGGGCAGAGGGCCGGCACCCCTGCCGTAATAGAAAGTATCGGCGCCAAAATCGCCCTTGACCCAGACGGCGTTGTAGGCGCCCTGGACGCCGGCCAGAATGGTGGTGACCGGGATGAGGGACGGGCGCACGGAGAGAAAGACTCCTTCCTCCGTGGCCTCGGCGGCGCAGAGGAGGCGAATGGTGCAGCCGGCCTGTTTGGCGTAACGGAAGTCAGTTGGAGTGATGCGCTCGATGCCTTCGGTGGGTACCGAGGCGGGCTCGACGCGAGCGCCGAAGGCGAGCAGGGCAAGCAGCACCAGTTTGGATCGGGCGTCGAAGCCTCCGACATCGGCCGTTGGGTTGGCTTCGGCGAAACCAAGTCGCTGAGCCTCCTTCAGCACGTCGTCAAAGGCTTTGCCATGCTGCTCGATTTCAGTGAGGATGTAGTTGCTCGTCCCGTTGAGGATTCCATAGAAGGCGCGAACGCTGTCGGCGCAGATGCCCTCTTTAAGCACGGCGTGAATGGGGATGCCGCCGCAGACGCTGGCTTCCATGGCCAGCGGTACGCCCTTCTCCGCCGCCAGCCGTCCAAGCGCGACTCCTTGCAGTCCCATCAGTTCCTTGTTGGCGGTGACGACGGCTTTGCCGTTGGCAATAGCGGCTTCTACCATCTCACGCGCCGCTCCCGTGCCGCCAACCAGTTCGGCCACGATGTCGACATTGGGGTGGGAAACCAGCTCGCGCCAATCCTCGGTCACCAGGGCGCCTTCGAGTCCATCGGGCAGCGTTCGTGATTTCGCGTTCAGGTCGCAAACGGCGGCGATGTCGAGCGGAAAGCCGAGTTTCCGCACGATCTGCTCCCGATTCCGGGTGAGAATGGAAATAGCTCCGCCGCCGACGGTACCGAGGCCAATGATGCCAACCTTTATTTCGCGCATTACAGGTCATGATAGCAACCGAAGGCGCCGGCTTCTCGCCTGGCTGGGCCTGGCGCCTGCGCTGCTGGGCGCGCAATCGCTGCCGCCCGAAGTGATTCCCGGCGAGGAGGACAGCCGGGGCAAGCGGATGCCGGACGGACGGTCGATGAGCGAGGCGATCCTAAAAGAGGACCACAAACGCAACCTCGCGGACCTGGGCAAGATGAAGGAGATCATCGCCGAAGTGGAGCGGTCGCTGGAGAAGAACGCGCAGCATGTTCTGTCGATCGACAACTTGAAGAGACTGGAAGAAGTGGAAAGATTGAGCCGGCGAGTCCGGGGCCGGATGAGACGAATCTGAGCGTGCGGCGTGTGGTAGCCTGGAACGTTCGACAGGGCTTAATTTATGAGTTCAACAAGAGAAAAAGCGCAGTTGATGAGCGCGTCGGAGATGGACCGCACGCTGGTGCGGCTGGCGCATGAAGTATTGGAAAAATCCAGCGATCCCACTTCGCTGGCCTTCATCGGCATCCGACGCCGCGGTGTGCCGATGGCACAGCGCCTGGCTGCAAAGATCGAGTCACTGGAGAATCTGAAGGTCCCAGTGGGCATCCTGGACATCAACCTGTACCGGGACGATCTGTCCACGGTGGGGCCTAAGCCCGTGGTGAGCGGCACCCAAATTGATTTTCCGGTCCAGGGCAAGCATGTCATCCTGATGGACGACGTCCTGTACACGGGCCGCACGATCCGCGCCGCGCTGGACGCTTTGTTCGAACTGGGTCGTCCAGCCAGGGTCCAGTTGCTGGTCCTGATTGACCGCGGCCATCGCGAGTTGCCGATCGAAGCGCAGTATGTCGGCCGCAAGATCCCGACCTCGTCGCGCGAGATCATTGAGGTGAAGTTCCAGGAGATTGACGCCACCGAGCGAGTCCTACTGGTTGAACTGGCGAACTGACCGGATGTCGCGAGGAGGCGCACGATGAGCAAAGGATTGCTCGGGATCGAGCCGCTCGAGCGGGCCGAGATCGAACAGATGCTCGAACGCGCACGTGAATTCCAGTTTCATGGTAGTGGGCCGCTGCCGAAACTGACGGTCTGTTCGGGCAGGCTGGTAGTGAACATGTTCTTCGAGAACTCGACGCGGACGAGGTCGAGTTTCGAAATCGCAGCGAAGCGGTTGGGAGCGGATACGCTGTCGATCACGGCGGCGGGGTCGAGCGTGTCGAAGGGCGAATCGCTGGTGGACACGTTGAACACACTCGTGGCAATGCACCCCTCGGCGATCGTGATGCGGCACGCAGCATCAGGAGCACCTCACTTCCTCTCACGCCATCTGATGACGCCAATTATCAACGCCGGCGATGGCACGCACGAGCATCCGACGCAGGCGTTGTTGGATGCGCGCACAATTCTGGATCGCCTCGGCAAGCTCGAAGGACTCCGCGTGGCCATCATCGGCGACATCGCTCACAGCCGCGTCGCGCGTTCGAACGTTCACCTGTTGTCGAAGTTCGGCGCGGATATCGTGTTGTGCGGGCCGCCTCCGCTGCTACCGCCGCAGATGGCCGCAATTGCCAACGGCGTCACGCTGGAGTACGACATCTGTAAGGCGGTGAAAGACGCCGACGTGGTAATGATGCTGAGGGTGCAACTGGAACGGATTCACGAACCAGCCATCCCCGCGGGCGAGTACTTCCGTTTCTATGGGCTGCGGGTGGAGCATCTCGACCTGGCCAAGCCGCACGCCATTGTGATGCATCCGGGACCGATCAACCGGGGGCGGGAGATTTCGTCCGATGTGGCCGACGCGCAGTGCTCGATGATCCTGAACCAGGTGGAAAACGGCGTCGCCGTCAGAATGGCGGTGCTCGAAAAGGTGCTACTGCAGTGAAAACGCTCATAAAGAATGGACGCGTCATCTGTCCCGCGTCGGGATACGACGCAGTGGCAAGCGTCTTGATCGAGGACGGCCGCATCGCTGGCGTCGGCCAAGGAATGGCGGTGCACGGTGCGACCGAGATCGATGCTTCGGGATTGGTTGTGGCGCCTGGTTTCATCGACATCCACGTCCATCTGCGGGAACCCGGCTTTGAGCACGCGGAGACGATCGAAACGGGGACGCAGGCTGCGGCAGCAGGCGGGTTCACGACCGTCTGCTGCATGCCGAACACCAAGCCGGTGAACGATTCGGCAATGGTGACAAGCTATATCGTCGAGACAGCGAGCCGGGTTTCGCCTGTCCGTGTGTGCCCGATTGGGGCGATCACCAAGGGCAGCGAGGGCGAGGAACTCGCGTCAATCGGGGCAATGATGGAAGCCGGAGCCGTGGCGATCAGCGACGACGGGCGCCCGGTGATGAATTCAAGAGTGATGCGCCGGGCGATGGAAGTGGCGCAGGCACGCGGCATTGTAGTGATCGACCACTGCGAGGATCTGAACCTCAGCGCAGGCGGCGACATGCACGAGTGCGTCGACAGCGTGAATCTGGGGTTGCGTCCTATCCCTGGCGCCTCAGAGGACGTGATGGTGGCGCGCGATATCATATTGGCCGAACTGACGGGTGCCCGTTTTCACGTTGCGCACATCTCAACCAAGAATGCCGTGGCCATGGTCGCATTCGCCAAGCAGCGCGGTCTTCCGGTGACTTCAGAAGTCACGCCTCATCACATCGCGCTGCACACGGGCCACATGAAGCCTTACGATTCGAACTTCAAGATGAAGCCGCCGCTGCGGTGTGCAACTGACATCGACGCCATCCTGCACGGCATCACATCGGGCGCCGTCGACTGTATCGCTACCGATCACGCCCCCCACGCCGGCGACGACAAGATGCAGGAGTTCGAGAAGTGCCCGTTCGGCATCCTCGGGCTCGAAACCGCCCTGGGCGTCAGCCTGGAAGTACTTGTCCACTCACAGCGCATCAATCTGACCAAGCTGATCGCCATGCTAACGTGCGAGCCGGCGCGGGTGATCGGCTGGCAGGGCGACCAGGCGCGCGGAGCGCTGAAGACGGGCTACTTGGGGGACGTGACCATCTTCCATCCTGAATACCCGTGGACGTTCGATGTGGCCAAATCGCAATCGAAGAGCCGCAATTCGCCATTTAGCGGGCGAACATTCCGCGGCGGTCCGATCATCACGATCGTCGGTGGCGCAGAAGTGTGGCGGGCGCCAGGATTCTGATGCCGTTAGTGAATCCTGAACTTCTTCTGCATCTCTTCGAGTGTGAGCCCTTTCGTCTCTGGATAGATGAATAGGACGACGAAGAACTGCGCCACCATCATGACCGAGAAGACGGCGAACGGCGCCGCGCCCGACGAGGCGGCGATCACCGGAAAGCTGTAGCTGATCATGGCGTTCATGATCCAGTGCGTGGCGCTGCCCAAGCTCTGCCCCTTTGCCCGGACACGATTTGGGAAGACCTCGCTCAAGTAAACCCAGATCACTGCACCCTGCGAGAAGGCGAAGAATCCGATGAAGGCCACCAGCAACCAGACGAGCAGGTGTTCATTTGCCTTGCTGGCAAAGATCCAGGCCACGCCAGCCAGCGACACAGCCGTGCCGACGGCGCCGGTCAGGAGCAGCTTCTTACGGCCCAGTTTGTCGATCACCGACATGGCGATGATGGTCGCGGCTAGGTTGGTGAACCCGATGGCAACAGCCTGGAGATCGCTCGACACCTTGTCAAAACCGGCCTTGGCGAAGATGTCGTTGAGGTAGTACAAGATCGCGTTGACGCCGGAGAACTGGTTGAACATGCCGATCGAGACGGCCAGGAAGATCGGGAACTTGTATTTAGCGCTGAACAGTGGCTCGGCGCCGAGGCCGTGCTCGGCGTCGATGGATTCAACGATCTGGGCGAGGCTGGCTTCGTAGTCCTCCTCGCCGGTGAGCCGAAGAACCTCGCGCGCTTCATCGACGCGTCCGGTCTTGACCAGCCAGCGCGGGCTGCGCGGGATGCTATAGAGCATGATGAGGAAGAGGAGCGAGGGGACGGCGGCAATGCCCAGCTTCCAACGCCATTCGTCGGCGCCGAATCCGGCGAGTCCGATGGCGTAGTTGGAGAAGTAGGCGGCCAGGATGCCAAAGACGATGTTGAACTGAAACGTTCCGACCAGCCGTCCGCGCAGGCGGGCCGGGGCGATCTCGGCAATGTACATGGGTCCGAGGACGGACGATCCGCCAATGGCGAGGCCGCCAATGAAGCGCGAGAGAACGAACGAACCCCAGTTCCAGGCAAATGCACATCCAATAGCGGAGAGCAGGTAGAGCACCGCGAGTATGCGCAGACTGGCGCGGCGGCCATACTTGTCTCCTGGGTAGCCAGCCACCATGGATCCAATGACCGTGCCCCAGAGAGCACTCGAGACTGTGAGGCCAAGCGAAGCAGGCGTCAGGCCGAAGACCTGCGATAGCGCATGGGTTGCGCCAGCGATCACTGCGGTGTCAAACCCAAACAGAAGGCCGCCCAGGGCGGCGACGACGGTGGCGCGCAACAGATAGGGGTTCATGGCAGAAGCCCCTATTTCTATCACGAATCGAGCGATCTCGTGTGAATACGATCCTTGACACTGGTTCCGCTTTGACTTGCAGTCGCGCGCCATGTCAGCCTGACTGATAGTGGACTGGTAAAGAACCAATGAAAGCACTAGTGAAATCGAAAGCCGAACCTGGCCTGTGGTTGCAGGACATTCCCGAACCTGAAATCGGCATCAACGACGTTTTGATCCGGGTATTGAAGACAGGTATCTGCGGCACCGATCTGCATATCTACAACTGGGACGCCTGGGCTCAGAAGACGATCCCGGTGCCGATGGCCGTGGGCCACGAGTTCATCGGACGGATTGAAGCGGTTGGATCAAACGTCAACGATTTCTACCCTGGCGACCTGGTCTCTGGCGAGGGCCACGTCACTTGCGGCCGTTGCCGCAACTGCATGGCCGGACGCCGCCACCTCTGTGCCCACACCAAGGGTGTCGGGGTGAACCGTCCTGGCGCTTTCGCCGAACTCCTTGCGCTGCCCATGGCTAATATTTGGCGCCACGATCCGGGCATCGACTTCGACGTCGCTTCGATTTTCGATCCGTTTGGAAACGCCGTCCACACAGCGCTGTCGTTCCCCGTGCTCGGCGAGGATGTCCTGGTGACGGGCGCTGGCCCAATCGGGATCATGGCCGCCGCGGTGGCAAAGCACGCCGGCGCCCGGTATGTCGTCATTACTGATATCAATCCGGACCGGCTCGAATTGGCGCGCAAGATCGGGGTCACGCTTGCGGCAAATACAAAAGAAACGCCGCTGGCCGAGGTGCAGAAACAACTCGGCATGCATGAGGGTTTTGACGTCGGACTCGAGATGTCCGGCAACCCGGTGGCCTTCCGCGAAATGCTGTCGAACATGGCGCATGGCGGCCGCATCGCCATGCTGGGCATCCCGCCGGAGCCGATTGCTATCGACTGGAACGAGGTCATCTTCAAGATGATTACCATCAAGGGCATCTATGGCCGGGAAATGTATGAGACGTGGTACAAGATGTCGGTGATGCTCCAATCTGGGCTGGACATCACGCCTGTCATCACGCACCGGCTCCACTACACCGAGTTTGAAAAGGGCTTCGCGGCCATGCGAAGCGGCAACTGCGGCAAAGTAGTGCTGGACTGGCAATAACCAAGCGACTCGGCCCGCCCTTCACCGCAGAATGGAGGCTCGAACGAATGACGTCGAACCAGATCTTCCGCATTCTCGGAGGCTGTGCCGTGAGTGCGCTGTTCGTGGCGCAGTTGTTTCAGCCCGCGCGCCCTGGGCACGCGCTCGTTAAGGACGGAGCGGGATACCCGGCCGTGGCGCCGGATGAACGGGTGGCACAACTGCTGAAACGGTCCTGCGGCGATTGCCATTCAAACGACACCGTTTGGCCGTGGTACGCGCGGATCAGTCCCATGTCCTGGATGATCGCCGGCGATGTCGAACGCGGCCGGCGCCAATTGAACCTCTCCACGGCCTCGATCCTGTCGGACGACCAACTGGGCGAGATCCATGATGCTATCGCGTTTGGGAACATGCCGCCAAAGGCGTACACGTTCATGCACCCTGAAGCGAAGCTGACGCCTGCGGAGGCAGCGTTGCTCAAGCAGTGGGCTTTGGGCGAATTGTCGGCCAAATAGCCAGCGTCGATTTGTGATATCTTCCTTTCTGACCGGGCACTGAGCAATGGGCCCGGTGGAGGTTTCTGATGGGCATTCGCAGTTGTTGGATGTTGGCAGTCATGCTGGCTGCCAGTGTGATTGTCACGGCCGCTGGTCCGCCTGCACCCCCTGCCGGGTGGAAAGACGGCTATGTGATGGCAAACGGGATTCGCATTCACTATTGGCGCACGGGCGGCGGCAAACCGGTGATGGTGATGGCGCACGGTTCGTCGGACGATGGACTGTGCTGGACAAGTCTGGCCAAAGAGTTCACTGCGGATTTTGACATCATCATGTACGACGCTCGCGGACATGGGCTTTCGGATCCGCCGCAGGCCACTGATCCGCCGGACGCGCAGGCGGAGGATCTGGCCGCGTTGATCAAGGAGTTGAAGCTCGTCAAGCCGATCGTCATGGGCCACTCGATGGGCAGTTCGTCATCGGCCTGGTTTGCGGCCAAATATCCCGACGTGCCGCGCGCCGTCATCCTGGAAGACCCGAACCTCGCCACCCGCCGCCCCTCCTCCGTCGTCACCGATCCCGAAGCCCGCCGCAAGTCGATCCTCGAAACCAACAACAAGACCTGGGATGAAATCTACGCCGGATGTCTGAAGAATTCGCCGAAGTGGAGCCCTTCGGAATGCTCTTACTGGGTTTATTCGAAAATGCGCCACCACCCCAATACGGCCGTGGGCAGCGCGGGCGTGCGTCCGGCGATGCAGGAACTGCTGCCGAAAATCACCGCCCCGACGCTGATCCTCAAAGCCGACGCGCAGGGCGAGTTGCGCGAGGCCAACGAGACCGCCGCCAAGCTGCTGCCCAAGGGCAGGATCGTCCACATCACCGGCGCGGGCCACAATGTCCGCCGCGAGAACCCGGCGATGACGATCGCCGAGATGAAGAAGTTTCTCGCTTCGCTTTGACGCGGCCGGTCTAGCGTTTCTTCTGTGTCCACTGCGTGCGTCCGCCGGTTTCGGCGAGGAGCCGCATGGCGTTTTCGTGGCAGATCATCTGCGCGTCCAGCAACAGCTCGGGCGTCTGGCGGAACGGCTTGCCCAGCCGCTCGGCCGGCGAGTAATCGTGCGCGGGCGATTCGACCACCAGGCTGAGGGCTCCGCAGTGAAGATTGAGCGCCGTGTCCAGATTGTAAGCCGACATGCGCTCGCGCGCCGGATTGGATTCGACTGCCGGATCGTCAGTCTTGGCTAGTCCCGCACGTGTGAGGCCCGTCATCACCCGGCGGTAGAGTTCCTCGAATGCCGGAGTGAGAACTGGTTCAACGAACGGTCTTAGCGGGTGCATGAACTGCGCGCCGGTGTGCATGTTCATGATAAGATCAGGCCGCTCGGCGGCGGCGAGATCGAGGAGCGCTTGAGTCTCGGGCTGGCGGACGCCGAAGAAATCGTCGTGCTGGATGTTGACGCCAGCGTCGTTCGGGTAGCCGCCGGGAAACTGGGTCTTGGAGAAGTCCAGCGGTATGTTCTCTTTGCACTGCGGCCAGCCGATGATGGTGCCATCGGCCTTGGCTCCGGTGTTGAAGTATTCGTGGACGGTGTAGTCGGTTCCGCGGTGCTTGATCATGCGCAACGGGATTCGGGCGCGCCCGTCTGGATTCGTGATCGGTATGACAATGATTCGGTCAATCGACTTTGTCGCGGCGGTGATCCCCGGCCATGTCCTGCCTCGGAGATCAGCCCCGGTTTCGAGGACCGAAATCAAGTTGACAGCTCCGACCATACCCTCAAACTCGCCGCCGTGCACGCCGCACATCGCCATGTAGACCTTCTTCGCGTGATCGGGTCCGGTGTAGGCGCGCGGGTCACCGAAGCCGAGTGATCCCGAAAAAGTAGTCGTGCCCCGGCCCATGCGCGGCCCGCCATAGAACGCGGCACGAACGGGACGGCCGCCAGCCGAGCGGCCGATGATGCGAACTTGCCCCTTGTTGACCTTGTTGCCGAGGAATTGCGAGACCTCGTCGAAAGATCCCTGCCAGAAGATCGGGATGTGCTCGGCCTCGGCGAGGTAATCGGTACGGATGGGGAATTGCCGGGCAGAGAGGGCGGCCGGCGCGGCCATGGCTCCGAGCAGCAATCGGCGGGTTGGGTTCGCGTGGTTCATCCGGGGCCTCGCCACTCAGTATATGTGGAAGCCGGCGGGAAAGCGAAAAGCCGCCCGCTTTTCACGGCGGACGGCTTCGGGATTACGGCGGTTCAGTGAACCGCGCAAGGCTATGCGGTGCGGTTGGCTTCGCCGGACCCTTCGGTCTTCGCGATGGCGGCCTGAGCGGCAGCCAGACGGGCGATCGGCACACGGTAGGGCGAGCAGGAGACGTAGTCCATGCCCACCATGTAGCAGAACTCAACCGAGTTGGGCTCGCCGCCATGTTCGCCGCAGATGCCGACTTCGAGATCCTTGCGGGTCTCCCGGCCACGCGTGACGGCCCACTTGATCAACTCACCGACACCTTCGCGATCGATGACGGCGAACGGGTCGTTCTTGAAGATCTTCTTGTTTTCGTACTCTTTTGAGAACTTCGTGTAGTCGTCGCGCGACAGCCCCATGGCGGTTTGGGTCAGGTCGTTTGTGCCGAAGCTGAAGAACTCGGCCTCAGTGGCCACGCGGCCTGCCGTGATGGCGGCGCGCGGGATCTCGATCATAGTGCCGATCAGGAACTTCTGCTTGCCCAGCAGACCGGCCTTACCGAGCACTTCCTCGGCCACGGCCTTCACGATCGCCTTCTGGTTGGCCAGTTCCTCGACGCCACCAATGAGTGGAATCATGACTTCGGGGATGACGGTCTTGCCCTTCTTCGCGACCTGGACGACCGCTTCGAAGATGGCGCGTGCCTGCATCTCCGTGATCTCGGGATAGGTGATGCCGAGACGGCAGCCACGGTGGCCGAGCATCGGGTTGAACTCATGCAGTTGTTCGACCCGGTGCAGAAGTTCGGGCAGCACCGTCTTCAGCGACTTCACGTCCGTGACGAAGTTCTTGTAGCGGTTCACCATCTCCTTCTTCGCCTTGATGTCGGCTGCCGGGAGCTTGGCGAGGTCGACCATCAGCTCTTCCCGTTTCGGCACAAACTCGTGCAGTGGCGGATCGAGCGTACGGATGACGACGGGGAATCCGTCCATGGCCATGAACAGACCGGCAAAGTCCTTGCGCTGCATCGGGAGCAGCTTCAGCAGGGCCTTCCTGCGGTCGGCTTCGTTGTCGGCCAGGATCATCTTCTGCACAAACGGCAGACGGTCCTCGGCGAAGAACATGTGCTCGGTGCGGCAAAGGCCGATTCCCTGAGCGCCGAAGTTGCGGGCCGCTTTCGCGTCGCGTGGGATGTCGGCATTGGCGCGGACGCCAAACGAGCCGCGGAACTTGTCGGCCATCTTCATGAACTTGGCGAAGACGGGAGAGTTGGGATCTGGTTCCTTGGTTTCGGCCTGGCCAAGATAGACTTCACCGGTCGTGCCATTGAGCGAAACCCAGTCGCCTTCCTTGATGGTGATGGTCTTTTCGCCGGTCTTCACCGTGGCGAACTTGCTGCGCTCGTTGATCGAGATCGCACCGCAACCGACCACGCAGGGAACACCCATGCCGCGGGCCACGACGGCCGCATGAGAACTCTTGCCGCCGACGGCGGTCAGAATGCCCTTGGAGGCATCCATGCCATGGATGTCGTCAGGGGTGGTTTCCTTGCGGATGAGGATGACGGGCGACTTCTCGCACATCGTCACGGCGTCCTCGGAGGTGAATGCCAACCGGCCCACCGCGGCGCCGGGGCTGGCGTCGATGCCGGTGGCGAGCTTGACCAGAGTCTTCAGCGAAGCGGGATCGAAAACCGGGTGGAGCAGCTGGTCGAGCTGCATCGGCGCGACGCGCATGACGGCTGTCTTCTCGTCAATCAGCTTCTCGTCCACCATGTCCACGGCCAGCTTCACGGCCGCGGGGCCCGTGCGTTTGCCGTTGCGGGTCTGGAGCATGTAAAGGACGCCTTCCTGAACGGTGAACTCGAAGTCCTGCATGTCCTTGTAATGCTTTTCAAGCATCGCCGTGATCTCGCGGAGCTGCTTGTAGACGTTCTTGTTCCAGGCGTCTAGTTCGGAGATCGGCTGCGGGGTGCGGATGCCGGCCACGACGTCCTCGCCCTGCGCGTTCACCAGGAACTCGCCATAG
This sequence comes from uncultured Candidatus Solibacter sp., assembly GCA_964604945.1. Classification (GTDB taxonomy): domain Bacteria; phylum Acidobacteriota; class Terriglobia; order Bryobacterales; family Bryobacteraceae; genus PNKE01. The sequence goes on from CAZSBK010000043.1 coordinate 17,748, forward strand.
AACACCTTGGCGCCCGAACCGGGGTCACGTGTGAAGCCGACGCCCGTGCAGGAGCTGTCGCCGGTGTTGCCGAACACCATCGCCTGGATGTTGCAGGCGGTGCCCAGGCGGTCGTCGATCTTCTCCATCTTGCGGTAGTAGCTTGCCTTCGGCGCCCACCAGGAATTGAACACGGCGTTGCGGGCCAGAACCAACTGCTCGCGAACGTCCTGAGGGAAGTCACGTTTGGCAAACTTCTTCACAACCTTCTTGTACTCGACGATGATCGCCTGCAGATCCTCGGCGGTCAGGTCTGTGTCGAGCTTGATCTTGCGCTTCGCCTTCATCGCGTCGAACACCGCGTCGAAGTGCTCCATCTCTACCTTCATCGCGACTTCGCCGAACATCTGGATGAAGCGGCGGTAGCAGTCGTAGGCGAAACGCGGGTTGGAGGTCTTCGCGGCCAAGCCTTCGGTAGTCTTGTCGTTCAGGCCCAGGTTTAGAATCGTGTTCATCATGCCGGGCATGGAGAACTTCGCGCCGGACCGGACGCTCATCAGCAGCGGGTCAGCAGCGTCGCCGAACTTCTTACCGACGAGCTTCTCTACCGTTTCCATCGCCTTCCAGCTCTGCTCGTCGACTTCCTTCGGCACTTTGCCGTCGTTGTCGAAAAACAGATTGCAGACGTCCGTGATGACCGTGAAGCCCGGAGGTACCGGCACACCGGCCCGGCACATCTCGGCCAGGCCAGCGCCCTTGCCGCCGAGGGTGTCTTTCATGCTCCCGTTGCCGTCGGCCGTGCCGCCGCCGAACGAGTATACGTACTTGCTCATTGAACTGGGTCTCCTAATTTTGTGAGGAAGGATTGGATGATTCACTTGTTGATTCAGTAACGATCTCCGAGAAGTCGGCGACCGAGGAAAAGGCGTTGAGAATGAGGCCCAGCAGACTGAGCCGGTTGGCGCGGACGCCCGGATCGGGGGCGTTCACCAGCACGTCGTCAAAGAAACGGTCGACGGCCGGGCGCAGGGTAGCAATCATTTGCAGGGCGCGGATGTAGTCGCGCGAAGCAATACAGGCCTGAACCTGCGGTTGAAGTTGTTCCACCTCGTCATACAGGGTCTTTTCGGCCTCATGTTCGAGCAGATCGATACGGACGTCGCCGGCCCGCAGCCCAGCCTGTTTAAGTATGTTCGAGATGCGTTTGAAGCTTCCGGCGAGCGGTTCGAAGTTCTCCGTCTGGCGGACCATCCGCAGCGCGAACAGGCGATCTTCACAATCGACAAGGTTCGCCGGCGACGCAGCGAGAACCGCGTTGATCTCGTCGTAGCGGAAGTTGCGGATGTCTCGGAAGTAGTAGCGAACGCGGTCCCAAAGGAAGTCCGACAGTTCCTTCGGCAGGCCGTCGAAACTCAGCGCCAGACGGCCCTCGACAAGGATCTTCACTACGCCCTGCGCCGCGCGGCGCAAGGCGAACGGATCCTTCGACCCGCTCGGGATCATGCCGATCGAGAAGCACGCCGTGAGCGTGTCCAGCTTGTCAGCGAGCGATACTACCTGTCCGGTGAGTGTGGGCGGTATCGGATCCTCCATGCTTTGCGGCAGGTAGTGCGAGTAGATCGCCTGCGCGACCTCCTCCGGTTCTCCCTGCGACCGCGCATAGAGCCCGCCCATCACACCCTGAAGCTCGGTCAATTCCTTCACCATCTCAGTGGTGAGGTCGCACTTGGCGAGTTCGGCGGCACGCACGCAAGCCGCCTCATCCGCGCCCAACTTCTGGGCCAGCGATGCGGCGAGCTCCTTCATCCGGCCTGCCTTGTCATGATACGAGCCGAGCCGTGCCTGGAAGGTGACACTCTTAAGACCGTCCACACGAGTCGCGATCGGCTTCTGCTGGTCGAACTCCCAGAAGAACCGTGCGTCGTTGAACCTCGCCTCCAGCACTCGCTCGTTGCCCTTGCGGACATAGCCCAGCCGGTCGCCCTTGATGTTCATCACGGCGACGAATGCCGGCGCCATTGAGCCGTCCGCTGCCGAGAGCGTGAAATAGCGCTGATGGTGACGCATCACCGTCGTCAGCACTTCACGCGGCAGGTCGAGGAACTTCGGATCAAACGAACCGAGGATCGGTGTGGGGAACTCGGTCAAGTAAACGAGGTCGTCGAGCAACGCCGCGTCGGCGACCAGCGTGTAACCGGTCCCCTTGAGGACCTTCTTGATGCCCGATTCGATCCGGTTCTTCCGCTCAGCGGCCGACAGGATGACGCCGTTCTTCTTCAGCCGTTCTTCATAATTCGTGTGATCGAAGGCGATCTCGCACGAGCCCATCCGGCGATGGCCGCAGGACAGCGCGCCGGACCGGATTCCGGCCCCCTCGAATTCGACGATCTGGTCGCCCAGAAGACACGCCACCCAGCGGATGGGCCGAATGAACCGGACGCCGTCCTTGCCGGTCCAGTACATCGCCTTGGGCCACGGGATACGCGCGATGAGAGCGGGCAGCGCGGCTGAGAGCAACTCTTTGGTCGCCTTGCCGGTGACGGTGCGGCGAAGCGCGAAGTATTCGCCCTTTGCCGTCGTCTCCGTGCCAAGATCCTCGACTGCGACGCCGTTCTTCTTCGCAAAGCCCATCGCCGCGCCGGGACCCGCCGATTTCGGCGGCCCCATCACGACCTCCTCGCGATCCTGCTGGCGGGGCTCGATACCGTCAGCCCGCAGCACCAGCCGCCTCGGCGTAGCGTCCAAACGAACCGCTCCGCATCCCAGGCGGTTCTCTTCCAGGAACGCAGCAAAGAGTTTCTCGAGTTCGGCTAGCGCCGGCGTAATCATCCAATGAGGGATCTCTTCCACGCCGAGTTCGAACAGGAAGGGCAGGCGCTCGCTCATGCCGCCACCTCCGTGGCCAGCAGTCGCTGTTGATCGCACCAGGCCATGGCCGTCCCAACCGCCAACCTCCTCACCCTGCCAATCACGCCCACGCGCTCGGTCACCGAAATCGCGCCGCGTGCGTCCAGCAGGTTGAAGGTGTGCGAACACTTCAGCACATGGTCGTAGGCAGCCAGCAGGGGGAACCGTTTTTTGTCGTGCAAACCCGTTTCGGCGTCGATGGCGTGATAGGCGTCAATCAACCGCTGCGACTCCTTTTCGTGAATGTCCAGTAACTGCCACAGCATCGCCGTGTCGGCCATCTCGAAGTTGTAGACCGAGAACTGCTGCTCCTCGCGGAACCGCACATCACCGTAGCTGACGCCCTTCACCCATTCAATGTCGTAGACCGACTTTCGGTCCTGCAGGAACGCCGTCAGCCGTTCCAGCCCGTAAGTCAGTTCAGAGGGGACCAAGTCCAAGTCGACGCCGCCGCACTGCTGAAAGTAAGTGAATTGAGTGATTTCAAGGCCGTCCAGCATGACTTGCCAGCCAATGCCCCAGGCCCCGAGTGTGGGCGATTCCCAGTTGTCCTCCTCGAACTTCAGGTCGTGCTGCGACAAGTTGATCCCGATCGCCTCCAGCGATTCGAGGTACAGATCCATCACGTTGGCTGGAGCTGGCTTGAGGATCACCTGCAACTGCGAGTGCTTGTAGAGCCGGTTGGGGTTCTCGCCGTAACGGCCGTCGGCCGGGCGGCGTGAGGGTTGGACGTAGGCTACGTTATAGGGTTTTGGCCCGAGGACGCGGAGGAAGGTCTCCGGGCACATCGTGCCGGCGCCGACCTCGACATCGTACGGTTCCTGGATGACGCAGCCTCGGCCGGCCCAGAATTTCTTCAGCTTGAAGAGAGTGTCCTGATAGGAGTCCATGCGGGGGTCTTTTCTCAGAGGGCCTCGAGCACCGGGGCGGTCATGAGGCGGCGTTCAATATGATCTTCGATCTCACGAACCAGGGCTTTTCGCAGGTCGGAGCCGGCGGTCTTGGGCCAGCTTCGGACGGCAAGGCTGGAGATGGGCGAGGAGGCGATTTCCGCGGCGAGGGTGCGCGACGATTCCGATAACCGGTGCTCAGGCAAGAAACCGGACAGCCGGACGGCCCAGTAGCTGAAGTAGGTTGCGGCCCGCCAGACACCACTGGCGCCTGATGAGCGCAAATCGACCAGCACGGCTGCCAGGAGCCGGAAAAAGCGCTCGTTGGGCTCGGCGGGCGGCAACAAGTGTTCAGAAACCTCCGCGATGTAGTCGAGCACGACGCCAGCATCGAAGTCCGATGAAAGGCCGAACTGCGACTGAACCAAATCGCAGCCGTCGATCCGGACCAACTCCAGCGTCTCTTTCTGCAGGTAACTAACTTGGACCTGAGAGAGCCGCTCGAGGCTCGACCCAAATGCGCTTTTGAGGCGCCGCGCCCTTTTCGCGACACCCCGGAGCCTGCCAAGATCCCGTGTGAAGAAACTGACGACGAGATCCCCTTCCTGGAACGGGTAGGTTCGGAGAATAAAGGCCTCGCTCACCCGGACCGGCATCGATGGCGCTCGAAGTCCAAGTTTATCACACGGAGAGGTCCGAATTCGCCGGCGCCGGTCATGCTCCAATGACGGGGTTTTTCAGGATTCCGATGCCCGTGATTTCCACTTCGATTGTGTCGCCGTGCTTCATTGCCGACGTGGTTCCTGGCGTGCCAGTGTAGATCGCATCGCCAGGCATCAAGGTAACGTAGCGGCTGGCGAACTCGACGATTGCCGGGCAGTCGAACAGCAGGTCGGTCAGCACCTGTTTCTGTTTGACTTCGCCGTTCAGCCGCGAACAGATCTGCTGCGAGCCCGGCTTGAATCCCTCGACGATCACTGGCCCCATCGGACCATAGGTGTCCGCTCCCTTGGCCCGCCACCACTGCATATCGGCATCCTTGCCGCCCTGCCAGTCGCGCTCGCTGACGTCGTTGCCGCAGGTGTAGCCGAAAATGCCCGTCTCGGCTTCGACTCGGGAGACGTTCTTTAGCTTCTTCCCGATGATGATGACCAGTTCGGCCTCGTAGTGCGTGTTCTTCGAGTCCTTTGGAATGACAATCGGATCGCCGGGGCTGAGCAGGCATGAAGGGGGCTTGTAGAAGAATTCGGGCCGCGTCGGAGCTTTCTCCTTGCCAATGTGGCTCTTGTAGTTCCTTCCGACCGCCAGCACCTTCGACGGCTCACACGGATAGAGCAGTTTGACCGACGAGATGTTGTGCGAACGGCCTGTTGCAACGCCCCCGGCATAGGGCGCGGCAGTCAGTTCGGAGATGTACTCCCCGGAAAGCGAGCCGTAAGCAGCCTTTCCGGCCCGTTCGAACCGAACGAACTGCTTAACCAGATTGCCTCGGGGCTGAGCGGCAAGACCCGATACCAACGGCAGGGCCAATGCGGAGCGGCGTGTGAGTTTCATCTTGACCCGCATTATAATGCCCAACACGATGAACCGCAGAGACTTTCTAGCCGTTTCGGCCGCCGCGCTCCAGCCCTCCCGCCGCGTGGGGGCCGCTTTCCTCGGGTTGGGGCACTCTCATGCTCCGGAAAAACTGCGGCTGGTTTCGACTTCGCCCGACTATGAGTTGTTGGGTGCGTGGGAAGACGACGCCAAGGTCAGAGCCGCCTTCGCCAAGCAAGACCTCCGCTGGCGAGAGAAGCGCGACATCCTGGCAGATCCCAAGATAGAAGTCGTTTTCATCGAAAGCGACGTGCCCCGCCACGAGGCGCTTGCGCTCGAAGCCGTCAAGGCCGGCAAGCACTTGCACGTTGAAAAGCCGCCGTCGGACAATGTGCGCGGTTTCCAGAAGATCGTAGGAATCGCTCGCACGAAACATCTCCATCTCCAAACCGGCTACATGTGGCGGCATAACCCGGCCGTTGTCCGCGCTATCGAAGCGGCGAAACAGGGCTGGTTAGGCGACGTGTACCTCATCCATGCCCGGATGAACACCCTGATCGGCGCCGGACAGCGGCCCGAGTGGGACCTGTTCGCGGGCGGGCAGATGTTCGAGCAGGGCGCCCACCTTATCGACATCGTCGTCCGCACGCTGGGTCTGCCGCAGCGCATCGCGCCATTCCTGCGGCACGACGGAGCCTTCAACGACAAGCTGAACGACAATACTGCCGCCGTCCTCGAGTACCCGCGGGCCATGGCCATTGTCACTTCCAGCGTCCTCCAGCCCAACGCCAATGCCCACCGTACCCTGGAGATCATGGGCTCAAAGGGGACTGCCGTGGTCAGGCCGATCGAACCGCCATCGTTCGAAATCGACCTCGCTGAAGCGGCGGGGCCATACCAGAAGGGGAAGCAGAAAGTGGCCCTGCCGCCCTATTCCCGTTACGTGGGCGACATCGCCGAACTCGCCCGCGCCGCGCGCGATGAAGGTGCGATGAGCGTCACCCTCGACGACGAACTCGCCGTCCAGGAGACGCTCATCACTGCATCAAGAATGATCCGCTAGAAGGTGCCTACACCTTGTCCGGCACCACATACGGTGCGCGGTAGTTGCGCGTTTGCATGGCGTTGGCTTCGGCGTCGCCGATGAAACGCCCGGAGGCGTCGAGGCTCAATGGCCGCCCGGCCCGATAGGAGATGTTGGCCAAGTGGCAGAACGCAGCCGACCTCGCCCCAATCTCGATTTCCGCGTTCAGTTTCGTATGGTCCCGCGACTTGACTGCATCGATGAAGTTCCGCATGTGCGGAGCGGTGTCGCCCTTGTCTGCCGCGCTCTCGGAAACCAGTTCGTATTTCTCGCGTCCGCCGGCGCCGGCTCCGCGCGCGCCGACGAAGTTGCCGGCGGCACTCTTGTAAACCTTGTAGCCGCCCTGATCGATCACCATGAACCCGAGGTCGCCGAACAGGATATCGCCAACGTAGTTGGGCCCGCGCATGGGAACAAGCCCCTCGGGCGGCGTCGGCAGATTGCGCACGTCGAACGTCATCTGGCAGTTGTCCCAAGTGAAGGTGGCCTGTTGTGTATTCGGCGTCTCCTGATCGTCCTGCCAAACGAACTTGCCGCCGCTTGAAAAGACGCTCTTCGGCCAGTCGTTACGGCCCAAACCCCACAAAGCAATATCCATTTCATGCACGCCCTGGTTGCCGATATCGCCGTTGCCGGTGTCCCAGAACCAGTGCCAGTTGTAGTCGAAGCGGTTCAAACTGAACGGACGCATCGGCGCCGGCCCCAGGAACCTATCCCAATCGACGCCTGGCGGTACTGGCTGGTCAGGCGTCCGTCCGATCGAAAAACGACGGCGGAAGCAGAGTGCCCTCGCGCCGACCACTTTGCCGATAGCGCCCTCCCTGAGCAACTGAATCGCCTTGACCTTGTGGGTGATCGAACGGCTCTGCGAACCGACCTGCACCATGCGCTTGTACTTGCGCGCCGCCTCGACCATTTTGCGGCTTTCGAACATGTTGTGGCTGGCCGGCTTCTCGACATAGACGTCCTTGCCCGCCTGGCAGGCCCAGATGGTGGCAAGGGCATGCCAGTGGTTGGGCAGCGGCAATGAAACGGCGTCGATCTCCTTCGATTCGAACAACTTACGCATATCATCGAATTCGTTTGGTTTGTAGCCCTTGCCCTTGCTGATCGTGGCAACGGCGCGTTCACGCGCAGCCTGGTTGACGTCGCAAACAGCGGCAATCCGGCAGTCATCCAGCGTGCCGTAATCGCTCATATGGTCGTTGCCGCGTCCACCCAATCCGACAATGCCCACCTGGACACGGTCGTTGGCTCCGAGAATGGGGAAGCGGGGCGTGGCGACGACCGCCGCGGCGGCCTTGACGAATTGGCGTCTAGGGGTAGTCATCGGGGTATGTCCTTCCTCTCGAATAGCATGACACCAATTACGCAGCGGTGCCGCGTGGAGGGCTGAAAGCGGGGCGGGGGTGATTATCGCAGGTAGGCGCTAACCTACTGCAAATATGAGCTATAGCCTCCACGCCAGGAGTATCTCGGCCAGCAAGAGATGCCCTGACCATGACATCGGGCTCCAACTCTGACTCCATGGTTCGCAGCGAATCATTCTTGTCGCGTCTGAGTGGGCAACGCGTCGGTGGTCGTGCCCGTGAACGATCACACCAGTTCTGAGACAGAGCCCTTGACGACCTCTTGGGCCGGCTGGCCTCAGGACGATGATTTTCCCGCTCCCTGGGGTTCGCTCCGTGCAACCCCCAAATGTTCATCCGCTCCAATGGTGCCCGACAACTCGGTCAGGTATTCCGAACTACTGACGCGCATGAGTTGGGCGCTGGCATCAGCCAATCGCTGTTCCGTATCAAGTTCGCGGGCCAATTCTGGCGACGCTGCCTCACGGAAGTCGTTCAGCGCCCTGGCATGGCGGCTCCATAAGTGAATGTCCCGCTGCTGTTTGGCCCGGAGCCGCCGCTGGTACCAGTCGCTCGCCATCACCGATTCGCGCGTGAAGAGCTGACGCAGACGCGGATCTCCAATGGTCATGCCTTCATAGGCTCCATGAGCCATCACATGAAGCAATGCCTTCACGGGCGGGCACGCCGCCTCGACGCTGCCGTCGTCGAAGTATTCAAGCGCCACGCGGCGCTGCGCTTCGGCGATCGCCGCCATTCCCTCGGCGAACATTTCAGGGGCCTGCGTTTCCGGCTTCAGCATTGCCTCGGTGAAGACCGCATCGGGCTTTTCGAAGATACGCCCCAGGAACCGGTCTACGAAGAGTAGCGTGATGCGGTAGCCGAGGCGGCTTGCAGGGACCAGTCGTTCCTGGAACTCGAAATCCGGCAACTTTTCAAGGTAGCCGTTGGCGATCAGGAACTCGGGCTGGCGCTCCGCAACGGTCATGCGGCACCAGATCTCGGGCACCAGCATGCTGATGTCGTGATCCACACGGTACATGGGGCCGCAGAATCCAGCCACGGTTGTAAGGCCCGCATAGCCCGTCAGCGCCCAGCTCACCAGAGCATTGTTCACGTCGATCACCGGAGGAAGCGCGTTGAACGGCCGCTTCGTCAGTGCGCCCTCGCTGCCGAAGCCCGTAGTGGAGGGTGAGCGCCCCGTCAGGCTGCAAATGAAGTCCATCAGAAGTTCGGGCAATTCCTGATAGTGAATCGGGCTGTAGACGGCCAGCGGAGGGACGCCGAGCGCCGGGTCCGCCGGCGTGCCGCGCCTTCCGGGCAGAACCGCGTTCACCGGGAAGTGAAGCGGTTGATTGACAGGGATCTTCCGGTACAGGCGAGTCGCCACGCCGGCCAGGTAGGACGACCTTGGATCCGCGAGGTCGGGTCTTTTCTGGAGATAGCGAGGGTTCTTCGATGGCTTGCCGTCCACCAGCCTCGGATGCGCCGACGAGACAACCCACGCGGGCCGGTCCTGCACCAGTGCGGCCTTCAATAGATCCTTCATCGGCTCGCTGTACTTGTCGAACTCGACGACCTTGTCGGTCAAGGCTCGAGCCTGCTCCTTCGACAGGGGCTCAAAATTCGACAGGAAGACGCCCGGCGAGGCTACGTCGGCTTCGGCCTGCTTGTCGAAGCCGCGGTGAATTGCGTCGTCGGGTCTCTGGAAGAGCATCTGTTCGCAGTTCGCCACAAGCTTTACGCTCGGATTGAAATACTCCGAGTCCAAGTGGTTCAGAGTCCCACGCGGCACCACGACGGAAGCGGTAATGTCGTCTTCCACCTGCACCTTCTGTGCCGGATTGAAGTCCGGCCGCAGTTTGAAGATGCGCCAGGAGCCGTCCTCTTCGAAGCCGACGCGAAGGTAGTTGCCCACCAGCATTTCGTCTTGGAACTTCAGCTCATGCCCTGGCGCGCCGTTGACGCGGTCCACGGTGAAGTGCTCGCGCCAGGCGTCGCCCCACTCCGGGCGGTAGTACCGCTTGAGAATGCAGACAATCTGGCGGATGGTCTGGGGCAGTTCCCTCAGCTGAGCGTTGTATTCGTCCTTGTAGTCCGGCGACGGGGTCAATAGCTTGATGACGGAACCCAGCGACCGCTCAGGGCTGAGCAACGGCCGTGTCGCCCGTGAGTCCGGCTGCGGATGACGGTAGATCTGCGAGAAATCGATTTTCAGTATCCTGTCCACCCAATCGAAATCCACCTGGTAGTTGCGAACGAAGATTGGCCCTTTCAATACCGCGTTGGAGATCGATTTGGAGATCTCGGACTTTCCGCCGCCTGAAACCGTACAGGGCTTGTGGCAGAGGGTGCTGTCCGAGCGCGTCCCCACCAGGCGCCAATAAGTGCCCGACGGCTGCCGCTCCAGCCGAACCCGATATCCCGAAGGCAGAACGTACTCGCAATCGGCGCGCAGGTTCAACTGCCGTGTGCTGCCGTCACTATGCCAGCGCACGAAACCCTCGCGAACGTTGAATTCAGCATCTCCGGGCACGTATAGAATGTCGGGGTAGGCGCGGTCTATTGCGTAGCCTTCCGGTTTGCGCTCAACGCGGTCGCCGAGCAGGTTCATCGCATCGGCAAATGGTCCTTCTTTCGAACGGATCGTGCGGCCCGAGTAGAATTCCTGCCCCAATAGATAGGAGGCAAAGGCGATGGCGCCTCCCGCGTGCTCCTCTTCGCACAAACCATACAGGTTGGCGGCGAAGCTGATTTGCGTCTTCACTTCTTTCTTGCAGTACCCGAAGTAGTTGTCGGTGATGATGGTCACCATCACGCCGCGACGGTCCCGGCAGGCCACTTTGAACGGACGTCCTTCGTTGAACTGCTCGTCGGCTTCGCGCCAGCACATTTTCTGCCGCCGCTGCCACTCGGTTGCCTCATCAACGTGGGGCAGGCCGAAATCCCGCTTTCGCATTCCGGTGAGGTGCGGGGCCAGAATCACGCAGCCTGTGTGGCCGGTCCAATGCAACGCGTCCAGAGCGGCGTCGTTTTCCGGGAGCGAAGGGTCACCCGCGTTGCCGAAGACCGCCTCGACGAAATCGAGGTTACTGGTGAGGCTGCCTGGCGCGAAGAGGTTGATCTCCATGGTCCTGGCCGGATCAGCGCCCGTTGCCGGGCAGACCAGCGGGCGAATCAACAATGAGACAAAGAGCCGGGCCTGGTTTTCCTGATCGGACGTGAAAGGCAAGGTCATCAGCTCAGGCGGAGGCCGCAGGGCCGCGGCGAGCATCGCACCAAAGGCCAGCTTCGGCACTGCGAGCTTGTCGTCCGGTATGGGCAGGCCACCTTCTACGATGTGGAAAAGACCCTCCGTCGTTCTACGATCGCTGGTGGGATTGTGTAGCACTCCTTGCGCCGTGCGGTAGGAATGAACGCACGGCGACACGAAGGAGTCCCCACACGCCGGCAGCGAGACCACGCGAGCCAGGCCTGGCCGGTCCAGCGTGAACGCCTGCGCTGGCAGCCGCGGCGCACCCGTTGGGCAACAGTCGTGGAGATAGGAATCCAGAAACTCCTGAATGCGTGCGTCCACAGGGCAGAGCCGCCCTGCCAGGAGTCTGTCCTTCTGGTGATAGTTCCGCAGCAGCGGACCGGCGAGGTCAAGAAAATACGGATCTGCAACGCCTTGATGGACTGGCTGTCCGAGTGCGGCCAGCTTCAAGTTCGCATAACGGGCAAGGTCGTCCGCGCTTGCGCCAGAAGACGCAGTTCTCGCCGTGGTCTGGATTTGATATGGGGTGTCCATTGAGGCTCCAATTTCCGGCTTCAGCCGCCGTCCGGTGGTCCACTGGGTGCTCAATTAACAGGCTACACCCCTGATCACTGCCCGGGTCGCTCGCGGAGGCGATCACAGACGGCCACCGTGAACTCGCCTGTGGGATCAAAGGTGGCTTCGTACGTGGCCGAGCCGGTCAGCCTAACCGAAGGCATGCAGCAGCTACTCACGCCACTCGGTGCTCATCCATGCCGGCCCCACGGGAAAGCCGCCGCACGGGTTCCATACCGGCTCGGACCGGCCCCGGATTCCCAATGCAGGAAGCCGCCAATGCCCTTCGCTTTCATCTCCTCCGGGTCGTGCGCGATGCCTGCCTTGTCGTACGCATGAAGCCAGGTTCAATAGACGCGAGGCCGTGCCTCCTGCGGCGGGTTGCGAAACCCCGCGGCAACATCGGCTGCCCCGGCTCGCGGAGTCGCGGCGTACAACAAGGCAGTGGCGGCCAGCCACGGCGCGAGTCTCAGGCTCATTTCACGAAAGCCTCATGGACTCGCTTCTGCCTGGCGTTGGTGGACTTTTCGTACGGCCGCACCGCCCTCTCCAGCCCGTCCATCAGCCGGTTCGACACATCGACGTACAACTTGTCCGCTGCCCTTTGCGAGACATCTGGAAGCGGCTTGAGCTTGCCCGAGTCGCGCAACACGAAGCGTTCATTCGCTGCCCGGACCATGTCGATTGCCACCTGCGCGTGGGCGGCCTCGTACGAAGATCCCAGTCCTGCGGCCACCAGGTGGCGGTGGAATTCGATCATCCTTTGCGCGCGCGCATTCAACGCCTGAAGCTCCTCGTGCCCGGCCGGTGTGGCATCCGCCCCGGCCCCTGCACGCGCGGCAGTTCGTTTGGCGCGTCTGGCGCCGCCCAGCAGAATCTCCACACGCGCCTCGGCGGGCAGGCTCTCCGGAGCAAACGTGATCGAGTTGCCGTTAAACCACTTCCAGGGCTTTCCATTGACGCGCACGCCAGTGACCGGACCGCTGCCAACCGCCGAAAGATACAGCCGCGACGCGCCGAAGCGCACGGGAAAGGCCTGTTCGAGTTCAGTGATGCCCGGCGGGATGTGCGGCAGGATCGTCAGGCCATCAGCGCGGTAGAGATACTCGAACAACCCGCGAATCAAGGCCGCTGGCACGGCGAATGTGTCATAGACGATGTTGATCGGCAGATCGGGCTGGTAGAAGCCGTTGCCGAAGTCGGTGAGATTGTTGTCCATGCGGAACCTCTCAGCCAGCGTGAGGATCCGCTTCATCGACCGCCTTGCATCTTCATACTTACCGAGCCGCGAATAGGCCATCATCATGCGGGCCTCGCACGTCGACCAGTGGCCGCCGTTCACCCAGTGGCCGAAACGCCAAATCTCCTTCGGCTCGGTGTACATGTCGTCGAGCGACGGGTAGTTGGTGATAATGAGATCGTAGAGCCGCAGGCCGGGGATCGACGCAAGCTTGTCGTAGATCCTGTTGGCCTGTGCGTCGTCCACTACGCGGAATGCGATGGCGTCGTGGTTGGGCGCAGTTTCGAAGTAGCCGTGCTTCGGCGCGCCATACACGCCGTGGCGGGTTCCGTCGGGATCCACGGACTTGACGAAGTAGCCCTCCTCCGTGGTCAGTTGCGCTAAGCCCGCTCTCGCCGACTCCCGGCGATTCCGGTACAACTCAGCTTTGTCCAATGCGCCAGCCACCTTCTCGAGTTCGATCAGCCGGTCGAGCGCGGCGATGTAAGTGACCGAGAGTCCGGCCAGGTAGGCCGGACCGTATGTCCCGTCGGGACGTATCGAGCCCGCGTAACTCGGCGCCATGAGATTGGCCGCGGCGCCGGCCAGAAACAGATTGTTCTTAGGATCGCGGCGAGCCTCGATGAAGTTCGCGCTCCGCTCGATCTTCGGCAAATAGTGGGCAATCGCTTGGCGGTCGCGGCTGATCAAAAGCGACTCGGCCTGGAGAATCATTCCGGCGGCGGTGAATTCATAGCCCCAGTCGTGCAGCGCGACCCTGCCGTCGCCCTGCTTGTAGATGATGAACCCGGGCCGCGCTGCATCGCAGAGCGCTCCGTCCGGCGCGATCATTTCAAAGGGGGGCGGTCCGCCGGCGCGTTTGCCATCGCCCATCTGGTCCCACCACAGGCGATGCGAATTCTCCAGAAACGTGGTGTAGGGCTCCTCGAGGAAGGGCAATGACGCGTAGGTCGTCCCATAGGTATTCTGGATCCACCACGCGTCCCATGTCGGGCCCTCGGCGTATCCGTTCCAGCGCGGCTCATAGAGCATGGGGACACTCTGGAACTCCGGATCGGGCGAGAACATGCGGCGCGAGATGTCGAGCAGCCGCAAATACTCAATGTCGCCCTTGCCCCGGAAATACCTCCCGGTGAACCGCTCCTGTGCCGGCAGAGCCATGGCAATCAGAAGCCACAACCAGATCGCCCGTTTCATTGGGCCCTCCCCTTCGTCACCTTCCGGATGCAGCCGTTTTTCGTGTCCACGATGTAAAGCTCGCCCGCCGGACCGGCGGCTACCGATCTCGGCCAGTTCAATTGCGCCTCCGCGGCCGGACCCGTGTCACCGGTGTAGCCCGTCGTGCCGTTGCCGGCGACAGTGGTGATCACCCCCTTCGACACTTTGCGTATGCGCGCGTTGGCCGCGTCGGCGATGTAGAGATTGCCTTCGCCGTCGATGGCGATGCCGGCCGGATTGCTCAATTGCGCGTTCACCGCCAGGCCGCCGTCGCCCTGGGCCCCATAGGTCCCGTTTCCGGCGACAGTCGTGATGACGCCGCGATAGACCATCCTGACGCGCGCCGCGTTGATGTCAGCGATATACAGATTGCCCGACGAGTCGACGGCTACGCCGGACGGGTTCTTCAACTGGGCCTCAACCGCCGGCCCGCCGTCGCCGCTATCGCCGTCAACGCCCGTGCCCGCAACCGTGGTGATGGTCCCCTTCGACACCTTGCGGACCCGGCGGTTTCCCCAATCGGCGATATACAGATCACCTGAGGCGTCAACCGCCACCCCTGAGGGGCAATTCAACTGCGCACTCGCGGCCGGGCCGTTGTCGCCGCCGAAAGTCTGGGTGCCATCGCCTGCGACGGTTGTGATAATGCCACTGGAGACTTTGCGTACGCGCGCATTGCCTGGGTCGGCGACATAGATGTTGCCCTCGGCGTCGATGGCGAGTCCCGCGGGCCGGCTCAATTGTGCGCTCACTGCCGGACCGTTGTCGCCCGCGTCACTATTTCGTCCCGCACCTGCTACTCGCGTCACGGTGGATCCTGGCCCGTCCAGCCGCCACACCGTGCGTCGTTCAGTCAGGGCCATGTAGATATTGCCCTCCCGGTCGACAGCCACCGCGGCCGGAGTACCGATCCCGGTCGAGACGCCTTCCAGCGTCACCGGTCTACTGCCGCCCGCGATCGTCTCCACCATGAGCGTTGGACCCGCTGTGGCCCCGGCCGGTCCAGTCGATCCCCCTGGAGCCGGCGAAAACGGCTTTGCCGGTTCGCCCCCCGTGGCAATACGCGGAACGAGCATCAGCACAGGCAAGATCAGTTTCAACATCGAGAACTCCTAAGTACGCATCCAGACCATGGGATCACACTCTGGCCGTGGCTGACTCGGTAGGGCCATGTTGACCCGTTTTCGGACCTGTCAATCTGGTAACTCGGGCGCGCCTACCAGGGCGTAAAATCACAGCCGGCCTGTTTCGCCTCGCTCTCTCCATCGTCGTGCTCGCCGGGTTCTCTTTCGCGCAGTCCGATGAGCCCGCCTCCCACAGTGGGCCCGCGAACTTCTTCGCCTCGTGCATATCGTGACCAGCCTGAAGAAGATCGATGGCATCCATCCTGTCGGCCTCGCCGAATGGAAAGCCGGCCAAGCCTGCAACTCCGGGCACTTCAAGGTGAGGGAAATGCACGGCGGCCTCCTGCCGTTTCGTGTCGACGGGGCGCAACGCCCACTTCGGCTTCCCGGTTCTGAGCGGCGCATGTCCCGGCCGGGACGACAATCAGAAGGCAGCATCACATGGCGACATTACTGTGTGCTTCGTGACAAATCTGGAGATGCCTGCGGGCAGTGGGCGTCTTCTGATGATGTCGTGCGGCAGAACTCGTCCCAGTGCGGCATGGCCGCAGCCGGCAGGATCTCTGCTGTTACTGACCGGTTTGCCAGCCCTGCGCTGCACTCAACCGCCAGCCTTGGTCGCGGGAGGTGTGTTCTCGGTGAACAGGCTCTCCACGTCGAAGCACGCGATAGGCGGGCGGGCGTCTGGCTTTTCGCAAGCCAGTTCCACGTCGCGCAACCGCAGGCCGCGTACATGCCGGCCATAAATGCCGTACGCCGGCAACGCGCCAAACATCCTGTACTCCGGGTAGGCCGCGGGGAGTTCCTCGGGAACCCGGCGAGACTGTTCGGCTGTCCCTCCGCCCACGAACTCCAGCCGGATGTCGCTCAGGCTTACGTTTTCGATCGGATGGCCCGGCAACCCGGCGATGGCGCAGCCGTTCGAGCCGCAGCCCCGGCCCCGCACGCCAGAGATGGTCACATTCCTCATCCGCCCGGCAGGCTGCTTCGCGCCGCCGGGTTGGAAAGGCCGCCCTCGGTCGCCCAGACGAAGGAAAAGCGGCGCCCCAACGTCGCGCATGGAGACATTCGAGATCGCCACGCCGTTCATCTCGCCGCCGTCGACGATTTCCAGCGCAATCCCAGCCAGGCGGGTGTCATAGATCGTGCAGTTCGACATCACTACGTCGTGAAACCCGCCGTTCGTCTCCGTACCCAGTTTGAAAGCGTTGCATCTGCTCGAAATCGTGCAGTTTGTGACTGCGACATCGCGACATAGCTCTAGCGCCGTGCTCTTCAGCACAATCGCGTCGTCTCCCGATGAGATGTCGCAATCCGAGATCCGGACCCGGCTGCTGCAATCAATGTCGATGCCGTCGTTGTTGGCGTTGACATGTGAGCGCACTGTAATGCCGTGGATCGCGACCCCGTCGCAACTCAGGTAGTGTTGTACCCACATGGGCGAGTCCCTGATCGTGATCCCGCTCACTGCCACATTTCGGCAACGGATCATCCGGATCAGGTAGGGACGAACCTTGTAAGGACCCTTGAAGGTGGCCCCCTGCCCATCGATGGTGCCGCGGCCCTCGATGGAGACGTCCTCGGCATCCTCGGCATGAATCAGGCTCTTGTCGGTGTAGTTGTCCGTGTATCCACGAATGGGGCCGGACAGGACTCTGAAGTCAGCCAGGTTTCGGCTCGCTTCGAGCACTGCGCCGGGCTCGAGCCAGAGCCGTACATGAGAACGAAGGACCAAGGTACCCGTAACATGGCGGCCCGGTGGGATCAGGACAGTTCCGCCCCCGTGAGCGGCGGCATCGTCGACAAGTTTCTGAAGCTCGGCAGTCCGGGGTGCGGACTGCAGGAACGTGGCCGTGGCCGGCAAGGCGAGGAACGCCCGGCGTGTGGGGTCATCAATCATGGGAACGAGTATATGCCCAAATCGGTGCATTCCCGGGGCCCGCGCAGCTCCGGTGTTCGCCGTTGTACCGCCTGGAGATTGGCAATCAGTACGCTCCTGTCACCTGACTCTTCACCTATGGCCTACAAGAGGAAGGGTGGCTTCGAAACACAGCAAAGAGAATGGTTCGGACTGCAACAACGGACCCGCAATTGCTTCGTCCAATCCAACCCGCCGGGGATGGGCTCCCCTCCAGACGCATGCTCGCTGATAACATGCTGATGGGGTCTTGGAAAGACGTCTTCTTCTCTTTCGGCTCTCGGTGAGCTTCATCGCGAATACTGGATGGAGAAGCACATCTCAGGAAGGCTAACCTGGGTTCTGTGGAGGGCCGCGTCGGCAATGCCATCGAGATCGAAAGAAGTAAATGCCATGATTCGATTGGGAGACAGGGAATGAAGGAGTCTGCGTTTCTGCTAGGGCTGTCGTTGTGCGTGGTGACGGCCGGCGATCCGCCGAAATGGAACGTCAGGGACCACATCCCGATCGAGCAGTTCACAGTTCAAAGCCATCGCGGGGCGGGAGTGTTGTCGCCCGAGAACTCCATCGAGGCGTTCGGCATTGCCTGGCAACTTGGCACCGTCCCCGAGGCTGATCTGCGCACGACGAAGGACGGCGTCATCGTCGCTTTCCACGACAACGATTTCAAGCGCATCCTCCCGGCGGCGGATCCGGCGATGCAGTCCAAACGCATTGAGGACCTCACATGGGATGAAGTCCGCGTCCTCGACATCGGCGCCTGGAAGGGGCAGACGTTCGCCGGTCAGCGGGTTCCAATGATGACCGATATGTACCGGATCCTCGCCCAACACCCCAAACGCCGGCTCTATATCGACATCAAGAACGTGGACCTCGTACAACTCGCCCGCGAGAGCCGAAAGGTCCACAATCAACTCATCCTGGCGAGCACGGATTACGATCTCATCTGCGAGTGGAAGCGCCTTGCGCCCCGCTCCGCGACGCTGCATTGGATGGGTGGCACGGAGGAACAGCTCACCGCCCGTCTCGCCTCTCTGCGCAAGGCCAACTTCGCGGATATCACGCAATTGCAGATCCATGTCCGCGCGGCTCAGGGCGGGCTGACGCCGGGTGACAAGTTCCTGATTGCGGCCGGCGAGCAACTTCGGTCGCACGGCATCCTGTTCCAAGCGCTCCCGTGGATGAGCAAGGATCCGAAGCTCTTCCAGCATCTGATGGACCTGGGTGTTGCGAGTTTCGCCACTGACTATCCGGACATCGCCATGCAGGCGATCCGTGAATACTACAACCTAAAGAAATGACCCAATCGACTCATCCCGACGACACCCTGCTGAACGCCGCGCTTGCCGCGGCCCGAGATACGAAATGCCTCCGCGTTGGCCACGGCGTGCGGCACGGCACGGCCGCCGTGTTCGCCAGCCTGTATGGCAGTGCTCCAGCGATGATCGTCGCGGACGAGAACACGTTCGCCGCCGCCGGCCGTGACGTTCACGACTCCCTGCGGGCGGCCGGACAGCCCTGTGCTCCCACTCTCATTCTCCGTGGGGCGCCTCTCTATGCCGAATACTCATTCGTCGATCAGGTGCGTGACGCCCTCGCCACCACCGATGCCGTGCCTGTCGCGGTGGGGGCGGGAACGATTGGCGATCTGACCAAACTGGCGTCACATCAAACCGGCAGGCCGTACATGACCGTGGCGACGGCGGCCTCGATGGATGGATACACGGCATTCGGCGCCTCGATTACGTTTCAGGGATCAAAGCAGACCTTCCAATGTCCTGCTGCCCAGGCGGTCGTCGCCGACCTCGACGTGATTTGCGCGGCGCCGGATGGCCTGAACGCGTCCGGCTACGCCGACCTCGTGGCAAAGATACCGGCCGGAGCTGATTGGCTGGTCGCCGATGCGTTGGGCGTGGAAATGATTGACCAGCCGGTTTGGGACACTGTCCAGCAAAGACTGCGGCAGTGGTGTGCCGATCCGGACGGCGTTCGCCTTCGCAATCCTGAATCGATTCGTGGACTGATCACCGGATTGATGATGACTGGGTTCGCAATGCAGGCGGCCTGCGCCAGTCGCCCGGCGTCGGGTGCGGAGCATCAGTTCAGCCACCTCTGGGACATGGAGCACCATACGCACAACGGTGCGGCCCCTTCGCACGGCTTCAAAGTGGGAATCGGGTCCCTGGCATCGGTTGCGATGTATGAAGCGCTTCTCGAAATGCCTCTCGCCAGCCTCGATGTGCGGGCGGCCGTGGCGGCGTGGCCGGATGCGTCTGCGCTTGAGAGCGAGATCGCGTCTCTGTTCACGATCAAGGAACTGGCGGCCAAGTCGCGCGAGGAAAGCCTCGCGAAACTGCTTTCGCGCGATGAACTGAGCCAACAGCTTGCGTTACTGAAAGACGTCTGGCCCGCGCTTGCGCCGCGCCTCCGGTCGCAACTGGGCCGCTACTCCGAATTCCGCGCCATGCTCGCCGCTGCGGGAGCCCCAACCGACAGCCGCCAAATCGGCATCAGCACCGAACGCCTTGCACTCAGCTGCCGCCAGGCCTATCACCTTCGCCGTCGATTCACCGTCCTCGACCTCGCCCGCCGCACAGCAAACTTCGACGCGGCTGTGGCGAACGTGGTCGCACTGGCAACCGCGGCGTCATGAGCCGGGATCTGCACGGTGTGCGCCATGTCGTCCTCGACATGGACGGCACCATCTACAAAGGCTCGATGCTGTTCCCTTGCACGCTGCCCTTTCTCGTTCAACTGCGGCGCGCGGGGATCGGCCACACCTTTCTGACCAACAATACTTCGCGCAGCAAGAACGACTACGTGCGGAAGTTGCGTCACCTGGGAATCCCGGCCGATGCGGACGACATCTACACGGCGGCGGACGCCACCATCGATTACCTGCGGCTGCATCTGCCCGATGTCGTTCGCGTCGCACTGCTCGGGACGCCTTCACTCTGCGGGCAGTTCGAGCAGGAAGGCTTCGCCGTCGATTTCGAGTCGCCGCAGGCCGTCGTAATCGGATTTGACACGACCTTGGACTATGCCCGCCTCTGTCGCGCAGCCTGGTGGATCGCCCAGGGCCTGCCATACATCGCGACGCACCCCGACCTGATCTGCCCGACCGACGAGCCGACGGTTCTGGTCGACTGCGGCGCAATTTGCGCGGCGCTGAATGCCGCCACGGGACGCACGCCGGTTGTTCTCGGAAAGCCCGATCCGAAGATTCTCCAAGGCATTGCCCGAAAGTTCGGCGTGCCCATGGAGGCGATCGCAATGGTTGGTGACCGCCTGTACACCGACATTGCGTTGGCTCAGCGCGCCGGTGCCGTGTCCGTACTCGTGCTCTCGGGCGAAGCCTCACGCAAAGATGCCGAGGCGTACACGCCGCCGCCCGACTTGATCGTGGCTGATGTGAGCGAACTGGGCACGCTTCTCCAAGTGGAGACGGGGGCGTGAGCGCCACGGCGGATTCAACTCACACTGGAATCCTGTAGGTGAAGTATGTCAAGAATCATCGGAAAGCTCGGAATGTACCCGCCGCTGGCTTGGGGCTACTTGGGGCTGCTGCTCTTCATGATCGGAGATGGTGTGGAGTCGGGATACCTGTCGCCGCACCTCACCGAGCACGGCATCTCACAGCCGAGCGTTGCGCTGATCTTCACGATTTATGGGGTGACGGCCGCCATCGCGGCCTGGTTCTCGGGTGCGCTCTGTGACCTCTGGGGTCCGAAGCGTGTGATGTGCATCGGGCTTGGAATTTGGGCGGTGTTCGAAGTCTTCTTCCTTCTGCTCGGTGTCGCCCGGGCCGACTACGCGAGCATTCTGGCCACTTACGCGCTGCGCGGGTTTGGGTATCCCCTGTTTGCGTACGGGTTCCTGGTGTGGATTGCCGCGGCTACGCCGGCCCGGCAACTCGGGACCGCTGTCGGTTGGTTCTGGTTCGCCTTCACTGGCGGCCTGCCGACGCTCGGCTCGCTGCTGGCTAGTTTCACAGTGCCCGTCATTGGCGCATACGCGACACTTTGGCTTTCTCTCGGGCTGGTCATCGCCGGCGGTTTCGTGGCGATTCTTGGCACGCGTGAGCCAACCGGCCAGCGGCCGCTGGCTCCAGAAGGTGAACCGGTCATCCGGACGCTGCTCGCCAGCATCAGCATCGCGTGGAAGAAGCCGAAGATCGCCGCGGGAAGCCTCGTCCGCATGATCAATACGGCTCCTCAGTTCGGATTCCTTGTATTCCTGCCGCTGTACTTCACCGAAACGATCGGATTCACACTCACGCAATGGTTGAGGCTGCTGAGCGCCATGTTCCTGAGCAACATCGTTTGGAACTTGCTGTTCGGCATCATCGGTGACCACCTCGGCTGGCGCCGCACGGTTGCATTGTGCGGAGGTGTCGGCTCGGCCATAACGACGCTGGCGCTCTATTACACACCGAACCTGCTCGGCGCGAACTACCCGCTCTGCGTCCTAGCTGCGGTGTTCTATGGCGCCACGCTCGCGGGCTACGTCCCGCTTTCAGCGCTGATGCCGTCGCTGGCTCCCGAGCATCGCGGCGCGGCCATGTCGATGCTGAACCTCGGCGCGGGGGCCAGTACTTGGGTGGGCCCGGCTATCGTCGGCGTCTTCCTTCCACGTCTGGGAGTGGGCGGTGTCATGTGGATCTTTGCCGTGCTGTACCTGATCAGTGCGGCGCTCACTCTCACGTTGAAACTCCCCGGGGAGGAGCGGGCGACTGCAGCGTAACTGTCAAGGTCAGTACTGCGACGAATCAAAACGGCTTTCCACGAGGACGCGAACAACAGGCTGTCCGCGAGTGTCCTCGGGCTGGCCGCTGGCTAACTGCCGCCAGCCCGGAGTCTTGATCGCCGCCTGCGGCCACCTGCGCCATCCTGGTGGCGCGCGGCCGCTCGGTGTGGCGAAGGTGTTCAGCCGTCAAGCCAACAGAGTGTCTCCAGGGTCAGGCAATGGAAGCCAGACACGGCGGATGCAATGTCTGCCATCCCGCGGAGGCAATTGGCCGTGGATCAGCGCCACGCGCCGCGGTTGCTGAAGTAGCGCAAATCGTCCAGGCGTCGCGCAATCAACTGCCGGTCGCGCGGATGCAACTGATCGGCTCGGGCGAGGTCTTCCATGTTGTCCATGGCACGGTCGAGGCTGCCGTGGTCGAAACGGCCGCGCGCTGCCCTCTGGTCGAACTCGTGCAACTCGCGCAGGGCGCGCCGGAAGTGGCTGGCTTCGTGGCTGTCGACTCGGGCCCGGTCGAACACATTCTCCAAGTCTCGCAACGCCGCCGTCACCGGGTTGCCGCCCTGGTACCGGCGGCCGTTGTAGCCGTAGTTGCCATCGTTACCGTAATTTCCGCCACGGCTGTAGCCGTAGCCCTGGTCGTAGGAACCGTAACCGTAACCTGGATTGCGTGGATTGCGCCGGCGGTCATCAGCCGCAGAAGGAATCGCGGCTGCCGCTATCAGCAGCGTTGCCATCAGGAATTGTCTTAGCATTTGCGTTGCCTCCTACCCGTTAGAGCCACTATTCGATATTCCGGTTTCTGGCTATCTTCAGCCACCCCACTGGTGGTTTTGCACCAGTCGATACCCAGCCCCACTCCCGGTAACCACCTGGGTCCACGGCTGCGAGAGAGTCCAGAGGGCCCCGTTGGTACCGGCGACGTGAATCGTCTGAAACGCCCGCTGGGGGTCACCGAGGGCGGCAAGCAGGGTCTGGATGCGGTCGAGGGCCGAGCTTGATGGATTTGAACTCGTTACCAAGGGCGTAGAGGTAACGGACAGAGTCTGGGTACGAAGTGTCCAAAGGACTATGGCAACGGGATTAAACCCCAGGGCGCGACGCCGGACGGCGGAAGTGATACAGCTTCATTTAGCATCGCTCCCGGTTTGTCCTCGCCCTGCTGCTGGCCGGCATGGCGGTGGCGCAGATACCGGACCTGAACTCGTGGGAGATTCGGGCA
>CAZSBK010000044.1:0-39825 GCA_964604945.1 uncultured Candidatus Solibacter sp.
CGGTGCGACCGCGTCTCATGACAACAGCCTGAGTTGAGCACCTCGCAAATTCGTCAAGGTGGACCCACCGCTCCGTCCCCTTCGCGCCGCCCTCATCGCCCTACCTTCCGTGTCTGCTCGAACCCCCACCGCCTCCAACTCCGCCCGAACTCCTCTTCCAGACCCTTAACGAACTCCTCCTCCCCATACGGCCTGCCCGCATACGTGCACTTCCTCAGCAGCATCTCCTCCCTCGGATCCCACTGATTCTGAATCAGTTCCGCCCATCCCGCCGCCCCGCCCGCCTCCCCCGTCACATGCCCCGGCGCGCTCGACCACTCATACTCCTCGGCCCGCCCTACCAGCCCCGCCCGCACCGGATTCCGCTCTACATACGCCAGCGCCCGCCACATATGCGTCTCCGACAGCGGACACGAGAAAAACCGGTCCTGCCACAGATGCCCGCTCCGCCTCCGCCGCGCGTTGTAGTACTGCGCATACCGCCCGTGCACCCGCCGGAACAGCACCTCCATTGAATCCTCCCGCTCGGGTACCACCACCCAATGTACGTGGTTCGTCATCAGGCACCACCCAAATACCCTGATTTGAGCATCTTGCAGATTCCCCATCACCAGGTCCAGATACGTCAGCCGGTCCGCGATCGACCCGAACACCCGCTGCCGGTTCGACCCTCTTTGTGTCACGTGGTATGGCAACCCCGCTTTCACGCACCTTGCATTCCTAGGCATCTCACCCTCTTAGTGCCCGCAAATCCCCAAAATTCTCCAACACGTCGAAGCGCTCCGTCCCCTTCGTGAATTCCACTGTGGGCCGCTCCGACCGCATCTCGCCACGAACTCCACGACCTCCATCAGTCATTCGTCTCTTCTTCCTTGCTGCCGCAGGCGGCTTATCCGCCGTAGCCTTCCACGGATGCCTCCTCCAATACCTCTAGGAGTAAAGTCTTGCTAGTTCCGCCGAGCCTGGTTCTCGCCGGCGAAAGTGGAAGCGCGCGGCCTACCCCCTCTACCCCCAACGGAATACCTCTTCCCCTACACACCCCTCGCGCGCCTTCACACCGACAGCAAATCTATCTTCGGCTTCTAATCAACAACTTCCGCGTAGTCGTCCTGAAGCAGCCTCCGTGACTCCCCATCCTGTCCATGCTGGCAGTCTCCTTGCCGCCGCGAAAGGACGCATCATGATCGACATCACCTCAACCAGCAGGGCGGACGCCCTCGTCCGCGCGGGATCCCCTGATCCCGCTGCCTCCGCCACTTCCGCCAACCGCGAACGCAGAGAGCGGGTGTGTTCCGCCTCCGGACCCAAGACCCCTGAGGGCAAAGCTCGCTCGTCGGCTAACGCCGTCACCCACGGCCTCCGTGCCACCAAGCTCGAAAACGCCGTCGCGCCCGAACTCCGCGCCGCCTACGAGCAACTCCGCCAGCAATACCTCGACGAGTACAAACCGACCGGCGCCATCGAATCAACCCTCGTCGACCTGGTGATTTTCGCCGTCTGGCAACTCTACAAAATCCGCGAAATGGAGCTCTTCACCGACATCGACTTGGGCGCACCCGGTTCGTTTGGTCGCAGCGAAAAGCTCGCCCGTTACCGCGGCTCCCACGAACGGCTCCTCTTCCGTAGCCTCAATCAATTGAGACAGATACAACAGGAACGTGCCCTTTCGACAACCGACCGAACCGCCGCCCTCCCCGCCCACATCCCACCCGCCGTCCGCCTGAAACCCCTCTTCGCCCACCTGAAATCCCTCGCCAGCCACCCCAAAACCCTCTCCGCCTCGGCCTTACTCCGCCCGGCGGCTGAAAAACGGACCGTAATTCTCCGTGCAGGCCTCATCCGACGCCGCTAGGCGCGCCTTTGGCCCGCGATTCCAGACCAATCGGACGCCCAAAGTCCGCGCCATCGATTCTGTTAGCCTGAGATGCGATGAGGCCGCCGAAGTACCGTCCCTCCGCGTCCCTGCTTTCCGCGGCATCCGGGCCTTCTTCCCGTCGCTGGCACTGGATCGCCAGCGTGGCGCTTCTGGCCCTTGTTCTCGTGGCCTATGCGAATTCGATCCAGTCCGCTTTCGTTCTCGACAACAAACCGCTCATCCTGCTCGACCCACGTGTCCAACAGGCCACGGCCGAAAACGTCCGGCAGATCTTCGCTCACAGCTACTGGTGGCCCATTGGCGAAGCCGGCCTTCACCGCCCGCTCACCAAGTTGACCTTCCTTTTCAATTACGCCGTCCTGGGCGACCGCGACCAGCCGGCGGGCTACCACGCCGTCAACCTTCTGCTGCATGTCGGCAACATCCTGCTGGTTTACCTGCTCGGCCTCCGGTTAGCTCGGGACCGCTGGCCGGCCCTCGTTCTGGCCTCACTTTGGGCGCTGCACCCGGTGCTCACCGAGTCGGTGACCAACATCGCCGGCCGCGCCGACCTGCTGGCCGGCATGTCGGTTCTTGGTGGCCTGCTGCTGTACATGAAGAGCGCCGGAACCGTGGGCAGAAAGCGTTGGGCGTGGCTCGCCGCGCTCTTCGTCGCGTCCCTTGCCGGTGTGCTGTCGAAGGAAAGCGCCGTCATGCTGCTGGCTGTCGTTGTTTTGTATGAGCTGACCTGGCGGACCGGCGGGCGAGAGGTATGGGCGCGGGCAGCCGCATTCGCGGCCATCGCTCTGCCGGTAGCGGCAGCCTGGGCGCACCGGTCATCCGTCCTGGCGGCGGCCGGTCCGGCCGATTTCCCGTTCACTGACAACCCGCTGGTCCAGGCAGACCTGTTCACCCGCCTTGCGACGGCCGCGGCCGTCATGGCCCGCACTCTGGGCCTGACCGCTTGGCCCGGTCAACTCTCAGCCGATTATTCCTACAACCAGATCCTGCCCGCCACCGGTTCCGCGGTCGATTGGCTCTGCTGGTTGACCGTTGCTGCGGCTGCCTCGGCCGCAGCCCTGCTGTACCGCCGGGACCGCCCGGCATTCTTTATGGCCGCCTTCGCCTTTCTGACCTACCTGCCCACCTCGAACCTGCTGATGCCAATCGGGACCATCTTCGCCGAGCGGTTTCTCTACGTGCCATCGATCGGCGTCCTTGGCTGCGTTGTCTTCTCTATCCACGCGCTCGCTCATCGCCCTGGTGCCCGCCGGGCGGCCGTCGCGGCGGCTCTGATCGTCACCATTTGTTTCGCCCTCCGCACCTGGCGCAGAAACCAGGACTGGCGCGACGACCTCTCCATCGCCCGCGCCACCGCGGCAGCCGCGCCCAACAGCTTCAAGGCCCACAAAGGTCTGGCGCTGGCGCTGCAGGCGGCCGGCAACTCCGCCGGCCGACTCGACGCAGCCATCGCAGAGATCGACAAGAGCGTCGCTATCCTCAAGCCCGTCCCCGATCGGCTGAACAACGCCGAAACCTACACGATTGCCGGCGGACTCCATCTTCAGCAAGGCGACCGGCTCGCGAAGCAAAACCCCGGAGCCGCGCTCGACCCAGCAGCCGAGGCCAGCTACCGCCAGGCGATTGTCGTCCTGAGCCGTGGCGATGCGATCCTCACAGCCAGTGGCCGGGATACGAGCACGCCGGCGCGCTCAGTTGGCAGCCAGGGCGGCCGGTCGAATCGCTCCGCCCGCTTGTACTGGTATCTCGCCGCGGCCCACCGCAGGCTCAACGAGGGCGAACTGGCGGTCAGGCACGCCCGGCATGCGCGCGAACTGGCGCCCGCGGAGCCCGAATCTGCCCGTCAACTGGCTGCCGCCTATCTGGCTGTCCGCGACCCGGATCGGGCGGCCATCGCACTACTTGAAGGCTTCATCGATCTGCCCGACCCAACGCTCAAAGCTGCGCTCGTGGAACTCTACCGCGGCGGTGTCGACCAGCAGGGATGCGCCGTGGCCGCCGGTCGAGACGGGCCTGCGTTCGACCCCTCTTGCGGCGTCGTCCACCGGCATCTGTGCGCCGCTTCGGCCAACCTGATTGAACGGCGAATCAGGACCGGCCGTCAGGACCTCGCGGCAGATCTGAGGCGCATGGCGCTGGGCCAGTTCGGTTGCAGCGCTGGAGAGGTGGCAACGGCGGGGAGGTAGCGGCGTGGTCACGGGATTCCCGGATTGGCGGAGTGGATGGCGGATTTGCGCCGGCGGCTCAGTTCAAGTCGGTCGAGTCGCTCAATTCGGCCGAACTTGCCGGCGCCTCGGCCGGCAGCGGCGTGATGATGTCATGCGCCATGCGGCGGGCTCCGAGGTAGGTGCGGCGGTAGTAAGCAGAGTCAAGCGAGGAGACCTTGACCGAGTCGCGCCGGTTTGGGGAATGGATGAAATTGCCGTCACCCGTGTAGATGCCAACGTGCCAGCCGCGGCGTCCTCTGAAAAAGACCAAGTCGCCCCGCTGCAGCTCGTCACGGTCGACTTCCAGTCCAACACGGTACTGTTCACTGGCCGACCTGGGGATCTGTAACTGGCAGGAGGTCCCGAAAACATGCTGGACAAAACCGCTGCAATCGAAGCCCGTCTCTACCGATGTTCCGCCGCGCTGGTACCGCAGCCCGACCAGGGAATGCGCCCGCACCAGCGCCTGTTCGGAACAGGAGAAGCAGGCCGTTACCTCGCCAGGCGCGGCCGAGCCCATCGCACACTGCACGCCGGTTACGGCCAGCTCCTGTACGACGAAATTCGTCCGGACGACTTTCGACCGGATCCTGGTTGACTTGCCGCGGCTCCGCGCGCGCCGGACCTGCTTCTTCGCCGTTCGTTTCCGGCTGGTCACCCGCTTGGCCGACGGCTTCGGCCTGCGTACCGCGGCGGCCGGCTTCTTCCCCGTGCGGGCGTGTGACGCGGTCTTCTTCACCGGCGTCTTGGCTGAAGACGATTTAGCCTTGCCCGTTGCACCCCCGGTGGGCGCGAGCAAGGCCAGCATGGCGAGAATTGCTGCCGCGAATCGGATCATCGGTCTTTCTGTTCGGTCTACACGGATTCAATCTGCTTTCGGAGCCAAGGCCAGGACCGTCGAAACGGCCAACTTTGAAATCATAGTCCATCTGGAGGACGCAATGCAGCTTTTAATCAATACCCAAGTGGTACAGATTTGCGAGCTTCACGGCTTGCCGGGCTCTTTCATCCACATCCCGCGCAGGCCGTACAGATTCATCAGATGTTGGTCCATGATCCTCTCGGCGGCGCCGACCTCGATATTGGTCGCATTGTCTCCGCCGTAGCCGCCGTAGGCGGCCGACCGCATGTCGGGAATGTAGCCCGGCCAGGGATTCGCTGTCGTTTGGGTATATCCATAGAAGAATGCGAGAGGCATCTCGGCGCCGGTTTTCCAACGCCGCTGCAATTCGAGCAACGGTTCGCCGGGAACGGTGGCGATGGCGATCCTGTTATTGATCAGCAGCGTGGTGATGCCGACCGGAAACGCCCTGGACTCGTCCCAGCGTCCCTTGAACGGCAGTGTCTGGGTGCGCTGCACGATGGAAGCGGGCGCGGACTGAACTGGTTCCATGCGCTTTGCCGCACTCAGGACTTCGGCTGCCAGGAGTTCGCCCATCTTTGTCATCGTGGCGAAGTCGGCCTCGCTGTTGCCTGTCCGGCCCTGGAACAGCGGGTTGATGTTGCCGGCCGCGCCCTGGACAAACATGGCCTGAACACCCGGCATAGCGGCTTCGACCCGCGCCTGCATGACGCCGGGGTAGTCGGCTGAGTACAGGCAATTGGTCGAGCCCAGCCCGACAGCGTGCGCCGTGTAGTGAACCAGCAACGCGCGTGGCTTGCCCGACAGGTCCTCAACCTGCAACAACATGACGTCTGGATCGACCGGCCCATAGGGGATGCGATCCAGGTTGTCGAAGACGGCACGGGCCCTGCCATCCTCGCGCAGCAGAAGCCGGTTGTAGCCGAGCTGAATCGATCCGCGGCCGGCGCTGAGCCGGGCAGGTGCCATCGATTCCGATGCCCGTTTCACAACCTCGAACAGTTTGGTCTCGAGCTCTCCCTGGTAGGCTGACGGCTTTTCGGCCTTCAGAGAATAGGCCATGAAGGCCGGTCCGGAGTGGGTGTGCGACAACGAGAGCAGCAGCACGGGGATGTTGAGTTCATCCGCGACGCGCTTGAACAACACGCCGGTTGAGATGCTGCCCAGATCCATGGTGACAATCGCCATCCGTTGTTCGCCCGCCTGGAGGACAAGCGCCTTGGCCTGGAGCGGGTCATGGACCGCCGTCGACTGGCCGCACTTGCGGTTCGCGTAACCGAACATCGGCCCGTTGGTGGATGGGGTGATCTCGGTCCGCGCCAGCCCGGCCAGCAGGTCCTGGCCCGATGCCGGCAATGCGGCGGCGGCCAGGCATGCAACGAAAAAGCATCGCAAGAACTTCATGGCTTGACTCCTAACCTCCGACTCCTCAGATTATCGCTCTCGCGGCTGCGCCTGTTCGATGACCGGGTCGCGCTCGGCCACCAACTTCGCGATCCGCTCAGGCCGCCACGACCAATCCGCCCGCGCCCGGACGTCCTCGTAGCGCAGGATTCTCAGGCGGGCGAAGAGGCGGGGCAGTTCGTTGGCCCTGGGCAGCCAACTAGGGGCGTTGTCACCGCCGGACTCATCCATCAGGTGTTCGAAGACCAGCAATCCCCCTGGTCTGAGCGCCCGCGAGATCCTGTCGATCCACTGCGCTTCGAGCGGGACCCAGGTGTAGCTCATCACAATCAGATCCCACTGGCCGCTGCCGAAGTCGAATCCTTCGTGTCTCGCCACAGTGGCAGTCAAAGACACGCCGGCCTCCTTGGCCGCCCTGTGCGCCGCTGCGATGCCTTCCTTTGAGTAATCGAAGCCTGTGACCAGCCAGCCTTGCCTGGCGAGATAAACAGCGTTGCGGCCCTGGCCCATGTGGATGTCGAGTGCCCGGCCGGGTTTGCGATTGAGTTGCGAAACAGTTTCAACAAGGAGGGCGTTCGGCCGGGAGTTGAATCGGGGCGTTTGGCTCGTATAGGTTTTGTCGAAGAAGGCCGCCTGCCACTCGTCCCTGCGTTCGCGCATCAGGCGGGCGACGGACTTTGCCCGTTCGCCGGCCTCCGCCGCGCCCATGCCGGACCGCTTCAGGTGTTCCACATACGCCGCGACAGGGTCGGCCGGAGTCGTGCTCTGTTGACGGAACCAAGCAAGATAGTCGCGCCAGACCCGGTCATCGTCTCCGGCGCACCGGCCCCACGCCAGCGCGGCCAACAAGCCGAGGATGAGCCGCCGCTTCATTGATCTCCACGTTAATTATATGGAGCCGCGCGCGTTTACGGCTGTTCCGCCAACATCGCCTCGATCACCCTGCGAAGTTGCTTCAAGTCGAGCGCGGCGCTGTGCGTGGCCACGATCCTCCCTTGGCGGTCTATGAAGACCGTGTGCGGCAGCGTCTTCAGCCCGCCGTACTTGTGAGCCACTTCCGGCGTGCCCATCAGGATCGGATAGCCCGGGCGGCGCTGCGCCAGGAACTTGCTGACCACTGGCCAGCCCCGTTCATCCATGGCGACTCCCAGCACGACGGCGCCCCTGGCCGCATACTCCCGCCCAACCCGGTCCAGCGCCGGCATCTCCTCGATGCAGGGCACGCACCAGGTCGCCCAGAAGTTCAGTATCACCACCTTACCTTGGAACTCCCTCAGCGTTCGCCGGGAGCCCGCTACATCAAACAATCTGAACTCAGGCGCCTTCGCCCGCTCACCAGTGTTCTCCGGCGGTGTTTCGCCGGCGTAGCAGGACAGTATTACAAGGCCCAAGAGGGCGCCACGCATACATGATGGCGTAAACATACATGCAATCGAATTGCAATAAGGATCATGACGATGATAGCATAACAACATGTTGCGGACCCTGATATCCTATTCTCTCTTGGCGGCCCTCGGATCCGCCGCTCCCGTTCAGATTCCTGCTGCTCAGAGCGGCGCGAAGGTGCCGGCACTGGTTGTCAGAGTCCAAGATTTGGACGGCAGGCCGGTCCCCGGCGCCAGCATTCGGCTCGCACAGCAGACCGTCTCCTCACCCGTCGATGGCAACGGCGAAGCGACATTCGATTCGACGCCCCGCTCGCCATTCAGTCTGGCAGTGGAAGCGGCCGGATACTACCCTGGAAAACTCGCCAGGGTCGAGGTCCTGGAAGGCGAAACGACAACGGTTGTCGTTGAACTGCGCAAGACCGAGGTTGTCACGGAGATCCTCGTCGTCACCGCCACGGGCACGGCCGCCGAACTTCAGGAATCCCCGATCCGCACCGAAGTGATCACCACAACGCTGGCCGACCATCAGGTGAAGACCACCCTGGCCGAGGCGTTTCAGGCCACGGTGTCCGGCGTGCGCGTGGAAATGAACTGCCAGAACTGCGGGTTCATGCAGATCCGCATGAACGGACTCGAAGGCCCGTACACGCAGATCCTTGAAGACGGTATGCCGACTTACTCCGGCGTCACCGCCGTCTATGGCCTGGAACAGATCCCGGCCGCGTTTCTGGAGCAGATTGAGGTGGTCAAAGGCGGCAACTCGGCGCTCTATGGACCCGGCGCCGTGGCCGGTGTCATCAACCTGATCCGGCGTGAACCACGGGAGAATCACTTCCGTTTCGATTCGCTCCTGGGCTGGCAGCACGGCAGGCCGGAACAGCAGGTTGGCGCATCGGCCCAGATCGTTGGAATCCCGGGCGGACTGTCGGGCGACTTCTATTACCGGTCGATCAATCGCGTCCCCATCGACCGCGACGGCGACGGCTTCTCCGAAGCCGGCAAGCGGCGGCTGGATTCAGGCGGATTCAGTCTCTACCGGCGCTTCTTCGATGGGCGTGGACGCCTGTCAACAACCGGTTCGATCGCCAGCGAGTCCCGCCGCGGCGGCGACCAGTTCACCGTGCCGCCGGAGCAGAGTCTGATCACCGAGCAGATTGATTCCCGCCGCTATTCGCTCGGCCTGAACTGGAACCACACCCTTTCGGCCAACACCTTCTATGCCCTGCGCGCCAGCCACGCCTACTACGGCCGCGACTCCTACTACGGTTCCGGCATGGATCCGAACGCCTACGGCAACACGAGAAACCCGGTCTGGGTGGGCGATTCGCAGGTGGGCAGCCAGTTGGGCAAGCATTCGATTCTGGCCGGCTATCAGGTGTGGTGGGAGCACGTCGAGGACAATGCGCCCGCCTATGGCCGCACCTTTGGCGGCACGTTTAAGAACCATGGCGTCTATATCCAGGACGAATGGCATCCGCGCCAGAACCTGACCCTGATCGGCGGAACGCGAATCGACAAATCGAACCGCGTCGACCATGCCATTTTCAGTCCGCGCGCCGGCGCCAGGATTGGACTCACCAACGGCCTCATCCTGCGCGCCTCTGTCTCGACAGGCTTTCGCGCGCCAGCGGTCTTCGACGAGGACCTGCACATCGCCCAGGTCGGCGGCGAGGGCTTCGTCCTCCAGAACCGGGACGACCTCAAGGAGGAGCGCTCGATCAGCGTGACGGGCGGCTTCGACTATGCCGGTCTAATGTTTGGACGCCGGCTTCAACTGGGCGTAAACCTGTTCCGCACCGATTTGCACGACGCCTTCACTCTCATGGAGGACATCGTCCCGGGAAGTGAGTTCCGCCGGTTGTTGCGCGTCAATGGTCCGGGCGCCTCCGTGGGCGGGGCCAGTCTGGACGGTACGCTGCGGCTCAGCAACCGCTTTGGCCTGCGCGGCGGCTTCACGGCTCAGTATGCCCGCTATGATGAGCCGGAAACCCAGTTCGGCGCCCGGTCGTTCTTCCGCACGCCCAAACGCTATGGATTCCTCGGCTACGACTGGACGCTGCCAGGCAAGATCGAATGGTCGGCCACCGGCGATTTCACCGGTTCGATGACCGCGCCGCACTACGCCGGCTATATCGATGCTGACCGGTTGGAGACGACGCCGAGGTTTCTGACCTTCAATACGGTCCTGAGCCGGACCTTTGAAGTGAGTGAAAAAGGCCACCTGCGCCTGTATTACAACATGCAGAACATCGGCGACAACTATCAGAGCGATCTCGACAAGGGGCCTGATCGCGACTCGGTGTATGTGTATGGACCCACCGAGATGCGCCGATCGGTGGTTGGCCTCACCTTCGAGTTTTAACTCTGTTCCCGTCCCGGACCGATCCACCGGCCTGCGCCGGCGCTGTCCAACCTGCCATGATGGGATCTTATTTCCACCCTATGCCGGGTGGACTGTTGGATGGAGGGGACGAGAGAGGAGGGACGGGGAACCATGGCCGGATTTGACCTGGGCGCGGACCGTGTAGCGGTGATCACGGGCGCCGCCAGCGGCATAGGCAGGGCATTGGCTTCGGAGTGTGCCGGCCGCGGCATGAAAGTGGTGCTCGCGGACACCAATACGGGCGGGCTCGACCAGGCGGTGGCGGAACTCGCCGGCCAGGGGCGCGAGGGGCTCGCCATGCGTTGCGATGTTACGATCCCGGCCGATCTGGAGGAGTTGGCGGAAGTGACCTATGCGCGCTACGGCCAGGTGAACTTACTGATCAATAACGCCGGCGTCGCCGGGGCCGTTGCCCCGTGCTGGACCATTTCGGAGGCAGGCTGGAGTTCGACTGCCGCCGTCAACCTGCTTGGGCCAGTCAATGCGTTGCGTGCGTTTCTGCCCCGGATGATTGAAGGCGGCCATCCGGGATGGGTGGCGAATGTGGCGTCGCTGTCCGGGCTGCTGCCCTGCGCCGGCGCCGCTCCGTATGGCGCGTCGAAAGCCGCCCTCATCTCCCTGTCCGAGTCGCTTGCCATTGAATTGCGCCAATGTGGCGCCCCAATCGGCGTCAGCGTGGCCTGCCCCGCGGCGGTGGCGACCCCCATCGCTTCATCTTTTCAGACGAGCCAGGATGGCGTTCGGGAACTGGCCGAGTCCGAGACGGCCGCCGGCATGGACCCGGCTGAGGCGGCCCGGCTGATACTGAAAGGCGTCGAGGCTGGCCGCTTCCTGGTGTTTACGCACGCTTGTTCGGAAACGCTGGTGACGGAACGGAACCAGCGCGCTATCGCAGGTGATGCGCCGGTCTCGCCGGATTGGAGCCGCATCGAGTCCAACCGCTAGGCGGTTGCACTGTCCCGTGGTCTACGCCGAGGCGCTTGCTCCGTAGCGTGCGGCATCCCGCAATTTGACCAGCAACTCCAATTCCCGATGCGGGATGCCCAGCACCGAGGCGATCTTGTCCAGCGACTCGCCTCCCCGGTGCATCCGCAAAGCCTGTGTCCTCTTGCTCACGTTCATCGAGTGACCCATCACGGCCGGCGCGGCCATGGCCGGCAACTGTTCGACAATCCGGCGGCTTTCGGCCACCTCCGCTTCCAGGCGATTGAGCACCGCCCGCAGCAGTTCCACCGCTGCCACGGTTTCCGTTCTGTCCTGGCGGCTACGCTTTTCCAGCGCCGCCGCTTCCCGCTTCACATTCCAAAAGAGAGCCAGCAGTGCCGCCAGGCTCGCCGCGCCGACGATCATCGCCGTCAGGGTCACCATTGTTACCTTGTCCATCTAATACCCTCCTGTTCGGCCGGCGCGCCGGCCGGCCTAGAACAACGTCCTGAGCCGCTCTTCGCGGCTGACGATCTCCTGGATGCGAACGCCGTAGTTGCCTTCCACCACGACGACCTCACCTCTGGCAATGACGCAATTGTTGACAATCACCTCGACCGGTTCGGTCACCCGCCGGTTCAGCTCCACGATCGAACCCGTGGTTAGTTTCACGGCGTCGCGCAGCTTCATCTGCACCCGGCCAAAGCTGACTCCAACAGGCAATTCCACTTCAAGCAGCAGATCCATCGTCTTGGAGCTGCGAGTGACGCGCGCATCCTTCGCCGGTTCGGACGCGGCCGCTGTCGCCTGGGCGGCCTCTGTGGTCTCAGACGCGTCCGCCTTCGCCAGAGCCTCCTCGAGGCCGGCCGTGATGGCCAACGCCACGGGCGGGTGCTGTACGCCGGCGAGGATCATGTTCACAGCCGCCCACTCGAGGCCTGGCGCGGCCTCATCCTCGCTCGCGCCCGGCATGAAGACCACTTCCCGCTTCAGCTTGCCGCCGAGGACCTGCGCCAGTGGCGACAGCGACTGCTGCAGCACCTCGAGGAACGTGCCCTGCGCCTCCTCCTCGGACGTTTCCTCCAGACCGGCGCTTTGCAGCACCTTTTCGCCGATCGCCTTCCACGTCGCTTGGGGAACGCGAACCCAGATCTGAGTGTCGGCTCCGGTGTCGGCTGGTTGGCGGAACAACGCCGCCCCGTCGCCAGCCGGCCCGGCCGGGTCATCAGACGGCTCGGCGCACGCCGGCACGCCGGTCATCGATTCGATTGCCGATGCCAGACGCGCCGCCCATTCCTGCCGTAACCAACGCAGTTGCTCTCCCATGGCCTACTCCTTCAGATTCCTCTCTCCGTGGGCCACTTCTTTCTCATGAACGCGCGCAGGCGGACGATGGCCTGCGTCTTCAGCTGCGACACCCTGGACTCATGGAGGTCGATTACCTTGGCGATCTCGCGAAGCGTCAATTCCTCCTGGTAGTAGAGTCCCAATACCGTCCGTTCGACATAAGGCATCCGCGAAATCGCCTGAGCGAGCAACCGCCTCAGTTCGGTGCGTTCGAGCACCCGCGAGGGCAGGTCCTCTTCCTTGTCTGCGACGAACCGGAGCAGGTCGCGGCCCTCTTCGTCAGGGGCATGTTGATCGAGGCTGCCCAGGTTCAGACTCCTGACCTCGCCGAGCCATTCATGGTACTCATCGAGCGTCACCCCAAGTTCGTCCGCGATCTCCTCTTCGAGCGGCGCTCGCTGGAGGCGCTGCTCGACGGCGCTCACGGCCTGCTCGATGCGTTTGCTTCGGCGACGCTGCTGTCTCGGGGCCCAGTCGAGACCACGCAGGCTGTCCAGAATTGCCCCGCGAATCTTGTATTCGGCATAGGTTTTGAGCTTGACGTTTTGCGACGGATCGAAGCGGTCGATCGCCGAAATCAGCCCGACGACGCCCGTGGAAACGAGATCTTCGAGATTAACGCTCTCCGGCAGACGTTCATGGATCCGGCGCGCGATGAGCCTGACCTGTGGCAGGTGCTCCATAATGACTCTCTCCCGCTCGTCCGCGGTGAGAGCCGCCGCCGTGGCTTGGTATGGATTCATCCCCATTCTCCTGAGGGCGCGCGATTCAAGCCGCCGCCGCCCGGAAGCCCTGGTCCTGTTCAACGATGAGGCTGAGCAGGAGGCTGGAATTGGCTTCCTCGATATCCTCCGGCACGGACTGCCCCGAACAGACGAATGACACCGGGAGTCGGGACTGCATGGCGCAGGCGATCATGCCGCCGTAACTTCTGGTTTCGTCCAGGTGGGTGAAGATGAGCCGGGACGGTCTCAACTCCGACCAGCGCGCCGCGGAGCGTGCCAAGTCCTGGCCCTGGGTGGTTGCGTTCAGCACCAGTTGCACCTCGATTTCGCTGCGCGATGCGAACAGGCGCGCCCACTCGCCCGCCAGTTCGAAATCGCGCGGACCGTAGCCGGGAGTATCAATCAACACGAGCCGCTTGTTGCGATGCTCTTCGAGCGCCCGCAGCAATGCGCCCGTCGATTCGGCCTGGACGAAGGGTAGGCCGAGGATCGACGCGTAGCACCGAAGCTGGTCAGAAGCAGCCACGCGATAGGCGTCGGTGGAGATGAGAACGGCGGGAACCCCGGGCGTTACTCCCTGAGTGACCGCCAATTTGGCCAGCGTGGTCGTCTTTCCCGTGCCTGGAGGTCCGGCCAGTACGACCACTTTGCGCGCCGCAGCCATCATGCCAATTCCTGGCCGGACCGTGATGCGGGACTCGATTTCGGCTGCCAGCGCCCGTCTGGCCTCATCAATACCGATGGCGTTGCGCAGTTGGCCGTACCCGAGCCGGCGGTCGACGCGATCCAGGACCTCCATGGCGAGATCCTGCGGGAAGCCGGTTTCAGCCAGACGCGAGGCCAGTTGGGCGAGGTCGGAATGAGTCCGGTGCGCCGCGGCCGCCAGGTGTTTGAGTAGGCCACTCATCTGGACAAGATCGTTCTTCAGGCCCGTGACCTCGCTTAACAGGTTGTCGATTCGCGGTTCGGCGGCGGATGGCGCCGGCTGGCCGCCACCACCGTCCGGGATTTCGAAGATCACCTCGTAACCCGCATGAAGCTGGCCCTCGCCTGCCAGAGGCCTGGACTCGACCAGCAGCGTTTCCTCGCCGAGGTCCATTCTGGCTTCGGCCAGCGCAGCTTCAACGGTTGACGCAAAGTAAGATCTGCGTTTGGACTTCATCTCATCAAACTCCCTTCAAGACGCCAAAACTGACCACCCGGACCGATGACGGCACCTCGCCGTGGGACAGGACGGCCGCCTGCGGCGCTTGCGACTCGATCATCTGGCGTAAGAAATACCGGGCGCCCGATCCGGTGAGGATCACAACTGTGTTCTGCGCCCCGCCAATTCCGCGCACAACCGCATCCACAACCTCACGCACCTTCTGAGGAGACAGGTTCAGGTGCGATGCGTGTTCGGCGTGCTCGACGCCTTGCTCGATGGTCCGCTCCAAATCCGGATCCAGGAACCAGACGCCCAACTCGTTGTTCTGGTTCAAATAGGGCCAGACAACGCTTCGCCGGATCGCCTGACGCGCGAACTCAGTGGCAAGTACGGGATTCCGGGTGACAGCGGCGGCTTCGCCAATTGCTTCCAGGATTGTCACGGCGTCGCGTATCGAGACGCGTTCCCGCAGCAGATTTTGGAACACCCGCTGCACGGCGCCAAGAGAGACCACTTTGGGCACGACGTCCTCAACCAGCTTCGGGTTGTCTTCGGCAGTGCGGTCGAGGATCTTTTTGGCGTCCTGCCGGCTGAAGATCTCATGCGCGTGCCGCTTTGCGAGTTCAGCGACATGCGTTCCCAGCACGCTGACGCTGTCCGCCACGGTGAAGCCTTCGGCGCGAAGCCGCTCAGCCTGTTCCGAGGGCACCCAGTAAGCTGGGATGCCAAATGCCGGCTCAACCGCGGGCGTGGCGCCGGCCGGAGCCGGTCCTTGCGTGGGAGGGATCGCGAGTTCGCAGCCGGGCGCCAGTTCATAGCGGGCGACTTCGATTCCCTTCAGCAGCACTGCGTACTCACGCACCTTCAGCGACAGGTTGTCGGCCACCCTGACCGCCGGGAGCAGATAGCCCATCTGTGAGGCCATCTGCCGCCGAATGCCGGCGATCCTCCGCAGCAGCGGCGAGTTCGCCCCGCCTTCGACCAGTTTCACCAGCCCCAGTCCGACCTCGATCGCCAAAGGCTCCACTTTGAGCAACGAATCGAGATTCTCCTTGGGCGCGGCCGGCCGGACATCGGTTTCAGTTCGCACCAGAGCCGCTTTCTGGCGCTTGCGCAAGTTCCAGGCCGCATAGCCAAGGCCGCCGCCGAGCAGCAGGAACGGGGCGGTCGGCAAGCCGGGAAACAGCCCCATGCCCACCAGTGCGCCCGAGGCCATCAGAAGTGGCTGGGGCGTGCCGAAGACCTGACGGCGGAAATCCGATCCCATGTCCTCGTCCGATCCGGCACGGGTCACGATCAGGCCGCCGGCGATGGAGATCATCAGCGCCGGGATCACCGTCACCAGTCCATCGCCGATGGTGAGCACGGTGTATGTCTCAAGCGCCTGGACAAGGTCCATTCCGTGCTGAAGGACGCCGATTAGGAAGCCCGCGATGATGTTGATGGCCGTGATCAGGATGCTGGCCACGGCATCGCGTTGCGTGAAGCGGGTGGCGCCGTCCATTGCACCATAGAACTCGGCCTCGGCCGACAACGCCTTGCGCCTGGACTTGGCCTCGTTCTCGTTGATGAGGCCCGCGTTCAAATCGGCGTCGATCGACATCTGCTTGCCCGGCAAGGCGTCGAGGGTGAAGCGTGCCGTGACCTCCGAGATGCGCACCGCGCCGTGGTTGATTACCACGTACTGGATGGCGATCAGGACCAGGAAGATGACGACACCGATGACGAAGTTGCCTCCGACAACGAAATTGCCGAAGCTTTCGATCACCTCGCCGGCCGCCGAGGTGCCCTGCGCGCCGTTCAGCAGGATGAGACGGGCGCTGGAGACATTCAGGGCCAGCCGGAATAGCGTCATCAACAGCAGCGTTGTTGGGAACACGCTGAACTCGGACGGCTTCCTGATGTACATCGACACCAGGAGAATGACCACCGATAGCGTGATGTTGGCGCTGATCAGCATGTCCAGCACGAAGGACGGAAGCGGGGTCACCATCGCCAGCAGGATGCCGAGAACAGCGGCCGGCACGGCCACCTCGCCGCGCGCCAGACGCTCGAATCCGCTCTGAAGCAGGCCAGGCCCTGCGCTGGGCCCGGCCTTGGCCTTCGCGCCGGAGCCAGCCGCCGGCCGGGGCGTGGCGCCGGCGGACGGCGCGGCTACCGAGCCGGTCACGCGTGCTGGCATCATTGTGCTGGCCCTCATCGTTTTCCGGCCCTACCACCGCTTCCCGTTCATCACTCTGAAGACATAGGCCAGGACTTCGGCCACGGCTTTATAGAGGTGCGCGGGGATCTCCTGGCCCACCGCGCAGTATTTGTACAGGGCCTGCGCCAGGGGCTTGTTCTCGATCACCGGGACCTTGTGTTCGAGCGCCCGGGCCTTGATGCGCAGCGCAAGATAGTTCTTGCCCTTGGCGACGACCCGCGGCGCCGCCATCGCATTCATGTCGTATTTCAGCGCCACGGCAAAGTGGGTAGGGTTCATCACGACGGCGGTCGCCGTGGCCACTTCCGACATCATTCGACGCCGCAGCAGATCGCGCCTCATCCGCTTCAAGCGCATCTTCATTTCGGGGCTGCCCTCGTTCTGCTTCCATTCCTCGCGGATCTCCTGCTTGGTCATGCGCAGCTCGCGCACGTACTTGCGCTTCTGCCGGAACATGTCGATGGCGCCCCAAACCAGCAAGAGCGTAGCCGCCCGCCACAGCAATCCCCCGATGGCCTCGCCCACGCGAACAGTGGCCGCGTGTATGCCCAGCAGCGGCAGCCCCATGAACTCGTCGAACTTCTCGGAGATCACCAGATAGACGGCGCCCAGAACCAAAGGGAGCATCACCGCCGCAGACACCGCGGCTCTCAGATTCTGTCCAGGCAGTTCGCGCAGTTTGGACGCAGGATTGAGACGTGAAAGGTCGGGCGTCAGCCGGGCCGTGGCCAGTCCAAACTGGGTGAGCGACAACTGAGCCAGGATCACCGTGACAAAGACAGCGCCGCCAGCGGCGAGCAGCGGCATGAAAGCAGGCGCCAGACGCTGGCGAAGCATCAGGACGACAACCGATTGGTCGAGCTCCATGGTGAAGGCAGCCGCCAGGAGCGACCGGGCGCCCTCGGTCGCGGCCGGCCACCATCTTGCCGCGAAGCCCACCAGCAGCGCCACGCTGACGCCGAACTGGACGGCCGCCACGAATTCGCGGCTGGACGCGAAGCGCCCTTCGGTGCGCGCCTTCCGGATTCGCTGAGGCGTCGGTTGTTCAGTACGCTGGGACCGGTCGGACATCAGAGGGCCAGCATCCTTTCCAGCGCATGCACGGCGTGCGTGAAGGCCCGCTGATAGACCGCGACCCAGAGCGGCGCAAGCATCGCCAGAATCACCACCGTGCCCAGCATCTTCATTGGGAACGAGAGCGAAAGCAGTTGCAATTGCGATTGAAGCCGGCTTACCACTCCGAGAGCGATTTCGGCGAGTAGCAGCATCCCCGCCACTGGCAATGCCAGCCGCAGGGCGAGTTCAAACATGGAAGAGCCCAATTGCGACACAATCTGTGCCCAGGCCAGGCTGGCCGCCGATCCACCCACCGGCCAGACATCGAGACTGCGGGCAAAGGCCTTGACGACAAGGCGGTGCCCGCCGAAGACGAAGAACAGGATGTTGCCGCAGAGCAATGCGAACACCAGCAGAACCCCGCTGTCGGCTTCACTGTTCGGATCGATGCTTGAGGCGTAGGAGTAGCCGGCCTGCAACGCGAACGTCTGCATGGCGAAGGTGAGGACTTCACCCAGGAAGGCCACAACCACGCCCACCGCCAAGCCGTAGAGCGCCTCGCCAGCCATGGCCTTGGCAAAAGCGCCCGGCGCCACAGGAACCGCCAAGGTCTGTGGCAGCGCCGGAACCAGAACAGCGGCCAAAGAGACGATCAGGACCACCCTGGCCATGTCAGGAGCCGATTTCACGCCTGGCATCGGAACGAAGGCAAGAGCCAGGCCCAGCCGGGTCAAGGTCAGCAGGAATCCCCCCAGCATGGGCCAGTCGAGCAGGGCAGCGCTGTGGGTGAGGCTATTTGGCATAACGGGCGAAATCCCCCAGCATCGCAGTCGCATAGCCACAAAGCCTGACGAGCATCCACGGCAGAAACAAGACAAGCGCCCCAAGAAACGCGGCCAGCCTGGGCACGCTGCCGAAGGCCGGGTCCTGTACCGACGTAACGATCTGTAGGAGACTGATCGCGATTCCGGCCACGAACCCGACTGCAAGCAGCGGCAGGCATAGCCAGAACGTGTTCATCAGCGCCTCACGGATCAGTTCGACGGCCATTTGTTGGTTCATCGGTGGCGGCTCCTAGGCGAAGCTCCTCATCAGCGACCCGATGACCAGGTTCCAGCCATCCACCAGGACAAACAGCAGAATCTTGAACGGCGCCGAGACCATAACCGGTGGCAACTGCACCATACCGATCGACAGCGTGACGCTGGCAACAACCAGGTCGATCACCAGAAATGGCAGGAACACCACCGCCCCAATCTGGAATCCTGCGCGCAACTCGGACAGGACATAGGCGGGCGCGAGCACTTTCAAGTCCAGTTCCTTTGGGGTCTGCGGGGCTGGGGACTTTGAGATTTCAAGCAGCAGCGCGATGTCCTTCTCCCGGGCGAACCGCAGCAGGAAACGCTTCACCGGTTGGCTGCCCTGGGCCCAGGCTTCGGCGCCGCTCATTCTGCCCTGATCAAACGGTTCCCAGCCGCGCTGATAAGCTTCCGACGCGACCGGCTGCATGATGAGGAACGACAGGAACAGGGAGAGGCCCAACAGAACCTGGTTCGATGGCGAGGTTTGGGTGCCCAGCGCCTGGCGAAGGAAGTGGAGCACGATGGTGATGCGCAGGAACGGTGTCAGTGCGACGATCAACGCCGGCAGAAACGTCAGCGCCGTGAGCAGAAGAACGACCTGCAACGCCGCAGTCGGTGCCGAGGCCCCCTGCAGAGGCAGGCCGAATGGTGACTGCGATGGCGTAGCCGAGGCGGGCATGGCAAGGGTCAACAGCGCAGCTGCCCGGATCATTTGGCGCGCTCCTGATCGAGAGCACTTGCCAACGAGAACTGGAACGGCGATCCCTGGGATTCGAGTACGACTCCGCCGGGGTGGGTGGCAATGAGAACGGTTCTGTCGCCGACCTGGACCAGATGCAGCATGTGCTGCGAGGTCAACGGCAGGCGCGCAAGGCAATTGATCAGAGTCTGCTTCCCCGGACCGCGCCTCCAGACCGGCATCGCGAGGCCTCCCCGCCGTCGGCCAAGCGCCCACACGGCTCCGCCCAGCAGGAGAAAGACGAAGGCGACGGCAAGCAGTTGTTCGGTCCAGTACATTTCACTCCTCGATATTGAAGTCGGTGATCCGGATGCCCATGGTGTCTTCGATGATGACGATCTCTCCAAAGCCGACCACCGATCCGCCGATCGAGATGTTGATGTTCTCGCCCGCCGAGCGATACATGCGGATGACGCTGCCGTTGTCGAGATCGAGAATCTCCCGTACCGTCATCACCCGCCGGTCGAGTTCGACCTCGACCGTAAGATCGACATCGACCAGCGGCCTGATCTCGGCGGGGACGGACGGATGCGTGGTGATGAGGGCAGTTGGCATGGCTGAGCATTTGCCGCTTTACCGCTTGAGGTTGATCGTCTCCTGACTGATCTCGTCCACTGCGGTCACCACCCTCGCATTGGCCTGGTAGCCGCGCTGCAGCACGATCAGGTTGGTGAATTCCTTGGCGATGTCAACCGTCGAGTACTCAACCGAGCCGCCGAGGATTTCGCCGCGGCCCCCGGTGCCGGCCACCCCGATGGCTGGCAGGGCGGACCGCGCGCTGAGCTGGAAGTTGTTGTTGCCAACAGCGACCATCGATTCGGGGTTTCTTATCGAGGCCATGGCCAACTGGCCGACGGCCACCTGCTGCCCGTTCGAATACTGCGCGAGCACGACGCCGCCGTCGTCGATAGCCACCGTGGTCAACTGCGATGCGGCGAAACCGTCCTGTGCATTGGCCGCAACGGCCGACGGTTGCGAATACTGGGTGAGCCGGGGCGTT
Organism: uncultured Candidatus Solibacter sp.; assembly: GCA_964604945.1. Taxonomy (GTDB): domain Bacteria; phylum Acidobacteriota; class Terriglobia; order Bryobacterales; family Bryobacteraceae; genus PNKE01. Next base: position 20,344 of record CAZSBK010000044.1, read on the forward strand.
GCGCCATCATAGAGTTGCCAGTTGATGGTCAGGCTGGCTGCCCCGCTGTTCAATCCCGTTATCGCGATCGATGGAGGCGCGGTGATGGCGTCGGGCGAACTCAATACACCGTTCTCATCGAAAGTGATCGTGCCGGTCACTGGCGTAACTGGTATTGACACGTCGCTGTCCGGCACGCTAATCGAGTAGTTCCATTCGCCGGCAGTGGCGGCCTTCTCGAACTCGACCGAGACCACATGCGACACGCCAAGCGAGTCGTAGACCTCGATCGAGGTGGAAAATGTCGCCGCCGGCGGCCCGGCGGTTCCGGCCGCGTCCAGGTTCAAATCGAATGAGATATTCTCAGTCGCTTCGGGCGTTCTCAGCGAACCCACGGGAACGACAACCCCGGTGACCGGTTGTGTGGTGTCGAGCTGGCCAGCGACCGCATTCCAGCCCTGCACAAGGAAGCCGGTGGCGGTCACCAATTGGCCTTCCTTGTTCACCTGCAGGTTGCCGCCGCGGGTGTAGAGCTGAGCTCCCGTTTTCGGATCGTCCACCACCAAGAACCCGTCGCCCTGGATCGCCACGTCCAGCGGGCCGCTGGAGGCCTGGATCGCCCCTTGCGAAAACTGCCGGATCGTTGTCGGCCGGGCCACGCCAAATCCGACTTGCGTCGTGCCCAGCCCCGCGCCGAGCGATTGTGTCACCAGGTCGCTGAACGCGACCACGCTGGCCTTGTAGCCCGCCGTGTTCAGGTTCGCCAGATTGTTGCCGACGACGTCGACCGCAGTGGTGTGCGCGCCCAGCGCCGATAGTGCTGTTGAAAATGAAGTAAACATGCTCTCTCCTTCTTCCCTGCTGGCGGACTCCTATGGTTCCTCGGTCGTCGCGCCGGCCATGGAGGAAACCGTCTCGGTCAGCGACTCTAGGTCTTCCCGGATGGACACGGTCTGCTCCAACTGGCTGAACTGCGTCAACTGCGTCATGAACTCCACTCCATCGGCGGGGTCCATCGGGTTCTGATACTTCAATTGCGCCACCAGCAGTTGCATGAATATGTCCTGGTTGGCCAGACGGTTCGCAGTCGACGTCACGTCATCGGTGGCGCCGGCTGAACTCGCGGCGTTTGTCGCGCTTACGCTACTCATCAAATGCCTCCTCTATTGCCCTCGTCGAGGGAGTCTTCAATCACATCCATCCATCGCGCCGCGTTCCTCCCGGAGCGCGATTCCTGTTGGCCTTGCTGGCCGGTCTGATGGCCGGGACCCCGGCCAGATGCGGATTCCTCCTGTGTCTCTGGCCGGACTCTCTCTTGCACAGCCTGCGTTTCGACGGACTGGGTCCAAAGGTCGGCGGACATGCCCGCGTCCTCGATGCCCTGCCTCAGCTCTGGCAGTCCTTGCGCAAGCTCTCGACTCAACTCGGCGTCGGCGGTGCGCGTGACCAGATGGATCTCGCCTCTACGTTCGGTGAACTTCAGATGGACTGCCGCGCCGCTGGCGTCTTCGACCTGAAGTGAGACTTCGCGCAGCGGGGGTGCCGCCTCGGGCCGGTCCAGATCAGCCGCTGGAGCCTGGGTCTTTGCCGTCTGCTCCGTCGATGCGGTGCCGGCATCGGCGCCGCCGGGAATCTCGGATGCTCTATCGCCCACGGTGACCGCCCATGCGGATTCTGTTGCCGGATGCCTGACGGTTTCGCTCTCCGTGCGTGCGGCGGCGGCGACAGGTTTGATCGCGGCAGCCAGGCTCTGTTCGACCGTGACTTCAGCCCCGGACTCGCCGGCCGCGCTGCCGGATTCCGGGGAGCGTTCCTCTACTTCGCTGCCAGTGGAGAACTTGGATCGACCAGGCAAAGTCTGGCCCGGGACGGGTCTGGCCGCTTGAGCCAGAGGGGCGGATCCGGCCGCAGGTGGCATGGTGTCGGGACTGGCCGGTGTGTACCCAGCAACGTTGCTTGCTGCCGCCTCTGGGCGTATAGCGGCCTCGAAAACGCGCGGGGCGGCTTCGGGGCCCTCGGCGGCCAAGCCGGCGCTGAGGCCCGGCGAGCCGATTATGTCGCCGCCGCCGTGGCCAGAGTGCGCCTGCCTCTGAGATGAGGTGCCGGCCGCGGCGACAGCGAATTGCACCTGATTGTCACGGCCGAAGTGCGGGACACCGGCCAAATCGTCTCGAGCCGGCTCACTCAGGCCGGCGCCGGCTTCACGCTCAATCTGCGGCTGCATGGCCGAATCCCAACTCAAGTCAACGGCATCCGGCGCTTTCGCCGAGTCGATTTCCGGCGCAGTTCGTCCGTCCGCCATCTGCCACCTTGAGGTGAATTCCACCCGCTGGAAAGCCGCTGGCAATGGCGGAAGTCCGGGTTCGGCCAGTGCCTCATCTCCGGTCTCGACATCCGAGTCCGTCGTGGCGGCAGTTTCGGCCACTGCCGGCGATTGGGCCTCGACGCCGAGGCTGCTCCAAGGGAAAGTGAGCCGGAGAGCAGCGGCTTCGGTGGCGGGTGTTTCCCCGCCCATCAGGATCAGCGGGCTCGCGTTGCCGGCGTCGTCGTCCAATTCACCGCGATCGCCAACAGCGCTGTCCCCTGGGCAATCGGGTGAGCCGGGATCAGGACATGCTGCCTTTGCGTCGGTTTCGGCGGGAACCGGCTCCGCGGCTTGCGTCTGAGCCGCCGTGACGTCACTCACAGTAACTGGCACAGACACCAGGCGCGCCAGTGCGGCGCGGCCGCGGGCCAGTTGGATTGCGCTGGGTGAATGGCTGGCTTGGCCGAAGCTCAACGCAGCCCAGATGCTGGCCCTCGACTTCCCCCTGTGATTGACCGCCGCCGCTGCCAAGCTGTTGCCAGCCGCTGGTTCCGTCTCAAGTCCTTCGGCTGCCGGCACGGCCACCCGTCCCAAAAGAGCGGTTTCCATCTCGGGCAGGAACGATACGGCAAATCCAGCCGTTGCGGCCTCGCCGGCAGAGAGCGGACCGCCGGGCAGATCCATTTCCGGGGATGCCGAAGATGCTGTGAGTAGGCCAGGTTGCACGGCTCTGATTCATGCATCCGCAGGGCCAACCGAGCCCTGGGTTGCTTTTCAACCAGTTAGGCTCGAACGGCAGGCCGCGCCGGGTGATCTCGATTCGGGATTGGCACGCCCTGGTTCGCATTTGGCGTCCCAAAGTGGGATCGAGCCCGGTGGAAAGACGGATTCGCAAGGACTTCGTTGTTGGCCCGTGGATTGCCTGTGTCATTGCCAGGGAAACGCGCGATGGATCCGCTTACCAGTACCGCCGCTGCTGGCCTCCGGTCGAGAATCGAGGCGATTGACCTGTTGTCGAACAATCTGGCCAACACCTCGACAGCCGGCTACAAAGCCGACCGCGAGTCCTACAACCTCTATATGTCGGCCGAAGCCGCCGAGGAGGCCACCGGCCTCAGCGCCCGGTCCCCGCTGGTCGAACGCCAGTGGATCGACCTCAGTCAGGGATCACTGCAGACCACAGGGGACCCCTCGGATCTGGCCCTCAGCGGAAAAGGCTTCTTCCTCGTCGATGGCCCGCAGGGTCAGTTGTTGACTCGCGGCGGCCAGATCGCGATTACCAAAGACGGCAAGCTCACCACGCGGGAAGGCTACGAATTCGCGACGGTCGAGCCGCAGCGCATCAAAGCCGATCCTTTGGTTTCCATCGAGATTGATACGGCCGGCATGGTTCGTCAATCGGATCAGGTGCTTGGACAGTTGAAACTAGTCGACTCACCCGGCCCGGCGGCGTTGTCACGCAGGGAAGGTGTCTATATGTCCCTCGACACACGCCAGGCCGCAGAGTTGACCGCCGCCTCGACCGAGGTCAGACAGGGCCACATTGAGGCGTCCAACATTGGACCGGCCGAGGCCGCCGTGCGCCTGGTCAGCATTCTGCGCCAGTTTGAAACGCTTCAGAAGGCAGTCCAGATTGGCGGCGAAATGAACCGGCGCGCCGTCGAGGAGGTTGCCAAGACGCACACATGACCGCGCCAGTTTCACCAACGACCGGTGAGGGGAGGACAACGTGATCCGAGCACTCTTCAGCGCTGCCAGCGGCATGAACGCCCAGCAGACCAACGTCGACAACATCGCCCACAACCTGGCCAACGCCAACACGGCCGGCTTCAAGATGCGGCGCGCTCAATTTCAGGATCTGCTCTACCAGACCATTACCCAGCCTGGCTCGGCCGCGGGCTCGCAGACCGTCGTCCCCAGCGGCCTGCAGATCGGACTGGGCACGCGTACCGTCTCGAACGCGATCTCGTTTGCCCAGGGCAGCTTCAGCGCCACCGAAAACCCGCTTGACATGGTGATTGAAGGCCGCGGGTTCTTCCAGGTCCGCCGCCCGACCGGCGAGATCGCCTATACGCGTACGGGCCAGTTTCACCTCGACCGCGATGGCAATTTGGTCACCATGGACGGCGATCCGCTGGAGCCCCAGATCACGATTCCGTCCGAAGCGCAAAGCATCCAAATTGCCGCCGATGGCACGGTCAGCTACACCCTGCCAGGCCAGACCAACACGCAGTTGGCTGGTCAGATCCAACTGGCGAACTTCGCCAACCCCGCTGGCCTGAACAGCATTGGGCGGAATATGTACCTGCCCACCGACGCGTCGGGCGAACCCACGATTGGCAACCCCGGCGGCCAGGAAGGTCTTGGCACCCTGCTGCAGGGCTATGTTGAGCAGTCCAACGTCAGCGTGGTGGAGGAGTTCATCAACCTGATCGTTAGCCAGCGCGCTTACGAGGCGAATTCGAAGGTTGTCAAGGCCGCTGACGAGATGTACGGCCAGGTCAACAACATGTCGAGGTAACTGGATGAGCAAGCCATCACGACCGAGCCGCGCTTTTCCCGCCATCGTCCTGCTTGTGCTGGGCCTGTTGCCGGCAGGCCAGGTCTGGCTGCGCTGGGTCGCGATGCCCGCGCTCGGTGTCGAGGCGGTCTGGGCGGCATCATTACTGGATCCGCTGGGACTGCCGCCGGGCGACTTCAGCAGTGGAGACCGGCCGTGACCAAACTGCTCGCCGCGCTGGCCATCGGTCTGGCATTGCCTGCGGCCAAGGCGGAATGCGCAAAGGTTGACTCCGGCCGGATCCTGGCACGCGACCTGGCCGTCGTGGCGCCCTCGATGGCCGGGCTCCCTCCTGACACGGTAATCGGTTTCTCCCCCAAGCTCGGGCTTGTCCGCTGGCTGGCCCCGGATCAGCTTCAGAGGATCGCGGCCCGGCACTCGGCCAGCATCGACCTGAAGGAACCTGTCTGCGTCGAACGTTTTGGGGTGCAACTCGACCCGCGGGAACTCCGGAATGCCCTGGCGGCCGCGCTTCAACGGGCCGGCCATGCGAAGTTCGCTCTCAACGTCGTCGAATACCCGCGGGGACCTCTTCCGCGGGGCGTGCTCGAGTTCTCTGCGTCTGGCCTGTCGGCGCCGCGGTCTGGAAAGCGGGAAGCGCTGTGGCGGGGGCGCCTGCGTGTGGAAGGCGGCCAGTCGGTGCCGGTGGTGGTTCGAGTCGAGGTGAGCGTCGATGCGCTCGAATTGCGGGCGGCCCGTGACTTGGCGCCGGGGCAGGTCATTCTGGCAGAAGACCTGTCGCAATCCACCCGCCCGGTCACGCCCGGCTCTGCACCGGCGCCAGTCTCGCCAAACGATGCGATCGGAAAACAGGTGCGCCGGGCCATCAGGGCCGGTGGGCTGGTTGTCCCCGAACTGTTGTCCACGCCGCCGGAGATTCAGCGCGGCGATCGGGTGCTGGTGGCAGTGGCCTCGGGCCGCGCCGCCATTGGCGTCGAGGCCAAGGCAGACAACGCCGCCCGCATGGGCGAAATGGTCGTGCTTACCAACCCGGCGTCCGGTAAGAGATTCAAAGCCTCGGTGACCGGTCCCGGCCGTGCCGCCATCCGTCTGGAGACCTCCAATGATGAAACCACTCCTGCCAAGACCACTCCTGCCAAGACCACTCCTGCTGCTGGCGCTGACCGCACTGTCCGCCCCGGCGGGCATCAAGAACAAACAGCCGCGGCCGCCGTCGGAGCTGGACCGGATCATCGCTGAAGCGGAAGCCGCAAGTTCCACGCCGCGCTCATCACCCGGTTCGCTGTTTGACCCGGCCGGCCGTTTCGCCGACGTCTCGCGTGACCTTCGCGCCTCACAGGTGAATGACCTGGTCACAATCGAGGTAGCCGACCACGCCAGCGCCATCTCACGCGGTGCCACGGCGTCCAGTCGAAAATCAAGCGCCTCGGCCAGTATCCCGGCTCTGGGCGGAATGACACGCGCGGCCGGGCCGCTGGCATCAATGGCGGAACTGGGCGGCGACCAGAAGCTCGACGGCCAGGCCGAAACCAGCCGCGAATCTGAACTGAAGACGACGCTGACCGCCCGCGTCACGCACGTTCTTCCCAACGGGAATCTCGTCATCGAGGGCCGCAAGTCGGTCGGGGTCAACGCCGAGCGCCAGGTTGTCCGCGTCCGCGGCATCGCGCGGTGGAACGATCTGAGCGGCGTTAACAGGATCAGCTCGGACCGGTTGGCGCTGCTTGAAGTCCAAGTTGACGGTAAGGGCGTGGTCAACGACGCCATTCGCCGGCCCAACTTCCTGTATCGCGTGCTGCTTGGGTTGCTCCCATTTTGACTCCGATGAGAATCCTGCTACTCACTCTTTGCCTATTGACGCCGGCCCCGGCGGCGACACCCGCCAACCCTGTTCGCATCAAGGAACTGGCAGCCATTGAAGGCGTCCGCGACAACCAACTAATCGGCTATGGGCTCGTCGTCGGCCTGAACGGTACCGGCGACAAGCGACAGACCTTCTTTTCCGCCCAAACGCTGGCGAACATGCTCGACCGCATGGGCGTCCAGGTGACGCCGACCGCAATTCTGGTGCGTAATACCGCCGCTGTCATGGTTACAGCCAACCTGCCGCCATATGCCCAGCCCGGCACCCGCATCGACATCCACGTTGCCGCGATCGGCGACTCAACCAATCTCCAGGGCGGCATGCTGCTGCTGACGCCTTTGAAAGCTTCCGATGGGCGCATCTTTGCCGCGGCGCAGGGCCCCGTCGTGACAGGGGGATTCTCAGCCGGCGGCGCCGGCAACCGGGCGACGGTGAACCACCCCACTGCCGGCCGCGTTCCGGACGGGGCGATCGTGGAACTGGCGGCGCCATCGGTGGTCGAGGGCGATTCTATCAGGCTCCAACTCCGGCACGCCGATTTCACTACTGCCGCCAGACTCACGCAGGCCATCAACCGGGCTTTCGAGGGTGGTGTCGCCAAACCCGCCAACGCCGGTCTGGTGGAAGTCTCGATTCCTCCGGCCTGGGCCGGCAGGAAAGTGGAGTTCATCGCCACCATCGAGAGCCTGACAGTCGAGGCCGACGCGCGGCTCCGCGTCGTGGTCAACGAACGCACCGGGACCGTCGTGCTCGGTAAGGACGTCCGCGTCCGGCCGGTCTCGATTCTTCACGGGAACCTGACGGTCGAGATCCAGACCACGTACGACGTCTCGCAACCAAACGCGCTCGCAAAGGGCGATACGGTCGTCACGCCGCAGGTCAAACTCGGCGCTAAGGAAGACCTGGCCAAGAACATTCAGCTTAAAGACGGCGCCACCGTGGAAGAACTTGTCCGGTCCCTGCTGGCCATCGGAAGTACGCCCCGGGATGTCATTGCGATCCTGCAAGCGCTGCGTTCAGCAGGAGCGTTGCAGGCGGAAATTGAAGTCATCTAGACACTAGGACAGGAGGATCGTCGCATGGAGGGAATACAACCGGCAATCTCCGCCTTCGACTGGCAGAACATCAGGACCGCAAAGTCAACTGATTCGCCCGAGCACATCCGCGAAACGGCCCGGCAATTCGAATCCGTGCTGCTCGGCATGATACTGAAGTCGATGCGCGAGTCCTCGGGTGCGGAAGGATGGCTTGGCGCGGGCGAAGACCAGTCGCTGTCGGGCATCTCGGAATTGGCGGAACAGCAGGTGGCCGAAGCGCTCTCTTCGGCTGGCGGGCTGGGCCTCGCCAAACTTGTTGTCGATGGGCTCAACCGCGCCAAGGCCGACGCCAGCGCCGGTTCCAACGCCGCGCCGGACGAATTCCAGAAGCTCAGATAGCCAGCGTGACCTCACTGACCCGCGCATCCGCGCTCAACCTCGTATAGGATGTTCGGTAGGAATTGCGCCATGAAACGCCGTGACCTACTGACAACCGCCGTTGCGCCAGCCGCCGGCCTCACCATCCTGAGAAGTGGAATGCTGCGGGGACAAACCGCGCCGAGCAACCGGCTCAACGTCGCCCTGGTCGGCGTCTGGGGCCGCGGCACGGCGCACTACAACTCGTTGCTGAACGAAAACGTCGTCGCCCTCTGCGACGTCAACGACCTCCGCACAAAGGAAGCCCTAGAAATCTTCCCTAAGGCGAAGACCTACTCCGACTGGCGGCGCATGCTCGACCAGAAGGACATCGAAGCTGTCGTCATCTGCACTGCTGATCACCATCACGCCTTCATCGCCAACTGGGCGCTGAACCGCGACATGCACGTCTTCTGCGAAAAGCCGCTCGGCATCTGCGTTGAAGAGGCTCGAGTAGTCCGCGCCAACTACCTGAAGCGCATCAATAAGGTCGCCACCCAGCATGGCACCCAGCGCCACGCCTACCCCAATTTCGAACGCCTCCGGGAATTGGTCATGGACGGCGCCATCGGCGAGCTCAAAGTCGTTCACAGTTGGGACAGCCGCCAGTTGCCCCGCCCCGGCTATCCCACGGCCCAGGGCCAGCCGCCCTCGTTCCTGCACTACGAGCAGTGGATCGGCCCGTCGCCCTACCATCCTTACAGCCCGCAATACTTCGGCGGGTCCAGCGGCCTGAACTGCCTTTTCTGGAACATGTATCGCGACTTCGGTGTGGGCCAGATGGGCGACATGGGTGCGCACACGATGGACCTGGTCTGGAACGTGGTTGACGCCGGCTCTCCGCTGGCCATCGAAGTCGATCACGAACTCAGCGACAAATTCAACCCGGACATCTGCCCGGTGAAACTGAAGGCCACCTTCGACCACGCAGCCAACTCCTGGCGCGGCCCCATCAAACTGGTCTGGTACCAGGGCGGCCTGAAGCCCAACAATCCGCGCGGCTTCATCGACGTCAACAAGATCGGCAACGGCGCGCTCTTCGAAGGTACCAAGGGTTCCATTCTGGCCGACTTCACCACCCGCCTCATCATCCCCAACAACGACGACGGCGATTTCACTTACTACAAGCGCCGTTCAAAGGGCGAACTCCTTCCCCTCGTCGCCGGTACTGGCCAGCCAACGCAGGCTCAGCCCCGGCCGGCTCGGCCGCAGGGACCCCGGCCCCAGGCTCCGGCTCTGCCCAAGGGAATGACCGCGATGCCCAGCGCCAACCCCACCGCCAGCGGCTTCCCCGAACTCCAGATGATGGAAGGCGGCATCCCGCCCGCGCTCGGAATGGTAAATCCCAACATCGAACCGATCCTTGCCGCGCAAAAATCGGGCCAGCCCTACCGCGGCAGCGTTGATCCCTTCCAGACCGACTGGCTCAACGCCTGCAAGGGCCTGAGCAACAATGCCGTCCACGGCACCAGCAAAAAGACCCACTGCGACTTCGACTATTCGGGCACCATGATCGAACAGATGCTGCTCGGCCTCGTCGCTCATCGCGCCGGCAAGCGCCTCGAGTACGATCCGGCCACCGGCCGTGTCACCAACATGGCCGAGGCCAACGACTGGCTCAAGCGCAAGTACCGCGACAACTGGACACTGAACGGCTGATCCTGCCTGGTATCCAAACCCAAACGCCCCGTGGCCTCGCCAGAGGTCCGGGGCGTTTCCTTGTACAGCCTTCCCGCTCTACCGTCCCGCTGGGATCAGCCGGTACTCGACCTTCCGGATTTCGCCGCGCGTCGCATACGCCGCAAAACCCAGCGGCGCCGAGCGATTGATCTCACCCCGCCTCAGGCTGATTTCGCGTCCCGCGATGTTGACGTCATAGACCGTCGCACCGTCGATCGATGCCTTCACGCGGCCCGGCCGCACCTCCAACTGGAATGCGTACCAGCGGCCGTTTTCGAAGTTGAAATACGACCGCGTCTCATTCTCCGATGCGTCCCAGCCGTCGATGCTCGACATGCCCACGATGTCGCCGCCCCACCCGCCGGTCACCCAGGTGGCGAAGGCGTTGCCCACTGGGAAGGTCAGACTCGAGAAAAAGTCGTTGCCCTGCACCCGCCGGGCTTCCCAGCGGATCTCATAGCCGGCCTTGGGGAACTCGCCCGTCAAGGTCACCCCCGTCATCGGCCCGCCCGGCAGCAGGACGATCGCGCCGCCCGATACCTCCACCTTCCCCTTGCCCGAGAACTGCGTCTCTGACCAGCCCTTCAGCGACTGGCCGTCGAACATCGGTTTCCATTCGCTCTGCTGGGCGACGGCCAAAACACATATGACCAGTACCCACGCCGCCGCTTGGACACCCTTCCGGCCGGGTGCGATTCCTTGACTGTCCATTTCGTCCTGGACTATACCATGGCGTGGCTTCAGTCGAGGCCGGTGTACGAAGCGGCCAGCAACCATCCCGCGCCGGGAACAAGTGCGCAGACCACGTGCTTCATGACGGGACTAAACCATCGCGGTTCTTTTCTTGTGGAGTAGATTCAGCCGGATCAGCAAGTATAATCATCATGTGACGAAAGAGGCATTGGAGTCCGAAATCAGAATCCCGCCCGAAGCGAGCCGGCGCGATTTCCTTGCCGCGGCCGGTCTTGCGCCGCTGTGCTGCGTTTCCCGGCCAGCGGAAGAGGGTAGCTGGTTGGTCAGCAGCGGAGTTCTGAAGATTGACCTGGCTCGCGAATCCGGGCTTCGCAAAGTCGGCGAAGCGCGGACGGTAGTGGACTCAAGCCGCAAGCTGAACATCATCGTCGTCCAACACCGGAAGGGCCAGTGGGCCGCCGTCGACCGGACCTGCACCCACGGCGGCGCGATGTGCGCCTACCAGCAGCGCAGCCAAACGATCCGCTGCACGAGCCTGAACCACGCCGAATACACACTGGAAGGCAGACTCCTTCACGGCCGGACGCACGGCGACCTACGGAGCTATCCGGTCAGCGAACGCACAGGCTCGCTGGAGATTGGCTTGGAGGCGAAGGGATGAGGCGCGCGGCGGCTGCATTTCTTCTGATGGCCTTCGGTCTCGCGGCCGAAGAGCTTGGCGGCTTCGTCAAGATCCCGCCCGGCCGCAACGGCTCGCTCTCAGTCGACGGCGAGTTGTGGATGGGGCGGACCGAGGTCAGCGTCGCCCAGTTTGAGAAGTTTGTCAAAACCACCGGATACCAGACAGCTGCCGAGAAGGCCGGTGCACCCAGGACGTGGCGCCAACCCGGATTCCCGGTCTCGCCGAAACAGCCTGTCGTCTATGTCACGCCCTCCGACGCTCAAGCCTATTGCGCCTGGGTGGGTGGGCGCTTGCCCACCGACGCCGAGTGGGAGTACGCGGCGCGTGCTGGGACTTCCACCCGCCACTACTGGGGCGAGGCGATCGACGGGCGCTACCTGTGGTTCAGGGAAAACTCCGATGGCCGCCCGCGCGATATCGGGACGAAACGACCGAACGCGTTCGGGCTCCACGACGTCGAAGGCAACGTCTGGGAATGGACCATGATGGAGGGCCAGAAAGAGCTAACAGCCCGCCGCCGTGGAGCGTCGTGGGTGTCGTGCGAGGACATCGACGGCGGTCCAGGCCGAGCGCCGTCCCCACTGATCGGGCTCAGCGTCGGCTACGGCATCCCCGTCAAATCAGACCACCGCTACGACGACATCGGCTTCCGCTGCGCCAAAGTCGGTCGCTGAGCGCCTAGCGCAGTTTCGGGCCGTGCGCTTCCAGTCCGCGGGCACCGGCTTCTTCACCCGAGAGCAGTTCGAAGTTCTCGATAAAGCGCGCAGCGAGGCTGCGGACTCGCTGGGTGTACTCCTCGCGGCTCGACCAGGTGTTGGCCGGGTCGAGGATCTTCGACGGGACTCCTTCGCAGGACTTGGGCACTTCCACGCCAAAGACAGGGTCGATCGCGTATTCGACGTTGTCGAGCTTGCCGGTCAACGCGGCATCGAGCAGCGCGCGCGTGTGCTGGATCGAGATGCGCTTGCCGATGCCGAACGGTCCGCCGGTCCAGCCGGTGTTGACCATCCATACCTTCGCGCCACGCTGCAGGAGGCGGACCTTCAGCATCTGGGCGTATTTGTATGGGTGGTGCACCATGAACGGCGCGCCAAAGCAGGCCGAGAAGGTGATGACGGGTTCGACGCCGAGACCGATCTCGGTGCCGGCGATCTTGCTCGTGTAGCCGCTCATGAAGTGGTAGACGGCCTGATCCGGAGTCAGCCGCGAGATGGGCGGAAGGACGCCCGAAGCGTCGCAGGTCAGGAACACGACGTTGGACGGGTGGCCGGCCCGCTTGCCCTCCAGCGCGTTGTCGATGAAGCTGAGTGGGTATGCGCCTCGCGTATTCTCCGTCAACTTGTCGTCGTTGAGGTCCAGCTTGCGGGACCGCTGGTCGAAGACGACATTTTCGAGGATCGTACCGAAGCGGCGGGTGCAGGCATGGATCTGCGGCTCGGCGGATGGCGACAGCCGGATCATCTTGGCGTAGCAGCCGTCCTCGAAGTTGAACACGCCTGCATCGCTCCAGCCGTGCTCGTCGTCGCCGATCAACTGGCGCCGCGGATCGGCCGAAAGCGTCGTCTTGCCGGTACCCGAGAGTCCGAAGAAGATGGCCACGTCGCCAGCGTCGCCGACGTTCGCCGAGCAGTGCATCGGCAGAACGTTCTGGAACGGCAGCAATGCGTTCAACACGGTGAAGATCGTCTTCTTGATCTCGCCGCCGTAGCAGGTGCCGCATATGACGGCGAGGCGGGAGGCCATGTTGAGCACGATGACGGTCTCGGCCCGCGAGGAATCGATCAGCGGGCTGGCGCTGAAACCCGGCGCGACGATGACGGTGAACTCGGGTGCGTGCTTGCGCGCCGCGTCCAGTGTCTCCGGCTTGATGAACATGGTGCGTGCAAACAGGCTGTGCCAGGCGTGTTCGGTGATGATGCGCACGGGCATCCGGTATTCGGGGTCGGAGCCGGCAAAGCAGTCCTGCACGAAGATATCGTGGCCCTGGAGATAGCCCAGGACGCGTGCTAGCAGCATGTTGAAGGCGTCGGATGCGAACGGCCGGTTATGATTGCCCCACCAGATCCACTCCTCGCTCGAGTCCTCGCGGACAACAAACTTGTCGGCGGCGGCGCGGGCCGTATGCTTGCCCGTGTGGACGATGAAGGGCCCTTCCTCGGCCATCCAGCCTTCACCGCGGCAGATGGCCTCTTCGTAAAGCGCGGCGGCGGAGAGGTTCCAATAGACGCGCTTCAGGTTGCGTAGCCCGTGGTTCTCAAGGCCGTAGATCGAAGCCGCTTGGGAGGCTTCCTTTTGGCCTGGCGTGGGGATGTCGGAGTAAATGTTCATTGTCGATTCCCCTTACATCCAGTCCCGGACCAGGCGGCGGTCGCCGAGATAGAGTTCGTTTGGAGAAGTGGGATCCAGGGCCCAGCGGATTCTCTCGATACCCTCCGTGGTCTCCTTGGCTCCGCCGCAGAAACTGATCCGCAGATGGCCTTCCATGCCGAACTCCTTGCCCGGCACGGTGACGACGCGGACCTTTTCCAACAGGAATTGGGAGAGTTTCTGGGAGTCCTTATAGTAGGCGCTGAAGTCGGGGAACGTATAGAAGGCTCCTTGCGGGCAGGTGACCTTGACGCCCGGAAACGCCCGGTAGTGGTCCATCAGGATATTGCGGTTGTTTTCGAGCGTCAGGCGCAGCGAGTCAATCGAGGATTGGACACCGTTCAGCGCGCCGACCGCGGCCCACTGCGATGGCGTCGCCGGACTGGAGGTCTGCTGACTCTGGATGGTGGCCATGGATTGGACCACTTCCTTGTTGCCGACGGCCCAGCCGATGCGGAAGCCGGTCATGGCGTACATCTTCGAGACGCAGTTGATGACGACCATCTTCGACTGTTCGATATCGGTCTTGGTGTATTCGTAGCAGTTCACCGGCTGGCGTCCGTCGAAGACAAGACGGTTATAGGTGTCGTCCATGATCAGCCAGATGTCGCGTTTCTCGCACAACTGGACCAGGTCGGCGACGAATTCGGGCGGGTACATGACGCCGGATGGGTTATTGGGCGAGTTGAGGATGACGGCCTTGGTGTAGCTGCCCATCGCCGCTTCGAACTCCTCGATGGTGGGGCAGAATGAGCCGTCTTCCGCCGTGACCACGACGGGGACGCCACCAGCCAACTTCACCATTTCCGGGTAGCTCACCCAGTAAGGCGCCGGGAAGATGACTTCGTCCTTGGGGTCGAGGATCGAGTGCAGCAGCACCATGATGGACTGCTTGGCGCCGGACGAAGCGATCACGTTCATCGGCTTCACCACCCGGCTGTAATGCTCCTCGGTGTAGCGGATGATGGCCTTTTTCAGGGCAGGGATGCCGTCGACGGGAGTGTACTTGATGTCGCCCGAATTGAGCACGCCGGTGCAGGCGACGATTGCGTCGATCGGCGTCTTCGATTTCGGTTCTCCGCCGCCGAGGTGAATGACGGGTTCACCCTTGTCGCGGAGTTGCGCGGCGGTCTGATTCAGCTTCAGCGTGGCTGATTCGTGTATGGTTCGGGCGAGTTGACTCAAGTTCATGACGGATGCCTTTCACCCAGGTTGGATACACCTTGCCCCGGTGACTAGGGATTAGGACTATTTTGTCCTAAGCAGACTTGACGATCAAGTGAATCTTCACCCCGGAGCGAGTTTGTCTTGCGGCCCGAGGCGTCCGGAAGGGTCAGCGCCGGGTCGAGTTGGCCGTGTCGGGGCCGGGCACGCCTCCGGGCTTCTGGTAGTTCGGATAGGCGGGGCGCTTGGCCTTGCTGGGCGGGTTCTTCGCCAACTCGGCCATGATCAGTTCGACTGCCTTTTCCAATTGCGGGTCCTTGCCCTGACGCACCAGGTCGGGCTCGTTTTCCACCTCAACGTCGGGTTCGACACCGACGTTTTCCGAAATCCACTTCGATGTGGCCGGGTCCCAGACGCCCGAACTGGGCGCGGAGACGAATCCGCCATCCATCAGCGACGGGGCGCCGGCCCGACCGATGAGCCCGCCCCAGGTGCGTTTGCCGAGCAGTTTCCCTGCGCCGGCGCGGCGGAAGTACCACGGCATGGCGTCGCCACCCGAGCCGGCGAATTCGTTGATCAACATGATCTTGGGGCCGAAGATGGCGCCCTGGGGCTGCTGTTCGTCTTCGCCATCGCGGGTGGCGACGTTGCTTAGGTGCTTGCGGGTCAGCATTTCGACGATGTCGGTGGCCAGTGCGCCGCCGCCGTTGAAGCGCTCGTCGACGATGGCTGCGTCCTTGCCAACCTGGGCGAAGAAGTAACGGTTGAAGTTGGTGTAACCACCCACCGCCGTATCGGGCATGTAGACATAGGCGACCCGGCCATTGGTTAGCTGGTCAACCTTACGGCGGTTGCCCTCGATCCAGGCCAGGTTTCTCAGGCCGTATTCGTTCGGGATCGGGACGACGGTCACGTCGCGCGCGCCATCGCCGTTGGGGTTTGCCCCGACGCGGATGACGGTCTGTTTCCCGGAAGTGGCTTCGAAGAGGCGGTAGAGGCTGTCGGCTGAGCTGAGATTGCGGCCATTGACGGCCAGCAGGTAGTCGCCCACGTTGACGTTGACGCCGGGCTGGGTGAGCGGGGCGCGCATTTGAGGATTCCAGTTCTCGCCGCTATAAATGCGGGCAAACCGGTAGCGGCCGTTGGCGGCTTCGTAGTCGGCGCCAAGCAGGCCGGTGGGGACGCGCTTGACCTCGGGAGTGTCGCCGCCGCCGACGCCGAGGTGGCCGGCGGTGACTTCGCCCATCATGTCGGCGAAGACGTAGTTCAGGTCGCGGCGGGAGTTCAGGCCGGCGACATAAGGCTCATACCGTTTTGATGCCGCGTCGATGTCGAGGCCGTGCAGAGCCGCATCATAGAAGAATTCGCGCTGGACGCGCCAGGCTTCGCGGTACATTTGAGGCCATTCCTCGCGCGGGTTGACGCGCACTTCGAGGTTGGCGGTATTCAGGTTCTGGCCACCGGCGTTGGCGGCCGGAGTGGGCGGCGTGGCCGGAGCGCCGGCGGGCGGAATCGGCTTGAGGGCGGCGATGGACCACGCTGTCCCGCGGCGGATGAGGTACTTCTCGCCACCCTGGGACATGACGAAATAGCCAACTCCGCCGGCGACGACGTCGGCCTTGCGGGCCTTCAGGTCGAAACGGTGGACAATTGCGCCAGTCTGGTCACCGCCGCCGAACAGGGACGACGGTGATTCCCCGGCGAGCAGAGTGCCCGCCTTGCCTACCTGAAGCTCGACATAGCGGCGGGCAGGCATCGGCACCGCGAGCACGCGCTGGAGGATGTTGTCGAAGTCGATCTTGACCTCGATGGGCTTGGCGGCATCAGGTTTTGGGGGACTGGCTGGCTTTGCCGCGTCAGCCGGCTTCGCGGCGTCGGCGGGTTTGGCTTCAGGCGCGGGTTTGGCGGCATCGCCGGGTTTGGCGGGAGGCTTCTCTTCGTCGCTTTCGGGTGCGAAGGGCGAAGGTTCGTCCTTGGTCAGAACAGCGAGGTAGATCGAGCGTGATGTGGGGTGGGAGAAGGAATGGATGTCGGGCTGAAGCGCCGCGCCGGAGTCGGTGGAAGCCGTGAAGTAGAGGAACTTGCCGCCGGCGTCGAAGACGGGGTGGGCGGCGTCGCTCATGCCGTCGGTGAACTGCGTCGCCTTACCGGACTCGAGCGAGAAGAGATGAATGGCGCCGAGGAAGTTGGGCAGCGATTTAGTGTAGGCGATCCATTTCGAGTCGGGCGACCAGGAGGCGACGAGTTGGGAACTGCGCCCCCAGAAGCGGTTCTTGTCGACCTTCACGGGCACGGCGCCGGGGGCTGAGATGTCGACGTACCAGAGAGTCATGTGAGCGTCGATGTAGGCGATCTTCTTCGAGTCGGGCGACCAGCGGGAACTCGAATAGAAAGTCGGCTTGTCGGCCAGTTTGATCTTCTTGACGTCGCCAACGCCGTTCTGCGGGGCGATGTGGAGTTCGTATTCGCCGGAGGCGTCGGAGAAGTAGGCAATGGACTGGCCGTCGGGCGACCAGGCGGGATCGCGCTCCATGACGGCGGTCGAGTTGGTGATGTTGCGCGGATCACCCTTTTCGGCCGGGACGGTGAGTATCTCGCCGCGGGCTTCGAACACCGCGCGGGCGCCGGATGGCGAGATGCCGGCCGAGCGGAGGCGGGACGAGACGTTGACGAGCCGTTCGCGGACTTCGGGCATGTCTCCGGAGACGGTAATCGAGACAGGGGTGAGCTTGCCGGACTTCAGGTCGTAGATGTGGATAGAGCCGAACTGCTCGACGGCGATGGCATCGGAGGCTGCGCCGGCGGACTTGAAGTCGAGGCCCTTGTTCTCGATGGCGCGGACCACCTTCTTGGCCTTAGGGTCGTAGGAGAAGAGCGTGACCGGGCCTTCGCGGTCAGAGAGAAACCAGACCTTGCCGCCGGTCCACATGGGGTTGTAGTCGTTGGAATTGGGGCGGGGGAGTTTTTCGACTTTCGATGTGGCGAGATCGGCGATCCAGACAGGCGTGGTTGTGCCACCGCGATAGCGCTTCCAGGCGCTGAAGGCGCGGCGCATGGGGACATAGGCGATCTGGGTGCCGTCGGGCGAGTAGGCGGCTTCGTAGCCGATAGGGAGCAGGATGCGGTCCTCGGGGCCGCCATCTGGCGAGATGGTGAACAACTGGTTGGTGTATTGGGCTGAAGCGCGGCTGGAAGTGAAGAGGATGCGCTTGCCGTCGGGCGTCCAGCCAAGGGCTGTGTCGGCCGAGGGGTGATAGGTGACGCGCTTGGGAACGCCGCCGGCGGCCGGGATGATGTAGACGTCCACGTTGCCGTCGTACTCGCCGGTGAAGGCAACCTGAGAGCCATCGGGCGAAAAGATGGGTTGGGCCTCGACACCCGGACCCGATGTGAGCCGGGTGGCCGTGCCTCCGGAGCGCGGGACCGACCACAGATCACTGGCGTGTTCGAACACAATGGTCGTCTTGGACAGGGTGGGGTTCCGGTAGATGGATGGACCGCCGGCGGCAAGGGCGGAGGCGGCCAGGAGAACGAGAGTGAGACGAGTGATCACGGTGGAGGGTCCTTAGTAGGCGAGTATATCCGGACGGAGTGGCGAAGGGACGGTAGAAGCCGAACAATTTACAGGACCGGCGTGGGTAGGCAGAGTTGGGGTGTCCGACCAGGGGGCGACGGCGGGGAAGAGGTCAGGATTGCATCAGTCTGAGCCAAAGATCAGGCGAAGGCCGGCGTTGTTTGCCCAGCCGGTTGACGCGGGCGATGGGGGATACGGCGGCGGAGAGGGTCTTGGAGTGGCGGGCGAGAGACGGTCTCAGTTTTGGGATGCACTACAACCCGAATTGAGCACTTCGCAAATCAGCCTCTCGGCCGGGGCAGACAGCCCGTCCACCCCTAACTCACTGATTAGCTTGGACTTTTCTCTCATCCGCGCCGCCGGTTTCTCGCTGCCCGAACCCCACCGCCGCCGCGCTTCACTCTCTCCCGTGCGACTCCGCGCTGAAAACAAGCCACTTATCGGCCCACCAAAAGACCCAAATTCGCCAACACGTCGAAGCGCTCTGTTTGAATGCATAGGTACGGAGGGGGGGACCCTCCGTAGAGTAAGAATCGGACCCGCTGCTGCTGCAAGCTGGCACGGGCCGAATTCCAGAAGGGAGAATCCCACACCTATGTATTACATCGGAATGGACGTTCACAAACTCTCCATCTCGTTCTGCATCAAGCAGGCCGACGGAGCGCTCGTCGGCGAGGGAAAGCTGAAGGCCAATCGTCAGACACTCACCGCGTGGGCTGAAAGACTGCCTCAACCCTGGACCGGCGCCATGGAGGCAACGCTTGTAAGCCACTGGATCTACCATCATCTGCAGCCGTTTGCCGCCGATCTGCAAATGGGCAATCCGTCGCGAATGAAGGCGATCGGCTGCGCCAAGAAAAAGACCGATCGCATCGACGCCGCGATGATCGCCGACCTGCTTCGCTGCAATCTCCTGCCGGCGGTCAACGTGCTCCCTGAACCCTTCGTGCGCATGCGCCAGCCGCGCCGCTTGCGGTGCCGGGTATGCCATTCCTCGGTCGCCGTCGAACTCTACGTACTTGATCACTCAGCCACCAGCCGCGCCGCTTACGGCGGCGGGTATCCCGTTCTTCCGTCGCCGTCGAACCTCACGTACGCAACCACTCAGCCACCAGCCGCGCCGCTTGCGGCGGCGGGTATCCCATTCTTCCGTCGCCGTCGAACCTCACGTACGCAACCACTCAGCCACCAGCCGCGCC
>CAZSBK010000044.1:39925-40073 GCA_964604945.1 uncultured Candidatus Solibacter sp.
GCTTGCGGCGGCGGGTATCCCATTCTTCCGTCGCCGCCGAACCCCACGTACGCAACCACTCAGCCGCCAGGTATCCATTCTTCCGTCGCCGTCGAACCTCATGTGCGGAACCACTCAGCCGCCGCCCTCGCGCACGGTCACGGCATTA
>CAZSBK010000045.1:0-39083 GCA_964604945.1 uncultured Candidatus Solibacter sp.
CCGAAGCCGACAAGAGCGGCTTCCTGGGACGGGGCCGGTAAGGCCGGGGAATCGGTCCGGATCGTGCTGACGGCTGCTTTCCGGCAGCCGCAGTGGTTACTTTACGCGGGAGGAGGCGGCAAGATGCCGATTCCTCCCGCGACCGCTTTGTGTGTGCAATGAACTGCTGCCGGCGCACTGTCCAGTGGCCTGAGCCCGTGCAGTCAGTGAGGTCCACCACCTCCTTGCGGTCCTCACTCGTCTCCAGAGCGAGACTGACCCGGCGGCGCCGATCCTTGCCGGGTTCGTCTGCCCGGCCACCAGAGAATCATGGAGCAAGGTGCGCCGGGACAACTGCACGGGAAAGCTACTACCGCCGGCTGCGGACGAAGCTTTGGTCCAGAACGTCCTGCCCCGCCCTTCGGCGGTGCCTGGAAAGCACAAACTCCCTCCTCCCGGGGGCTCCTTCCATCCTGCCGCCGAAAGACAGCCTCAGGGGCAAGGCTCGCACAACGCAATGGAGGCTGATCGATCAATCAGTCAAGGCTGAGTGAGGTAACCCGGCTAGCGCGCATTCTCATGCGTAGGGAGCGGTTCGCTTCCCCAATCCGCCATCCGAGCCCGGAAGGAGAGCAATGTGTCCATGTCGGCGGCTTGCAGCGCGAAGGGATGGCCGAGCTGCTTTGTCATGAGGGTAATTCGGGCATTCTGCTCCAGCAGGTCCATGCGCAGCGCGGCCTGCCGGGCACAGCGGCCGAGGGTCAGCGCCCCGTGGTTTTCGAGCAGGAAAGCATCATGGCCTCTCAGCAGCGGAGAGAGGTCCTGTGCTAGCTGCTCGCTGCCGGGTGTCGCATATGGAACCAGACACACGGGCCCGAGCAGCACGATCATCTCCGGCAACTGGAGTTGATCGAGCGGCGTGGAGGTAGCGGCAAAGGCCGTGGCCGCCGGAGGGTGTGAGTGAACCACCATGTGCACATCGGGCCGCAGCCTGTAGGCCTCGCGGTGCATGTTCAACTCCGAAGTGGCTTCACCCGCCCCTTCCAGTTTCCGGCCGGCGAGGTCGCACAACACCAGTTCTTCGCGACGGAGTGTTTCCTTGTCGGCGCCATGGCACGTACACACGAGAAGTTCCCCAGAGACCCGTGCACTGATATTGCCAGCGAGAGCGACATGATACTGCCTGCGCCCGAGGTAGCGGCTTGCCGCAATCACTGCTTGTTTCGCGGCCTCGCACGCGGTTACGAGTTCAGGGCTGAGATTCACCAGCCAATGATACTCACAGGCCGTGTAACCCGCAATCCTCATCTGCTGTCGGTATCATCGAGAGGGTGTGCTGGCGAGGTGGTGGACGCGCGAATACCACTGTCGGTTAGGAGCGAAGAAGGCCCGCCGCCCTTGGAAGGGACAACGGGCCTGAAGAGAGAATCAGTCTGCGAAGGCCTAGAACGCGTACCGTATAGAGAGGATCGCTTTGCGGGCCTGTTGCTGCGCGCTCTGGATTGTTCCGAAAGCGGCGTTCGTGTTGGCGCCGGTGTTGTAGTTCCGGGTGATGGTCATGTTCGGGTTGCTGGGGTTGAAGTGGTTGAGCGCGTTGATCGTCTCAAGCTTGAACTCCAGTTTCTGCCCTTCGGCGACGCGGAATTCCTTCATCAGGGATAGGTTGAATAGCTCCATGCCCGGCCCGTGAGTGAGAATTGCAGGCATGTTGCCGATCATCCCGCGGCCGGTGAAGGACTTGAAGTTCTTCGGCAACTGGAAGTTGGCGACGTTCATCGGGTACCACAGGTTGGGATCGGACGTGGAGCCGACGTCGGAAGGTTTGGCGCCATCAGCCAGCCATACGGCTTCCGAGGTGGCCGTCACCATCTGGCAACGGAACAGGACGCCGCCAGTGGGAGTGCCGTTGGGATAGCCAACCGGGTTGGCGGTGTAGCCGCAACTCGGACCCATCGCCGCTCCGGAGAAGATCTGCGCGGTACCCATAAAGCGCCATCCATTGACGGCCCCTTTGACGAGCCTGTTGGCGCTTTGGATCTCGGGGAAGGAGTAGCCGAAGTTGGCGTTGAAGGCGTGCGGGCGGTTGCCAGTCTCATATTTGGTGAGAATGTCATCCGTGAACTGATTGTGTGAGTACAGGAGAGTCTTCGACCAGGTGTAGTTGCTGCTCCACGTGAGATTCCTGGCAATGCGCCGGTTCACCTGGACTTGCAGCGAGTTGTAGTTCGATGCGCCCACATTCATGAAGACGGGAACTTGCGCGACTCCCTTGAGGCCCGTCATCGACCGGATCAGGTTGGTCTGATAGAGGGCGCCGCTGGAGCTGGTGGGATCGACATAGAGCTTGTTGGTGCCGTTCTCAGGCGTCCATGTCGTGAACGGCTGGACCGCATTGAGGTCTTCCGAGTTGTAGCTGTAGCCGTGCTTGTAGGAGTTGCCCACATAGGCGACGTCGAGGATCAGGCCCCAGCCGATGTCCTGCTGGATGCCGAAGCTCCAGTTGTAGGTTGTCGGCGCGAGGTGATCTGGCGAACCGCCCTGGATGTTCTGTGGGGTGTAGAGGCTCTGCGAGCCGGACATCGCCGAGAACGTAGTATTCAGGAGGATCGGTGCGAGGAAGTCGGGAGGAGCCGCCAGCGGGCCCGTGCCCACGCCCTGCGCGCCGAGGAAGTCAACGGTGTAGGCGCGGTCATAGAAGATGCCGAAGCCGCCGCGAATAGCCATCTTGCCAGTCCCGAAGACGTCATAGGCAAAGCCGAAACGCGGTCCCAAAGCAAGCGAAGGCGTGTTCCAGAACGAGCCGTAGTAGTCTTTCACGCCGCTGAAAGGAGAGGTCGTGTAGCTGGCGGGGTCAAAAGTGCCCTGCCGGACATAGGCGTACGTCGCTCCGGTTGTCGGGTTAACCGACACCTTCTTGCCGTCCACCATGGCCGGGTAGAGCGGCTGCCCTGCCTTGTTTCTGTCGTAGACGGAGGTGTCGAAGAGGCCAAGGCGCTGGCCGGTGTTGTGCAGCGCTCCAAGGCTTTGGAAGCGTATGCCGTAGTCGAGGGTGAGCCGCGGCATCACCTTCCAGCTGTCCTGAGCGTACCAGTCGAACTGCGTGTACCGCGCGTGGTTCACCTGCTTCACGCTGTCCTCGCCGTAGGCGAAGAAGCCGCCGGTGGCCATATTGGAGTAAGGGTAACCGGTGTCCACCGCGCTGCCTCTGTCGGAGCCGAAGTAGTAGGTGCCGGCAATGTTGTAGGTGGAATAAACGCTGACGTTGCGGGACATCCGCTCCATATAGAAGCCAGCCTTCACGTTGTGCGAGCCCTTGATCCACGTGAGGTTTGTGCTGACGGTCTGCAATTGGTCGGTGCCGTCGAAGGGCCAGCGGCTGTCGAAGCCGTACGCAGGGGCGTTCGTGATCGTCTGGCCGCTGGACTGCGCGCTGATGGCGCTGGGGAAGCCCAGGTTGATGGCCGGCCGCAGGTTCAGGTAGTTCGACGCGGTGAGTCGCGTCAGTGGAACGGTTCCAGCCGTATCCGTCAGCGGCAGGAGGCTGTTCTGGTACATGTCCAAGTCGGTCGGTGTGTTCATCTGGTGGCCACGGTTGATGCCCCAGGTCGTTTCGCTAATCAGATTCGGGCGGAAGGTGTGAATCAACGTACCCACGGCGCCCGCCGACGGGATGTCATAGCCGTGCGGGAACTGGCGCCAGCCGTCTCCGAGCGCGCCCAGGATCTGTCCGTAGCCGTCGTTGCCGGTGTAGTCCTGCAACAGGCGGACGTAGGACGTCGTCTTGGAGCTGATCGGTATGTCAACGCGCAGAATCCTGTCGTGCCTTGGCTGGGAGTAGGGGTTGACGAACTCCGCGTTGTATTGGCGCTGGCCCGTCGGGTCTGTCGTGTTCGGCAGTGGGAACAGGTTCATCATCGCCAGGCCGGTGCGGTCCAGTCTGGCTATGGGAATCTTGTTGCCTGCGAACGGAGCGCCGGTGAGCGGATCGGTGATCGGAACCATCACGCCAGTGGTCGTCGTGGTCGCGGAGAAGTCGCCCACACGCTCCAGTGCGGTCGGCATGGTGTAGCGGTTCGGTGACGTCTGATTCTTGGTGTGCAGGTAGTCATAGGAGAAGAACCAGAACAGCTTGTTGCGGTCCTTGTTGAAGTTTGTGCCCGGGATGATGAACAGGCCGCCAATGGTGCCGCCGAGGTTCTGGTAGCGATACCGTGCCCGGGCGACATTTGTCTTGTTGTTGAAGAACTCGTTGGCGTTCAGTTTCTCATTGCGCAGGAAGAAGTATCCGCTGCCGTGGAATGCGTTCGTGCCGCCTTTGGTCAGGACGTTCATCTGGCCGCCCGACCGCGCGCCGTACTCGGCGTTGAAGTTGGCCACCAGCACCTGCACCTCGGAGATCGCTTCGATACTGGGCGAAATGTAGCCGAAATCGCGGTTGCCCGAGTCCTGGGCTCCCGCGCCGTCCAGGGTCAGCATCTTCTGGCCTGACTGGCCGCCCATCAGCGTCGGACTTCCGGTGCCCCAACCGCGCGTGTCGGTCTGGTTGGTGTCCTGCACGCCAGGGAGCGTGCTCATCAGGGCCATGAAGTTGCGGCCTCGCGTGACCGTGTCCTCAATCTGAGTGGTCGTCACGCGAGCGGCGCGGTCGGAGCTGTCCGTTGCCACGTGGACCGCTGTTGCCGTAACCTCCACCGATGTGCTCACGTCACCTATCTGTAAGGTAATCTCAGGCAACGCGATTTTTTCAAGTGAGCCGAGTATGAGTCCTTTCTGCTCGTAAGCCTTGAACCCGGTCTGCGCGACGCGGACATTGTAAGTGCCCGGCGTCACGTTGGTGAATGTGAAAGTGCCGTTTGAATCAGTCGTGAACTCGCGCACCTGCTTAGTCAGGTCGTTTTCGAGTTGCACCTTCGCTGACGTAATAACCGCACCGCCTGGATCCACCAGACGGCCCGTAATCTGGCCTGTCATCGTTTGTGCATAGGCTGCTGGCAGCATTGCCAGCACTATGCATGCGAGGGAAGTGAACACTCGCGTACGGATCATCATTTCCTCCCACGTTAATCAGTTCTAGAGAAACTCCTGGCCGGGTTCAACCTTTCAAAGCGGGACCCGTCCGATCGTATCTTGTGGGATGAACTTTATCACAATGTCATGACGCTCTCAAGAAGCCGGGGAAAATAGTTTCAGAATTGCCATGAAGTAATGTTAAGAGGAATCGAAAGATAGAACCCGAAGATATTATTATGGACGCTCTGCCGATTTCGCATATAGACTGGCATCCACTTCGCTTTGTTGTGCCGGCTGCGCGGTACCCCCTGAATCGTGACAGCCCGGCAGGGCGCTCGGCCTGAACGATCAGCTCATGCGTCCGTCAAGTTGCTGAGTCTCGCTCCCAAAGCGATCGCCGCTTTGAGCCAAGCAAGTAGCGGTTTCAGCTAGCTCTTGCGGTTCTTCCACAGCTTTGAGTCTGAGACCACAATCGGCCGACACAAGGCCGAACGTCCAGCCTGTGTCTTCACCGCTGGCGACCACGAGTCGCCATGAGGTCCTGCCAGCTTCGCCCCTGCCAACAGTCCCCGCGAGAACCGTGGCGGCTCGGTCGTGCTGGAAGGCAAATTACGCCATCCCGGCGTCTTGGTATGCCCCAAGGCCGCAGGGTTTCCCTGGGCCAAGGCACATCGGCCGTGGCCACCCTACCGGATCAGAAGGCTCCTCCTGTGCCATCGGCTCTGCCCCGAATGAGAAAGGCCGGATCCCCTCGTTGTCGAGGAGAACCGGCCTTGAATTCAGACTATCAACCCCGGGGGATTGACGAGTCGCTCCAGATCAGAACGCGTACCGCAGCGAAAGGATGATGCGGCGGCTCTCGTACTGCGTGCTGGTGATGGTGCCGAACGCGGCGTTGGTGTTGGCGCCGGTGTTGTAGTTCCGGGTGATGGTCATGTTCGGGTTGGCCGGGTTGAAGTGGTTGAAGGCATTGGTCGCCTCAGCCTTCAACTCCAGCCGGTGCGATTCGTGGAACCTGATGGTCCTCTGGAGGGCCAGGTTGAACAACTCCAACCCGGGCCCATAGAAGAGGACCGGAGGCATGTTGCCGATGATGCCGCGCTCGAAGGTTGCGAAGTTCTTCGGCAACTGGAAGTTGTTAGGATCGACGGGGTACCACAGCTTCGGATCGGCTGTGGAGCCCACGTCGGATGGTTTGGCGCCTGACGCAAGCCACACGGCTTCCGGGGTGACGGTCGTCATCTGGCATCGGAACAGGACCGTGCCCGTGGGTGTGCCGTTCGGATAGCCCACCGGGTTGCTCTGGTAGCCACAACTTGGGGCCGCCGCTGCGCCGGAGAAGATCTGCGCCGTACCCATGAAGCGCCACCCGTCGGTGAGGTGCTTCAGGAACTTGTTGTCCTGCTTGTAGCTGGGGATCTCGTATCCGAAATTGGCGTTGAAGGCGTGCGGACGGTTGCTCGTTTCGTACCGGGTCAGAGCATCGTCGGTGTATTGCTGGCGGCTGTAGACCAAGGTCTTCGACCAGGTGTAGTTGGCGCTCCAGGTGATGTTCCTGCCGGCACGGCGGTTCAACTGGACCTGAAGCGAATTGTAGTTTGACGCACCATTATTGGTGAATACGGGAACCATGCCCGTGCCCTTGAAGCCCACCATCGACCGGATGAGGTTGGTGGAATAGAGGCCGCTGCTGCTGGTCGGATCCCTGTAGAGCTGGTTGGTGCCGCCCTGCGGCGTCCACGTGGTGAACGGCTTCACGGCGTTGAGGTCCTCGACGGCGCCGTTGAAACCCTTCTTGAACTTGTTCCCAACGTAGGCGACGTCCAGGATCATGCCCCAGCCAACGTCGCGCTGGACACCGAAGCTCCAGTTGTAGGTGGTGGGAGCCTGGTGCTCCTCGGACCCGCCCTGAATGTCCTGGGGAGACAGGACGGCCTGGGCGGTCGCAAGGCCAGTAAAGGTAGTGTTCAGCACGATGGGCGCGAGGAAGGTGGGCGGCGCTGCCAGTGGGCCCCTTCCGACGCCGAGCGCGCCGATGTAATCGACGGTGGCGGCGCGGTCATAGAAGATGCCGAAGCCGCCGCGGACGGCCGTCTTGCCGTCTCCGGTGACGTCGTAGGCGAAGCCGACGCGTGGTCCCAGGGTAACGGGCGGCGTCTTCCAGAAGTGGCCGTAGTAGTCCTTGACACCACTGAAGGGCAGGCCGGTGTAGCTGGCCGGGTCGAACGTACCCTGCATGACGTAGGGATAGACCTTTCCGGTGGCAGGGTTGATCGAGGCCTTCTTTCCGTCGACCATGGCCGGGTACAAGGGCTGGCCGGCCTTGTTCTTGTCAAACGAGGCAGCGTTGAAGAGGCCCATGCGCTGGTCGGCCGTGTGAAGATCGCCCATCAACTGGAAGCGCATGCCAAGGTCCAGAGTGAGCCGGGGCATCACTTTCCAACTGTCCTGGACATACCAGTCCCACTGGGTGTAACGCGCATGATTGACCTGCTTCACGCTGTCCTCGCCATAGCCGAAGAAGCCGCCGGTGACCAGGTTCGAGTAGGGATAGCCGGTGTCCACGGCACTGGCCCGGTCCGAACCGAAGTAGTAGGAGCCGGCGATGTTCCACCTGGAGTAGACGCTGACGTTGCGTGCCATCTTCTCGAGGTAAATACCGGCCTTGATGTTGTGAGCCCCCTTCACCCACGTGAGGGCGGAACTCACCGTCTGCACCTGGTCTGTGCCGTCGAAAGGCCAGCGGCTGTCGAATCCGTAAGAAGGAGCGTTCGTGATGCCCTGGCCTGACGACTGCGCCGAGAAGCCCGACGGCAACCCGAAGTTGATCTGCGGCCGCAGGTTCAGATAGTTTGCGCTAGCGAACAGGCGCGGCAGTTGAACAGTGTTACCCTGAGCGTCCTTCAGAGGCAGGAGGCTGTTGTTGTAATTTTCGTCGTTGGGGGAGTTCATTTGGTGGCCGCGCGTGATGCCCCACATCGTCTCGAGGATCACGCTCGGGCTGAACGTGTGAATCCACGACGAGGCGATGCCCGCCGACGGGATGCTGTAGGTGTGTTCGAACTGGCGCCAGTTTATGCCGAGGGCGCCGAGGATCGCGCCGGAGCCGGAGTTGGCGAAGTAGTCCTGCAAGAGACGGACGTAGAAGTTGTCCTTGGAGCTGATGGGGTAGTCGACGCGCAGAATGCGGTCGTGCCGGGGCCGGTTGTAGGGGTTGACGTACTCGGCGTTGTACTGGCGCTGTCCGGTCGGGTCAGTGGTATTGGGCAGAGGGAACAGGTTCATCATCGCCTGTCCGGTTCGGTCCAGTCTGGATGCGGGGATCTTATTGCCCGCGAACGGAGCGCCTGTCTGCGGGTCCGTGATGGGAACCTGCACGCCGGCGGTGGTGGTGGTGGCGGAGAAGTCGCCCGCCCGTTCCAGCGCGGTCGGCATGGTGAAACGGTACGGGCCCAACTGGCCCTTCGTCTTGAGGTAGTCGTAAGAGAAGAACCAGAACAGTTTGTTGCGGTCCTTGTTGAAACTCGTGCCGGGGATGATGAACGGCCCGCCGAAGGTGAGGCCCATGTTGTGGTACTTGTAGGTAGGCCGGCTGACCTTCGTCTTGTTGTTGAACCACTCGTTGCCGTTCAACGCCTCGTTGCGAAGGAAGTAGTAGGCGCTGCCATGCCACTGGTTGGTGCCGCCCTTGATCATGATGTTCATCTGACCGCCGGAGCGCGCGCCGTATTCGGCGTTGAAGTTAGCCACCAGCACCTTGACTTCGGAGATCGCGTCCACACTGGGCGCGATGTAGCCAAAGTCGCGGTTGCCGGAATCTTGCGATGCCGCGCCGTCGAGGACCAGCAGTTTCTGGCCTGACTGGCCGCCCATCAGCGTCGGGCTGCTGGTGCCCCACCCGCGGTCACTAGTCTGGTTGAGATCCTGGACACCGGGGAGCGTGGCCATCAGCATCATGAAGTTGCGGCCCTTGGTGACTGTATCCGTGATCTGCGTCGTGGTGATGGCCGTGCCGCGGTCGGAGCTGTCCGTGTTGACGCGGACAGCCGACGCCGTGACCTCAACCGAAGTGCTGACGTCGCCGACCTGCAAGACGATTTCGGGCAGAGCGACCCTTTCCACCGCGCCAACGGTGATGGCTTTCTGTTCGTAGGTCTTGAAGCCGGTCTGGGCGACCTTGAGAGTGTAAGTGGCCGGAGGCACGTTGGTGAACGTGAAGTTCCCGTTCGAGTCCGTGGTGAACTCACGCACCTGTTTCGTCAGGTCGTTTGTGATCTGGACTTTGGCGCCGACGATCACCGCTCCGGCGGGATCGGCCAACCGGCCTGTTATCTGGCCGGACATCATTTGCGCATTGGCGGCTGGCAGGAGTGCCAGCGCTATGCACGTAAGAGAAGCTATCATTCGAAAAGATTTCATGTGTTCCTTCCGTGAGTCATTGATCCCACCTGGTTCCAAGGGTGAGTTCGGCTCTCAGCAGCGGAGACCCACCGTTATGATACCTGCGTGAGACGCTATCATAAGATTGCTTTTCTTTCAAGCGATAAGATCAAGTGGACACATCAATCGATAGGCACCGGGCCTGGGCGGACCGGTACCGGCTTAGTATTTGACGAGTAAATATCCCCCGGCAGAGCCGGGGGCATTAGGTTGTGAGCCGCTCAAAGCGGCTATGCGGGGTCGCTGACGCGGCCCCGGTTAATGTGGGCCACCTCGACGGTGGCTAATCAGTATCCGAGCTTCAACTGGTCCAATCGCTCGTCCTCTCGCTGCTGGTTCTGGATGTAGGCGCGAATCGTCGCCTCATCGCGCCCAACTGTGGACACAAAATAACCACGTGCCCAGAAGCTCTGCCCGACGAAGTTTCGCTTCCGCTCTCCGTACACCCGCGCCAGATGGATCGCGCTCTTGCCCTTGCTGAACCCAATCACCTGCGACACTGCGTACTTTGGCGGAATCGAGATCATCATGTGCACGTGATCCTTCATCAGGCGCCCC
Organism: uncultured Candidatus Solibacter sp.; assembly: GCA_964604945.1. Lineage (GTDB taxonomy): Bacteria > Acidobacteriota > Terriglobia > Bryobacterales > Bryobacteraceae > PNKE01. The sequence continues at coordinate 9,988 of CAZSBK010000045.1, forward strand.
TCTTCGATTCGGCTCTCCTTCTGTTCGACCAGTCTGCGGAACACTTCGCCAAGGTGCTTCCTCAACTCCGCATACAACGTCCTGCGCCGACACTTCGGGATGAACACCACATGGTATTTGCACTCCCATGCCGAATGGCTTAAACTTTCGTACTCGTCCATCACGGAAAATCTCCTTTCGTGTGCTTGGCGGCTCACGTATCGGAGTTTCTGCGATGGACTCCCTGAAATGTCAAACTGCTACTGCCTCCCCGGCAGAGCCGGGGGGCCTCTCATTTTGGGCTAGATTGCCAGAAACCGCTTCACGCTGAAACGAGGCACTGGGCCCGGGAAGGATGGTCGGAGGTCAACCTCCAGCCCCGTTCACTTTGCTGTCAACCGCCAGCGCCGCGCGCCGGCGGGCTTCAGCCCCTGCACCACGCTCGGAAACCCAAAATTGACGTGGCTGCGCATGGCTTCGTCGGCCTTCTGTACGTTGCTGGAGGCGAGCGCGTCCGCCAGATTCGCGTGGAAGCGCGGCGGCAGGGAGCGCTGCCGGGCGGCCACATCGAGCAGTGCGTTGTAGATTAAAACCTGCTCCCGCTCCAGCGCAACTTTAAGAAGATTGCAGCGACTTAGCTCAGCCACGCGTGAATGGAAAGCCATATGCTCGTTCTGAAACGCGAGGTGAGCTTCATTGTCTCCTGGCGAGTCCAGATAGCCGGCATAGAGCTTGTCCAACCGTTTGGCCTGCCGCCGGATCTCAGCCCGTTCGCTCTTGGTGGAATGTACCGCGAAGAGCCTCGCCGCCTGTGTCTCCAGCGCTTCACGCAACTGGTAGCGTTCCCGTATCTCTTCCACCGCCGGAACGCGGACACGTGTCCCTGCGCGAGGCCGGCTCTCGACCAACCCGTCGTGCTCCAAGCGTTGCAGCGCTTCGGACACCGGCAGGAAACTCATGCCAAGTTCCACGGCCAGCGCGCGTCGCGACAAGGCCGCTCCCAGCGGATAGCGGCCCTTTAGTATTCTTGACCGGATCTCGAGGTAGGCCTGATCGGCGAGTGTTTCTGCCGAGGCGCGTCCCCGTTGACGAGCCCTTTGTGAAGGCATATTAACGTCCCAGACTATATCAGGTCTTGATCGCCCGGCGCTAAGCATTCGCGGCCTTAGTACGCCGTCATTCGCGTGCAAGTACTAAGGTGGGCTTTCTAGTGGTGGAAATAGGAGGTACGCCCAATTCTGCCCGCCAGCCCCGGCGCGTTAAGATCCCAATTGAAAGCCTCCCCGCTGGAGCCAATGAGCAACATGATCACCAGACGCCCGCCCAAAGGGTTCTATTCCGAGATGGAGGTCGCCGCTACGATCGGCGTCAGCGTCGAGCAACTGCGGTCGCTGGTGCGAAGCCACATTGTCCAGGCAGAAGAGGATGCGGATAAGATTCCCAAGGCCTGGTATCAACCCTCCGACATCGTGCTGTTGCGAATGCTCGTATCCGGAATGGCCGGGGCATCCTCCCGCTGATCCCTCCTCTCCCGATCCGCCTCCTGAAGCAGGGCCCGCGCGTTTGTCGCGCAGCGCGCCGGCATCGTACAATCAGGCTTCCACGGCACATCATCCCGAAGGAGAAATCACAATGAAACTAGGATTCCTTGGTCTGGGGATCATGGGCTATCCCATGGCCCGCCACCTGCTTGAAGCCGGCCACGAGGTTGCACTGTGGTCGCACACCTCGGTCAAGGCGACGAAACTCGCCGTCGGTCATGCTGGAGCGACAGTCTGCCCGACGCCCGCTGAGGTTGCTGCCGGTGCCGAGATCGTTTTCCTATGCGTGGGCGACACCTCCATGTCCGAGCGGATTACCTTTGGCGAGGACGGGTTGATCGAGGGATTGGCGCCGGGAGCGATTGTCGCCGAGTGTTCCACTATCGCGCCGAGCTACGCCCGCAGCGCCGCCGCCCGTTTGGCCGAGAAGGGTGTCGGATTCGTCGATGCGCCGTGTACAGGCTCGAAGGCCGGCGCCGAGGGAGGCGCGCTCACCTTCATGGTAGGCGCTGACCCGGCAATCTATGAAAAAGTGAAACCGGCCCTAGAGGCGATGGGAAAACTGCTGTACTACTGCGGCGGCATCGGTATGGGGCTGCACGCCAAATTGTCTCAGAACCTGATTCTTTGCAATCTCTTGCAAGGATTTAACGAGGGCATGGTCCTGGCCGCCAAGGCCGGCGTCAACGCCAACCTCATGCTCGACATCCTCAACAACTCCGCCGCCAAGAGCGGATTGATCACCGTGAAGGGGCCAAATGTCCTCAAAAGGGACTTCAGCACCAATTTTTCAACGAGATGGATGCACAAGGATATCGGTCTGATGCTGGATTCGGCCACCGAACTGGGCGTTCCGATGCCTTTGACGGCAGTCACCCGGCAGATGTTTCAGGCCGCGATCACCGAAGGCCATGCGGATGAGGATATGATCTCTACTATCAAGGTGTTAGAGCGAATGGTGGGGATTGAGGTGAAGTCCTCTGAGTAGGAAAATACAAAATTTTGTAGAAACCTCTTGCAATCCCAGAAACAGTAGTGTAGTCTTAAATCAAGCCAGGGAGGCAACTCCCACCAAAGCGAGACTAACCTCAAAAGACCCCTGAAGCATAGGTCCTCCCTGGCGCCCTCTGGGTTTTTCATTCTTCCCCTAAAATCAGCTGCCATGAGCGACGTATGCGTCGTGTGTGTTTTGGCAGGATCCAAGCAACCCATCCACCCGCGCCCCGGCTTCGGTTGAGAGGCGCTCGGATGGTAAGATGGCGGACGGTTACTTCAGATGAAGGTTACGGTACTAGGCTCGACGGGGAGCATCGGCCAAAGCACGCTGGACGTGGTCCGGCTGAACAGCGAACGGTACCAGATCCACGCCCTGGTTGCGGGGCGAAACATCAAGACGCTGTGCTCCCAGATCGGCGAATTCCGACCAGCCGTGGCCGTGGTGGCCAACGGAGAAGACGTGCCGCGATTGCGCGCTTTGCTGAAGTCGGCAGCCATACCCGAGCCTGAACTGGCTTGGGGGCCGCAGGCCTACATCGACGTGGCCACCGCGCCGGAATCCGGCTTCCTGATGTCCGCTATCGTTGGTGTGGCGGGCCTGGAAGCAACGTTTAAAGCCATCCGCGCGGGCAAGCGCATCGGCTTGGCCAACAAGGAGACACTCGTCGCAGCCGGCAAATTGGTCATGGACGAGGTGAAGCGCCGCGGCGTCGAGTTGATCCCGGTCGATAGTGAACATAACGGCGCCCATCAATGCCTTCGAGCCGGCCGCCGCTCCGAAGCCACCAAGCTGATCCTGACCGCCTCGGGCGGGCCATTCCGTAGAGCTTCACTGGCCGAAATGGCCGATGTGACTCCCGAACAGGCTTTGAATCATCCAACCTGGAAGATGGGCCCGCGCATTACAGTGGATTCGGCGACCTTGATGAACAAGGGATTCGAGGTGATCGAGGCCTGCTGGCTGTTCGACTTTCCCGTCGAACAGGTGGAAGTGGTGGTTCACCCGCAGTCGACGGTACACGCTATGGTTGAATACAACGATGGCAGCGTGATCGCCCAGGTGTGCGCCACCGACATGCGGATGCCAATCCAATATGCACTGACCTGGCCCGAGCGGGCGCCCGCACCTGTGCCGCGATTGGAGTGGGCCGAACGCCGCACGTGGGAGTTCGAGCCTCCCAGCTTCGACAGATTCCCACTGCTGAAGCTCGCCTATCAGGCGCAGGCCGGCGGAGGCAGCCTGACGGCGACGCTGAATGCTGCCGATGAGATAGCAGTGGAACATTTTCTTGGCGGGCGGATTCCGTTTTTGGCCATTGCGGAAGTTGTCGAGGAAACCCTTTCGCGCGTCGGACGTCTGGAACCAAAGACAATCGGCGACGTACTTGAAATTGACAGACGCTCGCGCGAGGTCGCGGAGACGGTCGTATCCGGGCTTGGAATCCGCGTCGCGGCTCATTGATATAGATTAGGAATTCTAGAACGATGACACTCTTCGGCAACATCTGGTGGTTGCTCGTACTGCTCGGCGTGATGATCATCATCCACGAACTGGGGCACTACCTTGCGGCGCGGTTCTTTGATATCCGCGTGGACACCTTCAGTATCGGTTTCGGCCCACGCGCGTTCGGATATCGCCGCGGCGAGACCGATTTCCGGGTCTCCTGGGTCCCTTTCGGCGGCTATGTCCGTATGGCGGGCGAACATCCGGGCGACGATGAAGACCCGCGCGGCTTCCAGGCCAAGCCCAGATGGCAGCGTCTGATCGTTGTCTTTGCCGGACCGCTGATGAACATGGCCCTGGCGGTGGCCCTCTTGACCGGCTTGTACATGGTCGAGTATCCGAAGATCGCGAGCGCCGTGGATCGGCCCCGTATCGGATACGTCAAAGCCGATTCGCCGGCCGCGCGCGCCGGGCTGCGGGAAGGCGACACCATAATCTCGATGGGCAACAAGCAAACGCCCACATGGGAAGACGTGGTTCTGAAGGAATACGTCAGCGCCGGTGTGCCCCTGCCTGTCCTCTATGAGCGGAACGGCGAGGCCAGAAACGTGTTGGTGACGCCTCTGCTGGACGAGCGGGCCGGCGTCGGCCTGGCTGGTTGGTCGGCTTGGACGGATATCGAGATTGGCGGACTGCTGGCCGGCATGGACGCTGAGAAGAAGGGCCTGAGAAAGGGTGACAAGCTTCTCACTATCAACGGCAAGCCGATCCGCACCATCTACACAGTCCATGACGAGGTGAAGGCCTCGGGCGGCAAGCCTGTCCTCCTGCTGGCCGAGCGCGAAGGGCGCCAGTTGGAATTCTCGATCGAACCCAAGCAATCCGACGCAGATGGCCTGAAGCGCTGGATGCTCGGTGTCGAGCTTGCCCCGAAGATGGTCTATCTCCAACTCCCCTTCCCCGCTGCGGTATCCCAGTCGGTCCAGCACAACGTCAAAGGCGCTACGCTCATCTTTCAGTTCCTCCAGGCGATCCTGGAGCGCCGCTCTTCACCGAAATCCTTGGAGGGACCAATCCGGATCGCCCAGTTGTCTGGCGACGCCGCGCGCGAAGGGGCGACATCGTTCCTTAGCCTGATGGCGACAGTCAGCCTCAATCTCGCCGTTTTCAATCTGCTGCCCATCCCGATCCTCGATGGCGGTATGATCCTGCTGCTGTTGATTGAGATCTTCATCCGCCGCGACATGAGCCTTGCGCTCAAGGAGAACATCCTCAAGCTGGGTTTTGTCTTCTTGATGGTGATGGTGGTCTTCGTCCTCTATAACGACATCAGCAAACTGCTGCCCGGCTGAGATATATTGCCTTCGACACCTCAGTGAGGGAGGAAGGCAATGAGCGGCACGAACCAAACGAATCAATATCCGGCCCGCCGGGGATTCCTGAAAGCGTCAGGAGCGGCGGGCCTTCTCATTGTGAGGCCGGAGACGGCATTCGGGTCTCAGGCCAATTCGACCGTTGAAATCGGCTTGGTGGGTTGCGGCGGACGTGGCAACTGGATCGCGCCTTTCTTCCCCGAATTCACTGGCGCGCGCATCGTCGCACTCGCCGACGTCGTCAAATCCCATCTGGATTCGACCGTGGCGAAGTTCAAGGTCGATTCAAGCCGCGCTTATTACGGCCCCGACGCCTACAAGCAACTCGCCAACTCCAAAGTCGATGCCGTCGCCATCGAGACACCGCCCTACTTCCACCCGGAACAGGTCGCCGCCGCGCTCGACGCCGGCAAGCACGTCTATTGCGCCAAACCCGTGGCCGTTGACGTGCCCGGCTGCAAGTCGATGCTCGCCTCCGGCAAGAAGGCGGCCGCGAAAAACCTTTCCCTATGGGTCGACTTCCAAAGCCGTGCCATGCCGGTCTTCCAGGAACTCGTTCAGCGCATCCGCCGCGGCGACATCGGCGCGCCCGTCATGGCGCAGGTCTTCTACTACGCCGGCCGTCCGGCCAAGGACAAGGGCGCCCCGGGCATGGATCCCGGACAGCGCCGCGTCGCCAACTTCTACATGGACAAAGTGATGGGCGGCGACATCATTGTCGAGCAGAACATCCACGTCATCGACATGGCCAACTGGTATCTCAACGGCCATCCATCCAAAGCCGTCGGCACCGGAGGCCGCACCGACTGGGCCGGCACTGGCTATGAAGGCAGCGACGCCTGGGACCACTTCCTCGTCCACTTCGATTACCCGAACAACGTCCAGGCCGACTTCAGTTCCCACCAACTGACCCGCCACTTCTCCGACCTCTGTGTCCGCGTCTTTGGCCTCAATGGCGCCGCCGACACCCACTACGGCGGCATGGTCCGCATCACCGGCGACAAGGCCTGGCTCGGCGCCGAGAAGGACGACACCTTCCGCCAGGGCGCCATTAACAACGTCAAGACCTTCATCGCCGCCATCCGCGACAACAAGCCCGTCAACAACGTCGATGTCTCGGTTGAAAGCAACATGACGGCAATCCTTGGCCGCATGGCCGCCTACAACCACACCACGGTCACATGGGACCAGATGCTGGCATCGAACGAAAAATGGACCGCCGACCTGAAACTGCGGTGGTAACGAGGAGACCCTAATTCCATGAAGAAATCGGCCCTGTGCGTACTCGCTTCCGCCCTGGTTCTGACCGTCTGCGCCCAGCCGCCCGAGGACCGCAAAACGCGCGGCTGCTCGGACCCGCCCGGCTATTCCGACACGCCGCTGATTCCGGGTCAGACCTGGAAGGTACACGACATCTCGCGGCCCCATCCGCCGAAAGTCGCCGGCGTTGTCGTCACAACGCCGCCGCCGGCCGATGCCATCGTGCTGTTCAACGGAAAAGACCTTTCGCAATGGACAACCAGCCTTCGAGGTAAGCCGGCGCCGCCGCAATGGAAGGTGGCCAACGGCTACGTTGAAGTCGCAGGGCGCGGCGATCTGATCACCAAGATGCCCTTAGGCGATATGCAACTCCACCTCGAATGGATGGCGCCGTCGCCTGTCGAGGGCTGCGGCCAGTGGGCGTCGAACTCGGGCGTGATCCTAATGGGCCGTTACGAAATCCAGGTGATGGAGTCCTTCAACAATGTGACTTACGCCGACGGCCAGGCCTCGGCCATGTACGGCCAGTTCCCGCCCAGGGCGAATGCGTCGCTGCCGCCGGGCCAGTGGCAGAGCTACGACATCCTCTTCGAAGCGCCAAAGTGGGAGGGCTCGAAGATGGTGAAAGCGCCCACGGTCACGGTGATCCACAACGGCGTGATGGTCCACAACCATCAGGAATTCGTCGGCCAGATGGCCCACCGCATCCACAAACCGTTCCAGGTGCATGGCCCCGAAGCGCCCTTGACCTTGCAGAACCACGATGCCACAGCCCGTTACCGCAACATCTGGGTCCGAAGGACTGCCAACTAATGGATGATCCTCACCCTCCCGCTCCCCAGCTCAACGAGTCAAGACTACTCACACCGTTTGAGTCCACTCACATCCCTGAGCACTACAAGGAGTATTACCAGGCTAAGCGGAACAACCTTTTCGCTACGATTCAGGGATTCCCCTATCTGTGGGAAACCTGCATGCGGCTGGATGCTGTGTGGGAACGCGGCATACGGGATCTCAACATCCCAGGGCGACCCAATGAACTACTTCCGCTCCAACTATACCTTGCTGCTCATGCAAAGGTTCGGATTGTGATCGAGTTGGCGATGTCGTGTTGCCCGGGCGAAGCTCGATCAGTTCTCAGAGATGCCGTCGAATGCGCGGCGCATGCTCACCGAATGTGCGTCGCCCCCCACTTGCAGGTTGTTTGGATAAGCAAGGAGGAGGACGAAAAGGCGTTCAAGCAAGCGTTCGAGCACAACAAAAAAGAGGGGCTATTTCTGGGCCTGGAAGAACTATATCGCGCATGGGGCACCCTTTCTGAGACGGGATCGCACGCAACAGTAGCATCCCTGGCAGGCCGATCAAGCTACACTCCACAATCGGATGGAGGCGCGGAGTTTCTGCTGCACTACACTGGTGGCGTACTGAATACACTCATCCCGTCAATCTTTGAGATGCTCTTGACTTGCTCAACCATGGAGAACACCTTCTTCAGGGATTTCGAGGATAGGCTTTCCCTTGACCACATACTGGTCGCCCAGCGCCACGAGTTCAATACCTTCAAGGAGGCTGTCCGCAGGCAGGTGATCTCTGAGTTCAAAATCGATCCGCCAGAATGCCCACCAGATTGCCCAATTGTCTAGGGCCGAATCGATTGCTCGACAACTCCATAACCAATCATGACTGCCAGTGCTAAGATTGCCATATGCACCCGATGCAGCTCACCGCCGTCTTCAAGAAGGTGCCCGAAGGCTATATCGCCTTCGTCGAGGAGTTGCCTGGAGCCAACACCCAAGGTGAAACCCTGGAAGAAGCCCGCTCGAATCTGACTGAAGCCGTAACGCTCGTGCTGGAGGCCAACCGTCAACTGGCGGAGGAAGCTTTGGTTGGCGATGATGTCATCCGGGAGCGCATCATCATCCCTGCGGCATGAAGCGCGTCGACCTGATCCGCCATGTCGAGCGCCAGGGTTGCCAGTTTCTCCGTGAAGGCGACAACCACACTATCTACGTCAACCGGGCGCACCGTTGTTCATCCGCGATTCCCCGGCATCGGGAGGTGAATGAGTTCCTCGCGCGCAAGATCTGCGATGACCTCAGGATCCCCCGCCCGCGCAGTTTGTCATAGCCGCAGACTGGGATCGCCACCTAATCGCGCAAGGCCACGACGAGTTCCTCGAAGGTCATCCTGCCGGGGTGGTACAACTTCACCACGCCGCCTTCGTCGATCAACACCAGCGTCGGCGTCGTGCTCGATCCCCAGGCCTTGAAGTTCTCCTCCGACACCGGCACGGTCACTCCATCGATCCGCAAATAGTACTTCTCGAAGACGCCTTTGATGTAGGCGATCTCGTCGGCCAGTGGCGCCTCGTTTCCGCCTTCGACGTACCCGTAGGGCTGCGTCGGAGCAATGATGGCAAGCTTCGATTCCGGAACTTCCTTGCGAATTCTCGCCAGGATCGGAGCCTGCGCCTTGCAGTCCCCGCACCAATGCGCCCAGAAGAACAGAAGCACCTTTCGGCCCTTCAATGACGCGATTGCCGGCGGGGCAGCGCCCAAATATTCCTTCGTGATCAAAGCCGGCGCAGGCTTGCCAACCAGCGAGATCAGATGCAGGTTCTTCTGAATGCGAGTCCGGATCGAAGTGTCGTGCCAGCGCTTCAACTCCCGGGCCAGGAAAGCCACAGCCTCCGACCGCTGCCCACGCTCGTTCATCACCAAAGCCTGGACTTCAATCGACGCTCCCAGAGCCACTGGCAGCGAGTTGTCCGCATCCAGGGTACGCGTCTTCAGCAGGGTGAGCACCTGAGCCTGGGTCTTCGCCGCGTACGCCTCGGCTTCAGTGAGACGCTTCGCCGCCAGGTGGCCGCGAGCCATCCACGACATCGCCTCCAGATACCCGGAGTCCTTGGTGGTGTGCGCATCAAGCGCCTTCTGGGCCCTGCCGAAATCGCCCGCTGCGATGGACGACCGGACTTCCCTGACAATCGCCGGACGCTGGGCAGACACCTTGGGCGTCAGGGTGATGATCAAGACGAGAAGGAGTAGCCTGTACATGGTTCACCCTCTCTTTGATTCAGCAAGGGCCTATTCAGACCCCGAAGAACTTCCGCATCCACACGTTCGACGCCTCGAAATCCTCGCGCTCCCTCGTCTGCGCCTGGTCCTTCGGCACGGCCGTATACTCCTGCGGTTTGCCTGCCGCCGCCAGCGCCGCAAATCGGGCGAACGACCACGCCGGCACGTTCTCATACCCCTTCCAGAAATCCGCCTGCCGCCAGTTGAACGCACGCGGCCCGGTGACGATGATTTCGAGCGACATCGTCTTGCCGGGGCAGAGTTCGACAAACCGCCGCAGCAGATTCTCCATGCCCACATTGCCCTCGCCCATGCGCGTCCACCGGACCGCCGTACCCTGGTCGGTGGCCCAGAGATACGAGTCGCGGATGTGGGCAGTGAGGACATACGGCGCAAGTGTCTCGAGCGTCAGCAGCGGGTCTTCCAGCGTCCACAGCGGATTGCCGGTGTCGTAGCAGGAACCGACGAAATCGGGTCCGGCCGCTTCGATGAGTGTCTTCAACTCGCGGCCCTGCATGTCGCCGGAGTGGTTCTCGATCGCGATCTTCACCCCGGCATCCTGGGCGCGCGATCGGGCGGTCTTGAGCACTTTCACAGCGTCCTCGATCCGCGCTTCGATCCCGCCAGGCGTCCTGCGATCCGCCATCGTCCCCAGGAATGCCCGCACCACTTTAGACCCAGCCAGTTGCCCGGCCCGGATCAGCCGCGCCAATTGCTCCTCGGCCGTTCCCTGCTTTGGGTCAAATGCCGTCGATGTCGGGCAGATCGACCGCATGCCGATCTCCAGTTCGATGCCCAACTGCCGGGCATGCGCCGCCACCTTCTTCACATGCTCGTCTTCCAGCGAACCCAGAAAACGGATCTCCGAAAAGTGAACAACCTTTGCCCCATGCTTGGCGCAATAGTCCAGATGCTCGAAGGCCGTCCACCCCTGGCTCCTCAGGCTGAACAGGTCCACGCCGATCCGCGGCGCGACAGGCGCGGCGGTGGAAACAGCGAGCCCGGCGGGCAGCGATGCGATAAAGTCGCGACGGAACATGCCCCCATTATCCCTGCGCCGCCAAGGCCGGGAAACCGCAGGTCAAGAAAATTGGAGAGACGTGAAAATATTTACACCAGTTGGCCCAAACCTGTGATTGAATATGGAGACGGGCCGCTTCCCCTGACATCCGGCCCAAACAACACTTGGAGGACGAAAGACATGCATTTTATAGCGATCCCCGAACAGTTGAAAGTGACCAAGGAGTTCTTTGACCGGTCCACGCGTGCGCTGACCGAAGAGGATTCCAACTTCAAGGCCTACCCTGACGCCTTCACCGTGGCCCAGCAGGTGGCCCACACCGCGCAGACAATTGACTGGTTCTTCGAAGGGGCCTTCCGCCCTGAGTGCTTCGACATGGACTTCGAGAAAGCCACTCAGGAAATCCTGGCAATCACTTCCCTGACCAAAGCCCGCGAGATGCTGGACGCCTCCTTCGCCAAGGCGATCGAGACGGCCAAATCGAAGACCGACGCGGAGTGGGCCGCCTGCCTGCCGCCAAACCCGATCATGGGCGAACTGCCCAGGTTCGTCATCGTCGGATCACTGGTGGACCACACCGCCCACCACCGCGGCGCCCTCACCGTCTACACCCGCCTGCTGGGCAAGATCCCGCCCATGCCCTATGCGGATATGTAAAGGATAGTCTCTTACGATAGGGCTTGAGTTCGTTTGGTTAGACCCAAGCCCTTACAAAGAAACGGTTTTCAGGTATTGGCGGAACGCGTCGCCCAAGTCGCGCCGGCGCAGAGCGAACTCGACCGTAGCCGTCAGGAATCCGAGTTTGTCGCCGGCGTCGTAGCGCTTGCCTTCGAACTTGTAGCCGTAGACCGGACGTGTCCGCAGCAGATGCTTCAGCGCGTCGGTTAACTGGATTTCGCCGCCGCGGCCGGGCTCGATGGATTCGATCGACTCAAAGATCTCCGGCGTCAGGATATACCGGCCGATGATCGCCAGATTCGACGGGGCGTCTTCCGGCTTCGGCTTTTCCACCATATTCCTGATCCGGTACAGCCGGCCCGTTCCACCATGGTGCGCCACCGGTTCGGCATCGACTACGCCATATGCCGAAATCGCGTCTCTGGGCACCTCCATCAAGGCCAGCACCGAAGCGCTGTAGAAATCGTAGATGTCCAGCAATTGGCGCAGACAAGGGACTTCGGCGTCGATCACGTCGTCTGACAGAACGACGGCGAACGGCTCGTTAGCCACCAGGTCCTTCGCCCGCAGGACAGCATGACCCAATCCGAGCGCCTCTTTCTGCCGGATGTAGGCTACATCGATCATGTCGGAGACTGACCGGACGACGTTCAGCAGGTCTCTCTTCTTCCCTCGTTCGAGTAACTGCTCAAGCTCGAACGACACGTCGAAGTGGTCTTCGATGGCCGACTTGCCGCGCCCGGTGACGATGATGATGTTCGGCATGCCCGAATGCAGTGCTTCCTCGACGCCGTATTGAATCAACGGTTTATCCACCAGCGGCAGCATCTCCTTCGGCATCGCCTTTGTGGCCGGCAGAAAACGCGTCCCCAGGCCAGCGGCGGGGAAAACGGCTTTGCGCACCTTCTGTGTCATCTCCCCCATATTGTAGGCCAATGCCTTGCCCCATCCGGCGGTCTTCGGATATACCTTGTCTCATGGACAAGGAGCGCCGCGCGCTGGCCGTTGAGATCTTCCACAAGGCCTATGGTCTGCAAAAGCAGGGCGAACTCGAACTGGCCGCCGCTCTCTACTTGCGCTCTATTGAGATCCACCCCACCGCCGAGGCGTACACGAATCTGGGTTGGGTTTACAGTCTTCAGAACCGGTGGGAAGACGCGATCGCCCAATGCCGCGCCGCCATCGGAATCGATCCCGGCTATGGCAACCCCTATAACGACATCGGCGCCTACCTGATCGAACTCGGCAAACCTGCCGACGCCATCGAATGGTTGGAGAAGGCCGCTGCCAGCCGCCGCTACCGCACTTACCACTTCCCCTGGTACAACCTCGGCCGCGCCTATGCCGCCATCGAGCTTTACTCGCGGGCAGTCGAGTGCTTCCAGCATGCCCTCGACATCGAACCCTCCTACCTCCCGGCCGAGGATGCTCTGGAAAAGGTGAAGCGGATCATTCAATAGCCGGACACTTGCTGAAATCGACCATTCGCCTCCCCTGGGCTACCACTCAGCTCTAACGGCGTTGTTGCTCGTGGACGCCCATGCTATAGTCATCTAACGATATATCTGGGATTCATGCCCGGTCCAATCAGAGGAGGAGGAGGGGGGAATTAGATGGCCTACGTCATTGCTGAACCTTGCATCGGGACCAAGGACACCGCTTGTGTGGATGCGTGTCCGGTCGATTGTATCCATCCGAAGAAGGACGAGCCGGACTACGAGCCGGCTGAGTTGCTCTACATCGACCCGGTCGAATGCATTGACTGCGGCGCCTGCGTCCCGGTCTGCCCCGTCTCGGCCATTTTCGCCCTGGACGATCTGCCGGAGAAGTGGACCGAGTTCGCGCAGAAGAACGCCGACTACTACAAAAAGTGAGTTTCTACAGTCTCTCTGAACAGGAGAGGAGCGAAGAGACCCGCTCGGGCCGCACCCGGCTTGGCGGGTCTTCTTTAGTTCAGAAGAGCTAGCTGATCAGCCTTGCGCCCCGGTGGAAGGTCAGATAGCTCACTGCCCAGCGGATGAACACCACCACCCGGTTTTGGAAGTCAACAAGATGCATCAGGTGGATGAAGAGCCAAGCCAGCCACGCCGGGTAGCCCCGCAGCTTCACTCCAAAGATGTCAGCAACCGCGGCGTTCCGCCCGATGGTGGCCATGCTGCCCAGATCAAGATATCGGAACGGCCCCGGCGAAGGCCGGTCTTCCACCTTCGCACGAATCGCCTTACCCACGTAGCGCCCGGCCTGCAGCGCTGGTTGCGCCACGCCCGGCAGCGTCTTGCCATCCTGTTCAAAATGCGCCAGATCGCCCAGCACGAAAATCTCCGCACGGCCCGGCAGCGTCAAGTCCGGCCCGACAGGTACCCGGCCCTGCCGGTCCAAGTCGGCCCCCAGTTGCCTGGCCAGCGGCGATCCGGTCACGCCCGCCGCCCACAGGACCGTCCTGGCCGGAATGTGCCGGGTCGTCCCGTCTGACTCCGCCGTCACCCCTGTTTCGTCGATCGCCAGCACGCGGTGGCTCAACAGCGATCGCACGCCCATGCGGATCAGCCGCCGCAGCGCATAGTCCGACAGGCTCTCATCAAAGGCCGTGAGCAGGCGCGGCGCGAAGTCCAGCAGAAGAATCTGGGACTCCTCTGGCCGAATGTGGCGGAAGTCGCGCTTCAGTGTGTCTCGTGAGATCTCAGCCAGCGACCCGGCCAGTTCGACCCCTGTCGGTCCGCCGCCAACAACGACAAAGGACAACCAACTCTTCCTCGCATCGGGGTCCACTTCCGTTTCGGCCCTCTCAAACGCCATCAGGATTCGCTTGCGCATCTCCGTGGCGTCCGAGATCGTCTTCAACCCCGGCGCATCGGCCTCCCAGGCCTCGTTTCCGAAGTACTGCGTATCCATGCCCGTAGCGAGCACCAGCGTGTCATAGGCGATCTCATCCTCGCCACAGGCAACGACACGCCTGGCCGGATCGATCCGCGTTACCTCGCCCAGACGAACCTCAACATTTGGAAATGGCGCCAGGACCGAACGGATCGGCGCGCAGATGTCGGCCGCCGACAGCCCGCCAGTGGCCACCTGGTAAAGCAATGGTTGAAAGACGTGGTGGTTCTGACGGTCGATCACCACCACCCGGCAACCGGATCCCCCTAAGCCCCTGGCCACAGCCAACCCGCCAAAGCCGGCCCCTACAATTACGACAGTATGATCATGCATCTATGACTCTATTGTCTCAAGCCGCATGGGCAGGGTGCATTTTGCCGCAGACTCCAAGAGAAACTCGGCGCTCTGGCGCTACTATGTCCAAGAAGGCTTACACGCGGGCCTAGACCTGTGGTAGTATAAATGCTTTCACGTTCCACCAAGAGGAGCCATCATGGACGACAAGGAAAAGCAACGCTCGCTCGCCGCCGCGCTCGGCCAACTCGAGAAGACTTACGGCAAGGGCTCCATCATGCGCCTCGGCGCCCAGGAGGTGGTGGCGATCAACGCCATCTCCACCGGCTCGGTGTCGCTTGATCATGCGCTGGGTTGCGGTGGCTTCCCACGGGGACGCGTCGTCGAAGTCTTCGGTCCCGAATCCTCGGGTAAAACGACTATCGCCCTTCAAGTTGTCGCCAGCGCACAAAAGACCGGCGGCATGGCGGCATTCGTCGACGTGGAACATGCCCTCGACCCCTCCTACGCCCGCAGACTCGGCGTGGATGTGGATAACCTGCTGGTTTCGCAGCCCGATTACGCCGAACAGGCCCTGGAAATCACTGCCGCGCTGATCGCGTCGAACGCCATCGACGTGCTGGTGGTCGACTCCGTCGCCGCACTGGTACCCAAGGCCGAACTCGAAGGCGAGATGGGCGACAGCTTCGTGGGCGTCCATGCCCGTCTGATGTCGCAGGCCATGCGGAAACTGACAGGCGTCGTTTCGAAGTCGAACACCTGTCTGATCTTCATCAACCAGATCCGCGAAAAGATCGGCGTCATGTTCGGCAACCCTGAAACAACTACCGGCGGCCGCGCGCTGAAGTTCTATTCGACGGTTCGCGTCGATATCCGCCGCATCGCGGCCATCAAGGATGGCGACGTTGTGGTTGGTAACCGGACCAAGGTCAAGGTAGTCAAGAACAAGTTGGCGCCGCCGTTCCGGGAAGCCGAGTTCGACATCATGTACGGCGAGGGCATCTCGCTGGTTGGTGACCTAATAGACGTGGGCGTGGAACGCAACATCGTCGAAAAGAGCGGGTCGTGGTACAGCTACGCGGGCGAACGGATCGGCCAGGGCCGCGAGAACGCCAAACTGTTCCTGCGTGACCATCCGGAAACCATGGCAAAGCTCGATACCCAGGTCCGCGTCGCCCTCGGCATGGCGCCGCAGACCGCCGCCGCCCCAGTCCCGGCCGCGGAACCCGTCAAAACGGCCGCGGCCAAGGGGTCGAAGTAGCAAATCCGCGCTTTGCAGGCTCCACCGGGAGTTTGCCGCCTGAAAGCCAGCGTCCGCTCAAGGAGGCAGGTGCTCCCTGCTGAGCCACAGCGAATCCTGATAGTTTGGATCACTGTGAAGATCAAGCGCATATTGACGGCAGTCCTTGAAGCGAACTTCGATTGGACGATCGTGAAGGTGGAGACCGATGAAGGCATCACCGGCTACGGGGAGGCCTTTATCGGACCCGGCGTGACCGCGGTCATCCGCCAGTTCAACGAGATCCTGGCCGGCGAGGATCCCACGTCGATCGACCGGCTGATCCGGCGTATGAAGGCGTCCACCATCTACTGCTCACCGGGCCTGGTCTATCACGCCATTGGCGGCATCGAGACGGCGCTGCTGGATCTGCTCGGCAAGCGCCACAAGATGCCCGTGTGGCAGATTCTGGGCGGCAAGTACCGCGACCGTGTGACTGTCTATGCCGACTGCCATGCCGGCGAGGCGCTGGAATCCATCAGCCCCATGCTGAAGCCGCGGCGGCCGGGTTGGATGGGTGGGGGCGGCGATGAGGGCGGGGCCATCATCAGCATCAAGCACCACGGCTGGGATGCATCAAAGAAGGAGTCACTTGGGCCGGAGAGCTATGCAGCACGGGCTCGCCAGATGGCCGAGCACGGGTTTCGCATCTTGAAGTTCGACGTCGATGTGCCGTCGCCGCATGAGACCGACGAATACAACCATGACCTGAGTCCCTTGGAGATCGACTTCGCGGCCGCTCTGGTGCGGGCGGTGCGGGACGCCGTTGGAATCGAGACGGGCCTGGCCGTAGATTGCCATTGGAACTACGGCGTGGCTGCCGCAATCGAACTTGCCCGCGCCATCGAGCCGTACCGCCTGTTATGGCTGGAAGATCCGGTTCCGCCCGAAAACATCGCAGCCATCGGCCAGGTGCAGCGCGCGACGCACGCCCAGATCGCAACCGGCGAGAACCATTATTTCCGAGCCGATTTCCAGCGGTTGATCGTCGAAGGCGGACTGCGTGTGCTGGCGCCCGACGTACAGAAGGTCGGGCCCTGGGAAGGCAAGAAATTGGCAGATTTGGCCGACATGCACTACGTCAATCTGACCTGGCACAACATTAGCGACCCACTGGGAACGATGGCGGGCGTGCATCTGTGTGCGGCGACGCCCAACTTGCTCGCGCTCGAATGGCACGCCGCGTCGGTGCCGTTCTTCGACGAACTGGTGAAGAATGCCGAGGGTCCGATGATTCGTGACGGACGGATCGCGGTGCCCGACGCGCTTGGTCTAGGTGTCGAATTCGATGAGGATGTGGCCTGGAAGTACAGGAAGGCGGGCGAGACGTTCTTCGAGTGAGTGAACTGAAGCGGATGTGAACCAAATCGGGCACCGCGCAGGCGAGGGGGGGCTGATTTGCGGGGACGCACCTGGACGATGGAGCTTTGCCATCTGGTCAGTTGAGCGGCGCGGCCGGGTGTTCGGCACCCCGCAGATTCCAGCCTTACTCGGGTCCGCGTTGGGTTCTTCCCGGTTCCACTGCGCCGGACTGGATGCGCCATTGGTTGAGCCGTTCCACAATGGTTGCCGCGGACAACTTCAGTTCGGCGGGTATACGCGGCTTGAGGATGGGTCTCCTTTTCGTGCGAGGCCGGCCGAGGATCCAGCCGGTCACGCCGGTGCGAACAGGGGTGCTTGCCTGTGAGGATGCTGGTCCTGGTCAGCGAGCAGACAGGGCCGGCGGCGTAAGCGCCGGTGAAGCGGGAGTCCTGGGAAGCCGGCCTGTCGATGTTGGGAGTCTGGAAGTGGCGGCCGCCGAGTTCGTCGGCAAGGATGAAGTCGATATTGACGGGCGACTGAGCGGCTCTATGGGCGGGTGCCACGCCAGCCAACGCGGTAGGGAAAGATCCCTGCCCATAACTGCCGCTCATTGTGTGTCCGCCGAATGGCGTGATGCCGCCCGTTTCCCACGGGGCTACAATGGGGCGGATCAATCCTACGCAGCAAGGAGCATGCAGTTGAGCCGATTCATTTTCCTAGTGACGCTTCTGATTGCTTTAGTGGCTGGATCCCTGAAGGGCGCTGAGCCACCGTCAGTTCTCATCCTCTATGACAACACCACAGCGCACCCCGATCTCCAGCCCAATTGGGGATTCGCAGCCCAAGTCCTTTACCGCGGACATACCATATTGTTCGACTCGGGCACGAAGCCTGACGTACTGGCGGCCAACATGAGGACGCTGGGTGTCGATCCCGCAGCGTTCGAAGCCGGAATCTTCACCCACCCGCATCAGGACCACCTTGGAGGGCTAGCTGCCGTCACCCAGTCCCGTCCCAATCTGACTGTCTACTTCCTCGATACGTTCCCTGCCACTGCCTTCACGGCCGCCGAGAGCCTTGGCGCGAAACCTGTCCGGGTCACTGCTTCCCGTCAGATCGCGCCGGGATTGCATAGCACCGGCATTGTGGCGGGCGATCCGTCGGAACAGGCGCTTGTCATCGATACCCCACAGGGGCTCGTCGTCCTTGTGGGATGCAGCCATCCCGGCATAGCCAAGATGGTCGAAGCGGCCCAGCGCGTCAAGCCCGGGGCGCCCATCAGGCTGGTCGCCGGGGGCTTTCACATGTTGAAGGACTCCCAGGAACAGATCCGGTCGGTCGTCGCCCGGCTGCGCGAGCTTGGAGTGCAGTCGGTGATGGCCACACACTGCACGGGTGAGGCTGCTATCGCGCACTTTCGTGAAGTATACGGCGACCGGTTTCTCAATGGCGGCGCGGCCACTCGCATTCCACTGGACTAACGGCCACCCAGGCGGCGGAGGTTCTCTCACGTTTGTCCGCGGACACCGCGCACAGGCGGAGCATTCGCTGCCGGCGTGCACTGAACGATTTGCATCCTGCACGAGCCCATTCCTGCCCGCTGAACTTGACGCGCGCAATTGATAGGATTGCGGATCATGCGTGTCAACCGCAGGACCATACTTTCCGCCGCCGGCGCTGGACTCTTTGCGGATGCGGCCGCGACTCCACGGCAAGGAGTGTGGATCGACCCCGCGCTACAAGCACTCGCAAAACGCCCCTGGCGCAAGATCCACCTAGACTTCCACAACTCGCAGCACGTTGCACGGATCGGGGAGAAGTTCAACGCCGACGAGTTCGGCGACACCCTGGTGAAGGCGAACATCGACTCCATCGTGGTCTTCGCCAAGGACATGCACGGGTATTTCTATTACCCGTCGAAGTTCGGGCCCGTTCATCCGGGGTTGAAGTTCGACTTGCTGGGCGCGCAGGTCGAGGCCTGCCGGAAGCGCAAGATTGCCGTCTACGCCTACCACTGCACAACCTGGGATAACTATCTGGCCGAACACCATCCAGAGTGGCTGGTCTTCAAGCGCGACAGGACTACGTACCTGCCGAAGTTCGACCAAACGCCCGGGTGGACGGCTCTCTGCATCGCCCAGGAGGGCTTTGTGAAGCTGATGGAAGAGCACGCCAGGGAGTTCACTTCCCGCTACCCTATCGACGGCGCATGGTTCGACATGCCGTTCCCCATCGCCGGCGAGTGCTTCTGCGAAGAGTGCCTGGCCCAACTGAGGGCGCGCGGCAAGGACCCGATGGACCGCCGGGCACAGTGCGAGCACAAGCAGGAGTTGGAGATCAATTTCCTGAGGCGGCTTTACACGGCGGTGCGGCAGGCGCGCGCAGGATGCCAGGTGGACTTCAACAACCAGGCCGCCTACGGGCTCGGCGAGCGCAAACAGTGGATGGACAACATCGATCTGGAAGCCCTGCCGTCGGCCGCGGGGTGGGGGTACTACTTCTTCCCGCTGGTGACGCGCTATGCACGGTCTTTCGGGTTGACTACTTATGGGATGACCGGCCGCTTCAAGGCGTCCTGGGCCGACTTCGGCGGGCTGAAACTTCCGGCGCAGTTGGATGTGGAGTGTGCCTCAATTGTCGCGAATGCATCGCGCTGTGACATCGGCGACCAGATGCCGCCGAGCGGACGTCTGGACCCGGCGGTCTATCACGTCATCGGCAAGTCGTACGGGCGGATCAAGGCATTGGAACCTTACCTGGAGGGGGCGGCGCCAGTGACCGAGGCGGCGCTGTTGGTGAAGGGATTGCCAATCGATCGGGTCGGCGGGGATAGTCTGTTTGGTTGGGTGAAGCTGCTCACCGAGTGCCGGGTACAGTTCGACGTACAGGAAGCGGATGCCGAATGGGAACGATACGGCGTGTTGGTGTTGCCCGAGGATTTCGAGGTCGATGAGGCGCTGGCGCGAAGGCTGATGGCGTATGCCGCGAAGGGTGGCGGGCTCCTGGTTTCGCATACCGCGGGAGTGCTCTCCGGCACGAAGAGTAGTTGGCTGGAACAATTCGGCTTCAGCTATGCGGGCGCATCGCCTTACAAGCCGGCGTACATGGTTCCGAAGGTCCAATTCACGGGCGAGATTCCGTCATACGAGTACGCGCTGTATGAAGGGGCATCACAGTGGCGCTTATCGGGAGCGGCGAAGGTGGTGGCGCAACTGGGCGAACCCGCGTTCCAGCGTTCGGCGGCCCATTACACGAGCCACGCGCAATCGCCATTCGACCATGAGACCGAGTTTGCTGCCGTGGCCACAAGCAGGCGGGTGGCCCTGTTCGGGTTCCCACTTGGGTCCGGCTACTATGCGCAGGGCTATTGGGTGTACCGCTCGGCGCTGAAGCATGTGCTGCGACAGGTGCTGCCGCAACCGCTGATCATGACGACTGCGCCGGTGAGCACTGAGGTCGCGCTGGCGTATCAGGGGGGGACAAGGCCCCGTTACCTCGCGCATGTCGTGAACTGGTCGGCCACCCGCGGGACGCCACGGCATCCGGTCTTCCACGAGGAGCCGGTCACTTTGACAGGCGCGATGTTGCGATTGAATCTCCCGGTCAGCGGCGCAACAGCCCGGGCCGTGGTGAGTGGCATGGACCTGCCCTTGAGACGTCTTGAAAACGGCGCGGAAGTGACGGTTCCACCTGTCACCGTCCATGAGATTCTGGTGTTCGAAGCATGACTCGCACGGATAACTGCCTCAAGAAACTCGACCGCATGAACAAGGCGCTCCGGCATGAGGAACCCGACCGTGTGCCGGTGAGCGATTTCTTCTGGGGCGGGTTCCTGAAACGGTGGCGGCAGGAATTGGGACTGTCCGACAGCGCCGACCCTTATCGCCACTACGATCTGGATTGGCAGGTCACCCTACCCAACATGGATCCGCACATCCGGCCCTTCGAAACGATTTCAGAGAGCCTGGAGGAAGTGACGGTGAGGACGGGGTTCGGCGCCATCATCCGGAAAAAGTTTGACCTGCCCATGCCGGCCTTTGTCGGCTTCGATACGGACAGCATCGAAAGGCTGGAAGCACTCGAGTTCGATTCCGCATGGGACGACCGGCGATTCTTTGCGGCCGGCGACAATCAGATCGCCGGCGTGGGCGACGGCTTTCAGAGAAATACGCCGCCGTGGATCGAATCGGTCGAGGCCATCCATTCGGATTTCCCCGTCTATGGCAGCGTCTGCGAGGCGCACGAGATGCTTTGGCGCATCGTGGGCAGCGAGAACGTAATGTATTGGATCGGCGAGCACCCTGATCGTCTCGGCGCACAGATCGAACGAGTGGGGCGGTTCTGTGTCGATCTGGCCAAGGCGCAGATCCGGGCCGCGGGCGGGCTTCTGGACGGCATGGTGGTGTGGGGCGATGTGGCCTACAGGAAGTGCATGCTGTTCTCGCCGGCGTATTGGCGCAGATGGTTCAAGCCGGTGGTAGCCGAGTTGGTCAACGTGTGCCACGACGCTGGATTGCCGGTGATCTATCACGGCTGCGGCAATGCGCGAAGGATCTTTGAAGACTTCATCGAGTGCGGGATCGACGCCTACAACCCGCTGGAGGCGAAGGCCGGACTGGACGTCGTCGAGCTGCGGCGCGAGTTGGGCCATCGACTGGCGTTCTGCGGAAACATGGACGTGCGCCTCTGGGCGGATGGATCTTTTGATGAGATCAGGACGGAAGTGCTTCGCAAGTTGGAGGCTGCTCGCGGTGGCGGCTACATCTTCCAGAGCGACCATTCGGTTCCATCGGACATCTCCGCGGAACGCTATGAGTTTGCACTCCAACTCGTCAGGCGCCACGGGCAGTACCCGCTGGTCCTTTCAGGCTGCTGACGGCTGGCGTATCGGCAATCCAGCCAGCGGCTCGCTGCCGTGCATTTTCAGGCGGGCCAACGGGGGCCGCGCCATCGACGCGTGGCGCCGCCGCGTACAATGGTGCAAGCCGTGCCTTCTCCCGTTTCCCCACGATTAGCTACCGAAATCTGCGGCATCGGCCTGCGCAACCCGGTGCTGGCCGCCTCGGGCACCTTCGCCTACGGCGTTGAGTTCGCTTCGGTGGTCGACCTCGATCAACTTGGAGGCATCGTCGTCAAAGGCCTGTCGCGCAATCCGATGGACGGGAATCCCGCGCCGCGCGTTTACGAAGCCGAGGCCGGGATGATGAACTCGGTCGGACTGCAGAACATCGGCGTCCGCGCCTTCGTCGACGAAAAACTCCCCGCTTTGCGCCGCTATTCCACTCCAATCATTGCCAACGTCTTCGGCTACGAAATAGACGACTATCTTGAGGTGGTTCGAGTTCTCAACGACGCCGAGGGCCTCGCTGCCTACGAACTGAACGTCTCCTGTCCAAACACCAAACACGGCGGCATCCTGTTCTGCGCCGATGCCGGATTGCTGGCCCAGCTTGTTTCGGCAGTCCGACGCATCGCCTCCCGCCCCATCATCGTCAAGCTCTCGCCGAATGTGCCGAGCATTCCCACGATCGCAAAAGTCGCGGAAGACGCTGGCGCGCACGCCCTGTCCCTTGTGAACACCTTCGTTTCACTGGCCATCGACCCACACACGCGCAAACCTCGCCTCGGCGCCGGTTTCGGCGGACTCTCCGGCCCGGCCATCAAGCCGATTGCGCTTCGCATGGTGCACGAAGCTTGGCGGACCGTGAAAATCCCGGTGATCGGGCTGGGCGGCATCGGCTCGGGGACTGACGCGGCAGAGTTCCTGATCGCCGGCGCATCAGCCGTCCAGGTGGGTACGGCGACGTTTTGGGACCCGCGCTCACCGGTTCGCATAGCCCGTGAACTCGACTCATTCCTACAAGCGGAAAAGATCCAGAGCGTTCGCTCCCTAACCGGCACGCTCGACTGGGGGAAGAAGGAATCATGAAGCAAATCATCTCAACCGAAAAGGCACCCAAGGCCATTGGCCCGTATTCGCAGGCTGTCGCGTGGAACGGCTTGGTCTATCTGTCCGGCCAGATTCCGCTAGATCCCGTCACCGGCCAACTGGTTGACGGCGGCATTGCTGAGCAGACCGTTCGTGTTCTCGAGAACTTGAAGGCCGTACTCGAAGCCTCCGGTTCCGCCCTGGCCGATGTCCTCAAGACAACCGTCTTTCTCAAGGATATGGGCGAGTTTGCGGCGATGAATGAGGTCTACGGCCGGTATTTTGGCGAGAATCCTCCGGCGCGCGCCACGGTGGAGGCAGCCCGTTTGCCGCGTGACGTGCGGGTCGAGATCGAGTGCGTCGCCGCCTTGCGCCCCGCCAAATAACTGCAATTCCGCTGCTGCGGATCAGCGAGATAGTTGTATCATTGCTTGGTCCAGGCTGAGCCTGGGCTGAGGAGGTAGAATGCCCATTTCCAAACGCTTGATGGCGGAGTTCTTCGGAACGTTTTGGCTGGTCTTTGGCGGCTGTGGCAGCGCGGTGCTGGCGGCGGCATACCCGGGACTTGGCATTGGCTTCGCTGGTGTCGCGCTGGCTTTCGGACTCACGGTTCTGACGATGGCCTTTGCGATCGGGCACATCTCAGGCTGCCATCTCAACCCGGCGGTGACTCTCGGACTCGCCGTCGGCAAGCGATTCCCTGCCGGCGAGGTCGTTCAATACTGGGTCGCCCAGGTAATCGGCGCCGTGGCCGGAGCGGCGGTCCTGTTCGTGATCGCCAGTGGAAAGGCTGGATTCGATGTGACCGCTGGATTCGCATCCAACGGTTACGCGGAACACTCGCCGGGTGGCTATTCGATGCTGGCCGGAATGACGGCCGAATGTGTCCTGACGTTCTTCTTCCTGATGATCATCCTCGGCGCGACGGACAAGCGGGCTCCGGCCGGTTTCGCTCCCATCGCCATCGGCCTCGGGCTGACGCTGATCCACCTGATTGGAATCCCAGTCACGAACGTCTCGGTAAACCCTGCGCGCAGCACTGGACCGGCGCTTTTCGCGGGCGGATGGGCACTGCAGCAATTATGGCTCTTCTGGGTCGCGCCGCTCATTGGCGGGGCGCTCGCGGGCATCGTCTATCCGGCGATAGCCAGCGAGACGAAGGATGCATAAACGCCCAGCGGCGGCGAGGAATCAACGGATAGATTGATCCCGCGGCCGGTCCCACCGCTATGGGACCGCGCCGCGATCCCAACACTGATCGAAGAGCGACCGCATCGCCCCAGCGAAGCCTGCGTGATCGAAGACCACCGCAGTCCATGCTGGACGTGTAGTGACCGGATCCAGCAGAGCCACAAGGCCCTGCGAGTTGTCGAATACGGCCAGTTTCATGGGGAGTTCGTCGACCAAACGAACCTCGACCCCGGCTTGGGCATACTCCTCCAGCCGTGAGGTATGGGCCTTGTCGAGCGCATTCTGTTCGACCAGCAGCCGACACCGGACTCCGCGTTCGCAACACTGCTTCACCAGTTTCTCGTCCAGCGGATCGACGGCGTAAGGAGGACGCGAAAACTCAACGTAGTCGCGTTCGACGCTGGCCAGCATCGAGCGGTAGTGGACGGCAATCTGCGACGGGTCGCTGACGATGCGCAGATAATCGAGATTGCCGCGCCCGTCCTGCCCGGCGGCGTAGGAGTTCTTCAACTCTTGCGCCAGCGAGCGGCCGTGGCGCCGTTGCATCTCCAGTTCGTGTTCGACGGCTTCCTTTTGGCGTTCCAGGTAAGCCGGAATCGCCAGGCCCGGCTCGACGGCGAAGAACAGCTTGGTCTTTTCCTGGACTACCTGTGCGAAGCCCTTTTCCACAAGGCTGTCGAGGACTTCATATATCTTCTGACGCGGCACGTTTGCCCGCGCCGCCAACTCCAACGCCTTGAAACGTGGATGCCCGACCAGCACCAGATAGGAGCGCGCTTCATAGGCATTGAGGCCGATTTGTTGCAGCCGGCGCCAGTAGCCTTCGTATCCGGGGATGGTCAGTTCGTATGCCATGTGAGCTGCACGAGCCTCATCTTATATCACAGCGTGGAGTCAAAATCCGCCGCCATCGTGAAACATCCCGTTAGGCTGAGAGATGATGGACTTGATATGAGGGGCTGGATCGGCCGTTTCATCAGGCGGGGGCCGGCACCGGCCGCACCGGTGGAGAGTGCGCCCGTCTCTCAACGCCTGAAGCGCTACACGGCCGCGAGCGGTTATGTTTACGAGTATTTCAATCTGGGGCATCGGGACGAGTCCGGAACGAGGCGGCACAGATTCCACGTCTCCGCGGACCGGAAGAACTGGTTCGAAGTCGAGGTTGCAGTCGAAGACCAGGGCATCCGCACCTGGGAACTGGACAATGGCCGTGTCTTGAACTCCGCCGAGCGCTACGCCGTGGCCAAACTTGCCCTGTTCGACGCATTCGACGAAGGCGAGTCGCCCGAGGCGCTGCGTGCGCCGGTCCAAGTTCCGGCTTTGCGTATCGCCCGATTGCTCGCCTCCGTCGACCTCTGATCTTCAACCGGCTGCCGCGGGCGCCGGCGACTGCGCCTCGACCACGGCCAGCGCCGCCATGTGGACGATTTCGTTGACCTCGGCTCCGCGTTGCAGCACTGCCACGGGCTTCGAAAAGCCGAGCAGTATGGGCCCTACGACCTCGGCGCCGCCCAGCCGCATCAATAGCTTGTAGGCGATATTGCCGGCTTCGAGCGACGGCGCGATCAACACGTTGGCCGGCTGGGTGAGTCTGCTGAACGGATACTCGGCCAGCAGATCGGGCGTGACAGCAGTGTCGGCCATCATTTCACCGTCGATTTCCAGCCAGGGTGCTTGAACACGGGCGAGTTCGGTCGCGCGCCGCACTTTCTCCGTGAGCGGATGGCGGGTGGAGCCGAAGTTGGAGAACGACAGCATGGCCACCCTGGGCTCGACGTTGAATCCGCGGACCGCTTCGGCAGCGTGGACGGCGATCTCAGCCAACTCCTCCGCCGACGGCTCGATGGCCATCGTGGTGTCGGCGAGGAAGTAGATCTGGCCTTTGGGCAATATGAGCATGTACATGCCTGCCAGGCGCTTGACGCCGGGCCGCAGGGAGATGATTTCCAGCGCCGGCCGGATGGTCTCGGGATAGTGCTGGGTGACGCCGCCGATCAACGCGTCGGCATCGCCCATGTGAACCATCATGCAGCCGAAACGGGTTGGGTCCTGGAGGAGTCGCGGAGCTTCCCTGGGGGTGACGCCCTTGCGCTCGCGCAGAGCGACGAACTCGTCTACATAGGCCTGGCAACGCGAGCAGTTGGCGGGATCGACCACCTCCACCGAGTCGTTGAAATGCAACCGGAGTTCAGCGGCTCGCGCACGGATGCGATCCGGGTTTCCGATCAGCACCGGCAGAGCGATGCGTTCGTCCACCAGAATCTGGGCGGCGCGCAGGATGGGGTCCTGGTCCCCCTCGGGCAACACAACGCGCTTGGGATCACGTTGTGCGCGGTGAATAGACATGCGCATCAATTCCTGGCTCTTGCCCAGACGGGATTCCAGCCTTTCGTGGTAAACCTCCAGATCCACGGGGATCTGGGCAACGCCGGTCTCCATGGCCGCGCGCGCCACCGCCGGCGCGACATAAGTGAGTACGCGCGTATCGAACGGTTTCGGAATGAGATAGAGCGGACCGAATTGCATCTGCTCCGCGCCATAGACCTTCCGGACTGAATCGGGCACATCCTGTTTGGCGAGCGAGCACAGAGCGCGTGTCGCGGCCAGTTTCATCTCGTCATTGATAGCGGTGGCGCGGACGTCCAGCGCGCCTCGAAAGATGAACGGGAAACCGAGGACATTGTTGACCTGGTTGGGATAGTCGGACCGGCCGGTGGCCATGATTGCATCACTGCGGGTCGCGATGGCAAGCTCGTAGGTGATTTCCGGGTCGGGGTTGGCCAGGGCAAAAACGATCGGGTTGGCCGCCATACCAAGCAGCATCTCGGGCGTGACGCAGTTGGCCTGGGACAATCCGATGAAGACGTCGGCGCCGCGCATTGCTTCCTCGAGCGTGCGGCATTCGGTCTGACGGGCGAAGCGGGCCTTGTACTTGTTCAATCCCGCGGTGCGGCCCTCATAGATGACGCCCTTGGTGTCGCACATCAGGATGTTCTCGAGGCTGGCTCCCAGCCTGACGTAGTGGTCGGCACAGGAGATTGCCGACGCTCCGGCTCCGGAGAACACGATCCGAGCACTCTCGATCGGCTTGCCCACGACCTCCAGCGCGTTAACCAGCGCGGCGCCGGAGATGATGGCCGTGCCGTGTTGGTCGTCATGGAAGACGGGGATCTTCATCGTCCGTTTCAATTCCTCCTCGATTTCGAAACACTCTGGTGCCTTGATGTCCTCGAGATTAATGCCGCCAAAAGTGGGTTCGAGCAACTGGCAGGTGCGAATGATTTCTTTCGGATCCTCGGTGGCCAATTCGATATCGAAAACGTCGATGTCGGCGAAACGCTTGAACAGGACGCCCTTGCCCTCCATGACGGGCTTGCCCGCTGCGGGGCCGATGTTGCCAAGCCCCAGAACGGCGGTGCCGTTGGTAACCACGGCCACAAGGTTGCCCTTCGACGTGTACTGATACACGGCCTGTGGATTGTCCCTGATCTCAAGGCAGGGCACCGCGACGCCAGGCGTATAGGCAAGGCTCAGATCGCGTTGCGTCCGGCATGGCTTGGTCGGCTTGACTGAGACTTTCCCCGCGGGTTCGCTGGAGTGGTAAGCAAGCGCCTCTTCTTTGCGAATCAGCATGTAGAAATCCTTTCCTTTCCTGTTCTATACCTCGGACGCAAGAAAAGCCAGAGTTCAAACCGGGAATTGCCGGTCCGGCAGAAAGCCGGGCAACCTTGCGCCCGAAACCGTCGTCATGTAGATGCGGCGCGGGAGAGATGAGGACTTCCAGCAGGGCGCCGATATTGCATACTGATCTAGGAGCGACGGAGCAGCGACCCTTCCAAGGGCCAGGATGAAGCGCAACACCATGTCCGAACCGATTATGCCGCCGGTGGATGAACTGAAACGGAGACCGTTTTCCTTCTACCCGCCGATTTTGAATGTCGAGCACAACGAGTGGATCCTCCGCGAAGCGACCTGGTCCGAAATGGTGGTCGTAAACACCAAGGCGGACCTGGTTGTCGCCGTGCCGCGACGTTACTTCGGTCAAGTCTCCCAGATCGAAGAGCCGGTGATGATCGTTGGGTTGTCAAGGGAACTTGAGTACAAGACCGGCTCCGTTTGGCCGACCGAGCGCAAAGTGCTGGCCATGCCGGGCAAGGTGTTCCCCATGGGCCGCCGGGCGGGCGAGACCGGGCTTGAGCCGAAGGCGCCTGGCAGGTTCAAGTCGATCGGCGGATTTGGCGATTCGGGCACAGACACCCGCATCAGCCGGATGATTCTGGCCGTCTTTGGCGG
The DNA here is from genome assembly GCA_964604945.1 of uncultured Candidatus Solibacter sp. Classification (GTDB taxonomy): domain Bacteria; phylum Acidobacteriota; class Terriglobia; order Bryobacterales; family Bryobacteraceae; genus PNKE01. The sequence goes on from CAZSBK010000045.1 coordinate 38,519, forward strand.
AATCGCTGTCGTCGGATTGCTCATTTGGGCATTGGTCGAGTTCACCCCGGACGCGAAGCCGACTTTCGTAGCCAAGGATCAGGGCTACCTCGAATTGACGCGCGACGATGATTACCATGCCATCGTGCGTAAACTCGGCAAGCCGTCGCTGGACCGCTACAAGGCCGGCGACGGCGAAATCCAATACAGGGCACTCACTTACAAGGACCGCGGCTATGTGATCATTCTGATGGGTACCAGCCGCGACTCTGTGCGTTACATAGGAGCGCTCAGCTACACCTCAGACAAGAAGAGAGATTGGCAGCCGTTGCATTACGTCGAATTCGCGCGCGGAGCGACTACCGCATCGTTGCTGCGGACGCTGCCAAGGTTCTGACCCGGCGCTCACCAGGCGACTCCATCGGGCAACTGTCAAGACCGATACAATCGTTAATTCATGAAACGACGATTGTCGGTGCTGGCGTGGATCGCGGTGTCCGCCGTTGGTGCGGGTTCACTCGCGGGAGTTGCCCTGGTCAGGGGAGAGAAGCTCAATAGCGCCTGGCTCGTGCTTGCGGCCGTCTGT
>CAZSBK010000046.1:0-38983 GCA_964604945.1 uncultured Candidatus Solibacter sp.
AGATCCGGTCCATCATCCCCGGCGTCATCCGCCACGTGCGCGACGCCAAGGGCAGGCAGGTCACCATTCGCGTCACCGTCCAGACCCAGAACGGCTGGAAGGCTATTGCCCTTGCGTCCGGTTCGCGGCAGGAGCTCTTCATTAGCACGGATCTGCCGAAGATCGCGCTCGAGGGCATCCTCGAATGCGAGACGGCGCCGCGCTAGGCAAATTCCGTTCAGGGTTACCGATTCACCCATTCACCCACTTACGCCGGAAGCGAGCGAAGGTGATTTGTTCATAGGAGCTCTTCTCACCGCACTCATAGAGACATCCAAGGTCCTTCGACCCCACCGGCGCCAAGCAGGAGTATGCAGAGGGGCCTTCATGCAAGACCTGGCCGGCTGTCCATGTGCGGCCTCTGGTGGACGAGGTGCGGACTGTCATCTTTGCGCGCCTCGTCGAAGCAGGATTCGAGAAGTACAGCAGTTTGCCCGCGGCGATCAGGCTGGCCTGGCAGACCGGTTCGATCAACGTTTCGTCCCACTTGAGCGGCGACCATGTCATCCCTCCGTCGGCACTGTGCGAGACGATCCGCTGGTTCTTCCTGCCAGCGTTGCGCATGTTCAGCATCAGCTCGCCGTCAGGCAATTCCACCACCTGGCACTCGTTGCCGCCGGTTTCGGGATTGCCTCCCAAGCGCCACTGCGCGCCGCCGTCGTCGCTGAGGATGACGTGCGAGAAATGCTCGCGGGTACCTTCGACGACGTGGTCGCAGGGGATCACGATGCGGCCGGATCGCATTTGAATGCCGACTCCGGGGCCGGTGGCGTACCAGGTCCAGTCCGGCTTCGCCGTAGATGCGGTGATGTCACGCGGGGCCGCCCAGGTTTCACCATCGTCGTCGCTGTGCGTGATGTGGACGGTCCGCCTGGCCTCGACGGTACGTTCAATCATCTGCCGCTCTACGACATTACCGGGATTGTAGGTGAGCGGCAGCAGGATTCTCCCTGTCTTGCGGTCCTGAACGGGGCAGGGGTTGCCGATCGTGTTCGGACCCATGTCGCAGACCAGCTTCAGCCCCGACCACGTGCGCCCGCCATCCTGGCTGCGCTTCATTACCAGGTCGATGTCGCCGGAGTCGCTGCTGGACAGGCGCCGGCCCTCGCAGAATGCCAGCAACGTGCGGCGGCGGGTCTCGATCAGGGCTGGGATTCGAAAGGTGTGATAGCCGTCTTCGCCGGCGCGGAAGACCGTGGCCCTCCACGGTTCCCCGGCGACTTGAAGCTGACACGCCGCTGCTGCGCCTACCAGCGTTCGGAAGGCCTGTCTTCGTGTCTGTTCGTGCATGCTTGTCCCCAAATTCCGTGTTCGCCGGGTGGCGTTCCGGGTCCAGTTTATCTCAGACGAAGCTGGTAGGTTTGTGTGGCCTGGGGGGGTCCGGAATGGAGCGGGAGACGGGATTCGAACCCGCGACATCAACCTTGGCAAGGTTGCACTCTACCAGCTGAGTTACTCCCGCTCGCTGGACATCATCCATTTTCGTACGCTGAGAGTGCATCTGTCAATCGGCTCAGGCCGTTGCGGTCTATTGGGAACAAAAGGGGGCTAAAATGGCATATTTTCCACAACCCCGTCAACCGTCGTATTTGCTTTGTTATCATCGCGTTACGATTCGGTAAACTGGTGTCTTCCACAGCGCCACTTTTGTGATATCCTGTGGGGCGTCCCTCTTCTGATGGCGCGTTCGGAGGCCTCGGTGTGAACGCGACACGGGGGGAGGCGGGTAAAATCGAGCGGGGAAAATTCTAGTCAATTAGCTCTGTGAAAAACGTGTGTAAATCTACTAGTGGAGTTGTGGATTGATGTTTGAAAAGAACGCCTGGGATACGATCAAGGAGCAGCTCGGCGCCACCTTGACGTCGGAGGCGTATAACAATTGGGTTGCCAAAACCTTTTACGCCGGGGAGAGTGGAGAACGGCTCAGGGTGAAGGTCCCGGACGAGGTCACTAAGTCTTGGATGGAGAGTGAGTACGCGTCACGGGTGAAAGCAGTCATTCGGGAATTGAGGCTGCCCGTAGCTGATGTTCAGTATGAGTTGGACTCCACACCGCTTCCCGTGTCGGCCAAGAGCCCTGAGTCGCCCTTCTTCCACCCGGCGCGCAAGCAACTGAATCAGAAGTTTACATTTGGCTCTTTTGTGGTCGGGACCTGCAACCAGTTTGCCCACGCGGCATCGTTGGCGGTCGCCTCGAAGCCATCGGAAAGCTACAACCCGCTTTTCATCTATGGCGGCAGTGGAATGGGTAAGAGCCACCTGCTGCATGCGATAGGACTGCAATTGATCCAGGACCGCCCATGGCTGAAGGTTGTTTTCACCACCGGCGAACGCTTCATGAACGAGATGATCCAATGCATTAGGATGGACCGCATGCCAGCGTTCCACGAGAACTACCGCACTGCCGATGCACTTCTGATTGACGATGTCCATAGTGTGGCGGGGAAGGAGCGTACGCAAGAGGAGTTCTTCCACACCTTCAATGAGCTTCATGATAGGCAGAAGCAAATCGTACTGACATCGGATTCGCTGCCAAAGAATACGCCTGGACTGGTGGACCGCCTCCGGTCGCGTTTCGAATGGGGCCTGATGGTCGACGTGCAGCCACCTGATCTCGAAACCAAGATGGCCATCCTTGACAAGAAGGCCGAGATCGAAGGCATCCGCCTGCCGGAAGATGTGCGCATCTTCATCGCGACCAAGACGAAGTCGAGCGTCCGCGAGTTGGAAGGTGCATTGGTGAAGCTGATTGCTTACTCGTCGGTGACCGGTTCTCCTATAAATATGCCGATGGCTCAACAGTTGCTGAAGGCAATGCTGCCCATGCATGAGCGCCGCGTCACGATCGAATCAATCGTTCGGGCTGTCGCGGAGCGGTACTGTTTGCAGCCGTCGCAGTTGAAGCAAAAGACAAACGCTCACGAGATTTCCCGTCCGCGCCAAGTAGCGATGTACTTGGTCAAGGAACTCACCCCAGCGTCCCTACCTGAGATTGGCCGTGCTTTCGGCGGCAAGCACCACACCACCGTGCTGCACTCAGTGAGAAAGGTGGAGGAGTTGCGCCAGGCTGACCCTGATCTGAACAGATTGATTCACAGCCTAATCGACTCATTCAATTGAGTTTGTTCGAACTTCCACATCCCAGCCCTACAGGCTGCCTGTGGAAGGTGGTGCATAAGATGAGGACTGTGGATGGACGACCCTGGCAGCCAACCCGCAACACACAGCTTCGATGGACCAGAAGCAATTGAGTTTTGTATAATTTAGGAAGAATTCTACATTTCCACAGCGCCTACGAATCCTGGTCCTAGACATGTATGATTAAATCCTGAGGCCAGAAGGAAGAGGCCCGGAGCTGAAGGGCTCAAAGTCAATCTCAAGGGAGAGGCACATGGAGTTCACCGTAAGCAAAGCCGACCTGGTTCGTGAGTTGAACCTCTCACAAGGCGTGGTGGAGAAGAAGGCGACGATACCGATTCTCGCCAACATCCTGGTGGAGGCGATAGAAGACCGGTTGATCCTGACAGCGACCGATCTGGAGTTGGGTATTCGCAGTACAACTGCGGCCAGAGTGAAGTCGGCTGGAACTGGGACGATTCCAGCGAAGCGGCTACTTGACTATGTGCGTCTGCTACCCGATGCCGATATCCAGGTGAAAGTTTCAGATACGCATTGGGCAAGCTTAACCTGTGGGCGCTCACGTTCACGCATTGCCGGGATGTCGCGTGAGAGCTATCCAGAACTGCCAGAGATGCCGGAAACTTCAACTCGGATTTCATTGCAGGCTCTGACGAATCTGATCCAGAAGACGATCTTCTCGATCTCAAATGAGGATTCACGGTTCACCCTTAACGGCGCTCTGCTTCAGTTGCAGGATGGCGGTATGACAATGGTGGCCACTGATGGCCATCGCTTGGCGCTCGCGCATCAGCCCGGCTGTACAAGCGACGCTGCCTCCAGCAAAGCCCTATTGCCGAGGAAGGCAATGGTGGAATTGCAGAAGCTGGCAGCGGAGGCTGGAACCGAGGATGAGCAGATTGATTACGCCGCCGATGACAATCACTTGTTCTTCCGCCTCGGCGGCCGTCTGCTGATGAGCCGTAAGCTCACAGGCAATTTCCCCGACTATGAGAGAGTCCTTCCGCGCAGTCATGCACACTCCATCACGATGAACCGTGAAGAGCTGCGTGGAACTATCGAGCGCGTCGCGCAGTTCGCCGATGAGCGCACACGGGCGATCAAGATCCAGTTGGCCGACAACGAGGCCAAGGTCCACTCATCGCTCAGCGAAACGGGTGAATCGGAAGAAAGCCTTGGCGTGGACTATATCGGACCAACAGTTGAGATTGGCTTCAATGCACAGTACCTGCTGGAGTTTTTGAGGGCCGTTCCTGAGCCGGAAGTCAGCTTCCATTTCAAGGACGGCCAGAGTGCGGGAGAGCTTCGCCCGGCGGGTGAGGGTCTCGCATATGAGTACCGCTATGTCGTGATGCCGATGCGCATCTGACACATAGTATCCGGCGCGCCTCAAGAGAGCCAGCGCCGATGAGAGTTCAGGGTTAACAGATTTGGGCAACACTGGCGCTTACGATTCCTCGAGCATCAAAGTTCTCGAAGGCCTGGAGGCAGTGCGTCTCCGGCCGGCGATGTATATCGGTTCCACCGGCGAAGGTGGTCTGCACCATCTCGTCTATGAGGTTGTGGACAATTCCGTCGACGAAGCCATGGCCGGCCAATGCGATGAGATCTCTATCACAATCCATATCGACGACTCGATAACCATCACCGACAACGGCCGCGGTATCCCCGTGGACATCAAGGAGGAGTTTGGCATATCAGCCGCTGAGGTCGTCATGACCAAGCTCCATGCCGGCGGCAAGTTCGACTCGAACAGCTATAAGGTTTCCGGCGGGCTGCATGGCGTGGGCGTCAGCTGCGTAAACGCCCTGGCCGAGACTCTGCACCTGGAGATCTACCGCGACGGACATACGTGGGAACAAGACTACGAGCGGGGACTGCCACAGGGGCCGCTAGCCAGGACAGGCAAAGCAGGCCGTCGCCACGGAACCAAGATCACGTTCAAAGCTGACGGCACGATCATGGAGACCGTGAAGTTCAACTTCGACACGCTTTCCACGCGCCTGCGCGAGATGGCCTTTCTCAACAAGGGCCTCAAGATTACCCTGTCCGACGAGCGTGTCGATCCGGTCCGCTCGCACGAGTTTCTGTTCTCCGGCGGCATCAGCGAATTCATCCGCCACCTGAATCGCGGCAAGAACGTACTGCACGACAAACCGATCGCCATCGAGGGCGAACGCGAACTGCCCAATGGCGGCATGCTCACCATGGAGATCGCCATGCAGTGGAACGACTCCTACTCCGAGCAGATCTTCAGCTTCGCCAACAACATCAACACCAAGGACGGAGGCTCGCATTTGACCGGCTTCCGCACTGCCCTGACAAGGACGCTCAACTCCAGCGCCCGTTCCGGCGGGCTTGTGAAGGAGATGAAGGACGCGAACCTGACGGGCGACGACGCCACCGAGGGCCTCACTGCCGTGGTCAGCGTGAAACTGCCCCAGCCACAGTTTGAAGGGCAGACGAAAGGCAAGCTCAATTCCGACGTCGGCGGCTTCGTCACCCAGATCGTCAACGAGAAGCTGAGCGAGTTCTTCGACAAGAACCCTGGCGTGATGAAGAAGATCATCGGCAAGGCTGTCGATGCCGCCCGTGCCCGTGAAGCCGCCCGCAAGGCGCGGGAACTCACCCGCCGCAAAGGGGCCCTGGATTCAAGCGGTTTGCCCGGCAAGCTGGCCGACTGCCAGGAGAAGGACCCGGCCCGCTGCGAGATGTTTCTGGTCGAGGGCGAGTCCGCCGGAGGCACCGCCAAAACCGGACGCGACCGGAAATATCAAGCCATCCTGCCGCTCAGGGGTAAGATTCTTAACGTTGAAAAAGCCCGCTACGACAGGATGCTGGGCCATGAGGAAATCCGGGCCTTGATCACGGCCATCGGCACCGGCATCGGCAAGGACGATTTCGACATCACTAAGCTGCGGTACCACAAAGTGATCCTGATGACCGACGCTGACGTTGACGGTTCGCATATCCGCACGCTGCTGCTGACCTTCTTCTTCCGGCATATGCCGGAGTTGATCTATCGCGGCCACATCTTCGTCGCCCAGCCGCCGCTCTACCGCATCAAGAAGGGCAAGACCGAGAAGTACATCAAGGATGACAAGGAGTTTCTGCGGGAGATCCTGCGCCGGGCCACCGACAACGTCCAGGTGCTCATGGGCAATGGTGAAGGCGAGCGTCTCGAAGGGGGCGAACTGCGCCAGTTCCTGATCTCTCTTGATGAATTCCAGCAGTTGTTCACAAGGTTCGAACGCCGGTTGACCAATTCGCGCGTGGCCGAGATCCTGGCCGACCCAGCGTTGAGGATTGATGCCAAGGCCGAGTTCGCCGACGAGGCGAACCTCGAAGAGCTGCGGGAGCGGCTGACGGCGATCGGACTGAACGCGAAGGTGGTTGCCGATGAAGAAAGCGGAGGCTATGAGGTCGCGTTCCATGCGGAAGGCCAGGGTGACCGGCTCATCGGCGCCGACATGGCTTCCTCACCTGAATTCAAGCGGCTGCGACTGATCGCGCGTCAGGTCCAAAAGTACAACAAGCCTCCGTTCCTTGTCGTGAAGGACTCGCGCAAGGAGACGATCGCCGACTGGCGAGGCTTAATCGGCCATCTGAAGTCCGAAGGCATGCGCGACGTTAACATCCAACGCTACAAAGGTTTGGGCGAGATGAACCCGAGCCAGTTGTGGGACACGACGATGAACGCCGAGGTCCGGTCGCTGCTTGAAGTGAAACTCGAGGATGCCGTCGAGTGCGACGAGATCTTCACCACACTCATGGGCGAGGACGTCGAGGCGCGCCGCAAGTTTATCGAGGAGAACGCCCTGGACGTCCGCAATCTGGACGTGTAAGACTGCCGACATGGAGAAACGTCTCCGCGAACGGATTGAGTATCTTCTGCGAATCTCGCCCTTGGCCAAGCCTCGCGTTTATGAGATGGTCTTCCGAGGCTCTGACGTCGTCTCCCTCATCTACGCCCTTGAACTGGTTTTTTCGGCTGGCATCGCCACTCTTGGCCTGGTCCTGAACAGCCCTGCGGTGGTGATCGGCGCGATGCTGATCTCGCCGCTGATGGGTCCCATCATGGGAGCCGGACTCGGCCTGGCTGTTTCGGACCTCTACCTGGGTGTGAAGGCGTTCGCGGGAATCTTCGCCAGCGTCCTCGCCTCAATCGCGGTTTCGGCGTTCCTGGTCTGGCTCCTTCCATTCCACGTAGCGACCAGTGAGATTTTGGCTCGTACCCAACCCAACCTTCTCGACCTTGGCGTCGCGCTGCTCTCAGGATTGGCTGGCTCCGTCGTGGTCTGCCGCGGCGGCGAAGGGGGCGGGGTCACGGCCATGCCCGGCGTCGCCGTTGCTGTCGCATTGATGCCCCCTCTCTGCACCGTGGGCTATGGCGTCGGCGCGGGCTTCGATTGGGCTATCATCTCTGGGGCAAGCCTGCTCTTTTTGACCAACCTCGTTGCCATCACAGCCAGTGCATTGGTTGTCTTCTACGTCGTTCGGATGGATTCGCCCGACGTCCAGGAACCGATTCGCGATGTTCTGAACCGGACCGGACATGACGATTTCATCGACAAAGTCCTCTGGAAGTCACGCCTCTCGGGCCGGTTGGGCGACGTCGGCAAGATGCGCTACCGGTTGCTCATGGTCGGGCTCCTATTCGCTCTGCTTTACATCCCCCTCCAACGATCGTTTTCCAAGATGCGGGACGAGGCCCAGACGGCGGCCGCGATCCAGGAGGGATTAAAGATCCTCTCGCCGGACGGATTCCTGATCAGGGAACTCGTCGAATTTTCAGGTGAAAGCATCCGGCTGCAACTGGTCGCTGCGGCCGATGTTCCGGCGGAGCGGATTACCGAGACGAAGGACTACCTGCTGCGCAGGACAGGCAAGAGCGTCGATCTGACGGTCCGCCGGGTGGCGAGCGCCGATGAATTGCGTCTGCTGCGGGAGTCCCTGGCAACGCGTACAAGGCCCGCCGCCCAGGATCCTTACGCCGATCTGGATGCTGTGAGTGCCCAGATCGTGATGCGCGCGGAGAAGACGCTCGCCGAGGTATGGCCGGCTGAGTCTGCGCCACGGGAGAACGCCGAGATCGTTTTCGAGACGGCGGGGCCGAAACTGGTTGTTAGATACACGGCAGCCAAAGAGCTTGAAGCTGCAACTGTCGAGGCGATCACGAAATCGGTTCAGGCAAAGCCAGGAAACGCGAAAGTCAGGCTGGAATGCATCCGGCAATCGCCGGTCCGGGCGAGGCGTTAAAGGTAGACGCGCTTCACGCGCTGGCCGATGCCGCACAGCACGCCGTAGCTGATGGTGCCGGCCATGCGCGCGATCTGTTGAGCGTCCAGCGAAACACTGCCTTCGTGGCCGAGGAGGGTAACGGCGTCCCCAGGCGCGAGCGGTAGGCAATCGGTGACGTCGATCGATGTCAAGTCCATCGAGACTGCCCCGGCGATGGGCGCCAGTTTGCCTCCTGCGATCACCTTGCCCTTGCTGGACAGGCGGTGGTTCATGCCATCGGCATAGCCCACTGCCAGCACTGCAACTCGCGAGGGCCGTTCGCACCGGAACATTCCGCCGTAACCCACCAGCGCCCCCGCTGGCAGATCTTTCACCTCTAGAATTCGCGTTTTCCAACTCAACGCGGGACGAACTTCGAGCGCGGGCGCGGGCGCCATGCCGCGGGCCGGGCTGACATAGCCGTAGATCGCATGGCCCGGACGGACCATGTTGCCCCAGGCCTCGCGATGGCCGTAGGCGATAGGAATGGTCGACGACAGATGGCGCCAGCGCGGGGCGATTCCGGCACCGGTCAACGCGGCCAGCAGTCTGTCGTACTCTGCGATCTGCCGGTGCGTCTGATCCGATTCGAAGTTGGCGGCTGAGGCGAAGTGCGTCATCAACCCATCGAAGCGGAGATGGGTGCAGGCGCGAATCGACTCGACAACGAAAGCAGGCTTCGACAGCAGGCCCAAACGGCCCATCCCCGTGTCGATCTTCAGATGAAACGGCAGGATACGCCCGACCGCGCTCGCCATCCGGTCGTAATCGGCAAGCTGGGCGAGGGAGTGGATGGCCGGAGTGAGATCGAAGTCGATCAGGCCTGGGCGTTCGAAGGGCAGGAAGTCGCCTATCACCAGGATCTCGGTGGTGACGCCGCCCTGACGCAGCGTGACCCCCTCTTCGACATTGGACACGGCCAGCCAGCGCGCGCCTTCGTGTGCCAGGACGCGAGCAACCTCGACTGCCCCATGACGGTACGCGTCGGCCTTGACCACGGGCATTACCTCGACTCCAGGCCCGACCGCCGTTCGAATCGCATGGAAGTTCTCCGCGAGCTGGCGGCGGGAAACTTCCACCCAGCAGCGATATGTGATGGGAACCATCCTACTATTGTGCCTGCCGGACCAAGCCCTCGAACAGGGTCTCGTAGGACGAAGTGACAGCATCCCAACTGTAGCGAGCCGCGACACGTCCGATCGCCGCCTGCCGCAAGGCCGCACGTTCGCTTTCAGGCATGTCCATGACGCGGCCGATGAGGGCGGCCAGATCGTCCTCATCGCGGAACGGCAACCCTGCGCCGCCGGCGACCTCCTCGTTTTCGCTCGTGCGTAGATACAGAACCAGGGCACCGCGGCCCATTGCCTCGATCAACGCCGGATGCGTACCGCCGACTTCCGTCGCATGGATGTAGGCGAACGAGTTGGCCTGCAGTTCGTGGTAGCCGTGCCCATAGATTGCGCCTGGTAGGACGACTCGCGGATGGTGGGTGTCGCGGACTTGTGCGATGTATTCCGCCGCATAGGGTGCGTCGCCTACAAGGGCGAGCTTCACCGCAGGATCGGCGCGTTCAAACGCGCGCCGAACCATCAGCGGGTTGTTCTCAGGCTCGAAGCGAGTGACGTAGAGAAAGTACCGCCGGGGCTCAAGGCCGAGCAAGCGAAGCGTCTCTCCGGGCTCAACTGGGCCCATCGGCGCGCCATAGGGGATAAACGTCGAATCGGCCCCATAGCGTGACCGGTAGTAGGTCCGGATGTTCTCGGCATCAGTGACGATGGCGGTGGGGCAGAAAGTGGACAACACCTCGGACACGAGATACCAGGCGCGAGCGGCTGCATTCCACTTCTTGCGCTTGCGTTCAAGGCCGTCCACGTTGATGGCCGTCGGGATGCCGGCCATGCGCGGCAAGGCGGTGAAGATGGCGTTAGCGCCGTTGCAGTACAGTGCTACGTCCAACTGCCGCCGGTGGCGCAGCATATGCACCGTGGAACTGAAGGTATGGGCGACCGTTTCGAGATACTTTTGCCGGACCGGCGGCAGGTAGACCAACCGCACGCCGCGATAGAACTGCTCGTCATGCGGTGCCCGGCAATAGACCGTCACGTCGTGGCCGTGCTCGGCCAAACGAACCGACAACTCCTCGGCAAAGGTCTCGAAGCCGCCATAGCGGGCAGGGATTCCGCGTGTGCCAAGCAGGGCGATTCTCATATGAAGCGAACTCTTAGTGTGACCGGTCCCGCAATTCCGGACAACGGCACGGGGTGGACGCCGGATTAAGTTTCGGCGGTCTGAGTCTTCGACTGGGGCTCGATGACGGCGGCATCTTTGCGCCGCGGGGCCGGCCGGCTGACTGGTTCGTAGCGGAACCACTCGGCCATGTACTCGTCCGAGACACGCTTCCTGGCCATGATGTCCTTGCGCTTGCGCCACACGCTGCCCCAAGCGCCCAGAATCTGCCAGAAAGCCCTGAGCGAGTAATGCTCATAGAGCAGGCAGCAGCCAAGGACAACCGTGTCCCGCCCCGTGATCGAGAGCCAGTGCCGACGGTACAGATCGCCGGTCATGTTCTTGATCCGCATCAGGAAGCGGTTTTTCACCGAGTGCATATTGATCTCGCGCGGGAGCGCGCGACGATTGCCGGGCAGCACGGCGCGGACATGGTGGCCGCGGGCATAAGGCGTGTAAAGGCAGCGCCAGCCGAACAACTGGGCGCGCCAGGCAACGTCGGCGTCCTCGCGATAGACAAAGAAATCGCTGTCGAAGAACTCGCCATCCACCGAGATGTCGTCGATCATGGCCCGGCGGTACAATGCCGCGGCGGCCGTGGCGCCGAAGACATATTCGCGCTTGAGATAGTGGCCGTTGTCGATCTGGCGGGAGCCGCGGTCGAGATGCCTGAGGTTGGGGGTGAAGAAGATGCCGGTGGAATCCACCCTAGGGCGGGCTTCGATATCGAAGTCCGGACTCATGACCAGGAGTTTTCCGCAGACGGTGCCAATGCGGTTGTCGAGACGGCCGGCCTCGAGCAGGGCCTGGATGAAATAGGGCATCAGCAGAACATCGGGATTGAGCGTGAGCACCCAACTGCCCCGGGACAACCGGATGGCCTGATTCTGCGCGGCCGCGAATCCGGCGTTGTGATCGTTATAGACGGTCTTGATGCGGTCCTCGAATTGTTCGAGAATATCGCGCGTGCCGTCGGTGGAGTGATTGTCGACGACGATGACCTCGAAGGCCGGACCCTTTTGGGCCAGCACCGAGTGAAGGCAGCGCTTGATGTACCTGCCGCTGTTAAAGGTCACGATGGTGACCGATACGAACTCATGATTTGCCATCAATGAGGTGACCTATCCCCGGAATTTACCAGCTTCGCATACCCATGGACACCCGGCGGCAGGACCGGTTTCAAGTCAACCCCTTTCATGCCGGCCGATCTGCCGGACACGCCCGCGGCCAAAGCGAGCCGCATCACTCTACCATAAACAAGAAAGGGGCAAAAGGAATGATCGTGAGCCGCATTCACGGCGGCCCTGGGCAGCGCGGCCGCGAACACTGCGGAACACACCGCTGCCCGTCCGGCATACGAGCAATGCCGAACAGCATATCTTAGGAGGCTACCATACCAGGCAGTGACGCCGTCATGGCGAGGCAGCAGGGAAACCGAATGGCCGCCCGGATGGACAGCCGAGCAAATGGGAGTGAATCGGATCAGCCACCCACTGCCTGCCAGGCGTTTGAGAAAATCGACGTCCTCAAACCAAACGGGATAGAAACCTTCGTCGAACCCGCCAGCCGACTGCCATGCCTTGCGCCGGATCATGAGAAACGCGCCGGCGGGCTGTTCGGCGTTGCACGGCCGGGTGGCCTCCAGGTCGAGGCAGCGGTAGCGGCGGTTGACCGGATTGGAGGGCCACAACCGGTTCAGGCCCATTGATTCGAAGACAAGCGCGGCGGCCGAGGGGAAACGGCGCAATTCGAATCCGGTCTGTGGCGAGCCGGAGGCTTCGAGAAGGCGGCCGCCGCAAGCGCCAGTCCTCGGATCTTCGAACTCGCGGACCATGGCGTCTAGGTTCGTCTGGAGCGTCGCGTCGGGATTCAGCACGAGGAGCAGGTCGCACTCTTCAAGCAGTTCCACGCCCTGGTTGACAGCGGCGGCAAAGCCTCGGTTCTCGGGGTTGGCCGCGAGGCGGACACCTGTTCGGGACTCGACCTCGGTCAGCGTGTTGTCGGATGATGCATTGTCGACAACCGCGACGTGCACTCTGGGCTCATGCCGGCGGAGCGCGTCCAGACAAGGGCCGATGTGGGCGCCGGAGTTCCAGGTGACGATGACGGCGCCGATGGTCATGTCAGGCGCCTCCCAAGGGCGTGAGCATTCTGTAAACACGCCAGTAGGCGCCTTTGGCGAGCGAACGCAGCTCGGTCTCCGATTCGCGCAGCAGCCGCACCAGGATTTCCGGCGACGCGAGCCGGGGGAGTGTACGGAATTGACCGTACATCGATGCGGCCTCGCGTTTTCCGCCGAGCCAGTCCAGTGCCCGCCCGCGGCGCACAGCGGAGAGGCCCCAGAGCAACTGCCCCACGAAAACGGTCCAGGCCAGCCGGAATCCCATCGGGTTGGGCCAGTGCAGGGCGGTGAGCAAGAGCTGGTTTCTGGCGATTTGCCGGACCATCCGGCCGCTCCACGCGCCGTCGGTCGCGCTGCCGCGATGCATCGCCCTGGCCTGTGGTTCGTAGACGCCACTCTGTCCGTTGAGGGCGCAGCGCAAGCCAAATTCGACGTCCTCCATGTAGGTGCCGAGGTCCTCGCTCAGCCCGTTCAACGCCTTGAACACGGAAGTCCGCACCAGCAAGGCCGTGAACGGTGCGAATCGAATGGACCTGGAGGTTAAGAACGGTTCGGCGAGCGGAGAGCCATGCCCGGCGCGCAGTGCGCAGCCGCTCAACGAGAGCAGGTCCCAGGCTCCGTCCAGCTTGCTGGGGTCGGTTTCGCTCAGCACCAGCGGCGCGGCAAATGCCGCTTCCGAGCGCTCCGCCGCTTCGCAAAGGCGCGCAAGGCACTCCGGCGCCAGAACGGCGTCGTTGTTGAGCACCATGATGTAGCGAGCCTTGCATTGTCGGGCTGCCTCGTTTACTGCGCGGGCGAAGCCCAGATTCGTCTCAAATCGAATCACCTGGGCACCGTACCGCTCGGCGCATTCCACCGACCCGTCGGTGGACCCGTTATCAACCACCACGACGACGCCGGGCGCGGCGGACTGTGCAGCGACGCTTTCCAGGGCCCGTTCGAGCAGGCCGGCGCAGTTGAAGTTCGGAATGACCACCGAAACATCAAGCATCAGATCTTGCCAGGGAAGAGGGTATTCCGCCCAAGGGATGCGGGCGGGAAACACAGGCGGGCACTTTGTAGATTAACACTAAGCGCGCTTCCTTGCAAAGCGTTTTTTCATGAGGAAGAGGAGGTTGTTGAAGCCGTCGCGCCAGGGGTTCAGCTTGATCTCGCCGAGCCGCGACGAGTACATGATCGAGATCTCCTCAAAGCGGGTATTGGGCCGGAGCAGGGCCTCGATCTTGATCTCTTCGCTAAACGCCATGCCATCGGACTGGAGGATCATGCCGTCGAGAATGGACCGCCGGAAGACCCACATGCCGCTCTGTGAGTCGGAAACCCAGCGGAAGAACAGCAGCGACATGGCCAGCGACAGCACCAGGTTTCCGAACTTGTGTTTGAAGCTCATCGCGTTCCGGTCCCGCACCGGAAAGCGGGAGGCGTTGAGGAAATCGGCTTCGAGATGGAAGTACGCCTCCAGAAGGTAACTGATGGCGTCGGGCGGATAGCTGTGGTCGCCGTCCAGAGTGACGATGATGTCGCCTTTGGCGATGGAAAAGCCCTTCTTGTAGCTTCGGCCATAGCCCCGGACACCTTCGCGGATAACGGTTGCGCCGAGCGCGGTGGCGACATCCGATGTGCGGTCCGTCGAGCCGTTATCGACGACAATCACCTCGTCGACGAACTCCGGCATCCGTCTGAGAACGAGTTCAATGCCCTGCTCCTCATTGAGGCACGGGATGACAACGGTGATCTTCTGGTGCTTGTACACGGCGCGCCGAAGTTCCCATTGTAGCGGCGCGATATGATGACGGTGTGAGAGCCATATTGTTTTTCCTAGCCCTCGGCTTGGCCGCGGCGCAGACGCCGGCCGAGCCGCCGGCATCCACCGCGCAGTTGCCGGGCATCAAGAACGTCTATCTTCTGCCCATGCCAAACGGGCTGGAGCAGTTCATCGCCAATCAACTGGTGAAGCGCGGGGTGCTGGGAGTCGTTGCAGACCCGCAAATGGCGGACGCCGTCTTTACAGACACTGTCGGCAGTGGATTTCAGCAACGGATGGGCGAACTCTATCCGGCGCCGAAGCCTCCGGAGCCCGAAGAGGACGAAAAGGACGCGAAGGCAAAGAGACCGGGCTCAGAGGCGAAGGATGCGGGAGGCGGGGCAGTTCGAATGGGCGCTCTGTCGAGAGGCAAAGGCACCATCTTCCTTGTGGACCGCAAATCGAGCCAGGTGTTGTGGTCCGCCTATGTCAGGCCGAAATCGAGTTCTCCCCGGGATCTGGACCGGGCAGCGAAGACGATTGCGGACCGGATAGCGGCTTCCGTCAAGCGGAGTTCCGAACCTTCGCACTGAGAGTTGTGCGATAGCTGGACGCCAGACCGGCCGTGATTTTGCGCATGTCGCGATGCCGTCCGACATAGGTGCGGGCGCGGCGGGCCATCTCTGCGGCGTGGCCGGGTTCCTCGAAGATCTCGACGATGTGCTTTGCGAATTGCTCGGGATCATCGGCGATCGCACAGACATCCCCATCGGACTGGCTGAGCCCCTCGGCTCCGATCGGCGTGGACACGGCGGGAATGCCTGAGGCGAAGGCCTCGAGCAGTTTCACACGGACGCCTGAACCACTGAGGATGGGGCAAACGAATGCGGCATAGTCCTGCAGCGGTTGGCGGATGTCGTCGACGAAGCCGAGCATTTCAACCGCTCCGCCGAAGTCGGGCAGGGTGTGGGCTGGTGGCGGGTCCGAGCCGATGACGATCAGCCGGGCATCGGGCGCGCGTTCAAGCACGTGCGGCATAACGTTCTTCAGAAACCAGTTCAGAGCCACACGATTGGGCTCGTGCCGGAAGCTGCCGAGAAAGAGCATGGTCTTTGGGCGGCGGCCGTCGAGCGTGAATTGATAGGATGCCACGTCGATGCCGGCGCGGAGATGGGCGTCGATGCGGGAGTCCATCTGCGGGAGGAAGGAAAGCAGGTAGTCGCGGTTCTCGGCCGTGCAGGTCTGAACGCGGTCCAACTTGGGCAGCAGGCGCAACTCGTATCTGAGCGCGCGCAGGTATTCAAATGACGACTTGACTCGCGTCAGCGGCTTCATCGAGGCCATCGCGCGCGCAATGGACTGGAAATAGACATCGTGCTCGAACAGGAACCAAGCCAGGCGCCGGTAGGGGCCCGCATACTGCCCCATGTTGGTGTATTCGAGCTGGATGGCATCGATGCGGTGCAGGTAGACCTGGCGGTGGATGAGCCACTCGAGATCCTTGCTGGCGAACTCCCGGACGGCGTAGGGTTCGATGGAACCAACTTTGGCGGGCAGTCCTTCGATCCGGACGATGAACTCTTTCGAACGCGTGACGGAGTCCAGTTCGGCGTGGGCGGGAATCTCATGGGGTGAGTCCACCAGAACCACGAGGTGGAGATTGGCCTGGAGTCCAAGCTCTTTGATCGTCTGATTCATGAAGACCGCCCCACCGTGCGAAGGCGGGCAGATGGGGTAAGGCGAGACAAACAGGACGTTGAGCTGGCTGGGATCAGACTCAATGGGATGGAATCGATCGCGGTGATAGGCGCCCATCGGGCGGCGAAAGGCCTCTTCGTCATCGATCACGGCCAGCGAGCGGGCGCGCCACCGGGAGAGTAGTGCGCCGGGCGCCTGGAGAAGGGCGCGCCATTGGCCGGCGAGGGTGGCGCGTTCCATGGAATGGCCGGCCAGCACACTCAGGACGGCGCCTATCCAGGAATTCACTAGATGGCTGAGGATGGCCGGATATGAGTGGATGTTCTTCCAGCAGAACAGAATCAGATTCTTATACAGGACGCCGTCGATGTAAGACTGGGAGAATTTCTTTCCGATTGTCCCGCGGTGTTCGTGCCACACCTTGCTGGCCGGCTGATAATAGACCTTCCAGCCGCGTTTCCAGGCCATGTAGCCGAGGTCAGTGTCCTCGAGATAGAACGGCCGGAGCAGGTGGTCGAAGCCGCCGAGTTCGAGAAACTTGCGGCGGTCGATGGCCGACGATCCTCCGCCTGGATAGAAACAGGGAAAGGGTTCATTGATCGCGCTGTCCTCGACATGGCGGAGACGGAGGAAGCCGTTGGACCACCAACCCTGGGTGAGGCCGGTTTCCTCCCGTTTGCGGTCGGGGTCGCTGAAGAAGATCTGGGATGAGACGGCGAAGACTGAGGCATCTGTAAAGACGTCGAGCAGCGGTTGGAGGAAGCCGGCATCGACTCGCATATCGCTGTTCAGCAGGACGACGATGTCGTTCCTGGCTGCATCGAATCCGGCATTCGAGCCGCCGCCGAAGCCGAGGTTCGTTGGCAGAGCGACCAAACGAACCGACGGGTAAGCGGTCCGGAGAAGATCGGCGCTGCCGTCGGTGGAGCCGTTGTCGACGATGATGATCTCGTTTCGGGGATTGCCTGACATCGCCTCGATGAGCGGCGGCAGGTACTTTTCGAGAAGATCGCGGCCATTCCAGTTGGGAATGACAACGCTGGCGGCCGAGTTATCCGGCTTGGTGGCGGAAGGCGGGCGCTGCCGGCCAACCAGGCGGAAGGCGGCATCGGTGAGCGTGATGAGGATGGCGGCAGCGGCCCAGAGCAGAGGGGAGAGGACCAAGAGTGGGAGATTGCGGAGGAGGCGGAGCAGGAGCGGCATTGTTCAGTACCGCGACAGGTCGGGGCCCATGCCAATCTTACGGCCGAACTTGATCCAGCGGGAGCCCTGGAGTGCCGCCAGGGCTTCTTCAAGGTGTTCGACGCGGGCTTGAAGCGACTGTGCCCAGAGGGTGCGTTCCTCGACTGTCTTTTCAGTTTCGTGGAGGATCTCGACACAGCGGGCGAGTTCTGAGCGGGTGTCTGCGAGCAGAGTCTCCAGGCGGTCTATGTTGGATTTGGCGAGTTCGGAGACGCGTGCATTCTCGGCTTCCAATTCGGTAACCTTGGCATCGTAGCCTGCCGCGATTTCGCGGACGTTGGCCTGGTGGCGGTCGAGCTCCTCCTGGATCTGAAGTTCCGCGGTCTTGACCTTCGCATCCATCTCGAGGCCCCACGCCTGGACGGCTTTCAGATTGGCGGACTGCTGGCGGTAGAGTTCGACGAGGTTGGCGTGTTCCGACTTCAACTCATCAAGCCATTGAGACTTTTGTTCGAGTTCTGATTCGAGCTTCCCGATGTGATGCTCGCGCTCGCGCAGAACGTTGGCCGTGGCCGGCAGGTAAAGGAATGTGGGCGTGCCTGTCTGTGCGGCGAGCGCGCAGACAGCGAGAAAGAAGTGGGCGTTGGCCGGCTCGGCGCTGGCCGGCTCCATGCGAAGCTCGCCCTGCGAAAGTGGCGCCAAGGCTGGACGGATCACAAGCCCGTCTGCGTGATTCTGCAAGAACAGCGTGACCGACGGAAATACGCTCTCCAGTGAACCGCGGAACTCGTCGAACTCAAACTCGTGAACATGATAAGGGTTGGGTCCCGAGATTTTGCGAGTTTCAGCGTAATAGAGGCGGTTCGGCGTCGAGATGACGAGTTGGCCGCCTGGCGCCAACAAGCGGCGGGCCTCAGCCAGCAATGCGTGCGGGTCTTCCAGGTGTTCAATCACTTCGAAAGCGACGACCAGATCGAACGACGCATCGGGGAAGGGCAAGCAGCGGGCATCCGCAGCCAAAAAAGAAATGTTCTCTGCGGGATAGGATAGGCGTGCGGCTGAGGCCGCCTGTGGGGAGACATCGATCGCCGTGACCGCTGCCGCGCTTTGGGCCAAGCAATCCGAGCCATAGCCCGCGCCGCAGGCGATGTCGAGCACTCGCTTGCGGGCGGCCAGACGCGATGCGAAGAGATAGCGGCAATAGTGCTCGTTCCAAAGGTCCGGATCGACCTGGCCAGGGATCAGGCGTTCGCCGGTGAATTCAAGCAAGCCGCGCCTCCGGTGCCGAGCGGGGAGCCCCAATTGGCGTGTTGATGTCGATGCGGCACGCCAGATGGACGTATCCGTATACCTGACCGTCGCCGTGACCCATCTGCAGGGTGATCGCGTTGTCAATCCAATCGCACATCCTGTAAGCGATTAGGGAGCCTTCGGCAATTGCGGGCGAGAAGGAGAACGAGCCTGGATACAGGTGCGGCAGTTCGAGATGGAAGTCGACGGTATAGATGTCGCCTGGGTGCATTGGGGGGAGTTTGATGCCTTCGCGGATCGTATTGGTCCCAGCGAAGTCGACGCCCAGGTGGTTCCGAAGCATGAAGCCGACATTGGGCGTTTCCAACGGTTGATGTGCAGTCACAGAGATTCGGACGGTGATGCTCGAATTTGGCTCAAGCAGGGCGACTGGTGCCCCGAATTGGTCGATTACAGCGATGCCAAGGACTTCGGCGCGACCGTCGCCATAACGGTGATCGATGTTTGGGATGGTGGTGATGATTTCAGGCGCTGTGACGGCGCCGGCGGGTGCGGGCTCCGGGTTAGTGGCGTGTTCCAAATAGGCGGAGTCCTTGTCCACCATGGCCGCAAGATATTGGGAAACAACGCGATCGGTGGCGCCCAAGGCTCGGAGGCGGCCGTTATCGAGCCAGAGAGTCCGGTCACCGATAGCTTTGACGTCGCCAGCGGAGTGGGAGACGAAGAGGATCGTCACGCCCCGGGAGCGGAGTTCGTGCACTTTGCGGAGACAACGCTGGCGGAAGTAGATGTCGCCAACCGCCAGAGCTTCATCGACGATGAGGATCTCAGGGTCGACATGGATGGCGACGGCGAAGGCGAGACGGACCACCATACCACTGGAGTAAGTCTTGACCGGTTGGTCTATGAAATCGCCGATCTCAGCGAATTCCTCGATCTTTTTATAGATGCGATCGACGCTCGACGAAGAGAAGCCGAGAATCGAGGCATTCAGATAGACATTGTCGCGGCCCGTGAACTCGGGGTTGAAACCCGATCCGAGTTCGAGCAACGCCGAGACACGTCCACAGACCTCAGCCCGGCCAGTTGTGGGAGCCAAGATACCCGCAACGATCTGAAGCAGCGTACTCTTGCCCGAACCGTTCTCCCCGATGATGCAAAATGTCTCTCCCTTGTTGATTTCAAAGGAGATATCCTTAAGCGCCCAAAAATCCTCGTGGTATCTTCTGCGGTTCAGAGTCATCAGTTCTCTCAGGCGATGCGAGGGGGAACTGTAGATGGGATAACTCTTACAGACGCTTTGGAAGGAGATTAGACTCACGGAGCGTGTTTCAGTCCTTGTGGCACAGGCGCCAACAGGCTCATCCATGACTCTACAGAAGCGTCCGGACCAGTGTCAATCGGAGGGGACGATAAGGAAAGGGCGACCGCCAGATCCTGACGACGTCAGTTCCCAGAATCGGGAGGAAAAGCTGTGTTGAGCCTTTGTTTGGCGCGGCTCGCATGGCCGCTCGTCTGAGGTCTCGCTCAGGAGCCCGTTGGACGGAGAAGGCGCACAACTCGACGCATCAGGTACCGGGTAGCCGCCCCGTGAGGTGATCTATCTCGATGGATAACCTCCTCTCTCGCATTGTGGCACCCGGCTGAGGCTGTCAGCTCAACCACCGGGTACTGCGCAGTCTCAAGCGACAGAATGTAGGGAATAATCCACGTTCCCTCTGTCTGGCCCCACTATGAACCTGGGCTCAGTTGCTGTCAAGATCGAAATTCTGGGTAATCAGGACACAAGTACTAGTGATTGACAGGCAACGAGGCGAACCCGTACGCTAAAAGAGTTGGCAGCCGCGCCGGTGTAGCTCAGGTGGTTAGAGCGGCGGTCTCATAATCCGCAGGTCGTAGGTTCGAGTCCTACCGCCGGCACCAACTCTCAGTTTCCCGCCACGATTACCTCATAGAGCCGTGTTAGTTCCTCTACGGAATAGTACTCTATCTCAATGCGGCCGCGATTCTCCGATTTCTGAACGATCCGGACTCTGGTTCCCAGGACTCGCTCCAACTCCTGTAGGGCGGCGCGCGTGTTGGCATCGAGCGGGATCTCAGCCGCCGGCTTAGGTTCACGCGGCTCGGTCATCTTCTGAACGAGGCGTTCAACCTGGCGGACAGAGAGTCCCTCGGAGGCGATGCGTTGAGCGACCTCGAGTTGAAGCTCCGGTGTTGGGAGGCCGAGCAGGGCGCGGGCGTGGCCCATGGAGAGACGCCTACCGGCCAACAGTGCCTGAATATCGCCCGGGAGCTTCAGGAGTCTGAGCAGGTTCGTAATTGTGGAACGGTCCTTGCCTGTTCGCTGAGCGATCTGATCGTGACTAAGGTGGAACTCCTTGTTGAGCCGGTCGAAGGCGTGGGCGACTTCGATCGGATTGAGGTCCTCGCGCTGGATATTCTCGATCAGGGTGATTTCCATGAGCCGGTCATCCGCGAAGTCCTGGATGACAGCCGGCACATGGGAGAGCATCGCCAGTTTGGCGGCACGCCAGCGGCGTTCGCCAGCGATGAGTTGGTATCCTTCGCCTGCCCGGCGAACGATGATGGGCTGGATGATGCCGTTTTCGCGGATCGACTGCGCCAGTTCGCTTAGTCGTTCAGGGTCAAAGACGTCCCGAGGCTGGAGCGGATTGGGCTGTATTTGGTCGAGTGGCAGGGAGAGAGCGCCTGTGGATGGAGGTGGAGAGATTTGGGACGGCTGTTGTTTTTGAGGGATGAGGGCGGAGAGGCCGCGGCCCAGGGCCTTGCGTGCGGGATCAGGCGTGTTGGTCACGGGAGATGATCTCCTTGGCGAGTTTGATGTAGCTTTCTGAACCACGGGAACGGACATCGTAGGCAAGAATTGGTTTGCCGTAGCTGGGAGCTTCAGCAAGCCGGATGCTGCGTGGAATTACGGTCTTGAAGACCTGCTCCTGGAAGAACTCCTGCAGATCGCCAGCAACTTGTCGGGTGAGGTTGGTGCGGTCGTCGTACATTGTGAGGAGAATGCCTTCTAGTCTCAAGTCGGGGTGGATGGAGGACTTAAGGCGCTCGATGGTATCGATCAACTGCGAGATTCCTTCGAGGGCAAAGAACTCACATTGGATTGGGATCAGGATCGACTCCGCCGCGATCATGGAATTGAGCGTGAGGAGGTCGAGAGCAGGCGGGCAATCGATCAGGATGTACGGAAAAGTCTCGCGAAGGGGTGCGAGGGCTTGCTTCAGCCGGAACTCTCGACCCTCGACTTCTACCAGTTCGAGGTTCGCGGCGACAAGATTCTTGTCTGCGGGGATGAGGCTGAGGCCTTCAAATTCCGTGTTGCGCACTACTTCAGATGCGGATTTGGTCCCATTGAGGAGGTCGTACACGGTTGGCAACCCTGGCACCTTGAGAACACCGACGCCGGTGGTGGAGTTGCCCTGGGGGTCCATGTCGACCAAGAGAACTGGAATTTCGTTGGCAGCGAGCGAGGCGGCGAGGTTGATGGCGGTGGTGGTTTTGCCTACGCCGCCTTTCTGGTTGGCTATTGCGATGGTTCTGCCCATTCACTTTGCTCCGGGTCTGGGTGGTTCAGGAAACGACCATGCTATCACGAGCGAACATGTTTCACGTGGAACAGGTGCTAGGAACGTTTCACGTGGAACATGCACCAGAGTGCCGAACTGGAGAGTTGCCAAGGGATGGCGCGTTGCTGACTGGCCAGAAGCCCCGGTTCATCACAGAGCGCACGCACATCGTCAGTTGCCCCCACGTAGCCGAAATGGAGAGCCCGTTCGAGCGCCCAGCACAGCACCAAGCGAGGATCTACAGCCCTGGACACAACCGCATCAACGCACCCAGCGTAACTCTCCATCCGCTCACTCACCACTCTGAGGTTCGGTAGCTCACAACTTTCCCTCAAGAACGCGGCCTTCCGCTTGTCAGACTCAATCAGCACAACGCTAACCGTTGGATGCAACACCGCCAGTGGGAATCCTGGAAACCCGGCTCCTGATCCGATATCCAAGACTGACCGGACCCCTTCCGGCAACCCTGCGGC
The DNA here is from genome assembly GCA_964604945.1 of uncultured Candidatus Solibacter sp. GTDB lineage: Bacteria > Acidobacteriota > Terriglobia > Bryobacterales > Bryobacteraceae > PNKE01. The sequence continues at coordinate 22,743 of CAZSBK010000046.1, forward strand.
CAGGAATAGCGACTCTCCGTAATGCTTCAAGGGAGCAGTGTCCAATGTGGACGGCCCCACCAGGTTCACCTTTGGATTCCACTTCCGAAGCAGGGCAAAATGCTCCTCCATCCTCCGCCACTGCGCCACCCCCAGAACCGGCACGTCTCGCCAAACCCTTGCAATTGTGCCTTCGATGCCCATCCCCACTTCCCCTTTACTCATCACGCGCGCTGCCTCTCATCGTCAGGTACACATCCAGGACGCTGATCGCTGCTGGCGTGAGTCCTGGAATCCGCGCAGCTTGGCCCAAGGTCGATGGACCAACTCGCTTCAGCCTATCCCGGACCTCTCTGCTCAGCCCAGGAACATCATCATACGTGAATCCACCCGGGATCACCCTCTCCTCCGAGTCCTTCAACCGGCGCACCATCCTTTCCTGCTGCTGGATGTAGCCGGCATACTTCAGTTCCGTCTCCACTGTTTGGAGAGTGCCGCGCACCGGCTTTCGTCCCAAAGCGGACGCAATCAACCCTTCCAGCGCAGAGACTCCCGCCGTCGGCCGGCGAAGCCATTCGGCAAACGTTGGCCGTTCTTCCGCCGACAACTCCAAGCCGGGGTGTTCGTTTGGATTCGCCCGAACCGCTTCAAGAAACCTCCGGGCATCCTCCTTGTCCTGACGTTTTTGCAGGTAGAAGGACCAGCGGTCTTTGGTCGCCAGTCCAACCCGCTCTGCCAATGGCGTCAACCGCTCGTCCGCATTGTCGATTCTCAGGTGGAGACGGTATTCCGCCCTGGAAGTGAACATCCTGTATGGTTCATCCGCCCCCTTCGTGACCAGATCGTCCACCAGGATCCCCGCATACCCTTCCGTCCGCGCAAGAACCACGGGATCCCGCTTCCCTAATTGGCACGCGGCGTTGATTCCAGCAAGCAATCCCTGGCACGCAGCCTCCTCATACCCCGACGTGCCGTTGATCTGGCCAGCCAGGTACAACCCGCGAATCCCCTTTACCGCCAGTCTGTGGTCCAACTCCCGAGGATCGACCGCATCATACTCGATGGCATATCCCGGCCGGATCATCTCGGCCTCGGCCAATCCAGGAATGGTGCCGAGCATGGCCTCCTGCACATCCACCGGCATGCTGGTGGACATCCCATTCACATAAATCTCATAGGTGTCCAGACCTTCGGGTTCAAGAAACAACTGGTGCCGGGGCTTGTCGGGGAACTTTACGATCTTGTCTTCGATGGACGGGCAATACCGGGGACCGATGCCTTCGATCTGCCCACTGTACAGGGGGGACCTCGCTAAACTCTCCTGGATCACTCGCCGCGTCTCGTCATTCGTGTAAGCGACGTGACACGCCACTTGATCGCGCTCGATTCGTTCGGTCATGAAGGAGAACGGAACAGGGACGCCATCGCCTTCCTGCGTTTCGAAGTGTTCCCACCCGATGGTTCGGCCGTCAAGCCTCGGTGGTGTACCGGTCTTCAACCTCACCCAAAGTAACCCTAACGTTCTCAGATAGTTACCTAAGTAATTCGAAGGCGCCTCACCGCTTCTCCCACAGTTGTATCTGGACTCCCCAACATGCGCCAATCCATTCAGGAAAGTGCCCGTCGTCACCACAACCGCGCCGCAATCCAGCCTTCGGCCGTCGCTCAACAGCACCCCGCGGACCTCTCTCTTCCCCGCGCCAAGGTCCAGCAGGGCTAGCTCCGTAACCTCCGCTTGGACAAACCGGAGGTTTGGCTCATCCTCTAGCACCCTCTTCATCTCCAAACGGTACTGCTTCTTGTCCATCTGTGCCCGCGGACTCCAAACCGCAGGCCCTCGGCTGGTGTTCAACAACCGGAACTGAATTCCGACAGCATCCGCAACTTCCCCCATCACTCCGCCCAGAGCATCGATCTCTCGCACAAGATGTCCCTTGGCGATGCCGCCAATCGCCGGGTTGCAGGACATCTGCGCCACCAGGTCGATGTTCATGGTGACGATCGCGGTGTTGAGCCCCATGCGAGCACAAGCTCTCGCTGCCTCGCAACCGGCATGTCCGGCACCCACCACCACAACGTCATATCTGTGCTGTCTCATCGGTGCGCTTGGAATTCCCAGGTGTCCTAAACTATTCTAGCTGTAGGAGATATTTGAGTGAAAGTCCTGGTCATCGGCGGCGGAGGCCGCGAACACGCCATCTGCTGGCGCCTCTCGCTCAGTCCATCGGTCAGCAAGGTCTATGCAACCCCCGGCAATCCGGGCTGTGCGACCATCGCGCAACTGGTCCAAGCCGGCTCATATACCCCCTCCGGGTATCTCGCCCTCGCCAGGTCGCTTGCCGCCGACCTCACCGTCGTCGGACCCGAGGCGCCGCTGGTCGACGGTGTTGTCGACGCCTTCGAAACGGCCGGACTCCGTATCTTCGGCCCCACTCGCGCCGCGGCTCAATTGGAAGGATCGAAGATCTTCTCCAAGCAATTCATGACCCGCCACGGCATCCCAACAGCGCGCTTCACGGCGACTGACGACCCGGCGGCCGCGCGCCAGGCTCTCGACGAATTCACCTACCCGCTTGTGATCAAGGCCGATGGTCTCGCCGCAGGCAAGGGCGTGGTCATCGTTCGGGACAAGGCGGAAGCCGTGGCCACGCTCGACTCCATGTTTGGCGGGACTCTCGTCGGCGACGCCGGTTTGCGCGTTGTCATCGAGGAGTTCCTTACCGGCGAAGAGGTCAGTTTCATCGCTCTCTCGGACGGCGAATCGGTCCTGCCCTTTGAGCCGTCGCAGGACCACAAGACCATCTTCGAGGGCGATACCGGACCCAACACCGGCGGCATGGGCGCTTACTCGGATTCCCGCATCCTGCCGCCGGCGATGCGCCAAACCGTCATCGACACCGTCATGACCCCAACCGTGCAGGGCATGAAGGCCGAATGGATGCCATTCAAGGGCTTTCTCTACGCCGGCCTGATGATGACGAAGGACGGTCCTAAGACACTCGAGTTCAATGTCCGCCTGGGGGACCCGGAGACCCAGGCCCTCCTCCACCGTCTCGACGGCGATTTCGGCGAACTACTAATGGAGGCCGCCGCCGGCCGGCTGAATCCCAGCCTGCTTGGATGCAAGCCCGGCCCATCGGTGTGTGTCGTTCTCGCCGCCGCCGGCTATCCGGGCAAGGTGCGCTCAGGCGATTTGATTTCAGGCATCCCCGAAGCCGAATCCACCGGTGCGGTCGTCTTTCATGCTGGAACTAGGTCTGTCGAAGCAGGGGTTGCCACCTCCGGCGGCCGCGTTCTCGGCGTCACCCATTCCGGCACAACTCTGCAGGAAGCCATAGCCAACGTCTACACCGCCGTCGACAAGATCGCCTTCGACGGAATGCAACTCCGCCGCGACATCGGTAGAAAAGGTCTTTCGCGCTGGTAAGCGCTGATACAATTTAGGAATGAGGCCGCGGGCTTCAGCGTGGGGACGTAGCTCAGTTGGATAGAGCAACCGCCTCCTAAGCGGTAGGTCGGCAGTTCGACTCTGCCCGTCCCTACCACGCGTCTCCCGTCGCGGCACAGTCCCGCCCCAGGGAGCTGGCATCCACGATTGGTGATGTGCTCAATTCGGGTAGGCGATGCCGCTAGCCCGAAAATACCCTGTGCGTTCGTATCGCATCACCCAGGTCTTGACCTGCTGCCATTGGATAGGCGCCTCTTCCCAAAATGCGCCCGGTGGCTGGGACCCGTCCAGCGCCTGGCGCTCATCGCGGATGAATCGCAGGATGTTCGCCTGAGCTGCCTGCTCCCTGTCGCCTGCCCAAGCCTCGAGATACGGTCCCAGGTCGTCCTCTGCCCGCGCGATCGCGCAAAGCCACCTTCCGATTTCGGCTGAAATGTAGGGATACGGATCAGGCGGCTGCCGCCTCGTCCAAATCCACAACTCGGCTAAGTAAGCCTGCACACATCGGCTCTCGTTGGCGGGCCACTCCGTCCATGCTGCATATCGGAGCTTACCGAGTACCACCTCCCTGTCGACCGGGAAATCAGAAGACAGTAAGAGTTCCAGAATGCGTGGAAGAAAGTGCCGGAAATCATCGACGTCCCCGACCGTGGTCATCGCACGAAACGCATACAGCTCGAGGTCCTCAGCCGTCAAATCCTTGAGGGCTTTCGTATGGAGGTGCCGTGTTTCTTGAGGCCCTCGGCAACAGGGGCACGAGTCGATACGGGCTCGGAGCGGATAGCTCCCGAAAGTTGAGTAGAGCCGCTCAATCGCCTCATTCAGTCCGGCAGTGTACATTCCATGCACAGGATACCGTGCTTGGTGACGGCTCTTTGTCAGCAGCAGGTGTGATATCTCAGCCATCCGCCCGAGCAGGTTCTCATACGAAACCGCGCCCGTAGCCTTACGCTGAATCCACAGACTACCGGAGACAGTAACTGCAGTGGAGACCTGACAGCCTTGGCTTCGTAACCAGCAGGTCGCCGGTTCAATCCCGGCGCGTGGCCCCAGTACAAAATCGATTAGTGAGGCTACTCGCCGGCGAACTGGTCCGCGATGCCCTGAGCGCGATATCTGATCCTTCGGAACATGGCCGTTGCGCCCGGCCCCGTCGGCGATTGCGCCTCAAACCCGATTCGCAACTCCCTCGTCTCTCCTAGCGAGAAGACCCTCGCCAGCCGCCACTTCACGCCATCGGGCGAACTGTACAGGCCGATGCCCCGCCCGACGGTCCCAATCCGCAGCCAGACGCTCTGGCCCGCCCATACCTCTCCGTTGCAGTCGTCCGAAACGCCCTTTGTCACAACGCTGACGATCCTCGGCTCCTGATACGCCGATCTCTCAAACGCGATCTTGCCCCAATTCTCCCTGTCGGCGAACACCATCAGCGCACCCGCGTCCCATTGGGCGCTCATCTCCGCCGACACCAGAGCAGTCAGAGTGAACTCTCGGCCAGCCGGGAACGTCAGGCACGGCGCCGATTCCGCCCTGGCTCCGTCTGTCGGCGAAATGAACCAATCGGTCTTCGCGCCGGCCGCGATTCTCAGCACGCCCTCTTCGAAACTCCAGGAAACCGGCTCGACCAGCCATTCCATTCCACCCGGCAAACCCATCAAATCGGGCTCGCCTCCAATCCCCTGCTGCTGCTTCTCCATAGCGCCATCATCTCAGACCGCGGGCTCTCCTCCTCGCTACGCTGTAAACTGTTAGTTCCACCGACCATGAGCGACAAGCCCTTCGTCCATCTTCACTGTCACACCGACTATTCGCTGCTCGACGGAGCATGCGAAACCGGGAAGCTCATGAAGATGGTCAAGGCGCAGGGCCAGCCCGCCGTCGCCATGACCGACCACGGCAACCTGTTCGGCGCCGTCGAGTTCTCGACCAAAGCCAAGGAACAGGGCGTCCACGCCGTCATCGGCTGCGAGGTCTACATCGCCCAGCAGTCCCGCCACGTCAAAAACGAAACCAGCCGCTACAACCACCTTGTCCTGCTGTGCGAAAACGAGGAAGGCTACCGGAACCTGATCAAACTGGTCTCCACCGGCTTCCTTGAAGGCTTCTATTACAAGCCCCGCGTCGACAAGGATTTGCTCGCGCAGCACACCAAGGGTCTCATCGCTCTTTCTGGCTGCCTCAAGGGCGACGTCCAGGAAACCCTGCTCCAGGACCGTTACGACGATGCCCGGCGTCTTGCCTACGAATACCAGGACCTGTTCGGTAAGGGTAACTTCTTCCTCGAAATCCAGGAACACGGCCTGAACGAGGATTCCATCGCCATGCCGGGCGTCCATCGCCTCTCGGCCGAAACGGGCATCCCCCTGGTGGCCACCAACGACGCGCACTACGTCGAACACGCCGATTGCCGCGCCCAGGACATCCTCACCTGCATCCAGACCGGCAAGACCGTCAATGACACCAAGCGCATGAAGTTCAGCTCCGAGCAGTTCTTCATCAAAAACCGGGCTGAGATGATGGCCATCTTTGCCGATGTCGAGGATGCGCTGGACCGGACATGGGAGATCGCCCAGCGCTGCCAGCTCAAGCTCAAACCGGTCACCAACCCCTTCCCGCGCTTCGAAGTGCCCGAAGGCAACACCATTGACAGCTATTTCGCCTGGGTCGCCCGGCAGGGCTTCGAGCGCCGCCGCGGACGGCTCGAACAACTTGCCGCCCAGGGCCGCCTGAAGCACCGCATCGAGGACTACATCGAGCGGCTGGAAACCGAAATCGCCCTGATCCAGCAGATGAAGTTCTCCGGCTACTTCCTCATCGTCTGGGACTTCATCCGGTTCTCGAAGTCGCAGGGCATCCCTGTGGGTCCTGGCCGCGGCTCGGCCGCCGGATCTCTGGTGAGCTTTTCGATGGGCATCACCGATGTCGATCCCCTCCACTATGGACTGCTGTTCGAACGGTTTCTCAATCCGGAACGCATCAGCATGCCGGATATCGACATCGACTTCTGTACCAACCGCCGCGGCGAAGTGATCCAGTACGTCACGGAGAAATACGGCCGCGAGCAAGTGGCCCAGATCATCACCTTCGGCACGCTCGCCGCCAAAGCCGCCCTCAAGGATGTCGGCCGCGCCATGGAGTTGACCTTCGCCGAGGTCGACAGGATCACCAAGCTCATCCCCACTACCCCTCTCAACATTAAGTTGCAGGACGCGATTGAGGCTGAACCGGCGATCAATGAAGCTGCCGCCAAGGACCCGCGCGTCCGCGACATGATTGACATTGCCCTGCGCCTGGAAGGCATGGCTCGCAATGCCAGCGTCCACGCCGCTGGTGTCGTCATATCACCCTCACCGCTCCAGGAACTCGTCCCGCTATACAAGACGAACAAGGACGAAATCGTCACCCAGTACGACATGGACAGCCTCGAGAAGATGGGTCTTCTCAAGATGGACTTCCTGGGCCTGACCACCCTCACGATTCTCCACAACGCCCTCAACCTGATCGAGGAGCAGCACGGCGTGCGGCTCCAACTCGACGAACTCCCGCTCGACGACAAAGACACTTACGAACGTATCTTCGCCGAAGGCCTCACTAGCGGCGTCTTCCAGTTCGAATCCTCGGGCATGAAGGACGTCCTCCGCCGGTCGAAACCCGAGCGGATTGAAGACCTCATCGCGCTAAACGCCCTGTACCGCCCTGGTCCCATTAAGAACGGTTTCGTCGACGACTACATTGACCGCAAACTTGGCCGTCGCCGTGTCACCTATGAACTGGCCCAACTGAAGCCCATTCTGGAGGAGACCTACGGCATCTTCATCTACCAGGAGCAGGTGATGCAGGCGGCCCAACTCATCGCCGGGTACTCGCTCGGGGAAGCCGACCTCCTTCGCCGCGCCATGGGCAAGAAGAAAAAAGAGGTGATGGACAAGGAGCGTGAGACCTTCATCCCGCGCGGCGTCAAACTTGGCTTTCCAAAGGAAAAGGTCGAACACGTATTCGACACCATGGCCAAGTTCGCCGAATACGGCTTCAACAAGTCTCACTCGGCCGCCTACGGCTACCTTGCCTATCTCACTGGCTACCTCAAGGCCCACTACCCGGTAGAGTTCATGGCCGCCCTGCTCACGTCGGAAACCGGCAACACAGACAAGGTCGTCAAGTACATCAACGAATGCCGTGATCTCCATATTAAGGTGCTGCCGCCCGACGTCAACAAGTCCAATCTCAACTTCACGCCCGATCATGGCGCCATCCGTTTCGGCCTCGGCGCGTTGAAGAACGTCGGAGCCGGCGCCGTTGAAGCCATTGTCGCCGCGCGCAAGGAGTCCGGTCCGTTCAAGTCGCTCGACGACTTCTGCCAGCGCGCGGACATGCAGGCCATCAACCGCCGCGTTATTGAAAGTCTCATTAAGGCTGGCGCGATGGACTCGCTTGCTGGCCGCCGCTCGCAACTGTTCGCCGTCATCGAGGAGTGCATCCAGACGGGCCAGCGCGCCAAGGAGGACCGCGAGTCCGGCCAGACCGGGCTCTTCGCAGCTTTGATGGCCGCGGAACCCGCTGAACATGCCGAACGGTCGTTGCCCGATGTCCCCGACTGGTCGCCCATCGAGAAGCTCCGCGGCGAAAAGGAGATGCTCGGCTTCTATGTTACCGGCCATCCGCTCGACGAGTTCAAATGGAAGGTCGATGAGTTGGCGACTCATACAACGGATTCGCTCCACGGCGTCGAGAAGGGCCACGAAGTCACCGTCTGCGGCCTCATCACTACCATCAACCGCCGCCGTAATAAGGAAGGCAAGCTCTGGGCTTCGATGCAGCTCGAAGACTGGACCGGTTCGGCGGAGGCCCTCTGTTTCGCGACGAAATACGAACTTCTTGAAAAGGAAATCATCGACGACCGCGCCGTGATGGTCCGCGCCAAGGCGCTGCCCGAGGACGACGGCTCGGTGAAACTCAGCATCCAGGAGATCATCCCACTCGATGTAGCGCGCGTGCCGTTTCCCTCGATGATCTCGGTCCGAGTCCGCCTCACCAATAATGGTTCGGAGCGCGTCGAAGAGCTGCAGAAGCTGTTCGGGCGCAAGCCTGGCAAGACCGTGGTCCGGCTCCGGTTGGAACGCCAGCGCGACTTTGCCCTGATCCTTGACGTTCCCTGCACGATCCAGCCGGACAAGGAGTTCAGGGCCGAGATCGAGCGCATCTGCGGTCCGGAAGCCGTGGAAGTGTTAGCCTCGTAAGAGGGAAGCAAAGGAAGTCCAACGCCTATGAGCGAGGCTCAAACCAGCCAGCGCATCGCCGATCTCCAGAAGGAGATGGCCGAGCTCCAACTGACGAGCGGCGGGGCCCGCGCCCGCCTTCAGGAACTCGAGTCCGAACTGCTTCGCTTGAAAGGTGAGGCTGGCTTGAACATTGCCTGGGAGCGTGTCAAACTCGCTCGCCACCCGAAACGGCCCCATTCGCTCGACTACATCCAGCGCATCGCGCCCGACTTCATCGAAATCCACGGCGACCGCAACTTCGGCGACGATCCGGCCATCGTCTGTGGCTTCGGTACAGTCGGTGATGAACCCGTCATGCTCATCGGCCAGCAGAAGGGCCGCGACACCAAACAGAAGCTCTATCGCAACTTCGGTATGCCCAAGCCCGAGGGCTACCGCAAAGCCATGCGCGCCATGGAACTGGCGGCGAAGTTCGGCCGCCCCATTGTCACGTTCCTCGATACCCCAGGCGCTTATCCAGGCATCGATGCCGAGGAGCGCGGCCAGGCCCAGGCCATCGCTCTGAACCTGCGTGAGATGTCGCGGATCGAAAGCCCCATCATTGTCATCGTCATCGGCGAGGGCGGAAGCGGCGGCGCACTCGCGCTCGGCGTCGGCAACCGCGTCTACATGCTCGAGAACTCGGTGTACAGCGTCATCTCTCCGGAAAGCTGTGCCGCCATCATCTACCGCGACGCTAGCAAGGGCGATATCGCCGCTGCTGCGCTCAAGATCACAGCCGCCGACCTCTCCCGTCTCGGCCTTGTCGATGGCATCATCCCGGAACCTCCAGGCGGCGCTCAGGACGACTATGACCGTGCCGCCCAGTTTCTCAAAACCGGCATGCTAACAGCCATCCGCGAGCTGAAATCCATGACTGCCGGGCAACTCATCAACCAGCGCTGCGAGAAGTTCCGCCAGATGGGCAGTTATTTCACCGAATAATCATCGATGAACCGGACCCGGCTCTTCACTCTCATCGGCGTCGGCTTCGCCCTGTTTCTTGGATTCATCACCTGGCAGATGACCTCACTGCGCCAGAACCGCGTCGAGGTCTGCATGGCCTTCGAGGGCCGCCAGCAGTGTTCCACTGCCTCCGGTGCATCGAAGCAAGAAGCCGCCCGCACGGCCACCGATGCCGCCTGCGCCCTGATCTCCTCAGGTGTCACTGGCACCCAGGCCTGCGCCCGCACCCAACCGCTATCGGTTCGCTGGCTCGACTGATCCGGCCGGTGCTTCCAGCAGCTTGACGATTTCGTCGAAGCCTGCTTCCTTCGCCAGTTCGATCGCCGTCCGGCCATTGTTGTTCTTCACCGAGCGGTCCGCGCCACGGTCAAGCAACAACTTGACGACCTCGGCTCTCCCCCACCCGGCGGCCAGGTGCAGCGCCGTCGAGCCATTCTCGGCTCCGGTCAGATCCACTTTGGCCCCGTAGGCGATCAGCACCTCGGCCACCCCCGCCTTTCCCGCTAACGCGGCGTCGTGCAGCGGTGTAGCGCCATTCTTGTTCCGCCCGTTGACCTCGGCGCCATGCTTGATGAGCAACTCGGCCACCTGCTGATGGCCTTTCAGCGCCGCATCGTGGAGCAGCGATTTTCCGTCGACGCCCTTTTCCAGTAGCAATTCGACCACGTCGGCCTGGCCCCGCAACACCGCATCTTTCAATTGAGACGCCGAACCCAGTTGCGCCCCTTTGGCCATCAAGGCCTCCACCGTCTGGGTGTGACGGTTGCGCAGCGCCTCATCGAGAGCCGTCGAACCAGCGAGGTCCTTCGCACCGATTTCCGCCCCGGCATCGGCAAGCATAGTCACAACGTCCGTGTACCCCTTGAGTGCCGCCTCGTGCAGCGGCGTCTGGCCTGTGGCAGGATTGCGCATGGTAACCGACGCCCCGCGTGCTATCAGCAACCGGGCCATTTCCGCCTGGCCCTTCCAGGCGGCCTCATCGAGCGGCGTTGATCCTCCCTCGTCCCGCGCATTCACTTTCGCGCCCCTGTCTAGAAGGAGCTTAGCGATCTCCACGTGACCTCGGTTTGCCGCCACGTGCAGCGCAGTCGACCCGTTCCGGTAGACAGTCGTCACATCGGCGCCCTTCTCGATCAATAACCGCACCACCGCCTCGCGGTTCATCAGGACGGCGTACTGCAATGGCGTCGATCCGCCTTCGCGGTGCTTCGCTTCGATCGTCGCTCCCTTGGCGATCAGCAGCCGGACGATTTCGACCTCGCCGCTCCAGCAGGCGTCGTGCAACGGCGTCGAACCGAGCCCGTCGTAAGCGTTCACGTCGGCGCCCTTGGCGATCAATGCCTGGACCGCGGCCACGTCGCCGGCCCGCGCCGCCGTGTTCAGGTCGGTCTGCACGAGCACTAAGAGGAAGAGGATCGTCATTGATACACCGGCTCCAACACGATGCGTATGTCGGCTGAATCCACCTTGCCCGTCAGGCGGACAACCAACTTCCGCGTTCCTGCATTCTGGTGTTGAGGCGTCGGCGGTTGGGTCGGCTCCACGCCGAACTCGGCATCTGCAGGCGATTCAATCCGTGCCCGGACCTCTTTCCCTGCCATCGTTAGCACAGCCTCTCTTCCTTTCAGTGTCACATCGGCCGCGGTTACCATGCCCCAGAGGGCCTCAACCGCCAGTCTGGCCCGGATCTCGTCCCGGATCGCCACCCGCCGTCCGCCTGTCATCGTGATTGTCCGGACATGACTGGCCAGCTTTGACGGATACGCCGCCGTCAGGTCGATCTTGACCATGGATTCGCCGGGCAGGAACCGCTCGGCGACGATTGGCGCCGCCGCCTTCGGATCCTGGTTCTCGCCGTCAATCAATACGACATTGTGCGATTCAGTCCTCAGCCGGTAGTAGGTCCAACGCTTGTCGCCGAAGTAGCCCGGCAAGTTGTAATCGTCCGGCCCGAAATCGATCGCCCATCGCATTCCGAAGACGTCCAGCACAAACGAACCAAGGTCCAAATGTGCATGATTCGCCTTATTATCGCCCCCCTTCACGCCCAGCCAGAGTGTGTCGGGGTCGGTCCAGGACGCCCGCAGGAAGGCTGTCTGGACTCCTTTGTACACCTTGCCAAGCGGCCACCGGGCGTCCATCGGCGATTTTGCCGAATCAGTAAACCACATCAAATCAAGAGCATGTGGAGATTGAGTTCGTTTGGTCAACTCCAACTGCTGCCAGGCGTAGACCGGCTGGCTGAATCGTCTTGCCAGCCAAAACATCTCCTCGGCTGAACCCACGCTGTCGCTGGCATCCGCATAGTTGAACGTCTTGCCCGACGGTGACGAGAAGTCAATCCGGAAGTCGCCCGCCTGGGCGAAGCCCGGCAGTTGCGACAAGCCAAAGTCCTTGCCCAAAGCCGTCTCAAGGCTCGCCAGGAAGTAGACGTTGTAGCGCGTCGCGTAATGCCAGTACCCTGGCCCCTCGTTCCAGCCACCATCGGGCGCGTACGACCGCATAGCTCGTGGCAGCGATTCGATCGCCCCTTTCAGCACCTCCGCTGCCCGCTGCGGCTCGTCCTCGGCGACCGCCAAAGCACCAATGCCGATGCCGCCGTTACAGACCTGGTTCCAGTTGTGCGTCGCCAGCACCCAGCTTCGGTTGGCGCGATAGATGGCGAGTGCCGGCTCCAGGCCCTTCTCGATGATGGCGCGCCTGATCCACGTTCGCTCGTCGGGCGAGAGCGGATCGTACAGCCAGTCGTAGCCGATCGCGAAGGCGTGCGTCATCTCAGCGGTATCGAGGAAGTGAGACGGATTCCAGTCTTTGAACCCTTCTGCGGCTTTCATCTCGGCCACCGCGCGGTCGCGCCACTTCGTTTGGCCGTCCAACCGGTAAAGCAGCGCCAGTGTGTAAATCCTGTCCAGTGCCCGCCGCGACTGGGTCAATAGCCTCGGCCCGATGATCTCGTAGATCACCGGCGCCTGGTCAAGAATCGATTCGCCCTTCTTCTCCAGTTTGGCGCGGATCATTTTGGCGTCAGGGTTCGTTTGGCTGAGTTTGCGAATCCGGACCATGTCTTGCTCGGTCGCGATGAGTCTTGGATGCGCCTTGCGGAGTGTGTCCAATGGGTTCTGAGCTTGCAGCGTGCAGATGAGCAGTAAGGCGGCGGCGATGGTTTTCATGCGTGAAGCTCCACCTTAGTTATATCGCCGCGCACACCAACACCGGCGGGAGTTCATATAATTCAGAGCATGTACCCGATCGCCGCCCGCGCCATCCGCCCGATGGGACTCGTCCTTGCTCTTGGACTTGTCCTGCCTGCCGCGCCGCCCAAGCGCGCCCTGACCCACACGGACTATGACAGTTGGCGCTCCTTCGCTTCGCCCACGCTGTCGCGCAATGGCGAGTGGCTCGCTTACTCCTCCATGCCCCAGGAAGGCGACGGCGATCTGGTGGTCAAGAATCTCAAAACCGGCAAGGAGTCTCGCTTCGTTGTCGGTACGCTGCCGCCCCCGCCTATCCCCGATCCCACCGCCACCGAGGAGCCGCCGCCGCGCGGCATCCGCGTCCAGTTCACCTCCGACAATCAATGGCTGGTGGCCACGACGTACCCCTTCAAGGCCGACACCGAGAAAGCCCGCAAAGAGAAGAAGAAAGCCGACGAGATGCCCAAGACGGGGCTGCTGATCGTCAGGCTCTCGACCGGCGAAGCGACGCGTGTTGACCGCGTCAAATCCGTGCAGGTCCCGTCCAAGGGCGGCACATGGGTGGCGTATCTCAAGGAAGCGAAACCCGCTCCTGCTGATGCCGCCAAACCGGCCGAAGCGGCGAAACCAGGCGACGAAGGTGAAGATCAGGCGAGCCGAGCCGGCGGATCGGGCGGCTCCTCATCCCCCCAGGAGTTCGGGACCGATCTCGTTCTGCGCGACCTAACTAAGACTGAAAGCGCCGAGACGACCTACGAAAACGTTCTCGACTACTCTTTCGCCCGCGACGGTAAGACCCTGCTCTACACAGTCGGCTCGCGCAAGGCAGAGGACAACGGTGTCTTTTCGGTCACGCCCGGCTCGGCCGCCGTGGCACTGCTGTCAGGCAAGGGTAAGTACACCAAGCTCACCTGGGACCGAACTCAATCCCAGGTCGCTTTCTTCTCCAGCAAGGACGACGCGGCGTCGAAGACGCCGAAGTTCAAAATCTACCATTGGGATCGCAAGGCTGCCCAGGCCGCCGAATTGATATCGGACGCGACGCCCGGCATTCCAGCCGGCATGGTGGTCGGCGAGAAGGGCTCTCTTCAGTTCACGCGAGACGGCAAGCGCCTGCTCGTGCCCGCCGCCAAGCCGCCTAAGGCACCCAAGCCGGATGAACCGGACGCCTCGGCGCCCGCAGCCGCCACCGATGAGAAAGTCGTCCTCGACCTCTGGCACTACCAGGACGATTTCATACAGCCGATGCAGGCGATTCGCGTCAACCAGGAGCGCAATCGCACCTACCGCGGTATCTTCGACTTGGCGTCCAGGAAGTACACCCAACTTGCCTCGCCCGAACTACCCACCGTGGTGACCGACGATACCGGCGCCCACGCCTATGGCTTCGACGACCGGCCCTACCGCCGGATGGTCGACTTCGAAGGCGCCTCTTCTGATATCTATCTGGTCGATACGGAAACCGGCACCCGGCGCAAAGTCATCGACAAACAACCCGGCGGCTTCTCCGTCTCGTCAAACTGGTCGCCAGACGGCCGCTACGCCCTCATCCACCGCGACAGGAACTGGCACGTACTCGATGCCTCGACCGGAAACCTGCGAAACCTCACCGCCGGCCTGCCTGTCGCGTTTTACAACGACGAAGACGACCACCCCGATGTCCCCCCTTCGTTTGGCTCCGCCGGTTGGTCTTCCGATTCAAAATCGGTACTTGTCTATGACCGCTATGACGTCTGGCAGTTGTTCGCCGACGGCTCGCCGGCGCGCAACCTGACCGAGTCCGCCGGCCGGAAACAGAAGACCGAGTTCCGCGTCGCCAGGATTGAGCCGGTTGATGAGGACGAAGACAACCGTTACATCGACCCGTCCAAACCGCTCTATCTCCGCGCCGAGGACCAAGAATCCTTCGACACCGGCTTTTATATTGACTCCCTTGCCGGGAGCGCCGAGCCCAAGCGTCTGCTCTGGGGGCCCAAATTCTACAGGTTCGCCACTCGCGCCCGCGAGGCCGACGTCCTCGTGCTTACCGCCGAACGCTACAACGAATTTCCCGACCTCCACACGACAGGCATCAACTTCAAGACTCTGAAGCAGGTCTCCGAAGGCGGCAGGCAGATGGACGCCTTCCTCTGGGGCACGGCTGAGCTGATCCACTACAAGAACTCAGACGGTGTCCCGCTCAAGGCCGCCCTGTACAAGCCCGAGAACTTCGACCCGAAGAAGAAGTACCCGCTCATGGTCTACATCTACGAGAAGATGTCGCAGACCCTGCACTCGTTCCAGGCCCCGAGCCCGGGCACTTCAGTCAACACGCCCTACTACGTCTCGAACGGCTACCTGATGCTCAAACCCGACATCGTCTACACGGTCGGCCAGCCGGGACAGAGTGCGCTGAAGGCGGTCCTTCCGGCCATTCAGGAAGTTGTCGATCTCGGTTACGTCGACGAGAATGCCATCGGCATTCAGGGCCACTCCTGGGGCGGCTACCAGATCGCCTACATGGTCACACAGACCACTCGTTTCAAGGCCGCTGAAGCAGGCGCGCCAGTGGGCAATATGACTTCCGCCTATTCCGGCATCCGCTGGGGCTCCGGCCTGCCGCGCCAGTTCCAATACGAACACACGCAAAGCCGTATTGGTGCTCCTCTGGTGGAGGCGCCGCACAAGTACCTGGAGAATTCACCCGTCTTCCATGCCCAGCGCGTGAAGACGCCGTTGCTGATGATTCACAACGACCGTGACGACGCCGTGCCGTGGTACCAGGGCATCGAGATGTTCCTCGCCCTGCGGCGCAACGGCAAGGAAACCTACATGCTCAACTACAACGGTGAGTTCCACGGACTGCGCCGCCGGCACAACCAGAAGGACTGGACCGTCCGCATGCAGCAGTTCTTTGACCATCACTTGAAAGGCGCGCCGAAGCCCGCATGGATGGCAAAGGGCGTCCCGTTCATCGAACGCGAGGACGAAAAGACGGACTTCCAGAAGGTCTATGCCCCCGCGGTCCAGTGATCGTGGGAAGCTGTGCGGATGCCGGCCGGGGGGCCGGCCGCGGACCGGGGGGCCGCCCTACTGATGATTGATTGGAGAGGGGGCTTCGACGCACGCCTCTCCAAACCTCTCCCCCACCCGGATTTCGGGTTGTTCGGGACGGTCGAAGGAGACTTGAGCCTTGGGGGCGAGACGAGTCTCGACGCCGTGGCGAGCCGCCTGCGCAAGCGGGCGGTGCAATGGAGGCGACCCTCTGAGTGCCGCGCCTTGACGGACGCGGCTCGCAGATGCTGAAAACACGAACGCCGCCACGGGTTCATCCCAATGGCGGCGCTCGTCACACGGCGAGGCCGGGTGGTTTATGCGAACGAATACTTGTCGGTCTTGGTGTCGTACAGGACCTTT
>CAZSBK010000047.1:0-37668 GCA_964604945.1 uncultured Candidatus Solibacter sp.
GCAGGGGAGAGGTTTGGAGAGTGGGGCTGCCAAGCCCCCTCTCCATCCACCCGCCACTTCCGCCACTTCCGCCAACCGCGAACGCAGAGAGCGGGTGTGTTCCGGACCCAAGTCCCCGTCCGGCACTTCCACTAACCGCGAACGCGGAGAGCGGGTGCGTTCCGGACCTAAGACCCCTGAGGGCAAAGCTCGCTCATCGCAGAACGCCGTCACCCACGGTCTCCGTGCCACCAAGCTCGAAAACGCCGTGTCGCCCACCCTCCGCGCCGAGTACGAAAAGCTCAGCCAGCAATACCTCGACGAGTACAAACCGACCGGCGCCATCGAATCCACCCTCCTCGACATGGTCGTTTTCGCCGCCTGGCAGCTCTACAAGATCCGCGAAATGGAGCTCTTCACCGACATCGACCTGGGCGCCCCCGGTTCGTTTGGTCGCAGCGAAAAACTGGCCCGTTACCGCGGCTCCCACGAACGACTCCTCTTCCGTAGCCTCAATCAATTGAAGCAGATACAGCAGAAGCGCGCCCTCTTGACAACCGACCGCACCGCCGCCCTCCCCACTCACATCCCGCCCGCCGTCCGCCTCAAACCCCTCCTCGCCCACCTGAAATCCCTTACCCGCCACCCCAAAACCCGCGTCGCCTCCGCCACAACCCCCAAGTCCGTCAACCGCGAGCGCAGTGAGGCAGGTGCTCGACCCGTTTTCGACAGTTGGCTCGCCCTTCCTCCGGGCAACCCTCTCAGATCTCCCAGGCACATCACCCCGCCTCGGAAGCCGCGGTCTACACTCAAATGATGAGGTTCCCGCGGCGTATCTTCAGGCGGGTTGTCCTCCCCGCAGTTGTGCTGCCACTGATAATTGCAGCACCCCCAAAGGACACGGTGGCCCCGGCTGCCTCCAGCGAGACGCGTGCGCGGGCCTGGGACGCGTTGCGGTCGAAGGTGCAGGAAAGCAAGTACTTGGACCACACGCTTGCCGTTGAAGCCATCATGCGCGAGTTGGCCGCCGCGGAGGGTGACGACAGGGACGAATGGGATGTCGCCGGCCTTCTGCATGACATCGATATTGGAACCACTGCCGCCGATCTCTCCCGGCACGGACTGGTCGGAGCGCAGATCCTGCGGGACCTTGGTTTCAGCTCAGCCATCGTTCATGCCGTCAGCGCGCACGACGATCGGGCCGGCGTCGCGCGCACGAGCCGGTTGGACCATGCCGTCTATTGCGCCGATCAGCTCTACTGGCTCGTTGCGGCCGCCGGCTTCCGCTTCCAGTCCGAAAAGCTCAACACGGCGGATCCGGAGGCCCTGTGGGAGCAGGTTCAGGCGACACCTTCAAAGCGAGCCATTCTCGGACAGGTGTCAAATGAGTGTGCCGGGATCGGATTCACCATGCCGCGCGCTCTCGCAGCCGTGAAGGCCGCATCGCGGAGACTCTCCGTGGGCCCGGCTGTTCCGTAGACAGAACCACCGCCAAGTAGTCGGCCCGTGCGCGCCCAACTGCTCCCCCCAAGGCTCTGACTACAGGAACAACCTCCACTCGGTGCACGCCACTGCTTGAAACGCTTTCTTGCGGCCTGTCTGTCCGGCCCAACGCTCACCGCCCGAATCCACGTCAGCGGCGGATTGGCTGGTCTTGGATGGCCTAGGCGTATGTACTTCTGTGAAAATGGGTGGGGGAAAGCCCCCATCCCACTGCTGTTGCGAGAGGGTTTCCTGGTCCATAACAAATTATAAACAAAGAAGTTAATATCATCTGAGTTCGTTTGGTTGAGATTCCGCTGGCGGCTCCGGCACCTCTTCCGCCTCCTCGGTCACCAGCCTGACGCCCACCTGGCTGCCCTGTTCCTTCACCCAAACCCGGATCTCCGGGTCGCCCTGTTCGGTTTCCGGCATCGTGAACCGGATCTCGTAGATCCCCGGAAAGCCCGGCATTACGCCAACGTAACCCAGCGCCTCGCCGGTCAACTCCACGCCCCCGATCCTCACTACCACCTCATCCCGCACCCGGACCTCGGCCTCTTTACGTGGCAGTTCCCGGTAGCCCAGTGCCGGTTCGGTCTGGCCCAGTCCGGAAACGTAGAGTCGGAGCAGTTCACCCGCCTTGGCCGGATGCGCCTTGTCCACCCACTCGAACGTCTCCTCGTGGCGCGCCAGCGCGACTCCGTGCTCCAGGCAGAACACCGCCGGCGCGGCTTCCACCACCTCCAACTCCACCTTTGGCCCGGCGCGCCCGTTCATCACCAGCCGGATCACCGCCTTGCCCGGCTCGAGCGTTGCCGGGATCAGGAAGTTGACCTGTTCCGGCGACACCATTTCCACCGGCGCGGCAAGTCCATTCACCGCCACAGTCAAGCCGGTACCCGACAACAGCACGGGCAGGATGTTGATGGTCTCGTCTTCATTGGGCCGGGCCGTGGTCACCCAGGCCAGTTCCTTGCCAAAGATCGACATCAGGGTATTTGGCGCCACGGGTCCGGGCGCAAGACGGGCAAGCTGGACGACGCCGGCTTCATCGTAGGTGGGCACCCCCGTGGGCGGATCCGCGGCTGCCACTGACAGGCAGGCCACCGCCCAAGCCAGCACGCCCGCATTGAGGCGGGTCATGTACTTCTCTTCGTCCGCAGCATATGCCAGCGGCGGATGCTTGTCGATACCCCGAGCGCGGACTAAGGGGTATGCGTGGCCGATTGCAGCGCCAGCGCCTTGCGCGCCGTCGTGGCCAGCGGCAACGCGTCCAGTTCATCCCGGTTCACCCAGCGATGCCCTCGGCCGGCGCGGGAAAGCGTCGCCTGGAAGACTTCGATGGTGTAGTCGTGGCGCGTAATCGAGTGCTTGAATTCGCCCAGCCTCTCGCCGCGAACCGCATGTGGCAGGTCGCGCTCCTCGGGCAATTCCCAGAAGCCCTGCAACCGGGTTTCGTGGGCGCCGCGTTGCCGCAGCAGCACCTGCCGGTTGCCGCCCGATTCGCGTTCGGCCACCAGCAGCGTCAGCAGCAGTTTCACCGGCTCGCGTTTCCGCCCTTTGATGGGCAGTTCGCCTTCCCGGCCCAGCGCCCGCGCCTGGCACAGTTCCCGCCATGGACAGAGCAGGCACTGTGGGTTTTTCGGCAGACAGACCGTCGCGCCGAGTTCCATCAGCGCCTGGTTGAAATCGCCGGGCTTTGACGGATCAAGCAGTTGTTGCGCCTCCTCCTTTAACCGCACCCGCACCGACTGCACCTGAACGTCGCGCGCCTCGGCCGTGAACCGCGCCAGCACCCGGATCACGTTGCCGTCCAGCACGGCATGGGGGGCGCCGAAAGCGATGCTGGCCACCGCCGCCGCCGTGTAGTCGCCCACGCCGGGCAGCGTGGCGATCTCTTCGTAGCTGGCCGGAAACCGGTCGCGTTCGACAATTGCCTTGGCCGCCCGCTGCAGGTTGCGGGCGCGGGCATAGTAGCCCAGGCCGCTCCACATCGCCAGATACTCGGACTCAGGCGCAGCGGCAAGATCTTGTGGCGTTGGATATCGTTCGAGGAACCGCTCGTAGTAGGGGATCACGACCGAAACGCGCGTCTGCTGAAGCATGACTTCGCTCAGCAGGATCCGCCACGGGTCGCGCGTCCGGCGCCATGGCAGGTCGCGCCGCGCGGATTGGAACCAGTCCATCAGCAGACGCCTTGCCTCGCGCGGGGGGATCATAAACGGATTGGTACAATCTTAGTGGATTCCCCGTCCCCTCTTACACATCCGACAATCGTGGCCCCGAAAGACGACTTCCTGACGATCCGCGGCGCGCGGGTCCACAACCTGAAGAGCATCTCGCTCGATCTGCCGCACGACAAGCTCACCGTCGTCACTGGCCTGTCGGGATCGGGGAAGTCGTCTCTCGTCTTCGACACGATCTATGCCGAGGGCCAGCGCCGCTACGTCGAATCCTTGTCGTCCTACGCACGCCAGTTCCTTGAGCGGATGGAGAAACCCGACGTTGACGAGATCCTGGGCCTTTCGCCGCCGGTCGCCATCCGCCAGAGGAATACGACCCGTAACCCGCGGTCAACCGTCGGCACGACGACCGAGATCTACGACTATCTGCGCCTTCTGTATGCTCGCGCCGGCGACACGTACTGCCCCGGCTGCGGCGAGAAGGTGGAGCGCGACACCGTCGATCCCGTCGCCCGCCGCATGATGCAGCAACCCGACGGCTCGCGTTGGTACGCCTTGTTCCCCATCAAAACGACCCACGAGGGCAACGCGGCGGAGCTTCGCGACCATCTCTTCGACCTGCGCAAGCGAGGCTTCGGCCGCCTGTTCCAGGATGGGCGGATCTTCGAGTTTTCCACGCCGGAATCGCTGATCGATGTCGATTTCACGCGGCCTGTTCACGTGCTGGCCGACCGGTTCGTGGTCCGGGTGAGCGAGCGCCAGCGCATCGTCGATACGGTGGAAACCTGTTACCGCGAAGCTGGCGAGGTGCTGTTCGAGCAGGCCGGCGAAGCCGAACCGGTGAGCTTGCGGTTCTCGGAGCGCTTCGCCTGCAAGACCTGCAACATCGAGTTCCTGACGCCCGAGCCGTCGCTGTTCAGCTTCAACAATCCATACGGCGCCTGCCCCAATTGCCAGGGCTTCGGCAACACGGTGGACTATGACATGAGCCTGATCGTGCCCGATCCATCGAAGTCGCTAGACGAAGGCGCAATCGATCCTTGGGAGAAGCCGCAGTATGCCTGGGGCTCGGATGATTTCGCCGCCGCCAACGAAGACCGGGTACGTACAGACGTGCCCTATGTTCAACTCACGCCAGCCGAACGGCAACTCGTCAGGCAACTGGTGCGGCGCTTCTTCGAGGAGGTCGAAAAGAAGAAGTACAAGGTGCACGTGCGCGTCTTCCTCAGCCGCTACCGCGGCTACACCGAATGCCCTGCCTGCCTGGGGGCGCGGCTCAGGCCTGAAGCGCTCAACATCCGGCTGGGCGGCAAGACCATTGGCGAGGTAAACGCACTGAACATCGCCGATGCCGGCGCATTTTTCGACGGCCTGGCGCTTGAACCGGAGCAGGCGGCTATCGCCCAGAAGGTGCTCGTTGAAATCCGGCAGCGGCTGAAGTTCCTGAACGATGTCGGGCTGTCGTACCTGACCCTGGACCGTTTGTCATCGACGCTGTCGGGCGGCGAGGCGCAGCGGATTCAGTTGGCGACATGCCTGGGGTCGCGGCTGGTGGGCGCCTGCTACGTGCTCGACGAACCGTCGATCGGCTTGCATCCGCGCGACACGGGCCGGCTGATCGGCATTCTGAAGGAACTGCGCGACCTGGGCAACACGATCCTGGTGGTGGAACACGACGCCGATATGATGCGCGCCGCCGACTACATCGTCGATATCGGGCCTGGAGCGGGCGAAGCCGGCGGCCAAGTGACCTTTGCAGGCACCCTGAAGCAGTTGCTGGGCAATGGCGGCAAGAAGAGCGCGTCGCTAACTTCGCGCTACCTGAAGGGCGAACTGAAGACGTCGATCAAGACGCACCGGCGCGAGGTGAAGGGCCGCCGAGTGGTCGAGTTCAACGGCTGCCGGGCGCACAATCTGAAGGACATCGACGTGCGCATCCCGCTTGACATGCTCACGGTCGTGACGGGCGTATCGGGGTCGGGCAAATCAACGCTGGTCCATGAAGTGATCCACAAAACGCTGGAGGGGCGGTACCAGCGCGACCTGTCGCGGGACGAGGAAGGCGGCGAGGGACACCGCCTGGAACCGCCCACGTGCCGCTCGGTGTCTGGCGCCGAACTGATCCGCGAACTGGTTCTGGTGGACCAGTCGCCCATCGGCCGGACGCCGCGGTCGAATCCGGTGACCTATTCGAAGGCGTTCGACGTCATCCGCGACCTGTTCGCATCGACGCCGGAGGCCGCGCGGCGCGGGCTGACGGCCGGCCACTTTTCCTTCAACATCGCTGGCGGCCGCTGCGACACGTGCCAGGGCGACGGCACGGTGACGGTGGAGATGCAGTTCCTGGCTGACGTCGAACTGATCTGCGAGGAATGCCGCGGGACGCGCTACAAATCGTCGATCCTCGATGTCCGCTACAACGGGCTCAATATCCACGAGGTGTTGAACCTGACCATCCGCGAGGCGCTGTCGTTCTTCGCCGGTCAGGCGAAGCTGATCACGCGCCTACAGCCGCTGGCAGATGTCGGGCTTGGCTACCTGCGGCTGGGGCAGTCGGCCACGACGCTGTCGGGCGGCGAGGCGCAGCGATTGAAGCTGGCCAGCCACCTGTCGCAGGCGAGCAACAAGGGCGTGCTCTACCTGTTCGACGAGCCGACCACCGGCCTGCATTTCGACGACATCGCCAAGCTGCTGGACGCCTTCGAAAGGTTGATTCACAATGGCGCCAGCTTGCTGGTGATCGAGCACAACCTGGAAGTGATCCGGCACGCCGATCACGTGATCGACCTCGGTCCGGAGGGCGGCGACGCGGGCGGAAGGTTGGTAGTAGCTGGGACGCCGGAAGAGGTCGCCGGCTGCGAGGCGTCGTACACCGGGCGGCATTTGCGGCAACTCATGGCGTAGGGATAGCAGCGGATATCGCGGATGCCAGGGTGTGGCCCATACAATGGAAGGGTGACGTTTCCGAGTGTCGAATATCAGCTTGAATACTTGAAGAAGGGCTTTGCCGAGATCATCCGCGAAGAGGATCTGAAGGAGCGGTTGGAGGAGTCCTACCAGACCGGCCGCCCGATGCGTGTCAAGACCGGCTTCGATCCGACGGCACCTGACCTTCATCTGGGCCACACCGTCCTGATCCGCAAGATGAAGCATTTCCAGGACATGGGCCATACCGTGATCTTCCTGGTCGGCGACATCACCAGCCTGATCGGCGATCCCACGGGCCGCAACATCACCCGGCCGCCGATGACGCGCGAAGAGATCAGCGCCAACGCCGAAACCTACAAAGAGCAGGTCTTCAAGATCCTCGACCCGGCCAAGACCGAGGTCCGCTTCAACAGCGAGTGGTTCGATAGGCTGAACTGGGTGGACGTGATTCGCCTGGCATCGCGGTTTACTGTCGCAAGAATTCTCGAACGGGATGACTTCTCGAAGCGTCTTGCTGAAGGTACGCCGATTTCCATGCACGAGACGCTGTATCCGCTTGCCCAGGGTTACGATTCAGTCGCGCTGGAGTGCGATATCGAACTCGGCGGAACGGATCAGAAGTTCAACCTACTAGTGGGGCGGGATTTGCAGCGCGACTACGGCCAGAAGCCGCAAATCGTCGCCACGGTGCCGATTCTCGAAGGGCTGGACGGCGTCGAGAAGATGTCGAAGTCGAAGGGCAACTACGTCGGAATCTACGAGCCGCCCGAGGTCATGGTGAAGAAGCTGATGTCGATCAGCGACGATATCATGTGGCGCTACTTCGAGCTCTTGACCGACTTGACTCTGACTGAGATCAAGGCCCTGAAGGACTCGGGCCGCAACCCGCGCGATATCAAATTGGATCTCTGCGAACGGATCGCCGCTGACTTCCACGGCGAGGAGGCCGGCCGGGCCGCCAAGGAAGCCTGGCTGCGGGACATCAGTCAGGGGCACATCCCGGAGAATTTGGAGACGGCCACGGCCGGCGATCCGCGGCTGGGCAAGATCCTTGCCCTGAGCGGCCTGGCCTCGTCGGGCACCGAGGCCGACCGGTTGGTGAAGTCCGGCGCGGTGGATATCTTCAGGGAGAGCGACAAGTCAAGAGTGGACGTGCAGGGTCCTGGGCAGAGGCTGGAGACGGGCGGCTACTTCGTCCGCGCTGGCAAACGCTGGAAGCGTGTCATCGTCGAGTAAACCACCGTGCTGGCCTTCAGTGACACGCTCCGGTTAAGCAGGGATGCTCTGAGCAGCCACCGCTTGCGTGCTGCGCTCACGATGCTGGGCCTCACGATGGGTGTGGCCACACTGATTGCTGTCGTGACCATCGTCCAGGGGGCGAACTTGTATGTCGAGACGAAAGTAGCCAACCTCGGCGCTGACGTCTTCCAGATTGGCCGGATGCCATTCGCCGTCACAGACTACCAGGTCATTCTGAAGGCGCTGAAGAATAAGCGGATCTACATGGAGGACTATCTCGCTCTGCGGGAACAATGCGCGGAGTGCGTCCTCACGGGCGCCTCGGGGTCGATGTCGGCAAGGGCGCGGCTGGGCGACGTGGAGCAACTGGACGTGAACATCCAGGGTCAGACGCCATCGATGGCCGAAATCGATACGCGCACGATCGAGTTGGGCCGTCCGCTGGCAGGGCCGGAGGACGATCATGCGGCGCACGTTTGCGTGATCGGGGCGACGCTGCGCGACAAGTTCTTCGGCGAGGCGGATCCGCTCGGCAAGGTAATCAAACTAGTAGATCAGGAGTTCACCGTCATCGGCGTGGTGGAGCGTGGCGGCGCGGTGCTGGGGCAGGACACCGACAATTTCGCCATCATCCCGCTCAATACGTTTCTGAAGATGCGAGGGGCGCGCTACAGTCTGACATTGAACGTGAAAGTGCCGAACGACAAGTCTGGATTCGAACGTGCCCAGGACCGTGCGCGCCAGATCATGCGGGCGCGGCGGCATTTGCGCCCATTGCAGGACGACGACTTCTTCATCGGGACCAAGGACAGCTACATCCAACTGTGGGGCCAGATCAGCGGGGCGTTTTTCGCCGTCTTCATTCTGGTGAGTTCGATTTCGGCACTGGTGGGCGGCATCGTCATCATGAACGTGATGTTGGTGAGCGTAACCGAGCGTACGAAGGAGATCGGCATCCGGCGGGCGGTGGGCGCGCGCGGCGGCGACATCATGAAGCAGTTTCTCGTGGAGAGCGTACTGCAATGCCTGGTGGGTGGCGCGCTGGGCATCGGGCTTGGCTTCGTGTGCGCGGAGTTGTTGAATAGATTCACATCGTTTCCAGCGTCGGTGGAGACGAGGGTGGCCGTGCTGGGGTTGGCGCTAAGTTCGGCGATTGGGTTGTTCTTCGGCATCTACCCCGCGAGCCGGGCAGCGAAGCTCGACCCCGTGGAAGCGTTGAGGGCGGATTAGCGATGACCTGGGCCGAGTTTGGTGAAAACCTGAAAGTCTCGCTGGACACGCTGCGAACGCACAAGGTGCGGAGCGGGTTGACGCTGCTGGGTATTGTCATCGGAGTCACCAGCGTGATTGCGGTGGCCTCGATCATCGACGGGTTGAATACGTTCATCTCCGACAAAGTGGAGAAAATGGGTTCGCGGTCCTACTACGTCATGCGCTTCCCCGCCGGGACAGACCCGATGCGGATGCCCGAGAAGATCAGGCTGCGGAGATATTTCGAGTACGACGACGGCCGGAAAATTCGTGAACTCGCGCCCGCCGTGGACCAGTTGACCGTGATGGGTACGCGGGCGAGTTTCTTCGGGCAGCCGGCCGAGGCGCGGCATCAGGGCAAGCGGCTGGAAAATCTGATTGTACGCGGGGCGGAGCCGGCATATATGGACGTGATGCCGATGTTCGCCTTGGAGCGGGGGCGGAACTACTCGGACGGGGAGGAGGCGCGGGCGGCAGCGGTGACCGTGATTGGGTCTGAGGTAGCGGAGTCGCTGTTCGGGCCAGCCGAACCGGTGGGCAAGACGATATTTCTAAATGGGACGCCGTATGAAGTGATAGGCGTCTTCGCTCCAGAGCCGGGACTGCTGGGCGGACCCGGTGTGGACCAGTTCGCCATGGTTCCACTGTCGAATTTCCGCAAGCACAACCACGACGTCAAGGAACTCTTCATCGCCTTCACCATTCGAAAAGGCGTCGATGCCGAGACGGGCCGGAAGCAAGTGGAAGAAGCCCTGCGCCGCATCCGCAAGGTGCCGCCAAACAAGGAGAATGACTTCGAACTGATCTCGTCGGACTTCCTGAGCAATCTTTGGAACCAGCTCACCGGCGCGATCGTGATTCTAACCTCCGTCATCAGTTCGATCGGGCTGCTGGTGGGCGGAATCGGCGTAATGAACATCATGCTGATCTCGGTTACCGAGAGAACGCGCGAGATCGGCATCCGCAAGGCGATCGGGGCCAGGGCAAGCGACATCCGCGTCCAGTTTCTCCTGGAGGCCGTCACGCTGACCGTTGCCGGCGGCCTGATTGGCATCGCGCTGGGGGCAGTGGTGGCGTGGGTGGTGCGGGCGACGATGCCGTCGATTCCGGCGTCGGTCTCGGTTTTCTGGATGGCAATGGGCACTGGGCTATCAGGGGCGGTAGGACTGTTTTTCGGGTATTGGCCGGCCGATCGGGCGGCGAGATTGGACCCGATTGTGTGTCTTCGATACGAATAGCCTTCGCTTACCTGCGAAGATGGGAAGTGCCGTGCCACGCAGACTCATCGACTGGAAATTCAAGAAACAGGTTCTCCATCTGGGCGAACGGACGCTGATCGTGGGGATCCTGAACGTAACGCCGGATTCGCCCGCGGACGAGGGCCGTTACCAGGAACCTGAACTGGCCTATGTTCGTGCCATGGAGATGGCGGAACAGTACGCTGATATTGTCGAGATCGGGGCGCAGTCCTGGCGGCCGGGCGTCGCCCGGATTTCGGAAGCCGAGGAGAAACGGCGGCTGATCCCGGTGCTCAAACGTCTGCGGGGCAAGCTGGGAGTGCCCGTGTGCGTGGAGACCTGCAACGCCGCGGTGGCCGCTCAGGCGTTGGAGATGGACGTCGAGATTCTGAAAGATCCGACCGGGCTGACGATTGAGCCGGCGCTGGCCAAGATCGTGCTCCAGCACGATGCCGGAATGGTCGTGCAGCACATGCGCGGGACGCCTGAGCAGTGGAGCAAACAGCCCCAGATCAAGGACCCGTCGGGCGCGGCCGTGGCCGAGTTGAGCGCTTCGGCAGGCCGGGCGATCAGCGCCGGAGTGCCGAAGGACCACATCGCCATCGACCCTGGCTTCGGCCTGGGCAAGCGCAAGGAGCAGAACACCGAACTGCTGTCGCGGCTGGACCGTATCGCCGCGTTAGGGTTCCCGCTACAGGTTTCGCCGGCGGGCAAACCCTTCGCCACTGATCCGCCATGCGAGACCACATTCTCGCTGGCCGTAGCCGTGGCCATGGCTTCGGTGCTTTCCGGAGCGCACATGGTCCGGGTGCACGACGTGGCCGGAATTCGGCCAGCGGTTCTGCTGGCAGATGAGCTGATGCGCGGCAAATAGCCGAGCGTCAATTGTAGTTGCACGAGCGTGCAAGTCGCTTATAATGCCCTGAAGGGCCGGCGGCGGACGGGATCGCTGCTGGCTGACGCCGACTGGAGGTCAGTGGGGCTCATGAGTCAGATTACTCTTGCCGCGTTGCTTGAGACGAAGGGCTACGACGTGTATTCGATCGCGCCCTCGGCCTCGGTGTTCGAGGCGATCAAAATCATGTCGGAACGGGGAGTTGGCGCGCTCATCGTCATGGAAGGCGATGAACTCGCCGGAATCCTGAGTGAGCGCGACTACACGCGCAAGGTGGTCCTTCAAGGGCGCGCCTCGCGTGAAACGAAGGTTGCCGAGATCATGACGCCGGATGTCATCACGGCATCGCTCGATCTCACGCTGGAACAGGCCATGCGCCTGGTGAGCGAGCGCCGCATCCGTCACCTGCCGGTGACCAAGGACGGACGGGTAGTGGGCGTGATCTCAAGCGGCGACATGATCAAGACGCTGATTTCGCTCCAGAGAGAGACCATCGAGCAACTGCAGCACTACATCGGCGGCGGCTACATGGCCTGATCGCTGGCTTCAGCGTGTATCCAGTCAGATTGTCATGGCGCCATAGCCGCCATCGACGCGCAATATCGCCCCGGTGACGAAGCTGGAGGCGGCATCCGAAGCCAGGAAGACGGCTGCGCCGACCAGTTCAGAAGACTGGCCGTAACGCTTCATTGGCGTATGGCCCATGATCTGGGAAACCCGTTCGTCGGTGAGGAGCTTGCGGTTCTGCTCGGCTGGGAAAAAGCCGGGAAGGATCGCGTTAACCCGCACGCCCTGGGTGGCCCACTCACGGGCGAGGAACTTGGTTACCTGGTTCACGCCACCCTTGGCGACCGAGTAAGTGAACACCTTCGACAGCGGCGGATCTGACGAGGCGGAAGAGATGTTGATGATCGATCCGCCTCGGCCCGGCTGCGTCATGTAGGCGCCAAAGACCTGGCAGGCAAGGAAGACGCTCTTGAGGTCGACGTCCATGATGCGGTGCCATTCCTCCTCGGTGATTTCGAGGAAGGGCGTACCGGAGTTGATTCCTGCGGCATTGAGCAGGATATCGACACGGCCGAACTTGGCAACGATCGCGTCCAGGGCGGCCTGGAGGTCGGTCTTCTTTGTGGCGTCAACTTTGACGCCGAGGGCGCGGCGGCCGAGTTCGTCGATTGCTCCAGCGCGGACATTGGCCGCATCCAGGTTGAAGTCGAGAATCGCGACATCGGCGCCGGCCCGGGCCAGTCCCATTGCCATTTCGCCGGCCAGCACGCCTCCACCGCCGACCACCGCGGCGACCTTGCCATTCAGAGAAAACAGATCCATGAGATGAGTCCTTTCAAAATCGTGCAGGATCATCCAACATATAACACCAGAGGTACTGGGTCGCGTACTAGAACAATAGGGATTGCCGGGAAGGCGGCAGAAGCCGCAGACTTGGACAGGGCGGGAACTGTCCCGGCCAGCAGTGATTGAGCCGATGCAGAGATCCGATTCGAGCCAGTGGAGGACATCCGAGGTAGCGCGTCTGCTTGCTCTGGTGGAAAGCGAGCGGCGGTACTATCAGGATCTGTTTGCGGCGCTGCCGGTGGCTGTGGCGGTTGTGGCTGAAGACCAGTCGCTACTGACGGTCAATCGCGAATTCAGGGTACGGTTCGGACTCACTGGGGAGGATCTATCGCGCGTCCGGGTGGCCGACCTGCTGCCGGATCCCCAATTAGAGCTGGTGCTGGCGCAGTTGTTCATGGGCGAACGGCCTCAGTCGTCCATCGATATCACGCTGGGCCCCAGGCGGATGCGGGTGGTGCTTCAGCACACGCACGGATGGCAGGATCTGGTGGAGTCCGAAGTCCTGATGACGGTGGAAGAGATCCCAGAATCTGAACCGGTCGGCCGGGCATTGCCGGAGATGGGTGGGGCAATACTCTGGATGATCGACCGCGAGTCGGAAGGCCTGGTATGCCAGTCGGCGAACGCCGAACGGGAATTCGGGCTGCCGCCCGAATCGTGGCAGAGTCTGCAAAGTTGGGCCGAAACACGCATCCACCCCGGGGATCGGGTCGTGTTCCTGGAGTTCTACCGCCGCGACGAAGAGAACTGGCAGGCGTCAATCGACTACCGGCTAATCGACGCCGAAGCGAACGTGCGGCAGTGCCGGGACATGGCATTAGCTGACGCGGCAAGCGTGCGGGTGATGACGATCGATCGCAAGGACGACGTCCGGGCGGAACGCAGCTCGCGGCTGATGGCGCGAATTGAGGCGGCCGGGAAGCTGTCCGCTCGGGTGGCGCATGTTGCGAACAACCTGCTGATGATTGTGGGCGGGTATTCGACCGAGATCATGGACAGTCTGCCGGCTAGCGATGTCCGACGTGGCGACATTCAAGAGATTCTGAACGCGGCCGAGCGGCTGGGACGGTTGACGGCGCAATTGAACCCGATGCCAGAGGAGGGAGAAACGGCCGCTGGAGGGGGATTCGACCTAGGCGCTTGGGCGACCGGCCACGAGGCGGAGGTGCTGGGCGAACCAGCGCATGTGCTGTTGAAAGAGTCCGAGGTGACGGCGTTGGCGGAATCGGTGAGGCAGGTCTCCAGCGAAATCCAGTTCACAGCCGAAGGACACCCGGAGCAGGGTGAGGCCGAAATCCGGTTCGAATTCGATGGCAGGACTGAAGCCGAAGCCGAGGCGCTGCTTGACCCATTCGCCGGGCCCAAGGTGGGCAATGATCCGGCATTTGGCCCGATGAAGCAGTTGCGCCGGCTTATCGAGGCCGGCTGCCGGGCGTGGGTCGAAGAGTGCGCCAGGGGGGCGCGGCTGGTGCTCGTAATGCCGGCTGAACCGCCGGGCGAAGTAGCTCAGCCCATGACTTCTGCCGAGAAACGCGGGAACGTCCTATTGACGGAGGACGAGGATGGGTTAAGGGCGTTGTTGGCCAAGGGGCTGCGGCGCCGTGGGTTTGAGGTGATCGAGGCCCGGTCGGCCGAAGAGGCGCTGGAAGAATTGGAGCAGAGGCGCGCCTCCGTGGACCTGCTGGTGACCGATCTGACGCTGCCCGGCTTGGGTGGCGGGAAACTTGCTCTCGAAGTCAGGTATCTGTATCCCGAGACACCGGTCGTCTTCATGACGGGAGCGTCGGAGGACGCCGAGGCAGCGGGCCTTCTCAGGACAGAGGCTGGCGTGTCATTGATGGGCAAGCCTTTCGCCGTGGAGGATCTCGTCCAGCGGGTCGAACAAATCCTCAACCTGCCGAAGGCGCGGGGCGCCTCGACGGGCTAGAATCCGCACCTGAGACCTGTCAGCCAACGGTTCGCGCACGCACCCGTCTGAGTTCTCGATTGGAGGGCGTGCATCACCTCAGCAATGGCGGGTATCAGCCGCGTGACAGGGGAGGCGCTAGTGAGGGGATTTGACTTTCGTAGGCAGTTGAACCGAATACCCGAAGGAGCCAAAGCGCCATCCGGATGGTCTGTCCTCAGGACCAAACCGCATGGCGCTTGCTTGTCATCCCATTCGGTCAGTCAGCGGGCCGGCTGATCAGTCACCGCCTTTGGGCCCGTTGTGGCAGTTGTAGCAGCCGATCTGGGTTCCAGCAGCGAAGGCCCACTTCTTGCCGTCGTGGCTGAACGTGCGGGCGGTGAAGGTGCGCGACAGTACCGTGCCGCGGTAGTCCACGCCATGGCAGCCTTGGCATTCGCCCACGCCGCGGCTTTCTGCATAGTCATGGTGCTTGTCCACCCAGAACGCGCCGACCGGGTGCATGCCATGCGGTCCTCCGGAGTAGTTCGAAGGCGTCGTCACGTGGCAGGCGCCGCACTCAGAAAGCGTGCCTGCGCGCCCCTGGAGGGCGTTGTTCTGGAGGTTGTCGTTGCGGTGGTCAGTGGGATACTCGGCGTGGGTGGAGCCGTGGCAGGCTTCGCATTGCAGTTTGCCGTGCCCGGCGGAGGTGCGATAGAGCTTGCCGGTGTTTGAGGCGAAGCGGCTATCGGCGGGTTGTCGCCACGAGCCATTGGCGTCGTAGGCGTTCAGGAAGCGGATGGCTCCCGAATTCCGAGTGGCGATGCCGGTGTGGCAGTTCTCACAGGAGGGCTCCTGAAGCCAGCCCTTGCGGGTGGCCGAAGCGACCTGGCTCATGCCGCCGTGGCAACTCTGGCACTGCATCAGGTTGCTGCCATCGGCGGCGGTCGCGTGGCCCATTGCGCCGCGGAGGCACTTGGTCTCAGAACCGGGGTGGCAGCGGTAACAGGCAGATCGGTTGTTGGCGGAGTCCAGGATCTGGTTGTTGGTGGGATCCAACACCATGGCGTGTTTGCCGTGGATGGCCTGGGTAAGCGGCTGGATGGTTCCAAAGCCGGTGCCGGGCAAGGCGTTGGACAGGTGGCACTTGGCGCAGAGGACGGGGGTGCCGCCCTTGGCGGTGGCCTCCAGGCCGGCGGGGTTGTAGCCCACTTGAGCGAGTAAGGATTTCCAGGGGGCCGGGTCGCGTTTGGGATCGTGGAGGCGAAGGATGTTGAATTTGTAGTCCTTTTCCGCCGGGTAGCCGGTCACCCAACCCGAAGGCGGGCGAGCGGCGGCTTCGGTGCCGGTGGCGTGACAGCCGCGGCAATCCATTTCATCCGACACCGGCAGAACAACGTCAGTCGTGCCAAGGGTGCCACCACTGGTGTTCTTGGCAACGACGCGCATGAGAGGGTAGTAGTTCTTGGCGCCACCACCATCCGGGTAGGGTGTGATGGGTATGCCCTCCGCCTTCCATTGAAGGTTGGTAGTATCCCAAGTGAGTGCCCTGGGGACGTTGGCTACACCGGGCATAGCTTTGCCGGCAAGCCCCATGTCCGGAGCGAGTTTCACGCCGAAGAGGGGCAGGACGAAGTCCCAGAAGTTGGTCTTGCCAATGGATGTGCGGTTGATGGAGCCGTCGGGGTCGGCGACGGCCTTGTAAGTGAGAGTCAGCCCGGTTGGGCTCTTGACCAGCTTGCCATCGGGCGTGACCAGTTGGACGTGCAAGTTGTTGTACGGCGGGAGGATGGAGAAGACTGAATAGTCGTTTCCATCGACACAGTGCATGCCTAGGTCATTCCATCCGATGACGCGGTAACTGGTTGATGGGGAACTGGCGGTGTTTGCCTTCGTTGCGTTTCGTTTGTCCGCGCCGGCCGCAAAAGCCGGAACGAGAAGCGCGGCTATCAGAAGCGCCGTTTGATGCCTCCAAAGGGACTTTGTTAGTTTTCCCCGTCGCATGTAGTTTCTACTCCTTTTCTCTGCAATCAGGGAGCGGGTTAGTGGTTGGAGGCCCGCGGGCGACGAATGGTGACATACAAATATAGAAATTTTCTTTGAGCGGCTGATCCAGGGGCTTTTGGCGCATCTCGCAGTCAACCACTTCGAGGTGGTGTCGGACGTACCAGCGCCTATTGGGGGATCTTGCGCAGGGCGGCGTAAAGAGGGCTACTTCTGCTTGGCTAGTGCGTGTTGTTTGCAGTAGCGCTGACCGGGGATAGCGGCGCGTGTGCAACGGACGCCTTCCTTGGTGAGGGCGGCACACCGGACGGTTGGTGGCTTAGAGTCGGGCCGGTCAGCAACGGTCGAGATCGCGGCGACACCGCCGAACGGGGCCGGTTTCGCGTTCTGCAATTGTCCCTTACGTTCGCTGAGAGCGGCGATGAGGGAGTCGAGGCGGGTTTGGAGGGCAGAGACGTCGGTCTTCAGCGACTGCAGGTCGGCCAGAGTGCGTTCGGTGAATTGGAGTTCCTGGGAGATTGCTTCCGGCGGGTCGCCGGAGGCGGGCAGGAGAGTGAAAAGACAGGCCGCTGCCAAACAGATGCTCTTTCGCATGACAAGAGATAGTGGGACGGCGGCCGAAAGAATCTCACCGGTCGTCGTCGTCGATGTCGAGCGAAAGGGGCGCGAAGACGTTTTGGGGCGGCTGCGGATACGGTTTGTCCCAACCACGGATCATGCCCCAGACGATGCGATTCAGGCGCTCGGTGGGCGCGGCATCGGGCACCTCCCAGCGCATTTTTGCCGAATCGATGGCCGCCTGGCGGGCCTTGCCACGCAGCGCCGCGACGGGCGGATTCAGGTCGTCGAGCGACTGGGTAGGGGTCAGGGCGATGTAGGGTTCGGGATTCGGCGTGTCGCTGAAGCACGCGCGCATGTCGTTGGCGATGAGGTCGAACAGCGACAGCGCGGGCAGGCCGAGGATCAACTCGATGGTCTTGACGATGCTCTGGTTCGAGTAGAAGGTGGAATCCACAGCGCCTCGCCGCGCATACGGGCTGGCGACGGTGGCCACGGTGCGGTGGCCGTCGACGTGATCGACACCGTTTTGGGCGTCGTCCTCGACGACAAAGACGGCCATCTTCGGCCAGAAGGGCGAATGCGAAAGGCCTTCAACGATGCGGCCGAGGGCGAGGTCGTTGTCGGCGACCATTGCCTTGGGGGAGGATGCATCAGGGGTTGCGCCGTATGTGTGGTTGGAAGGGAGTTGGACGATGACGAGATTGGGCATCTTCTTCTCCTGTGTCCAGGCTTCGACATCCTTAAGAAAGATGCTGGCGCGGACCTGGTCAGGGACGGCGTTGGTGTAGGTGGGGTAGTTTCGGGCGAGCAGGGCGTCCAAAGGCGGGATAGGAGATGAAACTTTGAACTCCGTCGAGAAGTCATCGCCCTTGCGCCAGCGGGCGAGATACTCGGCGCGCTGCGGAGGCTTGGCTTCGCTGAGACGCGGGGCGTATTCGCCATAGACTTTGACGGTCTTGCCGGCCTTGAGGGCGGCATCCCAAAGGAAACCGCCACGGGAATAAGCCAGCGGATCGGTGCCGTCATATGGGTAACTGCGGCCCTCGTAGCCGGGCCAAAGCGTGTAGGCGACCTCGTTTGCCTGGGTGACCCATTGGTGACCGTTGGCGCTGTTTCCGCCGGTGGCAAAGAAGCGGTCCATCAGAACGTAGCGGCGGGCGAGGGCGCGTTGATTGGGCGTGACGTCCTGACCGAACATGACCAGGGATGGGTCGCCATCGCCTGCGGGGAGGTCGCCGAAGAGCTGGTCGTAGGTGCGATTCTCCTTGACGATGTAGACGACGTGTTCGATGAGCGACGGATCGCCGGAACGGGCCGGAATGGCTTTGGGCGCGGGGCGCGGGCCAGTGGCGACTGGCTGGCGGACGGAGCGGCCCTTCAGCGTGAGGTGGGTATTCTCGGCGACGGCAGTGGAAAAATTGGCGAGTTGGGCGGCATCAGGGATGTCGATGACGGCGGCCGAACCGCGGTAGGTGTGGACGTAACGCTGCTTTGGTGTATCGCGCCAGCCGGAGCCCGCGCCCAGCAGAGCACCGACGGCAAGTCGCTTTCCATCGGAGCTGAGCGCGAGAGACGACGGATACCAGGCGGTGGGGATCATGCCCGTAAGCCGGCCATTGGTTGTATCGAGAATAGCCACGGCGTTGATGCCGCCAAGGGCAACATAGAGTCGGCGGGCCTTGGCGTCGAGGGCGAGGGCGGTGGGGGCGACGCCGGGGGCGCGCTGGTCAAAGGGGTCGATGGTCCAGGTGGCCAGGAGTTTGTTGGTCGAGGTGTCGATGACGGAGACGGAGTCGGCATTGCTGTTGGCGACATAGAGACGATTGCGGCCCTGATCCCAGGCGAGGGAGGTCGGGGCAAGTCCGGTTTCGATTTCGACGATGACCTTGCCGGATTGAGCGTCGATGCGCGAGACTGTGCCGGAGGCGGCGACTCCGCGGGCGTCGATGGGAACCTGGTCGGCGGTTTTGGCGAGGCCGGTGGGCGCGGTCTTTTCGCCGGGCTTGGGTTTGCGGCCACCCCAATGAGAGACCCAGGCGGTGCAACTGTCGTCGGAGATGACGACGGACGCGGGAGCTGTGGAGACGTCGGCCTTGATGGCAGGTCGCGCGCCGTCCAGGTCAACAAAGGCGACTTGGTTGTTGAAGATCAACGGCAAGGCCGCCAGGCGCGGGCCTCCGTTGCAGCCCTTCGAAGCTACAACGGGCGCGCCGGAGATGCTGGCTCCGAGCTTCTCGGCGACGATAGGCTTTCCGGCGAGAGCCCGGGCGAGCCAGACGCCTGGGGCGCGGTCTGCGCCGGAGAACAGAGCGTGGCCTGCGACGGGATCAAAGGCAACGCCTTGCAAAGAGGGCCGGCGGCCAGCATCGAGCCGTTCGACCACCTTGTTGGCGGCCCAATCGTAGCGGTACAGACCGGTGGCGGCGAGGACGTACAGATCGAATGAATCGCGGCCAAAGACGACGCCGAAGACGCGCCCATCGAAGACGGCGGGTACACCGGCGGGTGTGATTTCCTGGCGAGTGGTGACGACGCCAGGGTCTGTGACACGGCGGACAGGAGACTGTGCGAGCAGCGATGCCGCAAACAAAACGCCGATGATTTGTTTCATACGTTGAACTCGATTCCCTGCGCGAGAGGCAGGTCCTTTGACCAGTTGATGGTGACGGTCTGCCGGCGCATGTACTGCTTCCAACTGTCGCTGCCGGCTTCGCGGCCGCCGCCAGTCTCCTTTTCGCCGCCAAACGCCCCGCCGATTTCCGCGCCGCTTGTTCCGATGTTGACGTTGGCGATGCCACAGTCGCTGCCGCGCACGCTAAGGAAGGTTTCGGCAGCCGAGACGCTGTCGGTGAAGATGGCGGATGAGAGGCCTTGCGGGACGGCATTGTGCCATTCGATGGCCTCGTCGAGCGTGTCGTACTCCATCAGATAAAGCACCGGCGCGAAGAGTTCCTCGGCGACGACGGGCATGTGCGGCCAGGCGCGGATGAGGGTGGGTTCGACGAAGAATCCGCCGCCGCGTTCGACGGCATTGCCGCCATGGAGGATTTCGGCGCCCTGGAATTTGGCCTTGGCGATGCCTTCCATCATTTCATCGACGGCGGCGCGGTTGACCAGCGGTCCCATGACTGTGGATTCGTCGAGCGGATCGCCGATGCGGATCTGCGAGTAAGCGGCGCGGAGACGTTCGATGAATCCGGCGGCGATCTTCTTTTGAAGGAAGATGCGGCGGATGGTGGTGCAGCGCTGGCCGGCGGTGCCGACCGCGCCAAACAGGACGGCGCGCAGGGCGAGATCGAGGTTGGCGGATTCGGTGATGATGATGCCGTTGTTGCCGCCGAGTTCGAGGATGGTGCGGCCGAGGCGTCGTCCGACGACTTCGGCGACGCGGTAGCCCATGGTGCAACTGCCAGTGGCGGAGACCAGGGGAACGCGGGCATCGTGCAACATGCTTTCACCAACCGTGCGGCCCTTGCCGATGACGAGCGTAAAGACGCCCTGCCAGCCGTGGCGTTCGAGGACGCGGTTGCAGATGTTCTGGACGGCGATGGCGGTGAGCGGCGTGTCGGACGAGGGTTTCCAGAGGACGCAGTCACCGCAGACGGCGGCGATCATCGCGTTCCAGCTCCAGACGGCGACGGGGAAGTTGAAAGCGGAAATGACGCCGGCGATGCCAAGCGGTTGCCATTGCTCGTACATACGGTGTTCGGCGCGTTCACTGTGCATGGTGAGGCCGTAGAGTTGGCGGGAGAGGCCGACGGAGAAGTCGGCGATGTCGATCATCTCCTGTACCTCGCCGCGGCCTTCGGCGATGATCTTGCCCATTTCAAGAGTGACCAACGCGGCCAGCGGTTCCTTGTTGGCGCGCAACTCCTCGCCGATCTGGCGGACGATTTCACCGCGTTTAGGAGCGGGCAGCAATCGCCAGCGGAGGAAGGTCTCGTGCGTCTCGGCGGCGACACGGTCGTAATCTTCTTCCGACGCCATGCGGACCGTGGCGATGGGCTCGCCCGTGGCGGGGTTCAATGAGACCAGTTCGCCGCCCTGGGCGGTGTCGATCCAGCTCTTGCCGCAGGCGCCGGGGTTGGACGCCTGGATGCCGAGTTGCCGGAGAATCTGCTGGATGTCTGCCATGAAGTCTACTCCTCGCGTCATTGTAAGACGCGGAGAGGTTTCAATGGCTGGAATCGGCGGGGGAAAGGAGAGGACGCGCGGACCTACGCCTCATGAGGACGCAGGTCCGCGGCATGGTGGTTGTGAAACGACTACAGAGCTGAGTCGCCGCGGTCGTCGTTGCGAATACGGATGGCCTGGGCGACATCATAGACGAAGATTTTGCCGTCGCCGATCTTGCCGGTACGGGCTGCGCCGGCAAGGGCGGAAGCGATCTCGTCGAGACGGTCGTCGCCGACCACCAGTTCGACCTTGACCTTGGGCAGGAGATCAACCTGATACTCCTGTCCGCGATAGACCTCTTTGTGGCCCTTCTGGCGCCCATGGCCGCGGACTTCGGTGATGGTCATCCCATCGACGCCGATGGCCTTGAGCGCTTCCTTCACTTCTTCGAGCTTGAATGGCTGAATGATGGCTTCGATTTTCTTCATGACTTTTCCCTCCCCTTAGGTGTCCAGATTGTAGCCTTCCTCGCCGTGCTGGCTGAGGTCAAGGCCTTCGGTCTCGTCCTCAGCGCTGACGCGGAGTCCGAGGGTCATGTCGCAGATCTTCAGGATGATCAGAGTTCCAACGATGGCCAGGCCCCAGGCGATGGCGCTGCCGATCAACTGATTGACGATCTGGCCGCCATTGCCATCCACCAGGCCGAGGGCGGCGGGTTTGCCGGCGGAATCCTTCAGTGCGTTGTTGACGGCGTTGGTGGCGAAGACGCCGGTGAGGATCGCGCCAAGCGTGCCGCCCGCACCGTGTACGCCAAAGGCGTCGAGGGAATCGTCGTAACCGAATTTGTTCTTGATCTTCACGACCATAAAGTAGCAGACCACGCCGCCAAGGAAGCCCATGATCATGGCCGAGCCGGGGGTGACAAAACCGGATGCGGGTGTGATGACGACCAGCCCGGCGACCGCGCCGGAGATGCCGCCCAGAATGCTCGGCTTGCCCACCTGAATCCATTCCATGGCGAGCCATCCGAATACTGCGGCTGATGCGCCCAAGTGCGTGGCCAGAAACGCCGAGGAGGCTAGAGAGCCTGCGCTAAGTGCGCTGCCCGCGTTGAAGCCGAACCAGCCTACCCATAGCAGACAGGCGCCGATGAAGCTCAAAACGAGCGAATGGGGTTTGATTGGTTCAGTCGGATAGCCCAGCCTCTTGCCCAGGTAGAGCGCGCAAACCAGGGCCGAGACGCCGGATGTGATGTGGACGACGGTGCCGCCCGCGAAGTCGAAGCAGGGTACGCTGCCGCCGAGGAAGGCGTTGAGCATGCCGCCTTTGCCCCAGACCATGTGGGCCATGGGGTAGTACACGAGTAGCGACCAAAGGGTCATGAAAAGAAGCATGGCGCTGAACTTCATGCGTTCGGCGAACGCGCCGGTGATCAGCGCCGGGGTGATGATGGCGAACATCATCTGGAAGAACATGAAAGTCTGGTGCGGGATGGTGGCGGCATAGTCGGCGTTGGGGGCGCCGCCGACGCCGTTGAGCATCAGGTAGCGCAGATCTCCAAGGAACGCACTGCCTTCACCGAAGGCCAGACTGTAGCCAACCACGGTCCAGAGGATCGTGGCAAGGGCCATCATGATGAAGCTCTGCATCATGGTGCCGAGGATGTTCTTCTTGCGGACCAGCCCGCCATAGAAGAGCGCCAGGCCGGGGCCGGTCATCAGAAGCACCAGAGCAGTGCTGACCAGCATCCAGGCGTTGTCCCCCGACGTCTGGGCGGCGCTGACGCTGGATTCGAGGGCAGCCAGTTTGTCGGCCGCGGCCTCTTGTGCGGCAGCCGGGAAAGAGGCCACAGCCAATAGGGTTGTCAGCAGTTTCGCGGATTTCATTGGACTCCTTAACTTGAGAAGAGGATGCGGGCGGGCTCGATGGACGGGGAGCCGGTGTCGTACGACAAGGCGATTGTTCACCATCATCGCCAGGATCGCGAAATTGTAGAAGCGCAAACTTTTTATCGGTTTGATCGAAAACATCTATTGGCGGAGGCAGCCGAACGCTGCATACAATCGCCTAACACGTCAGAGCTGCAGCCTTGTCGCCGTAGCACACAATCCAAACCAACGGAGACGGTCGACCACTCATGAGAAGCTATGCGTGTGTTCTCAAGCTGTTGCTGCTTTGCGGTGCGGCAGATGAAGCGGTTCGGGCGCAGGACACGCCCCAGAGCGCACCACCCGGCGCGGCCACGGCATCAACAGCGCCGGCATGGTCGGCTGGCCCGATAAAGTTCAGCGGGTTGGTGGACGGCTACTACAGCCTGAACTTCAACCACCCCGCTTCCGGGGGCAACCTCTATCGGAACTTCGACGTCATGGCCAACCAGTTCAGCCTGAACATGGCCAAACTCACGCTGGAGCACGATGCGGACCCGGTCGGGTTCAAGCTTGATCTCGGATTCGGCAAGGCCTACAAGGTGTTTCACGCCGCTGAGCCGGGCGGCGACGTCATGAATTGGGTGCCGCAGGCATATGTCAGCCTCAAGCCCAAGCAATTGAAGGGGACGCAATTCGACTTCGGCAAGTTTTACACATCGGCCGGCGCCGAACTCACGGAGACGCATCTGAATTGGAACTACTCGCGCTCGTTCATCTATGCGATGGGCCCGTACTATCACATGGGCCTGCGCGTGACGCAGCCGCTGAGCGGCAATTTCACGGCGGGGGTGCAAGTGCTGAATGGCTGGAATAACGTTCAGGACAACAACTCAGGCAAGACGATCGGACTGACGTCGGCGCTGACGATCTCGAAGGTGAGCTGGTTTAACAACTACTACACCGGCCCCGAGAAGACCGGAACAAATGAAGGCAAGCGCAACTTTTTCGATACGGTCGTTCTGCTGACCCCAGCCGAGAAGGCCAATTTTTACGTGAATTTCGACTACGGCACAGAGAACATCATCGGTGGCGGGTCGCAGGATTGGGTGGCGATCGCGGGGGCGGCCAAGTTCCAGGTGACTCCGAAAGTCGCCCTCACCCCACGCGTTGAGTACTTCGACGACAAGCACGGCTGGGCGACGTTGACACCGCAGAAACTCAAGGAGTTCACTTTCACGGCTGAATACAAGATGGCGGAAGGGTTCCTGGCCCGCGCGGAGTACCGGCGCGACTGGTCAGACCAAGCAGTGTTTGAGCGCGGTACGGGCGGATTGCACAAGAGTCAGACGACTTTGCTGGTGGGCGTGGTCGCCTTCTTCGGCCCGCCGCGCTGAAGTGCCATCCAGCGCCCCGCCGTCAGAGGCCTTGCCGATTCGATGCGGCAGGGCCTTTCACTTGCGCGAGGGCGCATTGAAAGTGTGCTCTTGGCAATTGCCCGTGCACGCCCTGGTGCGCGATAGTGGGAGTGCCGAGCAAACAACGAAAGGAGGCCGGGATGACGGATGGCGGAACAGCTACTCTATCTGACCGAGCTCCTGGGATTGAAAGTCCACGGACTGAATCAGCGGGTGCTTGGCCGGGTGAGCGACGCCGCGCTGGTGCCCGTCGCGCACCCCGTCCGCATTGACCGGCTCTTCATCGGCGGCGCCTTCACTTGGCTCACCGTCCGGCAGGAACAGATTCACCGCATCGGCCTGGACGGCATCTTTCTAAGCGACGAGAACCTGACACCCTACCACCCCGACGAATCCATGCTGCGGCTGGAACGGGATCTCCTGGATCAGCAGATCATCGACGCTCAAGGGCGCAAGGTCGTCCGCGTCAACGATGTCACCTTCGAAGTCGTCCGGGAGGACGGCCATGATGTCCTGTTGATCCGTGAAGTTGACATCGGGCTACGGAGCGTTTTCCGCCGGCTCGCCCAGGGTGTGCTCCCGCGGCGGATGATACGCCGGCTGCAATCGAGAATTGCGCCAAACTCGATCGGCTGGGAGTATTGCTCCATCATCGAGCCCGATCCACAGCGCCGGCTGCGGCTGAATATCTCGACATCTCTGATCGAGAAGATGCGTCCGGCCGACTTGGCCGATATCGTCGAGGAGCTCAGCCCCGATGATCGAGAGGCGCTGTTCACGGCGATGGAAGCCGATGTTGCCGCCGAAGCCCTCTCCGAAGTCGATCCGGACATCCAGGCTCAGATCATCGAATCGCTGGAAACTGAGCGAGCCGCCGATATTCTGGAGGAGATGGACCCGGACGAGGCGGCCGACGTGCTTGGCGACCTTGAGGAAAGGATGTCGGAAGAGATCCTCGAAGAGATGGAGGATGCGCCGAAGGCCGAAGTTGAGGAGTTGCTCGAATACGACGAGGACACCGCCGGCGGTCTCATGAACACTGAATTCGTGGCAGTGCACGACAGTGCCACGGCCGGCGACGCCATCGAAGCCGTACGCAGCCAGCCGGACATGGCCGACGGCGTGACGACTCTCTTTCTGACCGACATAGACGGCCGGCTGACGGGCGTCATTCCCGCAACGCGCGCGTTGCTCGCGCGGCCCGACGCGTCCGTGGCCGAACTGTCGCCCGAAGAGCCGGTGACGGCGCATGTCGCAGACAAAGCGGCGCGCGTAGCCGAGTTGTTCGACAAATACAACCTTCTGGCGCTCCCTGTTGTGGACGACGAGGGGCGCATGGCAGGCGTGGTCACCGCCGATGACATCATCACGTTGCTGAGAAGGAAATGATGTTCAGGCGGACACGGTATCATCTGGCAGTCTTTTTCGCCGTCATCGGCCCGGGCTTCATCACCGCCATGGTCGACAACGATGCCGGCGGTATCTTCACCTATTCGCAAGCTGGCGCCAAATATGGCTATCTGCCGCTCTGGACGCTGTTGCCCATCACTCTCCTGCTGATCGTGACGCAGGAGATGTGTTCGCGCATGGGTGCGGTGACGGGCAAGGGCTTAAGCGACCTGATCCGCGAAGAGTTTGGCCTGCGCACTACCTTCTTCATGATGGCGGCGCTGGTGGCCGCTAACTTGACCAACGTCATGGCCAATTTCGCAGGCATCGCCAGTTCGCTCGAACTGTTCGGCATTTCGCGATACATCACCGTACCGCTCGCCTCGGCCGCGGTGTGGCTGTTGGTCGTGAAGGGGACCTATTCGCGTGTCGAGAAGATCTTCCTTTTCGCCACGGCGCTCTACGTCTGCTACATCGTCTCTGGCGTGATGGTGAAGCCGGATTGGAAGGAGGCGGCCATCTATAGCGTAAGGCCGGTGCTGATGCTCGACCCGGGCTACATCACGATGCTGATCGGCATGGTGGGCACGTCGGTGGCGCCATGGATGCAGTTCTACTTGCAGGCCGCGGTGGTCGAAAAGGGCGTTAGCGCGAAGGACTACGCCGGATCGCGCATCGAAGTGATCGTTGGTTGCATCGCCATGTCGGTGATCGCGTTCTTCATTATCGTCGCCTGCGCCGGCGCGATTCACAGCGTCCGGCCGCGCGACATCAACGACGCCACCGATGCCGCTCTCGGGCTGAAGCCGTTTGGCAACGCGGCGTATCTCCTGTTCAGCGCGGGCCTGTTCAACGCTTCGCTTTTCGCCGCCTGTATTCTGCCGCTGTCCACCTCCTACACGGTATGCGAGGGCCTGGGTTTCGAATCGGGCGTAAACAAGCGGTTCCGCGAAGCGCCCATCTTCTATTGGTTGTTTACGGGCCTGATCGTCATCGGCGCCGGCGTGGTGCTGGTTCCCGGCTTCCCGCTGGTCAGAATGATTCTTGCCTCACAGGTGATCAACGGCATCCTGCTGCCGTTCGTGCTGGTTTTCATGATCCTGCTGGTCAACAAGCAGCGGCTGATGAAAAAGTGGGTCAACTCGCACATCTACAACGCCGTGGCCTGGACTTCGGTGGTCGTGCTGACAGGGCTGACGCTGGCCCTGATCGCCCTCTCGATCCGCGAATTGATGCGCTAGGGTTCAGGTTCGAAGCGGATCGTGGATTCGGCGCCGAATCGCCTATAGTCCGCATAGCGGATTTCAAGTCTCATGCGCAATGCGCCGCTGCT
This sequence comes from uncultured Candidatus Solibacter sp., assembly GCA_964604945.1. GTDB lineage: Bacteria > Acidobacteriota > Terriglobia > Bryobacterales > Bryobacteraceae > PNKE01. Next base: position 27,123 of record CAZSBK010000047.1, read on the forward strand.
GAACGGCAGGAGGTCGTCCGCGTGAGTTAGAACGGGGAACCAGTGCTTGCCGTCGATTTTTGCGCGGATCGTGGTGAAGCGCGGAAACAGGTTCTCGTTGCCCGATACTCTCACCGATGGCACCGCCTGCCCGTGAATCCGGATGACCATCGCCTCGCTCTTCACCACCCAAATCATGCCGTCGAACATCCTGAACCCGTCAAACACCTGTCGTGGGCTCATCTCGAAAACCCAGCAATCCAGCCCGTCGACGGTCTCTTCTCCCTTGAACCGGACCCGGTAACGCGGCAGCATCTCAGGCGTGAGCATGATGGGCTGGATGTTGCGGATGTCGTCGAAATCCTCCGGCGTCAGCGTCAGCCGTTTCAGATCGTTGTGCCCGCGGCCGGCTGCCCTTTCCGTCCGTTCGCCCGACGGCGAAAAGATGATCTCGTGGACTTCGCGGAACCGCCCGCCGCGCGGCTCGATTTCGTCGACGACGACGGACTGGCGGTAGGTGTAGTGGAGGCGCGCTGCCTCGTTTTCACGTTCGTTCTCGGCGATGCGCTCGATGAGCCCCGCAGGCGGCTGTGCTGCTGCGCCGGATGCTAGGATGGCTTCTAGACACACGATGAGCCGCAGATATGGAATCACGCTTGCGGTGCTGTGGCTGGCTGGTTTCGTTGCGGCGGCGCTTGTCATCCAGATTCAGCATATCGGCCTGGGCATCGTGTTTCCAGCCCTGGCGGCCGTCCTGCTCGAAGCAAGCCTCTACGCATCGCTGGCCTTCGAGGAAATCCGATGCCGCTGGCGCTGGCAATATGTCGCGCTGCTGGCCCCGGTCCCCTACCTGCTCTACACTCTGCCACTGGGTCGCTCCTCGGTCGTTGAGCCAGCAGTGCTGATCTTGCTGGCCGCCTTGGCCGCGGGCTGGTTCCGGTTCACTCCCAGTGGGCGGCTCGCGGACTTTGCTTTCGTCGCCCTGATGGCGGCCCCGCTGATCTTCAAGCTGTTTCCGCTCATCTATCCAAGAGCGCATGAGGACTTGCGGCTCGACTTCCTCGGCCAGTTACTCTGGATTCGCGCCGGTGTCATAGCTGTGCTCCACGACCGTCCGCAGCGCGGCATCCACTTCGGCTTCGTGCCGTCGCGCCAGGAGTGGGCTGCGGGGTTGCGGTGGTTTGCCTATTCGCTGCCGGCCGTGTTGGGCTTGGTCGTCGCTACTGGTTTCGCCTCGTTTGCCATCCCGAAAACCCCATGGTGGTTGACCGCGTGCCTGGCAACTGGAACGTTTCTGGGTATCTTCTGGGTCGTTGCGCTCAGCGAGGAGTTCTTCTTCCGGGGGCTGCTGCAGCAGTGGCTGGCCGAGATCACCCGCAACCGCTGGGCTGGGCTCATCCTCGCGTCAGTCCTGTTTGGCTCCGCGCATCTTGGCTTTCGCGGATTCCCCAACTGGCGATTCGCCGCCGTGGCCGCGGCCTCGGGCATCTTCTATGGCCTGTCGTTTGAAAAAGGCAACGGAATTCGTGCCGCCATGGTAACGCACGCCCTGCTGGTCACCGTTTGGCGGGCGCTGTTCCGCTGAGTCAATCAGCCGGTGAGGCCGGAATGAGTTCGATCCAACCCTGCGCCGGCAACGCGTCGAGAGGCAGGCCGTCGCGCCACACCGACAACTGCATCCTGAACGGCTGATCCGCCCGGAAACCGCAGCGCTCAAAGTGGCAAGCCAATTCGAAAATGCGCCCGTAGGCCGCCGAAACGCCATCCTGGACCCGCGAGTCACCCTCCAGTTCGACTCCAGAATTGGTCAGGACGGCGCTCACCTGCATGTCTCTGCCCGTCCCTTCCATCGCCAGGCGAATCTCGGCGCCGGCCAGCGCGCCCGGACCACTCTGCTCAAGGTCGAGTCTGACGAACAGCGACTCCCCGTCGCTGCCGTAGTGCAGTTGCCTGGCGACGAACTCCCTGCCGTGCATGGCCCCCTGACGCTGGTCGGGCCGGTAGACCCCAGCGCCCAGCCATTCAAAGTACGACGAAAGTTCGCCCTCGATCGATGGATGGATGAGCCCGTTCGGCGGTTGATGATAGGCGGCCACCGCCAGATTCAGAATAGGCCGCGACAGCGCCTCCGGCGGGTTCATGTTCAGCAGCCTGTAAAACTGAGCCAGATGATCGCGGAACAGCTTATCGAACTCTTCGCGGTTGTCCGAGCTGTGCTCGGGCCCATACCACCAGTTCCAGTCGCTGCCCTCAGCGATCAATATCTCTTCGAATGCCATTGCCAGCCGCCCTGGGTCCACTTCTCCCGTGTTGGCGGATCTCGCCACCCTCTCGTAGGTCTCACGTGCGTCCAACAACAGATTCCACGCCCGGTTATCCTCCTCGGCGCCGATCCAGACGTCGTAATTCGCGTTGATCCATGAGCCTGGATGGATACGGTGAATCCCGTCGGCCTTCAACTTCGACAACGCCTCGGACACAGTGACCGCCGACATGCCTGGATCGGCGACGATCTTCGAGTACACTCGGCGCAGGAATTCGCGCCCGCTCTCCTGGAAGTGCTCCCAGGCGTTCTCGCCGTCCAGGATCACCGGCACTAGCGCGTCTTGGCCCGAGTTGAGCAGCGGCCGGCAGTTCTCTCGGATTCGGTCGAGGAAATGGCCTGCGGCCTGCTCGGGTTCCATGCGCGAATAGACGAACCCAATGAGATCGCTCAAGTAGTGGTCTCGGAAGATCAGCTGCATCTGACGCCCGCCCTGCTTCCAGACGTACGGGCGATACGTCTCGACGACGCCGGCTGCGCGGCCCAGCGTCGCGCCAAGCACGCCATTGTCGGTCGCCATCCACTCGACACCCTGATCGGCGGCGATGGCTAGCGTCTGATCCGATACCGAGCCCTCGCTCGGCCACATGCCCGGCGGCGCAGCGCCAAAACGCTGTCTGGCGAATTCACGCGACCGCCGGATCTGTTCCTCGGCGTCCTGGGGATACGCGAAGCGCCTCGGCAGGGCCACGCCCGGATGCGACACACTCGCGATGCTCGAATCGCACAGCAGGGGCAGGATTGGGTGGTAGTACGGCGTGATCGAAATCTCGATCTGGCCGCGCGCCGCGAACTCACGGTACGCCGGAATCACCTTGCCGCAGATCTCCTGCTGCTTGCGGCCCATCACCGCCTGATCCTCAAGCGAATAGCCGCGGCGTTTGGCCACCAGCGCCTTCACCTCGCGGTCGTTCGCCAGAAACTCCTCGTCGAACCACGCCAGCTGCGACAGAACCTGCAGGTCGCGTATCGACTGGGCATCGAAGGCGCGCCGGGCTTTCGCATCGTCCTGACCCGCCCCGAGTCGCCGCTCATACAGTTCGGCGTAGCGCGGATAGCGGTAAATCATGCGGCCCGTGTTGGCCTGGAAAAAGTACTTCAGAATGAAGGATTGCTCGTCGGCGCTCAACTGCTCGGCGGGCTTCAAGGCGCATCGCAGAAACGGATCCTGGGCAGTGCCCTGCGCATAATCCTCGATCTGAATCAGCATTGACGGCACCAGGTTGAAGGTCTGGCGGATCTCGGGGAAGCCATCGAGCACCTTGAGCATGCCGTAGTAATCTTTGAGCGCGTGCATCCGCGTCCATGGCAGTTGATATTCTCCCGTCACCAGATCCTTGTAGAACGGCTGGTGCATATGCCAGACGAAGCAGATGTATGCGTGTGGCATCGGCTATCTCCCGTGGAAACTGCGAACGGGCGGCGGCGGGTCAGAGCCACGGACCGCAAGCCACAGAATTCGGTTCAACTCGTTGTCGTCGATACGGTCGGCCTCCGACCAGTCCATGCGCATCGACTGCGCCGCCGTCGCGTTCGCCGCCGCATTGCGCTCGTCCAGGCTCAACTTCGACTCCGCCTTTTCATACGGTCTACTATCGGCATCGGTGCCGAAGGCGGCATACATCGGGCGCGCCCCTGCGTCGTGCAGCGTCATCGGGTGCAGCCCGAGAATGAGCTCCATTGTGCGCAACATTGAGGTTGTCGAATAGTGAGTCGAATCGACGCCTCTGCCGCGAGTATAGGGCGAAATGACGAATGCGGGCGACCGGTGCGAATCGACGTGGTCCGGCCCGTTCTGCGCATCGTCCTCAAGTACGAAGATCGCCGTCTTCGGCCAGAACTTCGACCTGCTCACCCCCTCGACGATCATGCCCAACGCAAGATCATTGTCAGCCATCGCGGAGCGCGGCGCACGCTTGCCCGGCGAAGTGCCCGACGTGTGGTCGTTACCGATCCTCAGGACGATAAACTGCGGCATCGCGCCTTGCGCCTCGAACGTCTCCAGGTCCTTGAGGAAGACCTTCGCGCGGTCGATGTCGAGATAGTCGAGATCGAATCCCCGGTAGTCGAGGTTGGTGTGGGCGGCGAGCGCCTGATCCCGCACGGCCCGGATCTGCCGGCCCGATTCTGGCGCCGGTGCGGCATTCGTGCACCACCAGCCGTAGTTGCGCATCGTCAGGCCCTTGGCCAGCACGTTGGTCCAGATGTAACCCGCCGGCGGCAGGGCCGCACGTTCTCCTCCCTCGTAATCGTAATGCCTGCGCCGCGCGCCGTAGCTGTTCGGCCACATTCGCTGGACGTAGGCCGGTGCGATGGCTGCCGAAGTCCAGTTGTGCCCGTCCGCGCTCACGTCGGCGTTGACATAAAAGTTGTCCAGGAGAACAAACTCCCGCGCCAGTTTGTGATGGTTTGGACTCACTTCGGCGCCGAACAACGTCAACGACGCATCGCCGTTGCCGATATCCAAGTCGCCCAATACCTGGTCGTACGTCCGGTTCTCCTTGACGATGTAAATGACATGCTCGATCGGCGTCGTTCCGCCAGGATGCGACGGCACCACGCTGCCCGCTGGCGCGCCGGCATCGTCCATCATCCTTGGTTTGTAAGGCGCGTTGGCCAGCACCGTCCTGGACCATCTCATCAACTGCTGCGCGTCGTAGGGCTCGATCAACGACGCTGTCCCCTTCTGGATCGCGCCCACGTATTCGACGGCGCTGTTGCCCAGATGGACAGGCGCCGTCCGGCGCGTCGGATTTGGTCCGCCCGGATTGGCGAATCCCCGTGGTCCCCTGCCGTTGAGCACCATCAGCCGCGCGCCCGGCAATTCCCGCGCCGAAGTGGGATACCATGCCGTCGGGATGAACCCGGCCACCGTCGACCGGGCCGCGCTCACATCGGCCACCGCCACTGCATTGGCATCCGAGCAAATCACGTACAGCCGGTTCTGGTCCGCTGACAACGCCAGGGCGCTCGGCGTCATGCCGGCCGGCATCACCGGATACAGCGCCACGTTGATCCGCTCACTCAGGCTCAGTCGCTTATCATCGGCGACTCCCAGCACCGTCACGTTGTTTGTGTTCGACACCGCCACGAACAATCGCGCGGTGAACTTCACCGGTTGCTTCGCCTCAGTCTCGCCGGCCTCGCCTTCCGGTTCCACCAGCGGCTTGTCCCGCCACACCATGTCCATTGGCTGCGGACCCACACCGATCCGCTGGAGAACCTCGCCGTTCTGCGCGCTTTGGTGGTATACCGACCCGTCGCCCCAGCCCGTCACAAAAAACGACTTGCCGTCGGGATGGAACAGGATTCTGTACGGCCTATGCGCCGATTTGAACTCCTCGATCACCATCCCGGATTGCGGATTGATCACCCAAATCGAGTCCCTGTATAGCGCCGCCACGTAGATCAGCCGCCCGTCGGGCGATACTGCCACGTCTCCTGCGAAATCGGTGTGCTTCCGCGCCGCCTCTGCTACCAGCGGAAACGTCCGCCGCGCTTCCAAACGCCCTTCCGGCGTGAGTTCGAATTCCATCACGGCCGATGCCGATCCGCCGCTGACGTAAAGGATGTTCGTGTTCGGCGCAAAGGCCATTCCCAGCCAGGCGTCCTTCACCTCGACTCGTGAAATCTCCCTGAGCGTCGCGCTCTCGTGAACACTGAGCGACGGCTTCATGTATCCGCCCTGCATGATGACGGTGTACTTACCGTCGCGCGACACCGCCGACGCCATCGGGAACGTGCTCAACGGCGTTTGTTTCCCCGCGGGCCGCAACACCCAGCCGTTATGCAGCAGCACGCTGCCGTCGGCCCTCGGTCCGGGCCTGACTACGCCCGGCTCTTGCGATACCAGCGCCGCCGCCGTCAACGCCGCCCCCGCGGCCAGCATCCACTTCATGTCGAACCGCATCCTATCTTCTTCCTCAGGCTTCGTGTCCGAAGCTTCAGTCCTTGTATCTCTGTGCAATCGGGAAGCGCCGCCCGATGCCGAACGCCTTGGTCGTCACCTTCAACCCAGGCGCCGCCTGCTGGCGTTTGTACTCGTTCTGATCCACCTTACGGGCGATCTCCTTCACCAGTTCCAGCGGCAACTCGAGCTGGCTGGCGATCTGGGCCGGCGCAAGCATGTCCTCGACATAGTGCTTCAGGATTGCGTCCAGTACGTCGTACTCGGGCAGGGAATCCGAGTCCTTCTGATCGGGCCGCAACTCGGCCGACGGCGGTTTGGTGAATATGTTCTCCGGGATCACTTTGCCTTTGCGCCTGTTCACCAGCCGGCACAACTGGTACACCATCGTCTTCGGGACGTCGCTGATCACCGCCAGCCCGCCGGCCATGTCGCCATACAGCGTGCAGTAGCCCACCGCCACCTCGCTCTTGTTGCCCGTTGTGAGAACCAGCGCCTTCCACTTGTTCGACAGCGCCATCAGAGTTACCCCGCGCAGCCGCGCCTGGATGTTTTCCTCGGTTACATCCGGAGCCGCGCCTTCGAAAATGGGCGCTAGCGAGTCCACCATTGACCGGTAAGCGTCGTTGATCGGCGCAACCTCGAACCGCACGCCCAGGTTCTCGGCCAGTTCGTGCGCATCGGCCAGCGAATGGTCTGAACTGTGCGGCCCCGGCATCGCCACGCCCGTCACATTCGAGTGGCCAACCGCGTCCACCGCCACGGCCGCCACCAACGTCGAATCGATTCCGCCGCTCAATCCGATGAGCACCCGCTCGAAACCGCACTTCTTTACGTAATCGCGCGTCCCCATCACCAGCGCTTCATAGACCGCCTCAATCTCGTCCGCCAGGCTCTCGTCCCTCTCGCCCGTCATCCGTTCGGTGTCATAGATCACCAGATCCTCGGCGAACGACCGCGCCGCCGCCGCCACCTCACCATCCGAGTTCATGGCGAAGCTCGACCCGTCAAAAACCAGCTGGTCGTTGCCGCCGGTCATGTTCACATACACTACCGCCGCATGGTGCCGCCGCGCGATCGCCGCGAACATCTCACGCCTCAGCCCTCGCTTGTTCATGTGGTACGGTGAGCCGTTGATCGACACAATCAACGACGCGCCCTTGCCCATCAGTTGCTCGACCGGATCATCCTTGTACAGCGGGCGCTGCCAGAACTGTTTGTCGTTCCACGCGTCCTCGCAGATCGTGATCGCCAGCCGCATCCCGCCGAATTCGCAGATCTCCTGCGTCTGCGCCATCTGGAAATTGCGCGATTCGTCGAAAACGTCGTAGGACGGCAGCAGCATCTTCGATTGCACGAATCGCACCCTGCCGCCCTCGATCAGCGCCGCCGAATTCAGTGCCTGTCGCGCCGACCCCTCCGGCGCCCGGCCAACGTACCCTACCACCAGCCCCAGCGGCAGCGCCGCCGTCGCCTTCGCTAGCGCATTCAGCTCTCCAATCGAGCGGTCGATGAACGATGGTTTCTCGACAAGATCGCGTGGCGGGTATCCGGTCAGTGCAAGTTCAGGGAATACAGCCAGTTCGGCTCCGCGCCGCACGGCCTCTCCGGCGAAGGTCTCGATCAGATGCCGGTTGCCGGCGAGATCCCCAACCGTGTTGTTGATCTGGCAAAGGGCGATGCGCATAAAGAATCCTCCATTGTACGGGTTTGGGGACACGCCCCGGCTACACTGGAGTCGTGCCCAGGGGCAGGTCTCAGTTCTGGAATGATGTCCGCGCCGCCATTCGTGGAGAGGAACAAGACTATACCCAGGCCCCGCTTCCACGCTCCATCCTCTTGCTCGCCATCCCGATGGTGCTCGAAATGTGCATGGAGTCGCTGTTCGGCATCGTCGACATCTTCTGGGTCGCGCGCCTCGGCCCCGAGGCCGCCGCCGGCGTCGGCGTCACCGAATCGCTGATGTCGATCCTATACGCCATCGCCATGGGCGTCTCCATGGCCGCCACCGCCATGATCGCCCGCCGCACCGGCGAAAGGAACCTTGATGGCGCTTCCAAAGCCGCGGCCCAGGCCATTCTGCTCGGCTGCGCCATCGCTCTCCTCATCGCTGTCTTCGGCGTAATCCACGGCGGCGATCTGCTTCAACTCATGGGCGCCAGCCACAACGTCGTCGCCACCTCCACCGGTTACGCCCAGGTCATCTATGGCAGTTCGCTCTCTGTCATGCTGCTGTTTCTCATGAACGCCATCTTTCGCGGCGCCGGCGACGCCGCCATTGCCATGCGCGTTCTCTTGGCCGCCAACCTCATCAACATCGTCCTCGACCCCCTGCTGATCTTCGGCATCGGCCCATTCCCCGCGCTCGGCATTACCGGCGCCGCCTGGGCCACCGCCATCGGCCGCTCATGCGGCGTCATCATGCAGCTCTTAATCCTGTGCTCGACTGGCAGCCGCATCCGCCTAGCCACCCGCCACTTCCGCCCCGACTGGCCCGTGCTGCGCAACCTCGCCCGCGTCTCCTCCACCGGCATGTTGCAGTTCATCATCGCCCACGCTTCCTGGGTGGGACTCGTCCGTATCATTGCCATGTCCGGCCCCGCCGCGCTGGCCGGCTACACCATCGCCGTCCGTGTTGTCGTCTTCGTGCTGTTGCCCTCCTGGGGCCTGTCCAACGCTGCCGCCACCCTCGTCGGCCAAAATCTCGGCGCCCGGCGCCCCGACCGCGCCGAATCCTCGGTCTGGCGCACCGGCTTCTACAACATGGTCTTCCTCTCGGCTATCGGCCTCGTCCTCATTGCCTTCCCGGAGCCGGTTTTGGCCTTCTTCACCTCCGACGCGGACGTCATCCGCTATGGCTCGGAATGCCTCCGCATCATCAGTTACGGCTTCCCGTTCTACGCCTACGGCATGGTCATCGTCCAGGCATTCAACGGCGCCGGCGACACCGTCACCCCCACCTGGATCAACCTCGGCGTCTATTGGGCCTTCCAGCTTCCGCTCGCCTGGTTCCTGTCTCAATCCGCTGGACTCGCCTCCCTCGGCGCATTTTGGGCCATCCCGACTGCCGAGTCACTACTGACCCTCACCGGCCTCTACTTCTTCCGCAAAGGCTACTGGAAACTCCGCAAGATCTAGTCTCTCGTTGGGCAGGCTTCAGACTGCGGAGGGCTTCAGCCCGCCGGCCTGTGATCTGTCGCTCCCGCCATCCCGCGCTACCCTAAGGATTAAAGTGCCTCGCGTCGCTCTCACCATCGGCGTCCTCTCCAAGGCCGTGCCCTACGTCAAGGCCCTTAAAGACGCCGGCCTCGAAGTCGACGTTGTGATGGCCGGCTCGCCTCTCACCTCGCTCGACGGCTACGACGGCCTCGTCCTTGGCGGTGGCCGCGACGTCGACCCGCGTATCTACGGCGAATCCCCGCTCGACGCGACCGATCAGCCCGACGAACCGCGCGATTCCATGGAATGCCGCCTTCTCGACGACGCCCTGCGCCGCGACGCCCCAATCCTCGCCATCTGCCGCGGCGTCCAATTGCTGAACGTCCACCTCGGCGGCACCCTCCATCAACACATTGAAGGGCATAGTAAGGTTGTCCATCCGGTTGTGATCGACCCGGACTCGCTGCTGTCGAGAGCCGCCGGAGCCACCGCCTATACCGCTCTCTCTCGCCATCATCAGTCTTTGAAACAGCTTGCTCCAGGCGCCCGCATCACCGCCACGGCGCCGGACTCTACCATCGAGGCCATCGAGTTCGACGGCCCGCGGTTCCTGCTCGCCGTGCAATGGCACCCTGAAGACCAGTTCGAAACGAGCCCCCACGACCGCGCCCTCTTTGAAGCCTTCGCTCGTGCCCTGAGTTGAGAACCCAATTGGCTACAACTCTCACCGTCAAGAAGTTCTTCGCCCGTTCCGGACCTTTGGCCAAGGCCCACCCCAACTACGAATACCGCCCTGGCCAACTCGATATGGCCCTCGCCATCGAGGAAGCCTTCTCCCAGCACCGCCACCAGATCGTCGAAGCCGGCACCGGCACCGGCAAGACCATCGCTTACCTCGTCCCCGCCATCCTCTCCGGTAAACGCGTCATCGTCTCCACCGGCACCAAAAACCTTCAGGAACAGCTCTTCTTCAAGGACATCCCCTTCCTTGAACAGTTCTTCCCCAATCTCAAGGCCTGCTACCTCAAGGGCCGTTCCAACTACGCCTGCCGCCAGAAAATCTACGACGCTCAAAAAGAACCCATCCTCACCGGCCTCGAGGAAGTCTCCGACTTCCAAATCGTCAAGGACTGGGAGGAATCCACCGAATCCGGTGACCGCGCCTCCATCACCGGACT
>CAZSBK010000048.1:0-856 GCA_964604945.1 uncultured Candidatus Solibacter sp.
CGTCGTGCTGCCTGCCGCCTCGGCGTACGAGAAGAGAGGCACGGTCACCAACGTCTGCGGCGAGGTGCAGCGGCTTAAGGCGGGCGCAAAGGTGCTTGGCGCGAAGACGGATCTGGAGATCATGGGACTGCTGGCCAGACAGATGGGACTTGATCTTGGTCCGGCCGCCGCGGAAAAGGTCTTCGAGGAGATTCGCGCCACGGTGCGCGGCTACGACGTCCATCAACCAATCCTGATCGCCGGGGGTGCGGCGACAACGCGCCCGGTCAACGTCGAGCCTTGCACCCTCCCTGATCCCGCGCTGATCTGGTCGGCCGAGGACACACTGTTCAAATCGGGCAGTCTTGGGCGTCAATCCAGAATGTTGAACGCGGCCATGGAGGCCCCGGGCAAGTTGTACAAGGAATAGGCCACTAGGGAGCGCACAACGAGCTGCAGTCATGAACTTCTATATCGTGACCTTGATCAAGACCGTGCTGGTCGCCTTCGTCCTACTCACGCTTTGCGCCTACCTGACATGGCTTGAGCGGAAGGTGCTGGCGCACATTCAGTTACGGCCCGGGCCCTACCGCGTCGGCCCTCACGGACTTCTGCAGCCATTGGCCGATGTCGTCAAGCTGATATCGAAAGAGGGGTTGATCCCCGCGAATGCCAGCATGTTCTACTACTTGCTGGCACCGTTGCTGGCGGTGACGCTGTCGCTGGTGTCAATCGCGGTGATTCCATTTGGGCCTGTGGTGGAGATCTTCGGTGTTCAGACTCAACTGGGCCTGACCGACCTCGATATCGGTGTCCTGGTGGTCCTCGCCATGTCTTCTCTGGGTGTTTTCGGCGTCGTCATCGGCGGCTGGGCATC
>CAZSBK010000048.1:866-37229 GCA_964604945.1 uncultured Candidatus Solibacter sp.
AACGTCGGCATCCTCTACACCTTCGGCATCGTCTCGCTCGGCGTGTACGGCATCATCATGGCCGGCTGGGCATCGAACTCGAAATACCCGCTGATGGGCGGCCTGCGGAGTTCGGCACAAATGGTCAGCTATGAACTTCCGATGGCGATGGCCATCGTGGCTCCCCTGCTGCTGGTCAACACACTCAGCTTCCGCGAAATTGCCGCCGCACAAGAAGGTTTCTATTTCGGCATCCTGCCCAGGTGGAACATCTTCGCCGGCCCCTTCCCGCAGATCTTCAGTTTCGTCATTTTCCTGATTGCCGCCTTCGCCGAAACCAATCGCGTGCCGTTCGATCTGCCTGAAGCGGAATCGGAACTTGTCTCCGGATTCAACACCGAGTACTCCTCGACGCTCTATGCCGCGTTTGCCACGGCCGAGTATGCGAGCATCACGACAATTTGCTGCGTCGCCACGATTCTGTTCCTCGGCGGCTGGCATCCACTGTGGCCCGCCGCGTACGGGTCGGACTACGTCCCCGTCGCGCTGTTCTTGGCAGCAGCCTTGATTTTTCTGTTCCACGGTTCCCAGGCGGTCCGGGCGCGCAAGTGGGACCGTTTCTCGTTCCCCGTGTTCGGCCTCATCTCGCTGGGGTGCGCGGGGCTCTTCCTTGTTCCGTTCCTGAAGCCCGTGATCACGCCGCTGTTCTGGTTCGCAGCCAAAACCGGAGCGTTGATCTTCGTCTTCATCTGGGTTCGCGGCACGTTGCCGCGATTCCGCTACGACCAACTCATGCGGTTCGCCTGGCTGTACATGTTTCCGGCGGCCGTGATCAATCTTCTGGTGACCGCCCTTGCGGTCGCGCTCACCTCAAACTAGGACGTAACCCACGCCGATGGACGCGCTGCTGTTTTTCACATTCGCCGGGATCGCCGTACTCTGCGCGATCAATCTGGTCCTGCAAACCCACCCGATTTCGAGCGCCCTCTCGCTGGTCGGCGTCATGGGCTCGCTGGCCGTGCTCTACCTGCTGCTGGGCGGAGCCTTCATCGCCGCCGTGCAACTGATCGTCTATGCCGGCGCCGTGATGGTGCTGTTCGCTTTCGTCATCATGCTGCTCAACGCCGGGGCCGAGAGCAAGGCGAAGAAACCGGCCGTCCGTCTCTGGATCAGCGTGCCCCTGCTGTTCACTTTCCTCATCCTGCTGGCCAGCCTGATTGCCAGCCGGGCACCGGCAGGCGTAGCCGTCAGGTTCGGCGACTTCACTGGCGGCACGGCGGCCAACATCGGCCGCGCACTCTTCACCACATACCTGCTTCCGTTCGAGGTGACCTCGATCCTGATTCTGATCGCCATACTTGGCGCTGTTGTATTGGCGAGGAAGGAGATCTGACATGCCCGCCGGACTCACGCAGATACTGCCGCAAAGCGTCCCGCTCTCCTGGTACCTGATCCTGAGCGCAGTCCTGTTCTCGCTCGGCGTAGCGGGCTTCCTGCTCCGCCGCAACATCATCACCGTCTTCATGTCCATCGAACTGATGCTGAACGCGGTGAACCTCACTTTTGTCGCCTTCTCCTACCACTTGAAACAGGTCGACGGCCACATCTTCAGCTTCTTTGTAATGGTGGTTGCGGCGGCCGAGGCGGCCGTCGGCCTGGCCATTATCCTCACGGTGTTCAAGAACCGGTCCACTCTCGAAATCGACGAAGTCAATTCGATGAAACTCTAGCCATGCACCATCTCTGGCTCATCCCTGCTTTCCCCCTGGCCGGATTCCTGATCAACGGAATTGCCGGCCGCCGCATGTCGAAGACGGCCGTCAACATCGCCGCCATTGGCAGCGTCCTGCTGTCGTTTCTCTGGGTATTGAAAGTGCTCGCCGGACTTGGCTCGCTTGAAGCCGCCCATGTCGAAAGCTACTTCACCTGGATCCAGAGCGGCATCGTCAACGTCAGCTTCGACTTCGCTGTCGACCGGCTCACTGCCGTCATGCTGCTGATCGTAACCGGCATCGGTTTGCTCATCCATGTTTACGCCACCGGTTATATGGCACATGAGGGCGGCTACTACCGCTTCTTTGCCTACATGAATCTATTCATGTTCTTCATGTTGACGCTGGTGCTGGCGGCCAACTACCTGGTGCTGTTCGTCGGATGGGAAGGCGTCGGCCTCTGCTCTTACCTGCTGATCGGCTTCTACTTCCTCAAGAAGAGCGCCGGCGACGCGGGCAAGAAGGCGTTCGTGGTCAATCGCATTGGCGACTTCGGCTTCTCGCTGGCCATGTTCCTGATCCTGGTCACCTTCGGTTCGCTCGATTTCGGCCAAGTCTTCGCCAAGGCGCAGCCGATGGCGATCGAACAGCAAGCCGGTACAATCACGTTGATCTGCGTCCTGCTGATGGTCGGCGCGGCGGGCAAGAGCGCGCAACTTCCCCTTTACGTCTGGTTGCCCGACGCCATGGAAGGCCCAACGCCGGTCTCGGCGCTGATCCACGCCGCCACTATGGTCACTGCCGGCGTCTACATGGTCGCCCGGTCCGCGCCGCTGTTCAACCACGCCCCCATCGCCCTGGAAGTGGTCGCCATCATAGGGCTCGCCACGGCTGTAATGTCCGCGACGATTGGCTTGACGCAATACGACATCAAGAAGGTCTTTGCCTACTCAACCGTCTCCCAGCTCGGCTACATGTTCCTCGGACTCGGCGTCGGCGCATATTCCGCCGGCATCTTCCACGTCATGACGCACGCCTTCTTCAAGGCCCTGCTCTTCCTCGGCGCCGGCTCCGTCATCCATGCACTGTCTGGTGAGCAGGACCTGCGCATGATGGGCGGCCTTCGCAAGAAGATCCCGGTTACCTTCATCACTCTGTTCTGCGCCGCCATCGCCATCGCCGGCGTGCCGCCTTTTTCCGGCTTCATGAGCAAGGACGCCATTCTGCTCGCCGCCCACCACCGCCATCCATGGATGTACTGGGTAGGCGTTGCCACGGCAGGCCTGACCGCCTTTTACGTCTTCCGCGCCATCTTTATGTGTTTCTTCGGCTCCTATCGCGGCACCGCACATCCACATGAATCGCCCGTCTCAATGACCGGTCCCTTGGCCGTGCTGGCGCTGCTCTCGCTGGGCGGCGGTTACCTCGATGTGCCTCACTATCTCGAGTCGATGTTCGGTGGGCAGCACGGCCCGCACGAGACTTCTCTGGTTGTGATCAGCGTCATGGCTGGCGCCGCCGGCATCCTACTGGCCTTCCTGTTCTATGTCATCAAGCCCGGCCTGGCCGACGGATTCAGCCGCGCCTTCGGCCCGGTATACCGGCTGGTCTATGACAAATACCGAGTCGATGAGCTTTACGATGCGGTCATCGTCCACCCCATCCGCGATGGTTCCCGCGTCTTGCTTTGGCGCGGTTTCGACGCCGGCGTGATCGACGGTATCGTCAACGGCGCAGGCAAACTCGCGCGCTGGATCGGCGGCGGCCTCAGACACATGCAGTCGGGCTACATCCGCCGCTACGCCGCCTGGGTCGTAATCGGGGCCATCGTCTTGCTTGCCGCGGCCGCGGGCATAGGAGGCCAGCGATGACACTGCTCGACGCTGTCCTCTTCCTGCCGGCCATTGGTTTCATCATCGGGCTGCTGTTGCCGCGCGACAACATCTCCCTCATCCGCAACTACACCATCGCAGTCTCACTGCTCGTGTTCATCGTTTCGCTCGGCCTGATCGGTCCTGTCCTCGCCAATCCAGGTGCATCGACTCTGATCACCGACACGGTGTGGATCGAATACCCGGCGATCCGTTACCACGTCGCACTCGACGGCCTCAGTTTGTGGCTGGTCATTCTCACGACGCTGCTGACGCCCATCTGCGTCCTCATCAGTTGGAAGTACATCCAGACCAGGGCCAGGGAGTTCTACGCTTTCCTGCTGTTACTTGAGTTTGGCTTGATCGGCGTCTTCGTCGCGCTGGACCTGTTCCTGTTCTATGTCTTCTGGGAGGTCTCGCTGGTGCCGATGTACTTCCTGATCGGCATCTGGGGCCACGAGAAGCGGATCTACGCCGCGGTGAAGTTTTTCCTCTACACGCTCACGGGCTCGCTGCTGATGCTCGCGGGCATCATCTGGCTCTACAACAAATCCGGCACGTTCGATCTGTTGCTGCTCACCGACATGATCCAGAAGGGCCGTCTGGCGCTGACCTCCAGTGAGAGCTTCTGGCTCTTCCTGGCCTTCTTCTTTGCTTTCGCCATCAAGGTGCCGCTGTTCCCGCTGCACACGTGGTTACCCGACGCCCACGGCGAAGCGCCCACTGCCGGTTCGGTCATGCTGGCCTCGGTCATGCTGAAGATGGGCACCTATGCCATCGTGCGGGTCTGCCTGCCGCTGTTCCCGGAGGCATCGCGACAGGCCGCCCCCTACATCATTACGCTCGCCATCATCGGCATCATCTATGGCGCGCTAGTCGCCATGGTCCAGCCGAACATGAAGCGCCTGGTGGCCTACTCCTCGGTCAGCCACCTCGGCTTCGTCATCCTCGGCATCTTTACCTTCACCCAGACAGGCATGGACGGTGCTGTCTATCAGATGCTCAACCACGGCGTCTCCACCGGCGCGCTCTTCATCCTCGTCGGTTACCTTTACGAGCGCCGCCATTCTCTCGAAATAGCCGACTTCGGCGGTGTTGGGACGGTCGCGCCCTGGCTGTCCACGGTCTTTGTCATCACCACGCTGGCCTCTGTCGGGTTGCCGTTGCTGAATAATTTCATCGGTGAATTCCTCGTCCTTCAGGCAGCCATGCAGGTGAACATCCTCTACGCCGTCTTCGCGGCCGTGGGCGTGATTCTGTCAGCGGTCTATATGCTCTGGATGGTCCAGCGAACTTTCTATGGCGAGACGCCGGCCGAGGTCAAACACCACGTCTTCGACATGACCGGACGTGAATGGGCCGCCATGCTTCCGCTCCTTGTGCTGATGGTCTGGATGGGTATCGGCACGCAGAGTTTTCTGCCGTCGATCAGCGCCAACAACGTGAAGACACTCGAACTGGTTCAACCGCCAGGAACCGCCGTGAGAGCCCAAGCCTCGGCAGCCAAGCCGGCCACGGAGGTGAGCGATGCCCGCTAGCTACATCCCTACGGCCGCCGATCTGATGCGCCTCTCACCCGATCTGCTGCTCACCGTTGGCGGCACGCTGATGATGGTCATCGAGCCTCTCACCGGCGCGGCTCGCAAGTCCCGTATGGCCATCATCGCGGCTCTGCTCATGGCAGCCGCCATCGTTCTGAGCCTGCTAGCCTACCTCGATCCTGGCAGCTCGTTCTCCGGCATGTTGACGGTGGACGGTTTTTCTACCTTTTTCCGAATCCTGTTTTACGGTTGCGGCCTGCTCACCGTGCTGGCGTCGATCGACTACTTCAAGCGCGAGCGCGGCGAAGAGTCTGGCGAGTACTACGCCCTGCTGGTCTTTTCAGTTGTCGGCCAGAGCCTAATGGCTTCCGCCAACGAGCTCGTCCTGCTCTTTATCGGACTCGAGATCTCCTCAATTTCCGGTTACATCCTGGCCGGTTATATCCGCGACGACAAGCGCAACAATGAATCGGCGCTCAAGTACTTCCTGCTCGGCAGCTTCGCCACCGCCTTCATGCTCTATGGCGTCGCCTGGATCTATGGACTCACGGGTTCGACGAACCTCGATACCGTCCGCCGGGCGATCCTCGGCGGGACGATTGACCAGAGCCAGTCCATGCTGATGATCGCCACTGTGCTCATCTTCATCGGATTGGCCTTCAAGGTCGCCGCTGCGCCGTTCCATATCTGGGCGCCGGACGTCTATCAGGGCGCCCCCTCTCCTGTTTCCGGCTTCCTCTCTTCCGGCCCGAAGGCCGCCGCTTTTGCCATGATGCTGCGGATCGCCTGTAGCGCCTTTTATCCGATGCGCGCGCAGTGGGAACCGCTGCTGTGGGCCACTGCGCTGGCCACGATGATCGTGGGCAACTTCGCCGCCCTGCGCCAAACCAACATTAAGCGCATGCTGGCCTATTCGTCCATCGCTCATGCCGGTTACATCCTGGTCGCCGTCACGGCTCAGTCGGAAACCGGCGTCGCCGCCATTATGTTCTATCTCGCCACCTACGCCCTGATGACTGTCGGCGTCTTCGCCGCCGTCACCCTGGTCGCCTCGAAGGGCGAGCGATTCGTTGAAATCGATGACTTCGCCGGCCTCAGCCAGAGCCACCCGTTTCTGGCGCTCATCCTCGCTGTCTTTCTCTTCTCGCTCATCGGCATCCCGCTCACTGGCGGCTTCTTCGCCAAGTTCTATGTCTTCAAGGCGGCGTTGGATGCGAATCTCACCTGGCTCACTATCCTCGGCCTGCTCAACTCGGCCGTGGCCGCGTTCTATTACTTGCGTGTGCTCGTCGTGATGTACATGAAGCCCGTCCCCGAGTCCGCCGAAGCCATCGTCCCGCCAGGGATAGCCATCCGTTTCACTCTGCTGGCCTCAGCCGCCGGCACACTCTATCTGGGCATCTTCCCGTCGGCCGTGCTCGACTTCGCCGGCAAGGCTGCCCAACTGGTGCGATAGCCAGCTTAGAAGACCTCCAGCAGACCGGCGAACCGTTCGATCAGTTTGAATTCGCCCGGACCTCGCAGCCGGATCTCCTGCAACTCCAGGCCCCAGGTCCGGTCGTGCGGGATCAGTACGGCATTCAAACCTGCCTCCAGTGCTGGATTGATATCCGACTTCGGGGAATTGCCGATCATCCACGTCCGGGCCGGATCGAGCCCCCGCTCATTCATGAGGGCCATGTAGGATCCCTTGTCCTTCTCCTTCACGATGGCCGTGTGCGCGAAATGCCCAGCTACTCCGGACTGATCGATCTTCAGCCGCTGCTCGTCAGGATGGCCTTTGGTAAACAGCGTCAACGTATGCCGCGCGGACAGCTTCGCCAGCGTCTCCTCCACGCCTTCGATCAATGCGATGGGCTGCTCCAGAATCCGTGTTGCGAATCCCATCACCCGTTCCAGATCCGCGTCACAGACGTGGCGCTCAGCCAGGTGCTGGTAGCACTGTTGCAGGTTCCGGCCGAAGTTCAGCGACCCGTAGCCGTGGATCTTCGAGTTCGCCAGTTCGATCTCGTCCAGAATCTGTCGCACCTGTTTGGGCGCCATCGACGAGTGTCCAAGGAACTCGCAGAAATCGGCGAACGCCGCCTCGAAGTAGATGTTGTTTTCCCAAAGCGTATCGTCGGCGTCGATCAGCAGTTGAAGTCCAGTCACAATTCCTCGCCAAACCCGGCCACATGCTTGCCGTGACCGTTCGATCTCGCCGCCTTCTTCATCGCCCGCTGTATCCGCCGCCTGTAGACCAGCCAGGAGAGGTGCTCAGCCACTTTGTCCATGCGCTCGGCCTCGCTCAGCAGCGAAAGCAGCGCCTGGCGGAAGTCGTGATCCTCACTCGCCACCGCCAGGCGGAAACTCAGTTCCGGCGCGTTCGGACTCGGCGAAGGCCCGGCGTCAGCGTCCGATAGCGCTTCGTAGGCGGACATCGCCAGAGTGAGCGATTTCGCCGATGGCTCGTCAAACGCCACATCCTGAATGTATCTGACCTCGGCGCGCAAGAAGCTCCGCTCCGTGTCCAACTCCTCGATCTCGAAGCGCCGCCTCCCCAACGTCAGAATATCCATCCGCCCGTCGTCATGGCGCTTGGTCACTTCTTCGATCGATGCGCTGCACCCGGAACGCAGAATCCCCTCACCTTTGTGCAGCACCACGCCGAACTCGCCTCCCAGGTCGAGACACTCGCCGATCATTTCCTTGTACCGGTCCTCGAAAATGTGCAGGGGCAGCCGCTCATGCGGCAACAATGCGACTTCAAGCGGGAAAATGGGCAGTAACCGCCCGGGCATGTCCAGTATTATCCCGCAACGGGTGGCTCCTCCGGGCCCTGCCGGGTCGCCGCGCGTTTGGCTCGCCCCCTGGCGGCGCGGTATAACTCCAAGTTAGAGACCACATCGTGATACTGAAGTTGAAGCGAACGCCGGGCATCTACATGGTCGGGTTCATGGGCTCCGGCAAGACCACTGTCGGCCGGGCGCTTGCGCGTCATCTCGGTTGGCGGTACGCCGACCTGGACGAGGACATCGAGTCCAAGACCCAGAAATCGATTCCGGAGATCTTCGACGAGATGGGCGAGCCCCACTTCCGGCAACTGGAGACCGCGCTGCTCGAACGCCGCGTCCATGACATCGCGTGTGGCGTGCCTTGGGTGCTCTCGCTCGGCGGAGGTTGTTTTGCCCAGGAACGTAACTTCGATCTCATTCAGAATCATGGCGTCTCCATCTGGTTGGATGCACCTCTTGATTTGATCAAGTCGCGCGTCGCCGGTCATGCCAACCGCCCGTTGGCAAGGGATCCGGAAAAGTTCGAGCAACTCTACCACGACCGCCGCGCCTACTACGAAATGGCTCACTACCGCATCCCTGTCACTGCCGAAGGCTCCTCGGGCGCACTGAAATCGATTCTGGAGCTGCCGCTTTTCTAGGAGGGTTCCCGTCCGTGAAGACCGAAACCAGGCTCCGGCGCGATGCCATTCGAATCTTCCGCGCCTCACTCGAGGCAGCCGGCCCGGCCAGGGCCATCGCCCGAGCCGTGACTCGCTCCAGCGAGATGCTCCACGTTGGTGGCCGGTCCTACCGGCTCGACCAGTTCGAGCGCGTCATCGTTCTCGGAGCGGGGAAGGCGAGTGCCGCCATGGCCCATGCCCTGGAACGGATTCTCGGCTCGCGGATATCGGCCGGACTGATCAACACCAAGTACGGCCACTTGGCCACATTGAAGCGGATCCAGTTGAACGAATGCGGCCATCCTGTTCCGGATGGGGCCGGCATTGAGGGAGCCCGGCGCATTGCAGCACTGGCCGAAGGTTGCGGCGCACGCGATCTGGTCTTCTGTCTCATTTCCGGTGGCGCCTCGGCGTTGACCCCCATGCCCGCTCCCGGCATTACGCTCGAGCAGAAGCAGGCCACCACCAAGGCCCTGCTGGCCTGCGGCGCCACCATCCAGGAGATCAACGCCGTCCGGAAACACATCTCCGGAATCAAGGGCGGTCAGTTGGGCCGGCTCGCCGCACCTGCCACGGTCATTTCGTTGATGCTCTCCGATGTCATCGGGGATTCGCTCGACGTCATCGGCTCCGGTCCTACCGTGCCCGATTTCTCCACGTTTGCCTCGGCCTGGGCCGTGATAGGAAAGTACGGTATCGCCAGCCAGATTCCCGGCTCCGTCGCCGAACGCTTCCGCCTTGGCATGGCCGGCCAGATCGCCGAGACGCCCAAGGCCGGCGACGCCTGTTTCCGCAAGACCCAAAATCTCATCGTCGGTTCGAACCGCCTCGCCGTCGACGCTGCGGCGCGCAAAGCTGAGGAACTCGGCTACAAGCCCGTCGTTCTGTCCACCTTCATCGAGGGCGAAACCAGGGAGATCGCCGCCATGCACACCGCCATCGCCCGAGAAGTGCAGGTCAGCGGCCACCCCGCCAAGCCACCCGTCTGTCTCATCTCCGGCGGCGAAACCACGGTCACCATCCGCGGCAACGGACTCGGCGGCCGCAACCAGGAATTCGCCTTGGCCGCTGCGCTGGCGCTGGACGGACTTGCCGGAGTCATCGCCTTCAGCGGCGGCACTGACGGCACTGATGGCCCCACCGACGCAGCCGGAGCCATCGCCGACGGGGCCACCGCCGAACGCGCCCATGCCTTGGGCCTAAACCCCGCCGCCGCTTTGGCCGCCAACGACAGCTATCACTTTTTTGAGGCTCTGGGTGATCTGGTCAAGACCGGCCCGACGGGCACGAACGTCATGGACATCCGCCTGCTGCTTGTAGGTAAACCTTTGAAATGAAAGGCGGATATTCGCAACCAAACGAACTCCCATGAGTTCGTTTGGTCGTGATTCTCAGTCCAGCCGGTGGACCATGCCGGCTGGCAGGAGCGACTCCAGTAGCGGATCGTCCGGCCATGGGTGGCCTTTATACTGGCGGAATGCTTCAGCGTAGGCGACCCCAGCCAACTCACCGCGTTTGGCGCTCCACGACTTGCCAATCTCGACGAAATCGTCCATCCCATGCTGACGCTGCAGCCAGGCGCGCTGGCTTTCGTGGCATTCAAGCATCTCCGTCTTGCGGCCGATGACGCTCGAAATGTCGACGACGAAGTGAGGATTTACCGGCTTGCCGTCGCGGTCACGGCCTTCGCTGGGATCCAAGAAGTAAAGATGGGGGATGGCAGGCAGGGCCGGATCGTCACCGAACGCCGAGGCGCTGTAGTTCGGCGCCGAACAGCCGAAGCAGGCGTCGATGACCAGCTTTGAAGTGGCTTCGTGGTCGCAATGGTAGTCCACCGGCGAGGCGGTGAGCACGATGTCGGGCCGGTAGTGGCGCAGCGCCCAAGTGACCTTCCGGCGCGACGCGTCGTCAACAAAAATCGCCAGGTCCAGAAACTCCAGGCAACCGTAGGCCGCGCCGATCTTCGATGCAGACTCCGTGGCTTCCCGCCGCCGGATCGAACTGATCTCGAAGGGCGGATAGATATCGGAACCACAATCGCCCGGCGTCATGGAGGCGATGGTGATCTCGTGGCCCAGGCCGGAAAGCAGGGCGAGCGTCCCGGATGCCAGGAACTCCACATCGTCCGGGTGGGCGTGGAGGGCAAGAATACGGCTCATGAACGGGTTCCTTCGTCAGACGGCGAAACTT
The DNA here is from genome assembly GCA_964604945.1 of uncultured Candidatus Solibacter sp. GTDB lineage: Bacteria > Acidobacteriota > Terriglobia > Bryobacterales > Bryobacteraceae > PNKE01. The sequence continues at coordinate 11,596 of CAZSBK010000048.1, forward strand.
TGCGCTGATCGCACTCACAGCAGTCCGAACAACGGGCGCACTGGGCACAGAGGTGATTCTCGCAGGTGTCCTTGGTACACCAATGGCACAATGTCCGGGATGTTTCACCGCAAATGTGGCAGCAGAACTGCCCGGCGGCTGGTTCGTTCATCCTCGCATCTCCTTGTGTGTCCGTCTACTTCCTCGCCCCAGGCCGGACGATCTGGGTCCGGCACCGCTGCGCCTCTCTCTCGGCCGTCTCCAACTCCTGTTCCCGGGTTGCTGCCAGTTCCATGACATGACGGCGCAACCATTCCCTGCTCGCGCCGGCGGCCGAGATCTCGCTTTCCAGAACTTCGGCGATTGCCGGGTTCTGGTAGCGGCGAACCGCCTGAGACAACGACAGCGCGTGTTCAATTAGAGTTTCCAGCCGCACCAGCGTTTCGGCGGCGAGGCTGAGGCGGTCGGGCCGGGCGGCGAGGCGCGCGGCAGCGTTCTGGACATGGCCGATGCCATCCAGGCAATCGCGCCACTGCCGCTCATAGCCCTGCGGGGCGCCCGAAGCAGTCCATTTCGCCGGATCGAGCCGTCCAATCAGCGGGCGCAACCGTTCGACGTCGGCGCTGATCTTCTCCGCGTGCGGTTTTAGATCCCAGCCTGGGGCTACACCCTGCGGACCGGCGGCCAGCAACAGAAAGAGAATGCCTGTCATCGGGTTCAACCCCAGTTTAACAACGCAGGATGGGACAAAAGGTGGAGGAGCGGCGCTATTCGCCGCCGCCCGGGGGTGGAGGCGGAGGCGGTGTGGATTCGGTGTCGCCAGGCAGCGGCTGCGTTGCCGGAGGTGTGGGCGTGCCCGCGGTCGGCGTCGAACCGCCGGACCCGCCGCCAATGCGCGGACCTCTCAACATGATCTGCCAGAGCGCCTCGCCGGCATACTGCGCGGCGCGCGTCCGGTCCATCTTGCGGCCGGCCGACAGAGGAACGTTCCTGTACACTGTGATCTCGTCACCAGCGTTGAGCAGTTTCACGCCGCCTTCGCGGTGCATCAGGCGGTGCGTCACTGCCACCTGACCCTCGGCAACGGCCACCGTTGTGGTTTCGTCATCGTCGGTCACCGCCACGTCGAATACCGTGCCTCGCACGGAAATGATGGCAGTCGGCGTTTGCACCCGGTTCGGATTCGGCATGCCGCCCAGTTTCTGGATATGGACCCGGATCCGGCCTAACCAGACATCCACCAAGTCGCGCCAGTCGCCGGGGTTGTTGCGGAAAGTCACCTTGCTGGATGGAAAGACCTCGAAGGTGCTGCCGTCGGCAACCTCAAATCGGGCGTAGCCGTCAGCTCCTGTGACGACAACCTGCTGAACCTGTATGACGTCGCCGACATTCAACGCCCAAAGCCCACCCGCCTTCTGGATGGAAACCGCGCCTTCCAGCGCTGCCAGCCTGGCCGCGCCGTCCTGCAAGGCGGGCTTCGGAGCAGTGTTCAACTGCGCCGCGAGCGGCTGCGCCAGCAGCAGCGCAAGCCCTGCGAAGGCAAGGCGAGCGGCCGGGTTGTCGAGCGCTAGACGCATGGTGACCCGTAGATTGCTAGTCTACCACCCTAAGCGTGTAGCAAACTTGTGGCCGTGTCAATTTTCTTTTGTGGAATCAGCAATGTAGATGAAGTTTAGGAAACAAATGGACGATGGAGTCAGGGTAGAATGGACTCAGACCGTGGGTCACGCCAACACAGTCTGGAAATACACGCTGAGCCTGGCCGTCCTGGCCCTGGTCCCGGTGGTTTGCTCCGCGCAGACGACGGTTCGCGGCGCCGAATGGCGTCAAATTGGCAACCAACTGCAACTGCTCGGCTTGCCCTCGCCTGCCGGCGGACGGGCCGACCGCGTCTGGTTCGCTTCAGGCGGATCGGGATTGCGAGTCCAATTGGCCGGGGGCGAGATCTGGGGGACCGATAATCTGGAGACCTGGTCCCGCCGCGACGAAGCCGCGCCGACGGTCGAGGCGGCAGAATCGGCCACGCTGCCCGAAGCCTCGGCCAGGATACGCGCCAGGTCGGTGCGTAGCGCCGTGGTCTACGCAGCTGGCCGGGATGCCTGGAGGTCGGTGAATGGCGGCGCGACCTGGCAAAACCTGACAAGCCACCGCGGCAGTTCCATCCTGGGGGGCCGGATTCGTGAAATGGCGGTCCATCCCACCGACGACGACCGCATCGCGGTGGCGTCGGACACAGGCGTCTGGCTATCGCTCGACGGCGGATCGACATGGACGGGGCTGAACGAGGGGCTGCCCGGATTCCGCGTGAGGCGGATCACCGCGGCGGCCGAAGGGGTGACAGGCGTCCGGGTTCAAGCTGAATCGGCTGGGACATGGACGGAGATGGAGTGGATGCCAGGGCAGAGAGCGGGTTGGGTGCCGATCCTTGGAGGCCGCCTGGATCAGGAAGCCGCGATGCGCGCCGAGTTGAGCGTGTTGGCCGGCGTCGAACTCAGTTCGGTGGCCTGGAGCGGGGAGTCGCGGTTCGCGGCGTCGGCGGACGGGCGGATCTGGACCAGTCTGGACCGGGGCCGGAACTGGCGTGAATCGCAGCCTGGCGCTGGCGAGATCGAACAGATTTGGGCTCATCCATCCGATTCCCGAGTGGCGCTTGCGGTGACCGGAGGGCAGGCCGGACTGGGGCCGCGCGTCCTACGCACCGTCAACGGCGGAGGTTATTGGGATGATTTGACGGCCAATCTAGCCCTGGGCGCGATCACCGGAATTGCGGTGGACCGTCGTACTGGCGCGGTCTATGTGGCGGCGGGCCGAGGGGCCTTCTGGACTTTTGCCGATCTGCAGGCGCCCTCTCCGGCTGCGGCCTGGCAGGCGGTGGAGGGATCGCTGCCGGCGGGCGCAGTGAATGGCGTGTCTTTAGTCACGGCAGGCGTGCAGTTGCTCGTCTCGGTGGACGGCCATGGCGTATATGCCACTCCGGCCCCGCACCTGTCACTGAGGCCAGTGGTGGTCCACGCCGCCGATTTCAGCCAGGGGGAAGCCGCGCCGGGTGCTCTGTTGACCCTGGCGGGCATTCGAGTGAGCCACATCGCCGCGGGCGGCCTGGAAGTGACCGCGTTGCCGGCTGGGGGCGGGGAATCGCAGTTCCAGTTGCCCTACGAGCTACCCAGCGATTCGATCCGTCTGGAGGTCAGCGCCGTTGGCCAGGCGATGGCGTTTCCGCTCAGGCTCAAGGAGACCGCGCCGGCAGTTCTGATGGACCGCGAGGGCACGCCCTTCGTGCTCGACGCGGAATCCGGCGTGGCCATCGACGCTATGAACCCGTTGCTGGGCGGCATGAAGATCCAGATCCTGGCCACGGGTCTGGGCCGGGTGACGCCGGATTGGCCAGCCGGCGTACCGGCGCCGGATACGGATACTCCGAGGGTGGTGGCGAAGGTCAGTGTCAAGATCGACGGCATTGAACTGGGCGACGTCGAGGCGAAGCTGGCGCCGGGCTATACAGGCTTCTACCTGATCGAGGGCCGGTTGCCCGCCATGATGGATGCTGGGGCTGGAGAGCTTCGCGTCGAGGCTGGCGGTAATCAAAGTGGTCCTGTCCGCGTCTACATAGGGCGGTAGGTAGCGCAGTCTGCATGGGGTGGCAGGTATCGCTAAACTGCAGGTAGAAGGAGAAGATCAAGCAGATGACCCGATTCGCAGCTGTCCTGTTGACCGCCGCCGCGTTTCTCGCGCTCGGGCAGGAGAAGAAGCCTGACGTGGAGAAACTGGCTCCTTACTACCCGACGCCCGAATCCGTGGTTGAGAAGATGCTCACGTTCGGCGGGCTGAAGGCGGGCGAGAAGTTCTACGACCTGGGCAGTGGCGATGGCCGGGTGGTGATCATGGCGGCCCGCAAGTTTGGCGCCGACGCGACCGGGGTCGAACTGGATCCCGACCTCCATAAGCAGTCCACAGACCGCATCCGCACACTGGGGCTGGAATCGAAAGCCCGCATCATTCTGGGCGATATCATCAAGCAGAACTTCGGCGACGCCAATCTTCTGACCGTGTACCTGCTGCCCAGTTCGAACGACAAGATCCGGCCGATGCTCGAAAAACAGCTCAAGAAGGGCACGCGAATCGTGTCTCACGATTTCACTTTCTCCGGCTGGGCTCCCGACAAGGAAGAGACCATCGAGGACGACGGCGAAGGGCGCAGCCACACGATCTATCTATACGTGATGAAATAGTTCGGCAGGAGCCGGACCATTGATCTCAGATCAGATTACGCTGCCGTATCTTTGGCGACGCTATCTGAGCCTGCTGCGGGCTCTGTTAGGGGCATCGTGTTTGTGGGTGGTGCTCGGTTCGTCGCGCTTTGAGCAGGCCACGTTCCTGCTGGCGCTTCTCCTGCTCACGGTTTACAGTCTGGTCAGCACATTCTGGCGATGGCCCGACCGCGCCGACCGTCTCGGCTTAGTCGCGCTCACAGCCGATCTCGCCATGTTCTTTCTCTGCGTCTGGCTCACCGGGCGGGACGGGTTTTGGGTGACGGCGTTCGCCGCGTTTTATGTGCTGCTGTCGGCGGCCAGTCTGCACGAATGGCGCCAGGTGCTGCTGGCAGTGGTGATCTCGATGACCTTCGTCAACGTGGTCCAGCCTCCGCATGTGGAGCGTCTCCAACCGCTGCTGCTGCTGCTGGGCATGATGGGTTGTGTGCTGGCGCTGCAGAAGCACAGCCTACTGGAGCGGTTGTCGAACGCTTCCAAGCAATCGGTGCTGTACCGGGCCGAGGCGCAGATGGCGCGCGAGTCGGAAAAGGAGCGTATCGCGGCCGACTTCCACGACGGTCCGCTCCAGAGCTTCATCAGCTTCCAGTTGGGATTGGAGACGGTCAGACGGCGAATGGAGCGCGATCCGGCGGCGGGTCTGGAAGAACTGCGCGAACTGCGAGAGATCTGCGACAAGCAGGTGAAGGAGATGCGCACCTTTGTACGCAGCATGCGCCCGGTGGCGGTGGCCGGCGCCGGATTGGCCACGGCAGTTCGGTCCATGGTGGCTTCATTCCAGAAGGACACCCGCATCCCGGCAGTCTTCAAGGCCGATGCCGAAGCCAGTCACGACGATTTTGCCTCCTCTACCGACCTATTGCAGGTGATACGCGAGGCTCTCAACAACATCCAGAAGCATTCGAACGCCTCGCGTGTCACGGTTACACTGGAGCGGACCGGCTCTTGGCTGGCGGTCACCGTCGTCGACGACGGCACCGGATTCCCATTTGTCGGCAAATTCACGCTCGAGGAGATGGATAGCCTTCTGATCGGGCCGGCGAGCATCAAGAGCCGGATCCGCGCCATGGGCGGGGACCTTGAAGTCGAGTCCAGACCGGGCACTGGCTCGACGCTTCGCATCCGGGTACCCGTATGAGGGCGATTGCCGTGGCCGTTTGCATTCTAGCGGCCTCTTGCGGCCCATACGACCACTTCGCGCTACCGCCGGCTGGCGCGCCAGAACAGGGCGCCTACGAATGGTCGGCAATGGATGCGCCGGTACAGGCGCGTGGGCTTTCAGGTGAAGCGGACGGCGTGGACGCCTTGAATCCGTCGGTCGTCCGATCGGGCTCTGGATGGGTCAACCTATATTCCGGATTCGACGGCAAGCAATGGCGGACCCTTTCGGCGCGTTCAGCCGACGGTTTGAATTGGGCCACGGCCGGCCCCGTGATCGCGCCGGATTCGCGGACATGGGAGGGCGGCGAAATCGCGGCGAATGGGACAGCGCTGGTGAGAAACGGCGGTTGGATGTATTGGTATCAGGCCGGCGAGCCGCCGCGCATAGGGCTGGCTCGAAGCGCCGGTGCACAGTCATGGACGAAATCGCCAGGACCCGTGCTGGGCTACGGTCCGCGGGGTGCGTGGGATGAACGCGCACTTGGCGACCCCTATGTCGTCGAAGCCGGTGGCTGGCTCTACCTGTACTATCTGGGCGAGGACCGGGCACGCCGGCAGCGATTGGGCGTGGCGCGGTCGCGCGACGGCGTTGATTGGACAAGGCTGCGTGGCAACCCGGTGATCGAGCCCGGCGCCGACGGCTCCTTCGATGAGTCGGGCCTTGGCGAACCGGCGATCTGGCAGGGGCATGGCTGGTGGTGGATGCTTTACACCGGCCGCGATCGGAACGAAGTGAGGCGCATGGGTCTGGCAAGGTCGCGAGACGGCGTTCAATGGGAGAGGACGCCGCTGGTCATAGCGGGCGCACAGGCCTGGAATGGGAAGGTGGTCTGTGACGCAACAGTGATCGTTGAAGCGGAGCGGGTCAGAGTCTGGTTTGGTGGCGGCGACGTGGCGCACCCGGCCGAGAATATCCACGGCCAGATCGGCTACGGCGAGTTACGCTGGCGCGCGGCGGCGCGTTGAAAGGCGGGAATGGAATGCGAATCGGAATCACCTGTTATCCGACCTATGGCGGCAGCGGAATCGTCGCGACCGAGTTGGGGATGGAACTGGCCGCGCGCGGCCACGAGGTCCATTTCATCACTTACGCCAACCCGATCCGCCTCGATCCGGCGATGGAGAATGTCTACTACCACGAGGTTGAGGTCAGCACCTATCCTCTGTTTCAATACCCCCCCTATGTATTGGCGCTGGCTTCGCGCATGGCGGAAGTGGCCGAGTGGCGCAATCTCGACCTGCTGCACGTTCACTACGCCATTCCGCATTCTGTGGCCGCCCTACTCGCCCGCCAGATGACGGCACACGCCCGCCGCCTGCCCTACGTCACCACGCTGCACGGAACCGACATCACAATTGTCGGCGCCGACCACAGCTACTTCGGCATCACCAAGTTCAGCATCGAGCAGAGCGATGGGGTCACTTCGATCAGCGACTACTTGAAGGCCGAAACACGTAGTGTCTTCGGTGTCGAGACTCCAATTGAAGTCATCCCAAATTTCGTCAACTGTTCGCAATACCAGCCCGCCATGACCCCGCACGAAGGACGTCCACGGCTGCTGCACATCTCGAACTTCCGCGCCGTGAAGCGCGTCCAGGATTGCGTCCGTGTCCTGGCTAAGGTACGCGAGCAGGTGGACGCCGAGTTGTGGATGGCCGGCGACGGACCCGAGCGCAGCGGCGCCGAATCGCTCGCACATGAACTCGGCCTGAGCTGCCATGTGAAATTCCTCGGCAAGCAGAACCGTATCCGCGAGATGCTGCCGCAGGCCGATGTATTGCTCCTGCCCAGCGAACTCGAATCGTTCGGCCTGGTCGCCCTGGAGGCCATGGCGTGCGGCGTGGTCCCAGTGACCACCAACGTCGGCGGGCTGCCCGAGGTGATCACTCACGGCAAGGACGGCTTTCTGGAAGGCGTCGGCGACGTCGGCGCCCACGCCGCGAGAGTCGTCGAAATCCTGTCGAGTTCGATGATCAAGGGCCGGATGGCGGCAGCAGCCAGGCAAACAGCCGAAACACGCTTCTGCACGACCCGGATCATCCCGGTTTACGAAGAGTACTACCGGCGGATCCTCGGCCAATCCTGAGTTCCTGTCCGGCAAACGCCGCGCTTGACATAGGGGTATGGGGTATATACACTTCAATCAGGAGGGATGCCCAGAGTGGACGAGCGAACTGTCGATCTCGCCATTGAAGGAATGCACTGCGGTGCCTGCGTGCGCCGGGTGACGATGGCTCTGGAAAAGCTGGAAGGCGTGGAAGTGGTTCACGTTGGCGTGGGATCGGCTGAAGTGAAACTGGCCGGGGCTGAGATTCCGGTGGAGGCGATCCTGGATGCCGTCGGACGGCTCGGTTTCACAGCCAAACGCACCTGAACTCGCTGCGAGCGACTGGACGGCGCGCAGCAGCCTCGACGTCAAGGGGATGACCTGCGCCGCATGTCAGAGTTTCGTTCAGCGGACGCTGGAGCAGCAGCCGGGCGTGCGGAAGGCGACGGTGAATCTGATGCTGGCCAACGCGACCGTCGTCTATGACCCGGTTGTGACCAGCCCAGAATCGCTGGCCGAAGCGATCAATGAAACCGGCTACGAGGCTCGCCTTGCCGCGCCCGGCGAAGCGGCCACAATCCAGCAACAGTGCCAGGAAGCAGAGGCCGAACGGGAGTACCGGAGCCTGCGGACGAAGGCGATGGCGAGTCTGGCGGCAGGCGCGGTGGCCATGGCGGCGTCGATGCCGCTGATGAGCCACAGCGGGCCGGACCCGCTGCTGCACCGGCTTTCAATGTGGATGGATGCTCCGTTGCGTGCGCTGGCGCCGTGGCTCTACGCTATCCCGCCGTTCAAGCTCAAGTGGCTTCTGCTGGCGCTATCCGTGTTCGTCATGGTTTGGGCTGGGCGGCGATTCTACGTGAAGGCCTGGGCGGCGCTTCGTCACCGCACATCGGACATGAACACGCTGGTGGCCCTTGGCACGGGTGCGGCGTTCGTTTACTCTGCTCTGGCCACGATCGCTCCGGGGGCGCTGGCGTCCAGTGGCGTCGAGCCCGAGGTCTACTTTGAGGCGATGATCTTCATCATCGCCTTGGTGCTCACGGGCAACACCATGGAGGCGCGCGCCAAACGTGGGACATCTGCCGCGCTCAACGCCCTGGCGCATCTCCGGCCCAAGACCGCGCGAGTCGAACGGGAGGGGCAGGAGATCGTGGTGGAACTGGGTGAATTGAGCCGCGGCGACATCGTCGTCGCCCGGCCGGGCGAACGCATCGCCGCCGATGGAGTGGTGGTCAGCGGCGAGAGCAGCGTCGATGAGTCCATGCTGACCGGGGAGCCGGTTCCCGTTGACAAGTCGGCCGGCGACCGCGTGGCTGGCGGCACGATGAATTCATTTGGCGTGCTGCGCTATCGCGCCGTCGCCTTGGGCGCGGAGACCATGCTGGATCAGATCGTGCGTCTGCTCAGGGAAGCGCAAGGCGAAAAGGCGCCGGCGCAGCGTCTGGCAGACAGGTTGAGCGCCGTATTCGTGCCGGTGGTCGTCTTGCTGGCGATCCTGACAATGGCGGCCTGGACGCTGGCCGGCGAGCCCCTGGCCCGGGGCCTGGCCGCGTCTGTGGCGGTTCTGATCATCGCCTGCCCATGCGCCATGGGCTTGGCCGTGCCAGCGGCGATCATGGTGGCCACCGGCCGCGGAGCTCGCATGGGCATCCTGTTCCGGGGCGGTGAAGCGCTGGAGACTCTCAGTGCGGTCGATACGGTCGTGTTCGACAAGACAGGTACGCTCACCACCGGACGCCTCACTGTGACCAACTCCAGCGCGCTCACAGCCGAAGCGTGGCAGGCGCTGGCGTCGGCAGAGGCAGTTTCGGAGCACCCGGTGGCCCAGGCCATCGTCGAACATGCGCGCTCCAGCGGAATCGAGATCCAGCCGGTCGAAGGATTTAGGGCTTTACCTGGGTTGGGGGTGGAAGGCATCGTCAATGGTGTGATGATCGTCGCAGGCAAACGTGAACTACTTGAAAGCAAAGGAATTGTTCCACAGCCAAACGAACTGGGCCCGGCTGGCGCCTCACGAGTCCACGTCGCCTTGGATGGCGTCGAAGCGGGTTCAGCGGATGTTGCCGGCCGTTTGCGTCCGGAAGCCAGTGAGGCCGTCGCGCGGCTGAAACGAATGGGTCTTGAGGTCGCCATGTTGACCGGAGACCAGCGGGAAGCGGCCGAGGCGGCGGCGCGCGAGGCGGATATCCCACAGGTAGAAGCAGGGGCACTGCCCCAAGGGAAGCTGGATTACTTGCGGCGGCTGCAATTGTCGGGCAAGAAGGTCGCCATGGTGGGTGACGGGGTGAACGACGCTCCGGCGCTGGCGGCGGCCGACGCGGGATTGGCGCTTTGCACGGGTTCGGACGTGGCCATGCAGGCGGCCTCGGCGACCTTGATGCGGCCCGATTTGACGCTGGTGGCCGGTGCGATCGGGTTGTCGCGGGCGACGGTGCGGACCATGCGCCTGAACCTGTTCTGGGCGCTCGCCTATAACGTCGTTGCGATCCCGGTGGCTGCCGGGGTGTTGTATCCGGCGCATGGGATTCTGCTCAGCCCGGTGCTGGCGAGTCTGGCGATGGCGTTCAGTTCGGTGAGCGTGGTGACGAACAGTCTGCGATTGGCGCGCTGGAATGCGGAGGCAAAGAGATGAAGGACAAAGAAGCAGTACTGAAACGGTTAAAACGAATCGAAGGCCAGGTGCGGGGCCTAGAAAAGATGGTCGAGGAGGACCGGTATTGCGCCGATGTATTGATGCAGATGGCATCGGTGGAACAGGCGATTGGATCGGCGGCACAGGTGGTGTTGAAAAGCCACCTGCACACCTGCGTCGCGGCGGCGGTGAAGGGCGCCAAGCCGGGTGAAGCGGAGCGGAAATTCGACGAAATTGTCATGCTGTTTGGCAGGCACTGGCGATAAGAAGGAACTTTTGCCCACCTCGCAGTGTCTATAGGAATGCAGGCCACCTCACCCACTGAAGTGGGGAGCCCGGACGGGATGACTCGGCGCTAGAATGAATGTGCGGAGGCACCATGCAGCAGTGCCGGCATATCGACGAAGAGGCGCTATCCGGAGATCCGGCCTATCGGGTCGACCCGGAGGCGGAGGCTCAGCTGGTAGAACGGCTGAGGGCCGGTGAGGAATCGGCCTATGAACTCCTTCTGGCGCACTTCCAGCAGCCTGTGTATAGCTTGGTTCAGCGCCTGATCGACGACGCTTCGGAAGCGAGCGATGTCACACAGGACGTGTTCCTGAAGGTATTCAGGAACATCGGGTCGTTCCGTGGACAGAGTTCACTGAAGACTTGGGTTTACCGAATCTCGGTCAATGAAGCGCATAACCGCCGCAGGTGGTTTGGGCGGCACCGGCGGGCGGAGATTGAGTTGGAGTCCGACGATACCGGCAAAAGCTGGCTGGAGCATCTGAGTGACCAGTCCAGAACGCCGTATGAGCTGGTGTTGAACCAGGAACGGCGTGCAGCGATCGAGCGGGCCCTGGCCGGATTAAGCCCGGCGTTCCGCGACGCAGTGGTGTTGCGGGACCTGGAGGATCTGAGTTACGAGGAAATTGCCGACGTACTCGATGTTTCAATCGGCACGGTGAAGTCCAGGATTTTGCGCGGCCGGGATGCCTTGCGCAAGGCGCTACTGGATGAACTCGAACCGGCCCGGGGTATGCAGTTTGAACCCCAGACGGTCGAATAGAAGGTCAAGGCAATGGACTGCCAAGAAGTTCGAACGCTCATCTCCGCGATGGTGGACGGCTGCGTAGTCGACGGCGAGCGCCGCGATGCGCTGGAACATATGAAGGGTTGCTCTGACTGCGCCGGTCAAGTCCGCCAGATTGTAGAAATCCGGCAGAGTCTCAAACAGGCCTCCGCCAAACCTCTTCCCCCCGAGCTTATCCTCCAATTGCGCGTTATCGCTTCGCGTGAAGCTGCCCGCCGCCGAACGATTAATGGTTTCGCCGGGCGGATCAAGGCATGGAAGGCTGGCCCGGCCTTGTGGGCCAATAACTTGATGCGTCCGCTGGCGGTGCCCGCCATGGGCGGGCTAGCATCGGCGGTTGTCCTGTTCTCGATGGTGATGACCAATTTCCAGGGTATTGTCAGAGCGCACCAGCAGGACGTGCCGACGGTTCTCTATACGGTCGCGTCGGTACGCAGCAGCCTGGACCTGGCGCTGGGTCCGGAAGAGATCGCCGTCGATGTGTTCGTGGACGAGCAAGGCCGCGTGATGGACTACGCTTTCCCATCCGGCTACGGCCGCTACAACACGGCGGCGATTCGCCGCGGGCTCGAAAACTCGCTTCTTTTCACCCAGTTCCATCCGGCGACTTCGTTTGGCCAGCCGACCTCGGGCTGGGTGCGGGTGTCATTCCGCCGCAGCGAAATCCAGGTGAAGGGCTGAGCCGAAACGAATTGGGCCGCCGCCTCGGACAGCACTTCCTCTTCACCGATTCCATCCTGGAGCGGATCGCCGTGGCGGCATGTCCGCGGACCGAACCAATGGTCATCGAAATCGGCCCCGGGCCGGGTGGACTCACCCGCCATCTGACAGGCCGGGCGCAGCGGTTGGCCGCCATCGAACTCGATGCGGTGCTGGCCGAGGGCATTCGACAGAAGTTCGGCAAATCGGGCGTTGAAGTTGTCGCCGGCGATGTCCTGGAGACGGACCTAACGCAATGGGGCGAAGCAGTGGTCTGCGGTAATCTGCCCTACTTCATCACTTCGCCGATCCTCGAAAAGACGCTTGCAATGGGGCGGAAGCTCAGACGGGCGGTTTTTCTGGTCCAGAAAGAGGTCGCCGAACGGATTACCGCGCAGCCGGGAAATCGCGACTACGGCTACCTCAGTATTTCGGTCCAGGCACGTGCCAAGGCCGAAATGCTCTTTATCGTCAAGGCCGCGGCATTCAAACCGCCTCCCAAGGTGGACAGCGCGGTGATTCGCCTGACACCCATCGAGGAGGCAGGTAGCGTGGATTTGGCCGGGTTCCTCAGGTTCGCCGGACTCTGTTTTCACATGAAGCGCAAAACGCTGCGCAACAACCTTACGGCCGCCTATCCGGCCGCGCTGATCAGCGAACTGCCCGAGGCCGGGCTGCGCGCCGAACAGCTATCTGTGGTCCGACTGATGGATCTGTACCGGCGAGTGCGGGAAGCCGTCGAAGCGGCGTCCTGAAGCGAACCCGTATACTGGGAGTTTCATGGTCCGAGTCCGTTTCGCTCCCTCTCCAACCGGGTACCTGCATATCGGCAGCGCCCGTACGTTTATCTTCAACTGGCTATTCGCCCGCCGCCAGGGCGGCACGATGATTCTGCGTCTGGACGACACTGACGTCGAGCGCAACAGCCAGACCTCGATCGATTCCATCTTCGACGGACTGCGCTGGCTCGGCCTCGAATGGGACGAGTATTACCGGCAGTCTGACCGGCTCCAGTTTCACAAGGACGCCGCCAACGCGATTCTCGCCAAAGGGCTCGCCTACCGCGACTTCACGCCGATGAGCGCCATGGCGGAAGACAGGACGCCCGAAGGCGGCGCCGCCTGGCTCTGCAATCCCGAAATGCTGGCCCTTTCGAAAGGGGAAAGCGACCGGCGTGCCGCGGCCGGTGAGCCGTTCGTCATCCGCTACCGGGTGCCCCGCGAGACGGGGCGGGTGGTGATTTTCGGTGATGAGGTCTATGGCGAGCAGTCGAAATCGACGGCCGACATCGAGGATTTCGCATTGCTTCGCAGCAACGGGCTGCCGACCTATCACATGGCCTCCTGCGCCGACGACGCGGATCTGAATATCTCGCACGTCATCCGCGGCCAGGACCATCTCACCAACACCTTCAAGCACGTCCTGATCTTCGAGGCGCTCGGCTACGAGCCGCCCAAGTTCGCCCACCTGCCGTTGCTGATCGCGCCCGACGGATCGAAGCTGAGCAAGCGCAAGCACGGGCCCGTGGTCAGCGTGACGACGTACCGCGACGCCGGATTCCTGCCGCAAGCTTACGTGAACTTCCTCTGTCTGCTCGGCTGGTCTCCGAAGGACGACCGCGAGCGGATGACGCGGGAGGAACTGGTTGCGGTCTTCGGATTCGAGGGAGTGAACCGATCGAACGCGGTGGTCAACTTCAGCGATGAGGATCCGATCGATCCCAAGGCGCTGTGGCTGAACTCGCAGCACATCTACGCCATGACCGTACCGGAGCTGGCGGCGTACCTCAAGCCCGTGCTCGAGGCGGCCGGATACCGGGTCGAGGACGACCACCTGCTGCGCGTTACGCCGTTGATTCAGGAGCGCATCAAGACGTTGAACGACGCCCCGGCCGTGGCCGATTTCTTCTACCTTTCCGAGTTGAAACCATACGAGCCGGCGGAACTGATCCCGCAGAAGGGCGACGCGGCGATGGCGAAGCGGTCACTGGAGCGCGCTTTGCTGACGCTTGAAACGGCCGAATTCACCCACGACGGCTTGGATGCCGCGTTGCGCGCCGCCGCCGCGGAACTCGGCGTCAAAGCGGGCCAGATGTTCCAGCCGATCAGAGTCGCCGTCTGCGGGCGCAAGAACGCTCCGCCGCTGTTTGAAACGCTCGAAGTGCTGGGCCGCGATGTCTGCCTGCCGCGGATCCACCAGGCGATCGAGTTGTTGAATCAGGCAAGTGTGTAGGTCCGATCGAGGAGTAAACCAGAATGGCCGCCGAAGAACCGAACGCAGAGAGCAAGAACGTAGAAGCCGCAAACGGATCGCAGCCGGCACAGTCCAACTTTGTTCGTGACATCATCCTCGCCGACATCGCCTCGGACAAGCACGGCGGGCGCGTCCAGACGCGGTTTCCGCCCGAACCGAACGGGTATCTCCATATCGGCCATGCCAAGTCGATCTGCCTGAATTTTGGTCTGGCGGAGGAGTTTGGCGGCAAGTGCAATCTGCGGTTCGACGATTCGAATCCCTGCAAGGAAGAGGTGGAGTACGTTGAGTCGATACTGGCCGACGTGCGATGGATGGGCTTCGAACCAGCCGGAATCTACTACGCTTCGGATTACTTCGACCAGTTGCACGAGTGGGCCGTACAGATGATCAAGTCCGGCGACGCGTATGTTTGCGACTTGACCGCCGAAGAGGTCCGCCAGCATCGCGGCACGTTGACCGAAGCGGGCAGGGAAAGCCCCTGGCGCAACAGGTCAATCGAAGAGAATCTCGACCTGTTCACGCGCATGAAGGACGGCGAGTTCCCCGATGGCACGCGCACGCTGCGGTCGAAGATCGACATGGCGTCGCCGAACCTGAACATGCGCGATCCGGTGATGTACCGCATTCTTCATGCCTCGCATCACCATGTTGGCGACAAGTGGTGCATCTACCCGATGTACGACTTCACGCACGGGCAGTCGGATTCGATCGAGCAAATCACGCACTCCATCTGCACTCTTGAATTCGAGGACCACAGGCCGCTGTACGACTGGTACATCCAGCGGCTGGGCATCTTCGCGCCACAGCAGATCGAATTCGATCGCCTGAACCTGACCTACACCCTGCTGAGCAAGCGCCGTCTGCTGGCTCTGGTGCAAGACGGCGTGGTGTCAGGCTGGGACGATCCGCGCATGCCTACGCTCAGCGGCATCCGGCGGCGCGGCTACACGCCCGAAGCGATGCGAACCTTCTGCTCGCGCATTGGCGTTTCGAAGACCAACGGCATTATCGAACTGGGTCTGCTCGAACACGCCGTCCGTGAGGACCTGAACCGCCACGCCATGCGTGCAATGGCTGTGCTGAAGCCGTTGCGGGTGGTGATCGAGAACTACCCCGACGGCCAGGTAGAGGAGATGGACGCGATCAACAATCCGGAAGACGCCTCGGCTGGGGCGCGAAAGGTCCCGTTCTCAAAGGTGCTTTACATCGAGCAGGACGACTTCCGCGAAGTGCCGCCGAAGGGATATTACCGGCTCTCGCCAGGCAAGGAAGTCCGCCTGCGCTACGCCTATCTGGTCACCTGCACGGGCGTGGTGAAGGACCCGGCCACGGGCCAGGTTGTGGAAATCCGCTGCACCTATGACCCAGCCACGCGTGGCGGTAATACGCCCGACGGGCGCAAGGTGAAGTCGACGATTCACTGGGTATCGGCCGAACATGCCGTCGAGGCCGAAGTGCGGCTCTACGACCACTTGTTCCTGACTGCCAATCCGAATCAGGAGAATGAAGCCGGCGACTGGATGGCGAACCTGAATCCGAACTCGCTGCAGGTTGTCGCCGACGCCAAAGTCGAGCCGTCGCTCGGCGGTGTCCAGCCTGGCGCGCGCTATCAGTTCGAACGGCTCGGCTATTTCTGCGTGGACCCGGATACGAAAGCGGCGAAGCCGGTCTTCAACCGTACTGTCGGGTTGCGCGACACCTGGGCCAAGATCCAGAAATCGCAGCAAGCGTAGCCGGGACTCATCCCGGCAGCGACGAGAGGGAGCTAGGGGCGAAATGAACATACTCGGTCTGGGCGGACTGCTGAACGAGGCTGCGGCAGCCGTGCTTGTCGATGGGAACATCGTTTCGGCGGTGGAGCAGCGCAAAGTTGCCCCACGCCGCCACCGAGGGCCGCTGCCGCTGGAAGCAATCCACTCGGCGTTGACCCTGGCCGGGGTCGAGGCCGAGAGCATTGAGATTGTGTCGCTGGCACGGCCGTTCGTCGAACGGCACGACGGCCGGCATCTCAACCAGGATCTGCGTTCCCTGTTTCCCAATGCGAGAGTTGCCGGCGTGGAGCATCACCGCGCCCACGCCGCTTCCGCCTACTTCGCATCGCCCTTCGACCACGCCACCGTCCTGACGCTCGACAACTCGGGCGACTTCCGCTGCGGCGCCCTTTGGAAGGCTGCCGGCACTTCGGTCCAACTCGAGAGGGAGTTCACCTTTCCGGATTCGCTGGGCGACCTGTATTCGCGCGTCACCGAATTGCTGGGTTTCAAGCCCTCGGCGGAAGAGCATAAGGTTCAGTGGCTTTCCACTTCCGGCGACGATGCGCTGGAGCCCGTTTTCCGCTCCATCCTGATGCAGCCGGGCGTGGGCCTGCGCGCGGACCGTTCATGGTTTGACCACAACCGGGTCGGCCGCGGCGGATTCAGCGCCCGGTTCTATTCGGCGCTTGGTCTGGAAGACGGCGCCGACATCCCGGCCAAGATGATTCCGTCCGTCGCCGCCGGCCTGCAGCGGGCCGTCGAACGGATTGTCATTGAGTTGGCCGGCTCGGGCGAGAACCTGTGCCTGGCAGGTGGGCTTGGCCTCAATGCTCTACTGGTGGATGCGTTGGAGGAGTGCGGCAAGTGGCGGAACGTGTATGTCCAGCCAGTCTCCGGCAATGCCGGCACCGCCTTGGGTGCTGTGTGGCACGCATGGCACCGGCACGACGGCCAGGCTGAGCGCGCACCACTGTCCAGCCTGGCTCTCGGGCCGGCGTACGGGCAGGAAGCGATCAAGAAGGTGCTTGAGAACTGCAAGCTCTCGTTCAAGTACCTGCTCACCACGGATGAGGTCGTCGCGGCTGCGGCCGACCGCCTGGCCGGCGATCAGATTCTGGCCTGGATGCAGGGCCGCATGGAATTTGGCCCTCGTGCCTTGGGCAACCGCAGCATTCTCGCCTCGCCGCTGAACCCCTACTCGACCGAGAACCTGAACGTCTACATCAAGCACCGCGAGCCGTTCCGCAAGTTCGCAGCGTCGGTACCGGCCGAGCGGGCGGCCGAGTACTTCGTGGCGAGTCCGAACGCCCGGTTCCTCGCCAGTGTCGGCCGCGTCAGACCCGAACACCGGAAGACCTTTGAGAGCGCCGTGCTCGGCGACGGGCTGATCCGAGTTCATACCGTGGACAAGGACGAGAATCCGCTCTTCCACCGCCTCCTGACCATGTGGGGTGAAAGGACAGGCGTGCCCGTCCTCTACAACACGTCGTTCAACCTCTTCGGCGATCCGATGGTCTGCACGCCGCGCGACGCCGTGCGGAGTTTCTATTCGTCGGGCATCGATTCGATGGTGATCGGGAACTTCGTCCTCGAGAAGTAGGATCGCAGCAGCAGCCGCTAGAGCAGTCTCCGGGCGCCCAGTCGCGCTGCCCAGTCCAATTGCTTCTCCTTCAGCAGGTCCCTCACGGAAAGCTCGTGGACGTCTTCTTTGAGCGCCTCAAGGACTGAAAACTCAAAGGCGTCTTCACCCTGCGCATCCCACTCGCTCTGAAGCGCCCTGTCCAGACAACTTCCATGATTCAAGCCAAACCAAAGGCTGTTGCGCGCCGCGCGCAGGTCGCGCGAGGCCCCCGTCCAGACGGTTCCGGTTCTCAAGCAGCGGACCGAGTAGATCCCGCGGTGGGGCTTGCGGGCCTTGAAGTCCTTGATCGCCTGCTTCCTGTCGGCTGTGTTCACCGCGGCTGCTCCTCCCCACTTGCGCCGCCCGGCAGATCAAACGCCGTCGAGGCCAACTTTCGGGCGTGGGCGCGGATGTCAGGCGGCCAAAGCCGGCTGTGCGTCGCGAAACGGGTCGCGTCACCGGCAAACAGCCCCCGTGTGGCCTCTTCGTAGCCGGGTTCGTTGCCGGCCATCGCGGTCATGAATCGATAGGCGGCGTCACGGGCCTGCCGCTTCAGGTCAGCTGAGGCGTTGGCGCGCCGCGCTTCCTCGACCAGTTTTCGAAGCGTAACAGAGGCGCCGCCAGGCTGGCGGTTCAACCAGTCCCAGTGCCTCGGGAGCAGGGTGACTTCCTTTGCCACAACGCCCAGTTTGGGCCGGCCCGGGCGTCGCTGACCGGAATCCGTCTCCACGACCGGCCCGGCGTACCTGGCTTCGACGTCGGCCAGCGAGCCGCGCAAATCGAGTTCAACTGGCTCGCTCGTGGCATCGTCGAAGATGAGGATCGTGCCCGTCTCGCCTGCGTCGACGGCCCGCTTCACTGCCAGTGCAACTGCTGTCAGCGGTCCTGATGCGATCTGGCGCGCTTCGGCAAAGGCAGTGCACTCACGGCCCGGCAGGCGCGGCTCCAATGGGGTGAGGGTGTCTGGGATCACTATTTTATCCGGATGTATCTATATTACCCAGATAAAACAAATGCGTCAATCGGAGTTGACGTGAGCGCTGTCGGCGAACGCAATTCCAGGTATACTGGCCGTCGAGCCAGAGCAGGTCGCCAGGTTTCATTGCAGGGAGGTTCGATTGTGCGGATTGAGAAGTTCTTCACATTGAGCGTGATGATTGGCGTCTTGACGGTGGGCGCCTTGGGCCAGACAAGGCCCAAGGCATTGCCTGCACCGCCGCCGGGGTTCAAAGCGATTGGAGATTCGCCGTCGACCGTGGCAATGCGCACGGCCGGCGTAATGGACGTGTTGGAGGCTGAGAAGCCGAACGAAGGGTGGCCTGGGTGCATCGTGGATCCAAAGGTCACGTTCAAGGCGAGTTGGACGAACATGCCAGGAGCGGACCAGAACGTGAGAATGATGATCGAGATGCCGGAGGAACCGGCAACGTTCTCCATGGGCACGAAAACGGAGCCGGCAGGGAAGAGGGAGCATAAGAGCGGCGTACTCAAATGGCAGAAGAAGACGGTGGTGGCGGCTGGCAGCTCCTCGGCCAAGTGCCCGGGGAATCAAGTGATCATGCACGATGGCGCCTGGGTGGGCTATGTGTCAGGCAAGCTGCTTGGGGTCGGCGTGAGCAATCTATACGGGCCCAAGGAGGCCGCTCAGGTGTGGATCGATGATTACGTCGACAAATTGAAGGCAGTCGTTGCAGGACAGAGCTGACAGGCTGCGCATGGCTGAACGAATAACGATCGATCGTGCCCGGCCGGACGAGGCGGAGTGGTGCGCCGCGGTGATGGCGGACACCGATCCCTGGGTCACGTTGGGGCGGACGTATGAGGCCAGTTTGGTACGGCTGAAGCGCGAAGGGAGCGAACTTTTCGTTGCCCGGCGCGGCGATGTGCGGCTTGGGTTCATCCTGATGGACCGGTACGGGGTGGCCGGATCGCCTTACATCGCCTCAGTGGCTTGCACGGCCGAGGCGCGCGGCCGAGGCATTGGGTCAGCGCTGCTGGAGTTCGCTGAACGGCTGTATCCTGACGCACGGCATATTTTCCTATGCGTCTCTTCGTTCAACGCTGAGGCGCGGCGCTTGTACGAGCGGCGGGGCTACACCCTCACCGGGACTCTGAAGGACTATGCCATCGACGGCGCGGACGAATTTCTTATGACGAAGCGGCTGGACGCCCGATGACCCGCACATGGCGCCTGGTCGCGCTGCTGACGTTCACCGCCACGGCGAGCTATTTGGCGCGGGTGAACGTGTCGGTGGCAGGCGTCGCGATGATGCGCGAGTTCGGCCTGTCGCAGGAGGCGATGGGCCGTGTCTTCAGCGCGTTCCTGCTGGGCTACGCGCTCTGCCAGATTCCAGGCGGGATGCTGGCCGACCGGTTTGGCGCGGTCCGTGTCCTTGCCATTGCTGCTTTTGGCTGGGCCGCTTGCACGGCTTCAATGGCCGCGGCTGGCGGCGGAATTGCGCTGCTTCTGATTGCTCGGTTCGCTCTTGGGGTGACCGAGGCGCCGACGTTCCCCTCGGCGGCGCGGGCCATTTCGCACTGGGTTCCGGAGCACCAGCGGGCGTGGGCCAATGGACTGGTGATCGCGGCCATCGGGATCGGATCAGCGATTGCGCCGCCGCTGATCACTTTCGTCATGACGCGGCACGGTTGGCGCACAGCCTTGTTGGTTTCCGCCGTTCCTGCCGCGGTGGCGGGCGTGAGCTGGATGCTGGTGCGGGAGACGCCGCAACCGCCTGACCGGGCGGCGGAGCCGGGAGCCACTTCGCTGCTGCCGCGATCGCGGGGCTTCGCGCTCTTGACGTTGAGCTACACTCTGCAAAGCTATCTCGGCTACATCTTCGTCTACTGGTTCTACATCTATCTAGTCGATGTCAGGCATTTCGACCTGCTGCGCGGGGCGCTGTTCGGCAGCCTGCCGTGGCTGCTGTCCATCGTTTCGATCCCGCTGGGCGGCCTGCTTTTCGACAAACTCGGGACGCGGCGCAAGGTGATTCCCATCGCCGGCCTGGCTGGATCGGGCGTGTTGACTGCGCTTGGCGCCCTCACGGCCCATCCCTACGTGGCAGCGACGTGCCTGGCGATGGCCACCGCCTTGGTGCTGAGTGTGGAAGGGCCGTTCTGGGCCACCATGACGCGGATCGCCGGCGGGCGCAGCGGTGCCGCCGGCGGGGCAATGAACATGGGGGGCAACCTGGGCGGGTTCATCTCGCCAGCGTTGACGCCGGTGCTGGCCTCATGGATGGGATGGGAAGCGGCATTGCTGATTTCGGCGGCGATCGCCCTGGCGGCTGGGGCGCTTTGGCTGGGCATCCCCACGCGGGGCGGCGAGGAGCCCAGCCAGGGAGTATGCTGAGGGAATCGGCGGTACCTACAATGCCTTCAACCAGTTCACTCCTTACGCGCATCTCGCTCGCAGCCGCTGCCGCGGCGCTTGCGCTCCCGCTGGCAGCAGCGACGCCGAAGGCCGGAGCGGCGAAGATCAACATCACTCCGGACGGGCCCATCTGGTTGTCCGGTTACGCTTCGCGCACCAAACCATCCGGAGGCGTTTACGCACCGATCTACGCCAAGGCGCTGGCCATTGAGGACGGCTCGGGTGGGCGGATTGTCATCGTCGCCACCGACATCATCGGCCTACCGCAGTCGCTTTCGGACCGGATCGCCGCCACCGCCGCCGACAAGTACCACCTCTCGCGCGCGCAACTCCTGCTGAACTCGTCCCACACGCATACTGGGCCGATGATCGACGGGAACCTGTCACCGATGGAGCCGAAGGACCCGGAGAACCTGGCGAAGATCCGTGCGTACGGTCTGACACTGCACGATAAAGTTGTGGACGTGATTGGCGCGGCGCTGGGCAAGCTGCAGCCCGCCAAGCTGTCATTCGCGTTTGGGGAAGCGAAGTTCGCCGGAAACCGGAGGATGAAGACGGAAAAGGGGTGGGCCAACGCGCAGAACCCGAATGGCCCGGTGGATCATCGGGTGCCTGTGCTGCGGGTGACCGGCAAGAATGGCCAGGTTTTCGCTCTGCTGTTCGGCTATGCCTGCCACAATACGACGGCAACGGGGGAGAACTACGAGATTAGCGGAGACTATGCCGGCTTTGCCCAGGCCGAGATCGAGCGGCTGCTGACGGGTTCGACCGCCATGTTCATCATGCTGTGCGCGGGCGACCAGAATCCCTATCCGCGGGGCTCGTTTGCGCTCGCCGAACAGCACGGCAAGACGCTGGGCGCTGAAGTGGCGCGGGTCGCAGCGACCCCGATGAAGCCGGTCTCGGGCAAGGTGAAATCGGCGTTCAAAATGACGCGCCTGGCGCTGGAAAACATGCAACAGGTGGATTATCCGGTCCAGGCGGTGCGGTTCCAGAAAGGCTTCACGTTGATCGCTCTGGGCGGTGAGGTCGTGATCGACTACGTGAAGATCCTCGGCGAGATGTTCCCCAAAGAACCGCTTGTCGTGTCCGGCTACTCGAACGCAGTGATGGCGTATATCCCGAGCAAACGGATCCTGGACGAAGGCGGCTATGAGGGCGGCGACTCGATGAAATGGTACAGCCTGCCGACGAAATTCGCCGCCGACGTTGAAGATCGTGTGAAAGAAGCGGCCCAGGACGTAATGCGCCGCGTGAAATGACACCGATTCTGTTCCTTCTGCTTGTCGCGCCGCCGGAGGACCCAAGGCAGGCGATCCTCGACCGTGCGGTGGCGGCTCCGGCCGAAATCGCGGCTGACCTCTACATCAAGCTCGCGGAGACTGGTTACCCGACCGTCAAGGTGAAACGGATGGAGGTGCTCGAAGACGCTTGGCGCACGGCGGGTCTGGCGAAGATCGAGATGCCGCCGAAGATGGCGGTGAACGGCATGAACACGGATACCGACGCCGGGCGCCTACTCGACAGTCCGCGTCTGGACAAGCTGACCTTGCGTGTGCGGACGATCCGCGCGATGCTGCCCATCGATCGGAAAACCGCCCTTGAACGGCTGGCGGAAGTGACGGCGCCTTCGCCGCCGAGGGCGCCGTGCGAGAGCGCATTGACAGGTGCGCCGGATCCCTACTTTGATTTGTTGCGGGACCTGAGCGAGATCGAGCGGCTGACGCTCGACGCGAGAGCGTTGACCGCGCCGGAGCAACTCGCGCCTGCGTTCAGGGCGATCATTGGCATCCGGCGCATGGACAAGGAGCAACGGGATCTGCTGCTCACGGCGTGGATCGGGTCGGTGAAGGAGATCAACGGCTCGTTCCGGAGCTACTTTTCGTCGCGGCACGAGTTGGACGGGGAGATGCGCGGGCTGGCTCCGCGGATGGATCTGCTGATCCCGTCGTTCCCAAAGGTCTCGGAGGCGATTGCCGCCTTCGATGCGCGGCACTGGGCGGGGGAAGTCTGCGGCGACAGGGCGAAGGACCCGAAAGCGAAGGACGCGGCGAGTATCGGCGCCCTACCGGTGAACGCGGATTACTGGACGTCGTCTTCGTCAAAGAAGGTGATGGCCGAGTATAAGGCGCTCCGGTTCGGGACGCCCGAGCAACAGGCGGAATACAACAAGCGTCCGAGACGCGCCGACGGGACGGCGCACTACCTGCCGCTGGAGATGCGCAAGACGGCGGAATGGGAATCGGCCATGCGGAAGTACCTCTATTCGCTGGAGGAGTGGAAGAAAGACGACAGCGAGACGGACCGGAGCTGGTTCCATCAGCGGGCAATGAGCTACAGCGCGCTGCTGGCGATCGTTCCCGACGGCCCGATGCGGCAGGGCGTGGTGCAGAGTTACATCACGTTCCTGAACGGGGCGGCGATGAAGCAGGAGAGTCCGGCGGAGTGGCTGCTGGCGTTCGACTATCTGCTGAAGAGCCGCGGCGCGGACAAGGAAGCGGCCGAGGGGCTGGCCGAGGCCGAGGTCCGGCGGAGCGGCGACGGATTGATGAACTTGATCCTCGATGCTCGTGAGATATTGAAAACGAAATGACAGAGCCGATCTATGGCGCCATCGAGGCGGGCGGAACCAAGTTTGTTTGCGCAGTGGGGAGTTCGCCCACGGATCTGCGCGACATCCGGCGGTTTTCGACTTCGCATAACCCGGTAGAGACGATGGCCGAGGTCGTCGGCTATTTCAGGGAGCATATCCCGCTGAAGGCGATCGGGATTGCCACGTTCGGACCCATCGATTACCCGTCAGGGCGGATCACGACGACGCCGAAGCTGGCTTGGCGCGACTTCCCGCTGCGGGACTCGATCCGCCGGGCCTTTGACGTGCCGGTGGGGTTCGACACGGATGTGAATGCGGCGGCGATCGCCGAGGCGCGGTACGGCGCCGGGCAGGGTCTGGAGAACTTCATCTACATCACGGTGGGGACCGGCATTGGGGGCGGGGCAGTGGTGAATGGCAAACCGGTCCATGGTCTGTTGCACCCGGAGATGGGGCATCTGCTGGTGCGGCCGGCGGCCGGGAAATCGCAACCAAACGAACCCTCCGGAGTATGCCCGTATCACGCTAACTGCTTGGAGGGATTGGCCTCAGGCCCGGCGATCGAGGCCCGTTGGGGCAAGCCGGCCTACGATCTGCCGCCAGACCACCCGGCCTGGGCCGAGGAGGCCGATTATCTGGCGCAGGCCTGCCACAACCTGGCCTGTACGCTGTCGCCACAGATGATCGTGCTGGGCGGTGGGGTGATGGACCAGGCGCACCTGTTCCCGATGATCCGGGATCGGGCGCGCGAGTTGATGAACGAATATTTAGACTTGCCGCCTATCGAGCCGCCGGGGTTGCCGTATCCGGGATTGTCGGGGGCGATGGCGCTGGTGCTGGAGGTTTAAGTGGAGAGGAAGAACATCTCGTCGGGCACAAAGTGGGAGACCTCGGTGGGCTATTCGCGGGCGGTGCGGGTGGGGCAGCATGTCTGTGTGGCGGGCACGACGGCGGTGGATGAGAACGGCCTTGTCGTGGGTGAAGGCGACGCTGAAGCCCAGGCGGCTTTCATCCTGAAGAAAATCGGGAAGGCACTGGATCAGGCTGGCGCTTCATTGAACGATGTTGTACGGACCCGGATGTACATCACGGACCTGTCTTACCAGGACGGGGTAGGGCGGGCGCACGCCGCGGTCTTCGCCGGGGTGAGGCCCGCGGCTACGATGGTGGTTGTCGCCGGACTTGTGGACCCACGCCTGCTGGTCGAGATCGAGGTGGACGCTTGCATTGCGTAGACGGCATGACCGAAGGCTGGCCTGCCTGTTCGCTGGAGATGCCAAGCGGCCCGGGTTGAGGTTCTCCAATCTGTTGTTCAATAGTGGACAGGTCATTCTAGCCATGCCGATCCGAATCCTCGCCATTCTCTTCGCTTTCGCTTCGTTGTGCGCCGCACAGGGTTTTCCGGTGAAGGTCACCTCGCCTGACGGCCAGATCGTCTTTATGTTGACGCAGGGGCAGGGCAACGCGCTCGCCTATGAGGTGAGCTACAAAGGCCAGTCGGTGATTGCCACGTCCCGGCTTGGGATCGATCCGCAGAATCAGCCGCCGCTGTCGGCGAATCTCTCCATTGCCACGGTCCTGCCCGGCTCGCTCGATGAGACTTACACGATGAAGCACGGCAAAGCGAATCCACTGCGCGCCAACTGCAATACGCTGCTGGTGATGCTCGAGGAGCAGGGCGGACTGGCTCGAAAGATGACGTTCGAGGTGAGAATCTTCAACGACGGCCTGGGATTCCGCTACCTGCTGGCGCAACAGCCGTCGCTGCGCGAATTGCGGCTTGAGAAAGAGTTGACGCAGTTCAACTTCGCCCGGGAAGGCCCGGCATGGCCGTTGATCCTGGCCGGATTCCGCACGTCCTATGAGGACAGTTACGTCAAACTGCCGCTGACGTCGATCAAGGCGGACGCACTGGTGGCGCTGCCGTTCCTGACGCAAGTGCCCGGGCCGGTTTGGGTGGCTGTAACGGAGTCACACCTTGAGAACTACGCCGGCATGTACCTCAAACACGCCACTGGCCGGACGATGGAGACCGTGCTGGCGCCGCGCATCGACGATCCGTCCATTTCGGTGATTCAAGGGACGCCACTCGAGACACCGTGGCGCGTGCTGATGATCTCGGACCGGCCGGGAGCATTGGTGGAGTCCAATATCGTGCTGCACCTGGCG
>CAZSBK010000049.1:0-37055 GCA_964604945.1 uncultured Candidatus Solibacter sp.
ATTCCCAGAGGCGGGCCGCGTGTCGCTTGCCTTGGAGGGAGCGCGGTTCACAACGCGGTTTGCGGGCCTCGGTTTCGATTTATGGGGAAGAGATGGGCTGAGAGTTTCGAGCCGGCCTTCTTTTCTGCGGCCGCGAACGATGGACCTCACGACCATCACGATGGTGATGGTGACCTTCGACATCCCCCGGCCCGGTCAGTACACTCTCACGATCAGCGGACTGGACCAGCCCAGTCTCTGGGATCCCGCCTATGCGGTGGTCTTCCTGCGGCTTCACATCGGATGGATGGTGACGTCCATTCTGTGGATTGTGTTGCTGACAGGAATAATCATCACGAGTCTGGTGTTCGTCATCTTGCGGCTGACGGGCGTCGGCCTGGACGGTTAGGACCTGGTGAGTGGTGAGATGCGCCGGGCTGGCAGCGGCAGGACGTTGAGCGAGACGGTCAGGCGGGCGCGTATTTGGCGGGAAGGAAAGTGGCCCAACCGTGGGCATGCTCGACACCGTCCGGGCCCACAATGGAAGCTTCCGCTTCGATGAGGCGCCTGCCTCGTTTGACGATCCACCCGGAGACGGTGAGCGGGACGCCAGACTCCACAGGCGCCCGGAAGCGGACCTTCAATTCGGCCGTCATGACGAGTTTCACTTCTGATGTGACGGCCTTCGACATGGCTTCGTCGAGCACCGTGCTGACGATGCCGCCATGCAGGATGCCCGGGTAGCCCTCATACGGCCCGGACGGGGTCCATTGGATTTCGGCGCGGCCCGGAGTGGGGATGTTGAAGGCCATGTGAAGGCCCTTGGGGTTGTCCGGCCCACAGGCGAAGCAGCCTGCGTAAGCGCCTGGCTCGAGCTCGCGTCCGTCGAGGGAGGGGTTGAAGAAATCCGGCATGGCTGGATTGGGTCATCAGATCGGCCAACTGTGGGGCAGACGCCCAGGTCAAGGGGCGGGCTTCAAGCCCTGCGCAGGCTGGACGCCTGCCCCAGAAATCCCGAATCCGCGACTAGTTGGTAGCAGGGCCGGGCTCCGGCGTTTGGTTGAACGACTGCAGGGCGAGATAGCTGGGGCCAAAACGCTTGATGTTGTCCAGTTGCTTGTCGTAGGCGTCGAAGTGGCGTTCCTCGTCCTGCACAAGTTGCTCGAACAGTTGCTTGGAGACCGAATCGGCGTTGGCCGAACATTCGATTGCCGCGGCATTGTAGTCCTTCGCGCTCTGCTCTTCCATGCTGGCGGCCTTGGCGAGCATCTGCTCGGGGTCGGTGATGGTTTCGACGGGGCCGGCGGCCTGCATCACCACGTCGCCTTTGAGAAACAGGATGCGGTCGGCGAGGTGTTCGACATGCATCATCTCCTCGATGGCAGTGCGTTTGAACAACATCGAGATGGGTCCAAGACCCTGATCGTCGAGGTGGAAATGGAAGTACATGTATTGGTGGACGGCTTGGAGTTCGTCGGCGACCGCAGTATTCAGGAGTTCGATGCTCTTGGCTTTATTCATAGGGCCTCTCAATTGTCTCACGGTATCAGCTTTGAACCCGCTTTGTCAGGCGGGCCGGCGGGCGTCAAACGAACAGGCTGATGCCGGCCACTCCGGCGGCTCCGGCATCGATGCAAGCCGGGGCGTTTTCGGCAGTGATTCCGCCCAGGGCGTAGACCGGAATCGACACTCGACGGCAGGCCCGGGCAAGCGTGTCGAGGCCGAGCGGCGGCAGTGTCGATTGTTTTGAAATCGGCGGGAAGACAGGCGAGAGGAAAGCGTAATCGGCTCCTTCACGCTCAGCGGCCTGGAGTTCGACCGCTGAATGGCAGGAGACGCCGATGAGGAATCGGGGCGGGCAAATTGGGCGGAAGGCCGACGGCGGCGGGGCGTCACCGGGCAGATGCAGGCCGTGCGCGCCGCAGGCCAGGGCGGCGTCGAGGCGCGAGTTGACAATGATGCGCGTTTGCGGGCAGACGGTCAGGAAGCGCTGAACGAGTTCGCACAACTGGCGCGCAGGCAGGTCCTTTTCGCGGATCTGGATCATCGACACGCCTGCGGCCGAGGCCAGAGCGGCACAGTCGAGCAGAGTGTCAAGCGACGCGAACAGGGCGCGGTTGGTGATCCAGCAGCGGTTCACGGCTCGGCCGGCGTGTAATAGGCATGGCCGGCGCAGGCGCGGCAAATGGTGAGGCCGCCGATGACGGTTTCGCGCTGGAAGCTGATGCCTTCGCCGCAGGAGGCGCAAACAATCCTCGGCCCTTTGAATCCCGGCAGATCCGATGCGCCGATGGCGACCCGCACCCATTGGTGGGCAAACAACTCACCGACGGGCAGTTCGCGGTATGCCCGCATCTGCTGTTCGTTCCTGGATTCAATTTCGGGGTAGAGTTCGCGGGCGCGGTCCTTGGCCGTGTCCAGCGCGGCGACACGCACGGCGCGGCCGGTTTCAAGATCGCAAAACGTGGCGGCCATTTTGCCGAAGTCGAGGAACTTCAAGGCGCGCTTGCCCAGGCGGCAGCCGGAGACGACTTGGATGGCGTCGGTCGCGCAACGGTCGATTTCGACATAGGTGACCACGCGTTTGCGGTGAGCGCCCGTGGGATCGTCGATGCCAAGCAGGTGCAGGCCGCGCAGAGCCAAACGAATGCCTAGGATTTGCCCGGCGCAGATGTGGCCGTGGGCGGCTTCGGCCAGCGCAACGTATTCGTCGAAGGTCTTCATGGCCTCATGAGGCGGATGGCTTCCGGCGGGAAGCGCACCGACCAGTTCTTATTATGCCGGTGGGGTTCGAAGGCGCGAAGCGGCATTTCGGCGGTGAGGCCATTGGCGAAGATGAGGCGCGCGGTCTGCGGACGCAGCGAAACCTGAGCGAGCTCGAGCCGGACTGAACCCTGAGGCGCCTGGTCAGAGGGCGAAGCCAGCAGGCGGTCGGTGCGAATGGCGAAAGTGACTCGTGCGCCAAGCAAGTGCCCAGGCAGATACGGCGCAAGGATCTCGAAACCATCATCGGAGCCAGGGTAGCATCGGAGCCGGCTCAGCTGACGGCTCGGATCGAGGGCGACAATTTCGGCCTGAACCATATTGTGGCGGTCGAGCAGCCGGGCAACGGCCGGGTTCGCCGGCGCGTCCAGGATCTCGGCGGGCTGCCCCGATTGAACGATGTGGCCGTTGTCAATCACTACCATGTGGTCGCCCAGCTCGAAGCACTCTTCGAGGTCGTGCGTGACCAGGATGACGGGCAGGCGGAAATCGGCCAATACCTGGTTGAGCAGGGCGTAGAGCTCGGAGCGCAGAGCCGGGTCCAGGCCGCGGGCGGGTTCGTCGAGCAGCAGTACGCGCGGATCGGCCAGCAGCGCGCGGGCGATGGAGGCGCGCTGTTTCTGGCCGCCCGACAACTCGTGCGGCTTACGCCCGCTCACTTCGCCGAGGTGGAACTGATGGAGCATTTCGGCTATGCGCCCGCGGCGTTCGGCGCGGGGCAGCCGGTCGGCGGCAAAAGCCAGGTTCTCCCTCAACGTCATGTGCGGGAACAGGGCGTAGTTCTGGAAAACGTAGCCGCAACGGCGCTGCTGGGGCGAGAGCGAGATCCGGGCGGCGACATCGAACAAAAGTGTATCGCCTGCCACGATGCGGCCTTCGTCCGGGGTGATGAATCCGGCCACTGCGTCCAGAGTGAGGGTCTTGCCCGAACCGGACGGGCCGAACAGGACAGTTACGGGCGAGCTGGTTTTCAGGTGGATGTC
Source organism: uncultured Candidatus Solibacter sp. (assembly GCA_964604945.1). Lineage (GTDB taxonomy): Bacteria > Acidobacteriota > Terriglobia > Bryobacterales > Bryobacteraceae > PNKE01. Next base: position 3,726 of record CAZSBK010000049.1, read on the forward strand.
GAGTTCGAAGGCCGAAGAGTCCTTGCTTGGCGGGAAGCGTTTACGGATGCGGGCGTCGATCATCGTTTGGCCTGCCCGGTGGTAAACGAGAATGTGGTCCGGGCCAGCCGGTTGGCCAGCCAAAGGATGACCAGGGCGACGGCGCTGATGACGAGAACCAGCGTCCGGGCCAGGCTCCCGTTGCCAGCTTCGACGGCGTCATAGATTGCGACCGAGAGAGTCTGGGTGCGGCCGGGGATGTTACCCGCGAGCATGATTGTGATGCCGAAGTCGCCCAGGGACCGGGCGAAGGCCAGGGCTGTCGCCGCCAGAATCGGCTTCCAGGCCAATGGAAGAGAGACGTGCCAGAACACTTTCCATTCGGACGCGCCGAGGGTGCGCGCAGCGCGTTCGAACGAGGCGTCGACGGTCTCCAGGGCGGCGCGCGTGGATTGGATCAGCAGCGGCGCCGAGTGTAGCAACGCGGCCACGACAGCAGCCTGCCAGGTAAACACCAACGGCTGGCCGAAGACCCACTCATAGAACTGGCCGAGCGGGCTGTTGCGGCCCAGCAGGACGAGTAGGTAATAGCCCAGTACGGTCGGCGGCAACACCAGAGGCAGCGTGACGGCCGCCGAGACGACGTCGCGGCCACGAAACGGCCGCCGTGCCAGCAGCCAGGCCAGCCAGAGTCCAAGGCAAAAGGCCACGGCGGTCGACAGCGCGGCGACACGCAAACTGAGCCAGAGCGGAAACCAGTCGATTGCCATGCGAAAACAGTTCATTATACGTGGATCGCGATGACTGCGATCATGCACGGCGTCCGGCCTTGCTCAAGGCCCGTTGCCCGGAACCGTCCACCGTTGTTTAGGCCTGCGCAAAGGTGCCGGCCGCCGCGACCATTTCTTCGATGGCGGCGCTGTCGTGGGCTGCGCCAACGAAAGCGGCTTCGAACTGCGATGGCGGCAGATAGACGCCGGCTTCGAGCATGTGGCGGTGGAAGGCCTTGAACCGTTCGGTATCGGCGAGTTTGGCCGTGTCCCAGGAGGTCACTGGACCTTCCGTGAAGAAGAAGGTGAACATCGATCCGGCGTGGTTCACTGTCGTGCCTGCCGGGGCGGCGGCGCAGATGCGGGCGGTAGCGGCATTGATCTGCGCGTAGACCTCGGGGTGGGCCTTCAGATGCCGGAGCATGGCCAAGCCAGAGGCCACTGCGAGGGGATTTCCTGAAAGAGTCCCCGCCTGATAGACGTTGCCGACTGGGGCAACGCGCCGCATGATCTCCGCGCGCCCACCATAGGCGGCGATGGGCAACCCGCCGCCGATCACCTTGCCAAAGGTGGACAGGTCGGGTTTGATGCCGAACAACTCCTGCGCGCCGCCGTAGCTGACTCGGAAGCCAGTCATCACCTCGTCGAAAATGAGCAGTGATCCGTGGTATCGGGTCAACCGGACCATGGCGTCAAGGAATTCACGCGACGGCGGGACGCAGCCCATGTTGCCGGCGACTGGTTCGACGATGATGGCGGCGACGGACCCGCCGTACCAGCGGAAGGCTTCCTCCAACGCTTCGACGGAGTTGTAGGGCAGGGCGAGCGTAGTGGCGGCGAAGGCTTCGGGGACGCCGGCCGTGTCGGCGATGCCGAGCGTGGCCATGCCGGACCCGGCCTTCACCAGGAGCGAATCGACGTGGCCGTGGTAGCAGCCTTCGAACTTGATGGTGAGGTCGCGGCCGGTGAAGCCGCGGGCGACGCGCAGTGCGCTCATGGTCGCTTCAGTGCCGGAATTGACCAAACGAACCATCTCGCAGGACGGCACGGCGTCGCGGATCAATTCTGCAAGTTCGATTTCGCGTTCTGTAGGTGCGCCGAAACTGGTGCCGACATCGAGGATCTCGTGAATGGCGTCCAGCACGGGCGGAAAGCGGTGGCCGAGGATCAGCGGCCCCCAACTGCCCACATAATCGATGAATTCGTTGCCGTCGGCATCCCAGATGCGGCAGCCGTCGCCGCGGACGATGAACGGAGGGGTGCCGCCGACGCTTTTGAAGGCCCGGACCGGCGAATTGACGCCGCCTGGAATGATCTGACGCGCCCGTTCCAGCAGCGCGGCGCTCTTGTCGAACTTCAAAGCTCACCCTCCTTCACGACACGGTTGCCCAACATGAAGCCCATGAAGATCTCGAGCATGGTCCCGTTGAGGCTGCCCATGAGCCGCTTCTTGAGTTCAAGGTAGTTTTGCGTGCCGGCGAAGAGGTCCTGGACGATGAGTGCCATCGACGGGCTGCGGCGCATGAATTGGATCATGCGATCGGGGACGGTCGTAAACATGAACTGCTGGAGGAAGAATCTCTTTGCGAGGCCTGCGGCAAAGGTCAGGTCCTCAACGAAGTCACCCCGCAACACGGCGGAATAGTGGCGATGGCGCTCGGCCGGGGCAAGCGTGTCGTTGAGTACGCTCTGAGCGGCGAGATCGCCTGAGCGGATGGCGTAGTAGATACCCTCGCCTGTGACTGGATCAACCAGGCCGGCGGCGTCGCCCACGGCCACCCAGCCCTCGCCAGAGATGCGATTGCGGGCGAAACTGGGGCGTTCGAGCGCCGGCAGCATGTGCCCAAAGAAGACAGCGTCTTTCAGCGGGAGGTCCTGCTCCTCCATCCACCATTCCAGCCGCTGTCGGAGTCTGGCGGCGGGCTCGCCCTTGCCGCAGATGCCCACCGAGACGTGGTCGGGGCGGGGAAAGACCCAAATGTAGCCTTCAAAGTTCGCGAAGAACTGGATGTCGATGTGGTGGCGGGCGACGGGCACATAGTAGCCCAGCGCATACATGGTGTCGGCAGCGGAATATTCTGTCCCGACGTTGGACAGCGAGTTGCGTGCGCCCGTGGCCACCACGCAGTAGCTGGCGTCGATCGTACCGCTTCGGGTGCGGATCCGCCAACCGTCGGAGGAGCGTTCCAATCCAGTGACGCGCTCCTTTTCAATTTGAGCGCCTGCTTGCCCGGCGCGTTCCAGCAGCAGGCGGTTCAGGTGCAGCCGCGGGTAGATCAGCAGCGGCTGGGTAAGTTCCATCTGAAACGTGCCGGCGTGCGGGGCGCGCAACACGGTGGAGGTGATGCGCGCCTTCGGCTCCGGGTTGTCGAACAGGTAAGGATATTGCTGATACGCCTTGTAGGTGACGCCGCCGCCGCAGGGCTTCTCCCAGGCGAGTCTTTCGTCGAGAAGGATGGTGTCAAGCCCGGCTGAGGCCAGGCGAGCGGCTGCCGTCGAGCCGGCCGGACCACCCCCGAGTACGGCGACTTTCTTCACTTCTTGGCGTCCGGTTTGGCGCCCATCGGTGGGTGGTTTGGCGGCATCTGCATGCCTTGTCCTGACCCCACGCCGGAACCCATGCCCGATCCCATGCCGCCGGGCATCGTCATGCCATGGCCCCCGGCCGACGGATTCTTCTTGACCACCCAGTCGTTGCCCTTGCGCTCCAGGGTGTATTTCATTGACATGCCGGCAGCGGCGTCACCGCCCTTGGGTTTGAACGTCACGTTGGCGTCGGCCTCGTTGTCGCGGAAGGTGACCGAGGAGATCTCGATATCCATCGATTCGACATTGAGACCCTTGTTCTTGCTCAGGTGTTCGAGAACGCCTTTGCGGACCGCGTCGTTGGTGGCGATGCTCTTCTTGCAGCCCACGCCGGCCAGGATCAGCAGGATGGGGATCAGGATGCGGAGGGTTTTCACCACTCCAGTATAGGAGGAGATACCGGCGTTTTCATCCGGGCGGGCCACATGGGGGATTCACTTGCGGCCAGGAGGGACTTATTCTGGTGTCGATGTTAGCTGTGCTGCTGCTGGCGGCCGGATTGGCCGACACGTTCACTTTGGAAGGCAAGGTGGCCTTAAGCCACATGTCGGAAGCGACGCTGCACGGGGCGACGAGTTCGTACCAGTCAACCAAACAGGTCCTGCCGAATGGACGATTCAAGTTCGAAAAGCTGACGGCGGGCAGCTACACGCTGGCCGTGGCTGTTGCCGGATTGGGCGAATGGCGGCGGACGGTGGTGATTGGACCGGAGCTGGCCGACGCCAGAGGGCGGATCCAGGTGACTGTGCAGGCCGACGGATTCAACCGCGAGGCCGCCACCGGCCAGACCGTCCCGATGCGCGTTCTGCAACTGCCCAAAGAGGCGAAGGACCTTTACGCGAAGGGGCTGAAGTGCCTGGAAAAGCGCGACACGGCCTGCGCCGAGGACCGGATGCTGGCGGCGGTGAAAGTGGCCCCGCAATTCGCCGAAGTGTGGAACCAGCTTGGCACCATGGCTTATCACCGGAAAGAGTACCCGCTGGCCGCCGATCGGTTCCGCAAAGCGCTTGACGCCGATCCGAAACTCTACCCCCCCTTGGTGAACCTGGGCGGCGTGGCTATCAACCTTAACGACTTCGACACCGCCTGGAACGCCAATGTCCAGGCCGTTCTGCGCGAGCCCAATGACGCGCTGGCCAACGCCCAGCTCGGCATGACCTACCTGGCCCTGAACCGTCTGGATCTGGCCGAGAAGTATCTCAAGGAGGCCATCCGGCTCGATTCGTCGCATTTCTCGCTGCCCCAACTGCACCTGGCCGAGGTCCATTTCCGCCGCCGGCAGTGGACGCTGGCGGCCGCTCAACTGTCGGAACTGATGCGGCTGCACCCCGGCATCGACACGGACGGGAAGATACACGCCGAAATCGACAAACTGAAGAAGCTGAGTTCGCCATAGAAAAAGTCAGCGGTGTCTGCCGATGCTGCGAAGATAGACGAGTGCGGAAGGCAGTATGAATCAGAAGCTTTACGACCAGATCATCAACAATTTCTTCACCTGCGACGCCGAGGAGATCACCGGGATCTTCCGCGAGTTCATGCTGGCGGTCGAGGCCGAGAGCCCGCTGCCGCCGTTGCCCCACATGGCCCAGAACTACGAGACGGCGCGGGCGAATCCGGAAATCCACATGCTGCCGGGCAATCTGAAGGATGCCCGGGACGCTGTCTTCCCGTTCTTCTGGGGGACCGACAGTTGGTCGTCGCCGCTGCATCTGGAGAACGTCAAGGGTCCGGCGAACTACGCCTCGCTGGTGGGTGGGCTGGCTTGTCTGCTGAAGAACCCGAACCTCTGCACCGACACCTACAGCCACCGCTCGAACGAACTGGAAGTGAAGGCAGTGACGGCGCTGGCGAACCTGCTCTTCTACCACACCGACGACCCGTGGGGCGTTTTCACCATGGGTGGGACGATCTCGAATCTCTATGGTGCAAAGATCGGGATTGAGAAAGTCCTGCCGGGCGCGATGCACAGTGGGTTAGGCGCGGCGCGGGTGGCGGGCATCGTTAGCGAAGCTGCGCATTACTCAAATCGCAGCATCGCCGGCTGGGTCGGGATCGGAACTTCGCAGTTGCACGCCATTCCGACAGACGAATCCCTTGCCATGCGGCTGGACCTGCTCGGCGAGAAGCTGGAACAACTGCACAAAGCAGGTGTCCGTGTGGCCTTCGTCACGGCCACCTACGGGACAACGGACGGTTCGGGGATTGACGACGTAGCGGGCATCCGGAAGATCATTGACGAGTTCGCCGCGCGTCACGGCGTGCCCGCGCCGCAACTGCATGTGGACGCGGCCGTGGGCTGGGTGCAGTGCTTCCTGACCGAGTATGACCTGGAGCGCAATCCGCTGGAATTCTCGCCGCGGGTGCTCGAACTGGTCTGCAGCGCAAAACAGAAGGCCTTGGGCCTGCAAGTGGCCGATTCGATCACGATTGACTTCCATAAAATGGGCTGGGGCCACTATCCCGGCAGTGCGTTTCTAGTGAACGAGCGCAGCGACCTGCGTTACCTGTCGCGCAGCGTGGAGGAGATGCCCTACTTCTCCGAGGCCGACGGGCGGCGCGATCCGGCGCTGTTCACGCTGGAGTGCTCGCGCCCGGCACTTGGGCCCTATACGGTGATGGCGTCGCTCAACGGGATCGGGCTGATCGGCTGGCAACTCCTTGTGGCGCGGTCGCTCGAACTGGCCGACACGCTGAAGCAGCGCCTGGAAGAGCTCGAATACTGCAAGGTGTTGAACCTGGCCACGACGGGGCCCAGCGTGCTGTGGTGGGTGCTGCCGCGCGGGCGCGACGCCAAGCGGATCTATGAACAGGTGCTCAGCGGCGAGATCGCGCAGGACCGGTTCGCGCGTTACGCCGACGAGGTCCGCCGGATGTACGAACTGAGATTGAAGTCGATGGACCATGCCAAGGATGCGCGTCTCAGCTTCTCCACCAGCATTGGCCATTCGCCCAACGGCATCCTGCTGCCGGCCTGGAAGGCGGTGTTCTTCAATCCGCGGACCGACCTGGCCGTGATCGACCGGCTGATCCAGGGCATCGAGGCGATGCTGTAGGGGATACCCATTGACCTCGGTCCATATTTCTTCTACTATGCAGAAGAAATGCCCGTGCAGCCCTCGCTCGGCGAGTTTGAACAGATCACGCTGCTGGCCATCCTGCGCCTCGGTGAGAACGCCTATGGCGTGACGATCGCGGCGGAGATAGAGACTTGTACTGGCCGCTCAGCCTCGCCCGGCGCCCTCTACACCACGCTTGACCGCTTGGAAAACAAGCAGCTCGTACGATCCAGCATTGGCGACCCGACACCGGCCCGTGGTGGCCGCGCCAAACGTTTCTATACCGTCACCGCCCCCGGAGTCGAAGCCGTGACGCGTGCTCAACTGGCGTACCAGCGTCTTCTCGACGGACTTCAGTTGCCTGGAGTTGCCCATGCATAGCGCCGTTGCCGAATGGATCCTCTCGCTCGTCACGCCACAGGCTCAAGCTGCTTCGATCGTCGGCGACTTGATTGAATCTTCCGGACCGACTGGCCAGTCTCGCTTCTGGCGCGGCGTCATCCAAACCGCCTGCGCGTTGCTCTGGCGGGACCTGCGTACAGATCCAGTCGACACGGTTTTCCACGCTTTCCTTGGTCTGTTCGAGCGCTGGTTCATCGCATTTGTTGCTGGCGCTGCCGTCGTGCCGTCTGGATCGTGGTCAAGAGTAGCTTGACGCCGTCGGCGTCTACGATTTCGTTTCCGGCCTGGGGCTATCTCCTGCTCGCAATCGCTGCCGAAACAATTGTGCCCTTCTACATTGGTTGGAGAACCGCCCGCCGCTGCGAGAACAGGGAACTCGCTTCGGCGATGTGCATGATCGCGCTGATCTTCTGCCTCCATGCACTTCTTAACTGGCTCTCCGCTCTGCAGGTCCAGCGCATCGGCATACCCTACCCCGGCCGGGAGTACGCGCTGCTGGGGAGCATCTCTGAATCGCTGTTTGTGCTTGCCGGCGCCATCGGCTACCGCAAGTCCGAACCGACATCCCCGCCAGGGACCGTCTGACAACAGCGATTCCGATTGTGACTGCATGGCCTCGGGATGCGGGCAGGTTGCGGGCGTGTCTCGACACGATTGTCGAGACGGCAATCCAAGGGCCTGTGCCACGAATGGGGAAGGGCGTGGGTCGCTAACTGACGGCTTCGATTTCGACCTTGCGCGCGGCGCGCTGGAAGCTGCGCTTCGCCTGGAACTCCTGCCACAGGGTGCTGCAGCCGGCCCAGAGGTAGCCGCAGACAAAGACCAACAGGAAGGGCAGGGCAAAAAAGTTCATCACGTCGATGCAATAGGCGACGATGACCAGGAAGATGATACCCATGGCGATCTCGGCAAAGGGCAGCCACCCGCTCTTGCGGCGGTAGCCCACGGCCAGCGCCGCGCCGCCGCCGCCGGCTTTGGGCGCATATTTCGGCGTCCGGACAAATGACGACTGTTTACCCATGAGCGCTTCCATCACGGCCTTGGTGTTCGAAATCGTCAGCGCCACGCCCATGGCCATCAGGAAGGGCAGGATGAAAATGGCCCGCTTCCAGTTGTTCGGGTAGAGTTCGTGCTCGGCGAGCAGGTAGAAGGCGACGATCGACCAAAACGAACAGATGATCAGCGGCAGGTCGACGAACACAAGTTGCTGCCAGCCGATATAGAACCGCACCATCATCACCGGCAGCATCAGGGCCGAGACGATCACCATCATCGGGTAGCTGATATTCGGCGTCAGGTGGAACCAGGCTTCGGCCTTCTCGCGCCATCCGGCGTCCGACCGCCGGATCTTCCCCCACAACTTCATCGAAACCTGCGTCAGCCCCTTGGCCCAGCGCTGCTGCTGAACCTGGAAACCGTAGGTGTCTGTGGGCAGTTCGGACGGGCATTCGACCCAGGGCAGGTACATGAACTTCCAGCCCTTGAGTTGCGCGCGGTAACTCAGGTCGGAGTCCTCGGTGAGCGTGTCGTGCTGCCAACCGCCGGCGTCCTGGATCATCTCGCGCCGCAGGATGCCCGCCGTACCATTGAAGTTGAAGTACAGTCCGGCGCCGTAGCGGGCCGTGTGTTCGAGGGCAAAATGGCCGTCGAGCATCAGTGCCTGGACCTCGGTGAGCAGGCTGTGATTGCGGTTGAGGTATGTCCAGCGGGTCTGGACGACGCCCACCTTGGGGTCGGCGAAGAAATGAATGGTGTTTTCGAGAAAATCCACTGGCGGGATGAAATCGGCGTCGAAAATGGCCATGAACTCGCCTTTGGCCTGGGCCATACCGTTCTGCAAGGCGCCTGCCTTGTAACCCTGGCGGTTGGTCCGGTGGATGTATTCGATGGGGTGGCCTTCGGCCTTCAGGCGGGCGACAAGAGCCTCGGTGTAAGGGTGGGTGTCGTCGGTGGAATCGTCGAGGACTTGAATCTCAAGCAACTCGCGGGGGTAGCGGACCTTGAGGACGGATTCGAGCAACTGGTCGACCACATTGCGCTCATTGAACAGCGGCAGTTGGATGGTGACTGGCGGCAACTGGTCGAATCGCTTTTCCGGTACGCGCGGGATCAGATGGCGCGACTGGAGATAGCGCTTAATGATCAGGTAACGGTGGGCGCCGTAGATACCCAGGATGCCGAGCAGGACGAAATAGGGAACCAGCAGGGCGTAGTCGAACCAGGCGAGTTCGTGAATGCCTGCGAAGGTTCGGTCCGACAGCACCCTGGACAGTTTCTGCATGGTCGAGGGCGGCGCAATCAGGACCGCGAAGTGGATCAGATTCATAGCGTTTAGCGGCGCGCGGCCCACATCTGGCCACGCCCTTCAGGAGAATCCCGCCGGAGCCTTCCGATGGAGTTCTCCTAAACAATTGTAATCGGGTTTCCAACGATCTTTTCCACGAATATGCCTTAGCTCGCCGCATCGCGCCAGCCGGGCATACAATAACTGTGTCCGGCTTCGTGAAGGAGACCCCACCGATGCTAACGCACGTCAAAATCCTGGCCTGGCTCCACACCGTGTTGGGCGCCATCGGCGTTCTGGCCGGATTCGCCCTGTTCAGCGGCGCGATGGCCGTGGCTGAGATCTTCCGCGCCGGGGTGGAGGAGGCAGGGATTCCACCTGAGTTCCTCCAGTTGGCGGCGTTTGTGATCACCGCGGTGATCCTGGTGATGTCGCTGCCGTGCCTAATCCTGGGCTACGGATTGATGAATCTGCGGCCGTGGGCGCGGATTCTGGGCCTGGTGTTGAGTGCCCTGAACCTACTCCATTTCCCCTTTGGCACGGCGGTGGCGCTCTACGCCTTCTGGGTCCTGCTGAAGCCGGAGACCGAGGCGATGTTCAAGAACACCCAACCTGTGACATAACCTGATTTCGGATGCAAAGGTTCCGCTGCCCACGCTTGATTCAATCGCCCTCCGCTCTGAGTTTCTTCCTGTTCAACCAACGGGTCAATGAAGTGTGCGTCGTGAGGAACAACAACAGTTCGGCAGGGAACAGATAGACGAACGACAGAGGTGACCAAGTATCCAAGCCGCTATCGAACACCCAGGTCAGGAAGCCTGCGTGGGCAACCAGCATTCCCGCCAAGAGGTACCAGAACAGGCGCGATCGGCGCTCAACTTTTCGAGCGGAGCCGTAAATGAGACCACCCAGGACCGGAGTTGAGCCGCCCACGGTGGTCAGCCATTTGAACTCATCTTTGTCCATTCCCGATCCCACAGCCCAAATGGTGAAGGTGACGAGGCCAACGCCGATAGTGATGTAGATGACGTAGTCGCGTAGACGGCTTAGAACAAAGCGGCGGTCCATTTCCACCTCACTGCCTCAAGCATCGGAAGCTAGTACACGAATAGCCAATTTGATTTCTAGTGCAGACCGCTACGCAAGCCTAGGTTGTGCAGCATCTAGGGCCTCGACTCGGCAGACGGCGCATTGTCCCGCGGGCGCAAATAGAAATCGAGTGAATCCTCCGCCGACTTCCCCTTCGGCTCCGCCCCCGCCTCCATGTGCGTCTCGCGAAACCGGCGCAGGGCGATCTCTTTCATCTTCCTGACGACATCAGGGTGCTTTGAGGCGATGTCGGTGAACTCGCCGGAGTCGTGCTCCAGGCCGAACAGCCGCTCATACCGGCCTGGCGTGGGCGATGCGGTGAGATAGCCGTCCTCACGCTTGCGCCGCCCGGAGCAGTATACATACTTCCAACGCGCGTCCCGGACGAAGACCTCCTCGTTCTCGAGATACTCACTGACAATGTGGTCGCGGACGGCCTTCGGTTTGCGCCCCTCGGTGTAGGGCAGAAGAGACCTGCCGTGTTCCACGGGCAGCCGCGCCAATCCAAGCAGTTCGATGATGGCCGGGGCGAGATCCAGGTGTTCAGTGAACTGCCGCACAACGCCTTGGCGGACGCGGCCGGGCAGGCGCAGAATCAGCGGCACGCGCAACGCCGGATCGTAGCCGCAGTGCTTCTCGAAACGGCCGTGCTGGCCCAACATGTAGCCGTGATCGGCGGTGTAGACGACCAGCGTGTCGCGCTCCAGATCGAGTTGCTTCAAACGGGTCAGAACGCGGCCGATGTTGCGGTCGAGGAAGTGGACCGCGGTGTAATAGGCGGCGGCGATGCCGCGTTTCTCGGCGGGGGAAAGGCTCTTGAAGATGAGCGGGATCTGCCAGGCGTCCTCGGCGCCGGGATCGAGGGTGTCGAAACCGGCAGGGTCGAACTCGGAGCGGTCGTCGATGGGGAAGTCGAACGGCGAATGCGGTTCGTGGAAGCTGGTCCAGAGAGCAAAGGGCTTGCCGCGTTGCTGTTCCAGAAAGTCCTCGGCCTGGCGGGCGATGAAGGTCCCTTTCATTTGAGCGTCGGAGCGGGGGAAAGGCAAGCAACCGGCGTTGAGCCACTCGGCGGCGGGCGTCTGGAATGGCCGCCAGGGCAGGGATTTCGTTGCGATGCCCGATGGCAGCCGATCCGGATTGACTTCGGCCGCCCAGCGGCGCTGCATGATGTCCTCGGTCTGGCAGAGATCATAGCCGTGCAGGCCGGGTTCGCCCGGCCGGTTGAAGTGCATCTTGCCGAAGACGGCGGTCGAGTAGCCTGCTTGTTTGAGCTGACGCGCCAGGGTGGGCTTGGCGGTGGACAGGGCGGTGCGGAGTTGGGTGACGCCGGACATATGCGGCATCTGGCCGGTGAGCAAGGATTGACGTGAGGGGGTGCAGACGGGGGAATTGCAGTAATGGGCGGCGAAGCGTGTGCCTTCCGAGGCCAGCCGGTCCATGTTGGGGGTCCGGGCGCGGCGGTTGCCGTCGGCGCCCAGGACGTAGCCGGCGTGGTCGTCGGCCATTAGAAACAAAAGGTTTGGCGGCTTTCCACCGAGCCGATGGCGGAGCACGGCGGGGGCCAGCGATGCGTGGAAGTCCCTTCGGGTGATCACTGATGGGCATTATAATCAGATCAGGGGAGCGTGTCCCCGGCAGGGTTTCGAGATGGACATGACGCTAAACACCCGGATGGTCGAAGTGTTGAACGCCGTCGTGCGCACTTACATCGAGACCGGCGAGCCGGTTGCGTCAAGGACGATCGCCCACGCCCGGCGCGACAATCTGAGCCCGGCCACGATCCGCAACATCATGGCCGATCTGGCCGATCTGGGTTTCCTCAGTCAACCGCACACGTCAGCCGGACGCATTCCGACGCCCAAAGCATTCAAACACTTCGCGCAGACCGTGGCCGCCAGCCGGTCGTTGGCAAACGAGTTGTCCTCCCTGCGCGAAGAGCTCATCCAGCTCAAGACGCCCGAGGACCGCGCCGAATTTTCGTCTCACCTTCTGACCGAGATGACCCACAACATGGGTATCGTCGCCGCCATCGCCACGGCCGGACTCGAACTCGATCAGGTGGAGCTCATTCTGCTGCCCGACATGCGCGTGCTGATGATCGTGGTGACGCGCGACGGCAGCATACGCAACCAGGTGACGATGCTCGACGAGCCAGTGACCCAGGACGAACTCCACTCGATCCGCAATTACGTCAACCGCAACTTCGCCGGCTGGAGCCTCCCCTCAGCCAGAGCCGAACTACGGCGGCGGTTTGAATTCGAAAGCGCCGCTTACGACCGTGTCTTGCGCCAACTGACGCGGCTCTACGAAAAAGGATTGCTCGACATCGCTTTCACTCCTGCGGTGTTTGTCGAGGGCGCGGCCAACCTGGTGGGGTTGGACCTGCATCTGACCAAGGAGAAATTGCGCGCCCTGTTCCGCGCCCTGGAAGAGAAGAAGCGCTTGATGGACCTGCTCGACCAGTTCCTCGACACCGATTCCGAGGGACTCCAGGTCCAGGTCGGCCTTGAGAAAGCGCATCCGTCGATGAAGGACCTGACGCTGATCGGCGTGACCATCCATCTGCCCGGAGGCATCGAAACCAAGATGGCCGTGCTTGGGCCGATGCGGATGAACTACACGAAAGTGGTTTCGGCCGTGGCACACGTCGGAGAAGCCATACGGAGTCTGCCCCGATAGAACCTGCGATGCCGGAGAGCCCTTCAGAACCAAACATGCAAGAAGAAAACAATAACGCCGGTGTCGCGCCCGAAGCGGCCCCGGAGGCCGACGCCTTCGAGACGATGGATGTGGCCGCCCTGCTGGAACAACTGGCCGCGGAGCGCGACCGTCTTGAAGCCGACAAGGCCGCCCTGAGCGACATGCTGCTGCGGCGCAGCGCCGAATTCGACAACTACCGGAAGCGCACTGAGCGCGAACGGTCCGATCTGATCGAATACGCCGCCTCTGATGCGGTGAAGGCAATGCTGCCCGTGCTCGACGATCTGGAACGCGCCCTGGCACAGGCGCCGGCCGGCGAGGAGTTCACGCGCGGCGTCGAATTGATCTACCAGCGGATGGTAGACGCACTCGGCAAGCTGGGGTTGGAGGCGATCGTGGCCGAGGGCCAGCCATTCGATCCCAATCTGCATCACGCTATCGAGATGGTTCCCTGTGAGGAGGGCGAAGACCACACGGTGATCGGCGACCTTTTGCGCGGCTACAAGTTCAAGGGACGGCTGCTGCGGCCGAGCATGGTCCGCGTGGCGGTAAGGCAATAGGGGAGCCGCCAAGTGGCAAAACGCGATTACTACGAGGTGCTCGGCGTCCAACGCAACGCGGTCGAGCAGGAACTCAAGAGCGCTTACCGCAAGCTGGCGCTGAAGTACCATCCCGACCGCAATCCGAACAACAAAGACGCCGAAGAGCATTTCAAGGAAGCTTCCGAGGCCTTCAGCGTCCTCACAGACGCCGACAAACGCCGCGCCTACGACGCCTACGGCCATGCCGGCGTGGGCAGCGCCGCCCAACAGGGGTTCAATCCAGACGCCTTCGCCGACTTCTCCGACATCTTCGGCGACTTTTTCGGCTTCGGCGACCTGTTCGGCGGAGGCGGCGCGCGCCGCCGCACCCGGGCCCAGCGCGGCGACGACGTCCGGTACGATCTCGAAATCTCGTTTGAGGACGCCATCCGCGGGCTCGACGCCGACATCCAACTGCCCAAGCTCGAAAGCTGCTCTGCGTGTCACGGGTCTGGCGCTGAGACCGAGGATGGGTGGACCAAGTGTGCTACCTGCCAGGGCCGCGGCGAGGTTTTCTACCAGCAGGGATTCCTTTCGATCCGCAAGAGCTGCGGAACTTGCGGCGGGCGCGGCAAACTGTTGCGCCGTCCGTGCCGGGTCTGCAAGGGCGAAGGCGCCACCCAGGTGACGAAAAAGCTCAAGGTGAAGATCCCGGCGGGTGTCGACACGGGCATGAAGATGCGCCTTCAGGGCGAGGGCCAGCCGGGCGCCAACGGCGGTCCGCCGGGCGACCTCTATGTGTTCCTCAACGTGAAGCCGCACGCGATCTTCGAGCGCAGGGAGTATGACCTGCATTGCGTGGTGCCGGTCAACATGGCCCAAGCCGCGCTCGGCACTCACATCGACGTGCTCACGTTCGATGGCCTGGAGTCGATCAAGGTCCCCGAAGGCATCCAATCCGGCGAAACCATGCGGCTGCGCGGCAAGGGCGTGCCCTTTGTCAACGGTGGCGGCCAGGGGGATCTGATCGTGCATATCGAGGTGAGGACGCCGAAGAAGCTCACGCGCGAACAGAAACGGCTCTTCGAGCAGTTGCGAGAATCGCTGCCCGCCGAAAACGAGCCCGAGGAGAAGAGCCTGCTGGAGAAGTTGAAGGACTACCTGGCCTGACGCGCCAGCCACGCCCACGGCGGCATTGGATGGAAACAACCGGAACTCACCGCGGCCCACGCATCGCCATCTTCGGCGGCACTTTCGATCCCATCCACAATGCCCACTTGCGCATCGCCCGCGAGGCGGCCGACACGTTCGCGCTCGACCAGGTGCTGTTCATCACGTCCTGCCACCCGCCGCACAAGACCGCCGGTGCGACAACCGGTTTTGAACACCGCCACCACATGGTGGAACTGGCCTGCGAGGCCGACCCGCGCTTCGTTCCGTCGCGCATTGAGGAGGGCCGCGGCACAAGCTACTCGATTGCCACCATCCGCAAGGTAAGGGCCGGCCTGGACGCCGCCGCAACCCTCTTCTTTCTGATTGGCGCCGACGCTTTCGCCGAGATCGGCTCGTGGTACAAATCCAGCGAGGTCGTGCGTTCAGTCGAGTTCATCGTCGTGTCGAGGCCGGGCTACGCTTACCCCGTGCCAGAGGGCTCGGTCGTACACCGGTTGGAGACGCTCGCGCTTCCTGTCTCCTCATCGCAGATCCGCCAGAGCCTTCAGCAGGGCCAGGGCGCCGGGGATCTGCCCGAAAGCGTCGCATACTATGCTGAACAGCACGGTCTCTATCAGACAAGGTGATTCGAAACTGTGACCGGTAGAATCTTCGCGAAACTCATTGGCGCCATGGTGCTGATCATGGTGGTAGCGCTGGGCGCGATCGACCTGCTGGCTTCGCGCATGACGGAGAGCGCCTATATCGACACCCTCACCCGGGAGTTGACAGGCAAGGCCCGGATGATAGAGGTGATCGGCGGCCGCGCTCTCAGCGGCATGGTGGCAACCGACTTGAAGGCCATGGCCACTGCCGCTGGGGGACGCATTACGCTGGTGCGGCGGGACGGCGTCGTGGTCAACGACAGCAACGCCGACCCGGCGCACATGGAGAATCACAGCCACCGCAAGGAGATCGCCGAAGCGATTCAGGGCCGGACCGGCGTCAGCATCCGCCGCAGCCCGACGCTCGGCACCGATTACCTCTATGTCGCCGTGCCCGTGGACGGCGGCGCACTCCGGTTGGCCCGGCCGCTGGACAGCGTGCACGCGCGGATCGGCGAAATTCGCTTGAAACTGGCAGTCTATACCGGCATTGCCTTCCTGCCCTCCATCCTGCTGGCGGCATGGTTCGCGCGTTCGGTCTCGGCCAAGATGGGAGCGATCATCGACTACGCTTCGACGCTCGCCACGGGCGACTTCAAACCGCGGTTGCCGCTTCAAGGCAACGACGAATTGGGCATCCTGAGCCGGCAGTTGAACGAGACCGGCCAGAAGCTGCAGGCCATGTTCGAGGAACTCGAGCGCGAGCACGCCGAGATGGAAAAGGTTGAGCGCGTCCGGAAGGACTTTGTCGTCAACGTCTCGCACGAATTGCGGACGCCTCTGGCTTCAATCCAGGGCTACACCGAAACCCTGCTCGACGGCGCCATCAACGACCAGGAGAACAACGTCCGGTTCCTCCAGATCATCCAGCAGAACGCCGAACGCCTGGGCCGCCTCACAGCCGACTTGCTCACGATCTCCCGCGTCGAGCTGAAGACACAGCGTTTCCAGTTCGCTTCCTACCGCATTCAGAATCTGCTAGAGGATTGCATCGCCTCGCTACTTCCCGTGGCTGAGAAGAAGCGTATCAGGCTGTCGCTGGAGGCCAGCGAAGGCAATGCCGAGGCCTTCTGCGACTCGGAGGCCGTCCACCAGATCATGAGCAACCTGATCGACAATGCCATCAAGTACACGCCCGAAGGCGGCGATGTCCGCGTCCTGACGAGCCGGCGCGATAGCGGCGTCGAAGTGCGCGTCGCCGACAGCGGCATGGGCATTCCCGCCGAGGACCTGCCGCGGCTGTTCGAGCGGTTCTACCGCGTTGACAAGGCGCGCTCGCGCGAACTCGGTGGCACGGGTTTGGGACTGGCGATCGTCAAGCACCTGGTGAAGGCGCAGGCGGGCGATGTCTGGGTGGAAAGCGAGGTCGGCAAAGGATCGACGTTCGCCTTCACTCTGCCTGGCGCGGACCCCCAGACCGGCCATCCCGAGGAGTCGATTCAGACAGAGTTCACAGAATCGTAACGCAATTGAAACCATTGTTGGCCGATCATGGAGGAAGTACGACAAGCCCATGAAGAAGATCCTGCTGATTGAAGACGATTCCGACCTGTACGCGCTGCTGAAGTACAACCTCGAAAAAGAGGGATTCCAGATGGTGGGCGCCCAAACCGGCAAGGGCGCGGTGGAACTGTGCCGGCGCGAACGGCCCGATCTGGCGCTTCTCGACATCATGCTGCCGGATTCCGACGGCCTGGACATCTGCAAGGGCATCCGGTCGCATCCGGAACTGGCCCACATCCCGATCATTTTTCTCACTGCCCGCGCCTCGGAGACCGACCGCATCGTCGGCCTGGAACTGGGCGCGAACGATTACATCGTGAAGCCGTTCTTCGTGCGCGAACTCATCGCGCGGATCAAGATCCAGTTCCGCGTCCAGTCCCAGCCCGTGCGGACGCTCAAGTCCGGCGGCCTGGAACTGGATCGCACCTCGTGCAGGGTGGCGATGAACGGCACACCGCTGTCGCTGACGGCGACCGAGTTCAGGCTGCTCGAATTCCTAATGAGCCGCCCCGGCGTGGTCTTCTCGCGCGAACAGTTGCTCGACTCGGTTTGGGGTCACGACCGCGCCGTGACCGACCGAACCGTGGACGTCTACATCCTGCGCCTGCGGCAAAAGATCGAACTCGATCCGGCCGGGCCACAACAGATCCGCTCAGTACGCGGATTCGGCTACAGCTTCAACGAATCGCCCGCCCACGCCGGCCACGCCACGGTCTGACGCGGATTCTCTCCCGGCGTCCAACATCAAGTAGCCGAAGCGAGCCTCCTGGTGTAGACTGAGCTACACCGAAGGAGGTGCAAACTCATGAACAGACGCGGGTTCCTGGGCGCAAGTTTAGCCGGCGCGACGGCGGCGGTCCCGGCTGCATCAGCGGCGGCGAAGAATGCTCTGCCTTACAACCCGAGGACAGAGAAGGCGATGCCGATGCACAACCTCGGGCGCACCGGCTACAGGGTGGGCATCCTCAGCCTGGGTGGACAGGCGACGTTGGAAATCGCAGGGCGCGAGGCCGAGTCCGAACAGATCATCAACCGGGCCATCGATCTTGGCGTCAACTACATCGACTCGGCGGCTGGGTACGGCAAGGGTGTCAGCGAATTGAACATCGGCCGGGTCATCAAAACCCGGCGCAAGGAAGCCTGGATTACCAGTAAGACGGCCGACCGGACCTATGACGGGTCGATGAAGATTCTTGAGCAGACGCTCAAGAACATGCAAACCGATCACCTGGACCTGTGGCAGATTCACAATCTCCAGACCCAGGCGCAACTGGAACAGATCTTCGCGCCCACTGGGGCGATCAGGGCGCTCGAAGCCGCCCGCTCACAGGGGATGGCGAATTTCCTCGGCGTGACCGGCCACTTCGAGCCGAACGTCCTGGCAGACGCCATCAAACGATTCCCGTTCGACACGATCCTGATGGCCATCAACGCCGCCGACCGCCACTACCTCAGCTTCATCGAACACCTCATGCCACTGGCGCAGGAGCTTAAACTGGGCACGATCTCGATGAAAGTGGCCACGCGCGGCCGCGTGCTGTCCACCTGGACACCGCCGCCAGTCGAACAACAGCCCCAGGCTGCGCGGACAACTAAACCGGGCACGCTGACCATCGAAGAGGCCCTGTCCTACAACCTCTCATTGCCGGTGAGCACGACCATCATCGGCGTGGATTCGGTGGCGCAACTCGATCAGAACGTGAAGCTGGCATCGAACTTCACGCCGCTCAGCGAAGCCCAGATGCATGCGCTCGAAAAGCGGACTCTGCCGATCGTCCGTCAGGCGCTCTACTTCCGGCGCTGGGAGCTTGGGGCATAGCCCTGTCCGGCGGTGATATGGTGGAGTCCGGAAGGACTTCATCGATGATCAAAGGGATTGAACATACGGCAATCGCCGCGAAAGACCCTGCGGCACTGGCGCAGTGGTATGAGCAGACGCTGGGCTTCGTCATCAACTACCGGGGCAAGACGGCGTTCTTCGTGAAAGCGCCCGACGGGACGATGCTGGAGATCATTACCGCCGAAGGCGAGGGCGGACCGAACGAAATGAAGTCGGTGGGCTTGCGGCACTTGGCGCTGACGACCGAGGGGTTCGAGGCCGAGTACGAGCGGCTGAAGTCGCTCAAGGTGCAATTCCTGACCGAACCCGAAATCCGCAGCGGCAATAAGGTCATCTTCTTCGCCGACCCCGAGGGCACGATCCTGCACCTCATCGAGCGCGGTGCCCCGCTGTCGTGACACTCCGATCATCTGGAAATTGACTCACCTCTCGTCCAGGCGTTGGCCATAAAGCCGCCCTGTCGAGAATCACCCCAGCGACCCGCTCTCTGCGTTCGCGGTTGGCGGAAGTGGCGGGGGCAGCGGGATCAGGGGATCCCGCGCGGACGAGGGCGTCCGCCCTACCAATCAGAATTGGGTCGATCATGAGGTGTCCTTTCGGCGGCGGACGGAGGTCCGGCCAGCATGGTCAGGATGGGGAGTCGAAGAGGCCAAAAGGCGACAAGTGCGCGGAAGTCGTTGATTCGGAGCGGAAGGTGTTTTCGCTAATGGCGTGAAAGTGCGTGAGGGCCGTGTAGGGGAAGAGGTATTCCCTTGAGGGTAGAGGGGGTAGGCCGCGCGCTTCCACCTTCGCCGGCGAGAACCAAGCGCGGTGGAACTTACGGGTCTGCACTCCTAATAGCTATGAAAAGAGGCATCCGTGGCAGGCTCCGGCGGACAAGCCGCTGTGGGTGGGCCTGCGGCAGCAAGGAAGAACGCCCCATGGCTTGATGGCCGTTCTTGCGGGCAAGGTGGGCGATGTGAGAGCGGGGACGGAGGTGTCTGACACCTTGGGGATTTCAATGAAGGAGCCAGTCGGGCCGGGGGTGTTGGCGGAATCAGGCGGTTTCAGGCGGAAATTGGACCGGATGAGCGCGGAAACCGATGGCTCCCCGGCGCCGGCGACCTGGGGAACTGGCAGGCTGAGCCACGGAGAGCGCTGATGGGCTGCGGGGCGGGGCGGGAAGTGGGTTGGCAGACCTGGATTCGGGCGGTCAGACGACCGGATTCGGGTTGAGATCAGCGAAGGTAGCAGACAGCTATGGCACTTTCGTTGAAATCGCCATGCGGTCGTGTCAGGCTGAGGCGTTCGTTGTCAGGCTGAGGCGTTCGTAGGCGTTCGTGCGAAGGCGTTCGCGAGGCGTTCGCCATGGACGTCCCCTTGCCGTCCCCTGCGCCCGCCAGTCTATGGCCCAGAAAGCTTAGTGAGAAGCTTCCATCTGCCAACCTCGCCAGAGCTTGGAAGCGAAGTGATACGGCGCTGCTGTTCAGAGAAATGCAGCGGCATAAACACCCGCCGCGTGATTGTCTGGCCGCGGTTTTGGAACTGAAACGTCCCATCACCGTAGAACAGCAAAATATCTGGATCAGAAACGTTCAGTGACGAGAGCTTCTGGTCGCCTACTTCCCCGGCCACGTCAAGAGTATGAAAGGCTAATCTGATCGAACTCCCAGCGGGCAATCGCGACACTCCCAGCTTGTACACATCGACTGAGTGGCGCGCCGCGCCGGTCATTGATGCTGAGCAAACCTCGCGTCCGCCCGAGAGAACCGCACCAGCACCAACAACGGAAGCGGTGGTGACTTGGATACCACCGCTAGGTGTGGCTTCCGAAGATGCTCCATCTCCCGATAAAGTCCAGGACATCCTGCAAGCATCCCACGAAATCTCGATGCCAGGCGGACGCTCCTCAATTATGTGGTCGACCACGACAGGCTCGGGGAGTTGGAGGCGCACAGTTATGTTGGAAATATCAACCACATTCGTGTTTTTGACCGTGAGGCTGTGTCGTCGGTAGTGCCGCATCATATCGGCGGTTATGTTGCCGTTCTGGAAGTCTGACGGGTTCAGCCCGTTGTTGGTGGTGATGGACATCTCGGGCACAACCGGATTGACGGCGGGTTCTGCTACGATGTTCACCTGGGCCGCAGTAATGCCACCGCGCTGTCCGAACGACACGACGCTGCCTGAGTAGGTCCGATCAGCTGTGGGTGCGCCGTCAAACGGCTTCTGCGGATTGTCTACCGTACGCGATTTTGACATCCCAAGCTTCGGCTGCTGTTTTGCGGACACCCGTTCTCGCAACTGCGTCTTTGACGACGAACTTGAAGTCCGTCGCTTTTTCCGCGCATCCGGAGCGGTCTCAACGAAGGCTGCTTTGAGTGCTCGGTGAGTTGTGCTCTGAAGATCCGCGGGTTTCACGATATCAACGTGGTTCGCATCGATCGGATCGAGTCGCTGAGTACAAAGATTGGTCGCACTTTCACGGCTGACGACCCGTTGTCCCAGGAAAGGCAGGGTCTCATACGCGCAATAAGACTTCAGATGAAAGTCGCCAGCCAACCAACTGCTCTGGACTGATCCAAGGTATGAATCCGAACTCATCGGGCGCAGTTCACCGAACTGGCGATTCCTGCTGACTAAATTTGCAAGGGTCGCATAGGGACTGCCAGTAGTGGGAGTTGCATAGAAGTACAGCAACCGAATCTTCGAAACAACTTGCGACCGATACTTGATAATGTACGCTCGGGTGACAACGCCACCCATGCTGTGGGAGATGAAGGTGATGGAATTGTACCGTAGGACCTCTTCTGTTACGAGCATCAAGCGGAGATGCTCAGCCACCTCGTCGACCAATAAGCTGTCTCCGCTCTTTGGAGACGGATACTCAAAGACGAAAACATCTTGTCCATCAAAAGCCTTGTCGTGAGTTATCAGTTCAGGCCAATACACATTTCTGGTCTTGTTTAGCCACGTGCTCCTTGCGTCTCCCAGTACCCCATGAACGAAGACAATCACGCCCTCGGCACGGGCGTGGCCCTGTCGCCGGACCCATGGGGGCTCAGGCCGCGCCGCAACTCTCGCGGAGAGCAGAGGCGCTGCCCCTAGGAGGCAAGAAAGCACTATGGCAGCGAGACCAGCCAAACAACGAGTGCGTGGCCCGTTTGGCAGCATGTCTCTCCAGTTTACGGCATACCGGCCAATGCCTCAATACGCGAAATCCGGGACGGTCTGCGCCCATTCCACCTCGGTCTGTCGCATGATTCCCGCACGACACCACTCCCTCATGAACGTGATACAGACGTTCGGCTGACTGTGGTCTCAAGGTATTGCGGTCTGCTGTCGTGAAAAGCAAGAGCGCTGTTAATGGGCTTGGCGTTGCGCCATGCGGGTGGAGCGATGGCTGGGTGTGGGCAACGGGAATTCCACTCGGCCACTTTCAATGAAGCACCAAGCGTTGGACTGCGACTAGCCATGGTTGAAATCGCGGCTAGGACGGGTCAGTCCTTGTTTCGCGTCCTTGTTTCGCGGTCAATTTGTCAAGACAGGGAAGTCGTCCGTTTGGCTCAGTTCAGCGGCCTCACCCAGATGTTGCGGAAGCGCATTTCGGTGACGGGGGCGTCTTTGAAGCCGCTGTGGTCCTGGAGGAGCAGCGGACCGGGTTCGCACATGCCCTTCTTGTAGCGCACGGGCACGTTGTCCTGGATGAGGACGCCGTTGAGCAGGACGGTCATGCGGGCGTCCGATTGCGGGACGTTGCGTTCGCTGCACTTTGTCGCGTGGTAGATGATGTCGTAGCTCTGCCACTGGCCCGCCGGGCGCGAGGGGTTGGCCAGCGGGGCGTGTTCGTCATAGATGCCGCCAAGTTGGCCGGTGGCGTAGGTCGGGTTGTTCTGCCCGTCGATGATTTGAACTTCGTTGAGGCCTTGGAGGTAGACTCCGCTGTTGCCGCGGAGCTGGCCCTTGTGATTCGGCATCGGCGGGACTTTGAATTCGAGATGCATCTGCACGTCGCGGAACTTCTGCTCGGTCTGGATGCTGCCAGTGTAGGTGACCGTGACCATCTCGCCTTTCTGAGCTTTCCACTTCGCCGGGCTTGCGTCCTTGCTGTGAACCCAGCCCTTCAGGTCCTTGCCGTTGAAGAGCACGACGGCGTCTGACGGAGGCGCTGAGCCCGTGCCGGGCGTGACGACCTTGGCCTGCGCATCGTCCTTGCCGCCTTCGGCCAGGGCGGGCGGTATGGGGATGGTCACCTTGCCGGTAGCTGCCCATTCGGCTCCGCGGACGAGGGTGATTTTGTTGAGCGGCGTGGAGGCGGCTCCGAGGTCGTGGCCGAGAACGGTGACGAAGACTTTGCCCTGGCCCATTTGAGTTGTCCAGAACATGGGCTGGTCGATGCCGTCGCCGGGGATGGGTTGGCGGGCTTTGCCGGCGTAGAGTTTGTGGTCGTCATAGGCGGTGGCGAGGACGTGGTAGCTGCCGGCGGGCTGCCATTTCAGGTTGGCGTAGAGTTCGTCGTAGGGCTGGCGGAGCTTGGCGCGGAGGCCCTGGGTGATGGGGTGGGTGCGGTCTTTGATGTCGACCTCGAAATCGTGGGAGGGCGAGTGGTGGCCGTTGTTGGGACGCCAGTTGCCGCCGCACATCTGCTCGTATTCGGTCCAGCCCTCGAAGGCGGCCACGGCGAAATGGAAGATGACGACGCCTTTGCCGGATTTCGAGAAATCGATAAGAGCCTGCTGGGCGCGGTCGCCCCACCACCACTTCTTGTCCTTGTTCTCGTAGTAGTTGATGACGACGAGGTCGTAGCTGGCCAGCGTCTCGGGGCCTGCGCCGCGGAAGTCTTCATTGACGCGGACCTCGAAACGGCCCGTGTCTTCGAGCGCCTTTTTGAGGATGGGCGAGACGACGCGCCAGTCATGGCCGACGGTGTTCTGGCCAGTGATGAGAAGCGTCTGGATCTTGGGCGGGGCGGCCGGCTGCGCGGGCGCGGTCTGGGCCAGGGCCGGGAGGGCAAGGCCGGCGAGAAGGGTCAACGTGGATATCCGCATCTGGTTTTCTCCAGCATCCATTCTATCCGCATGACGCCGAATGCCGGCCAACCAAATCCCGCGCGAGGGCGTGCCGCCTTTACTTGAGCAATGCCGTCGCGGCTTTGCCTTTCGATGTGGGGAACTTGATGCCGAGGAGTTTGGCGATGGTCGGGGGTCTTCTGGATCGCCACCCAATCGACTTCAGCAGTGGTCAGACCGGCCTTGCAGGCCGCGTCATAGATTGTGGGCGCGTGGACCATCCTTGTCTCGTCGAGTCAGGGCGTCAGCGGCGCATCGCCACGCGGGATTGTGCCGTTGACGTATACGCCGTGCTCACCCGGATACACTCCCGTCGACATGGCGGTGTGATTGGGCCAGGTCACGGTCGGGTTGACGGTGGTCATTCGCGCCGCCGATGCGCCTTCCTTGATGAGACGCCGCAAGGCCGGCATGGGCAGATTGGGGTCTTCGAGGGCGTAGGCGGGCAGGCCATCGAGGCTGACGACGATGACTCGGCGGTCCGAGGCGGCGAACAGGGAAATGGCGCAAAACGAGAGCGCCAACAGGCGAACGGGGTGTGAGGAAGCCCTCAAAATGCCTATATCAGATAGCCTCCGAGCGGGTCATGACAGCGCGGTTACGCGCGGGTTCCCGCAGCGGGGTGTTTCCGGTGTTGGCGCCGGCTTGATACACTCTTTTCTTCAGCCATGTCCGACACAGTCAAATACACACTCGACGAGTCAAGAATCCCGAAATTCTGGTACAACCTCTCGGCAGACCTTCCCACGCCCGTGCCGCCCGTGTTGCATCCGGGAACCCTCCAACCGATCACCCCGGATGATCTTGCCCCACTGTTCCCGATGGAACTGATCAAGCAGGAGGTGGCGACTGAGCGCGAGATCGAGATTCCCAAGCCGGTGCGCGAGATCTACAGACTCTGGCGCGTGACGCCGATGATCCGTGCCCGCCGCCTGGAGAAGATGCTCGATACGCCGGCGAAGATCTACTTCAAACACGAGGGTGTTTCGCCCGCGGGGTCGCACAAACCGAACACGGCGGTCGCGCAAGCCTTCTACAACAAGGAAGCCGGCATCAAGAAGCTGTCGACCGAAACCGGGGCGGGGCAGTGGGGCTCTTCGCTGGCGTTTGCGGGCGTGCTGTTCGATCTGGAAGTGGTCGTTTACATGGTGCGGGTCTCCTACAACCAGAAGCCGTACCGGCGCGCATTGATGGAGAACTGGGGCGCGCGCTGCGTGGCCTCGCCGTCGAACGAGACCAACTCGGGCCGTGCCATCCTGGCCAAGCGGCCCGACCACCCAGGATCGCTTGGTATCGCCATCTCCGAGGCAGTGGAGGTGGCCGCCCAGGCAGCGGATACGAACTACTCGCTTGGGTCGGTGCTGAATCACGTCGCGCTGCACCAGACTGTGATCGGGCTGGAGGCACTTGAGCAGATGGAACTCGCCGGGGATTACCCGGATGTAGTGATCGGCTGCGCGGGAGGCGGCTCAAACTTCGCAGGCATTTCGTTCCCGTTCATCGGCAAGAACCTGAAAGAGGGTAGGAAGACGCGCATCATCGCGGTGGAACCGGCCGCCTGCCCGACACTGACCCGCGGCACGTACGCTTACGACTTCGGCGACACGGCCCATCTGACGCCGCTGATCAAGATGCACACGCTTGGCTCCACGTTCACGCCTCCCGGATTCCATGCCGGCGGTCTGCGCTATCACGGCATGGGCTCGATGGTCTCCCATTGCGCCAGACTGGGACTGATCGAGGCGACCTCGTATCAGCAGAATGCCTGCTTCGAGGCGGGCGTGCAGTTTGCGAAGGCCGAAGGCATCGTTCCTGCGCCGGAATCGAACCACGCGGTCCGCTGCGCCATTGATGAAGCACTGAAGTGCAAGGAAGAGGGCGTTGGACGGACGATCTTGTTTAACCTCTCAGGCCATGGGCACTTCGACATGCAGGCCTACATCGACTACAACGCCGGCAAACTCGTCGATCAGCATTACGACGAAGGCGAACTCGCCATGGCGCTGGCCGGGCTGCCCTCAGTTCCGGCATAGGAATCCGGTTCGACACCGGCCTGTCCGGATGCGGCCAATTCAGGACGACAGCGCCGCCTGGACCATGGCTTTCGTGTAGGCGACGTTGTAGATCTCGGCCGCGAAACCGCCGCCGCCCGGGTACGAATTGCGGATGGTGCGTTCGCGGTCGAAGTCGATGGCGCGGGGGTGTTCGGGATACAGGCCGCGCGAATACTTCTGCCGGACGAGTTCCTTCATCACGGCGAACATGTTGACCTGACCCTCGTCGATGAAGACCTCGGTGTAATCGACAGAGGTCTTGCGCACGACCACATTGCGATAGTGGACGTGGTTGATCTGATCGCGTTCGCCCATCCAGCGGCAGATGGCGACGGGATCCTCGCCGATCTCGCGCGACACGCCGCAATCGTAGGTCATGCCGTTGAAGGGGCTTTTCACAAGGCTGAGATACTGCTTCCAATGGTCGAAGGTGGCCATCAATTGCTCTGAACCGCGGCTGAGCGGGACCGGCGGATCGTTTGGATGGAGCGCCAGGCGGACATTGGCTTTTTCCGCCTCAGGCACGACGGCTTTGAGGAATCCTTCGGCGCGCTTGAGTTGCTCGGCGCGGGTGTGCGTGCCCACGTTGGGCAATGGCGGGAGGTTCTTCGAGATCTCGTAGTCGTAAGCCGTGTAGCCTGCGCCGGCGCGGCCGATCTCCTCCTTGTACCCTTCGATGAGGCGATTGGCATAGAAGTTGTATTCGACCACCGGAAGGCCCACCTTGCCCGCGGCGTGAATTGACTGGATGAAGGCCTCGATCTGCTTGTCCGTCTCGGCACGGCCCCAGATGACATCGTTGAAGCCGCCGATCATCATGTTGCATATGGTGATGCCCATGGCCTTGAAGCGGTCCAGGCGGTGGCGGAGGTCCTCCTCGGTCCAGGGCATCCTGGGGCCGCCCATCAGGACGTAATCCACGCCCACCTGCTTCAGGCGGCGGGCGCCGGCCTCATCCAATTCGGAATTCGCGCCAAGGCAAATCTTCGGCGTGCCCTGGACCGGCCATGTGACGGGCGCGGCGGCGGCGAGCGGGAGCGAAACGGCGGCGCCGGCGGACTGCATCATGCGCCTGCGGGAGAAAGAAGTCGACATCAGGAACCTCCTTGTGCCGGGTCTTACGGCCACATCTTACGCGAAAAACAGTCGGCCGGTGCAGCGGACCACTTCAGCGGCGCGGCGCTCCCGGCACTTGTGCGTCTATTCAAGTGGACGGAGATCCATTATTATGGATTCGGGCTAACAGAATTCATGAATATCGTGCGTAATACTGGGCGGCCTGCGGCTTGCGTGATCGTTTCGCTCGTAAATGGACTGATGCTGTGCCATCTACCCGCGGCCGGCTCGGCGCTGCCGGGCGCGCGCGAGTCCGTCTCCGTGGGAATCGCGGTTGCCGCCGGAGCCAGCCATGCCGTGCAACTCGCCGGGGACGGCAGCGTCTTCGAATGGAGCGGCGGCGCTCCACAGTCCAGGGTGGCTGGTTTGTCCGAGGTCACGGCCATAGCCGCCGGCGCCGCGCATCGTTTGGCGTTGCGCGAGGACGGCGCCGTTTGGGCTTGGGGCGGCAATTCGTTTGGTCAGATTGGCGACGGATCGACGGCGAAACGCGCCGTTCCGGTTCAGGTTCCCAACCTTTCGGGCGTATTGGCGGTGGCCGCCGGCGAGTATCACAGCTTGGCGCTGAAAAGCGACGGTACGGTCTGGGCGTGGGGCGCGAACGGAAGCGGGCAATTGGGCGACGGCACGACGGTGAACCGGAACACGCCCGTACAGGTGCGGCAGTTGTCCGGGATCAAGTCCATCGCCGCCGGATGGGCGAGTTCCTACGCGGTGACGACATCCGGCGCGGTCTGGGCGTGGGGCGCCAACGCCAGCGGGCAACTGGGCAATCTCACCCGGTCGAACCGGAGCGAGCCAGTTCAAACGGGCGATCTGACCGGCGTTCAGGCCGTGGCGGCCGGGGCCGCGCATGCCATTGCGGTGAAGGCGGATGGTTCGGCCTGGGCTTGGGGATCGAACGCCAATGGGGAGCTCGGAGACGGGACCACTGTGGAACGGTTGCGTCCCGTCGCGGTGAGCGCGATCACAGGAATTGCCAGTGCAGCCTGCGGGGACGGCTACACGCTGGCGCTTAAGAGCGACGGGATTGTGTGGGGCTGGGGCGCGAATGGCGAATCGCAGCTTGGCGACGGCACGCGGAAAAGCGCGATTTCGCCGGTCCAGGCGGCGGGACTCGCCGGGATCGTCTCGCTGGGAGTGTCGAAGGGCGCGGCGGCCTCGCTGGCGGCGGGCAGCGACGGAACGGTTTACATCTGGGGCGGAAGCCAGGCGCTTGAATGGCTCGGCGAGCCGCAATACAGGGCGGTGCCGGGCTTGATGGATGGCTTGGAAGGGGTGGTGTCAGCGGCTGTGTCGGGGCACGGCCTGGCGGCGACGCTGGCGGGTCCGGTCTGGGCGTGGGGCATGAACGGCAACGGCCAGTTGGGCGATGGCACCACGGAAACGGCCACGGCTCCTGTCAAGGTGAGCGGCGCCTATGGCGCGGCGAAGGTTTACACGGGCGCAGGGTTCAGCCTCTCAGTGGGTGCCGATGGCGCGGTCTGGAGTTGGGGCGACAACACGTATGGACAGCGCGGCAACCCGGCCGCCGCTCAACGAAAGACGCCGGCGCTGGTGTCCGGATTGTCCGGAGTAACGGGAGCGGCCACGGGGTCCTGGCACGGGTTGGCCGTTCAGGGTGACGGAACCGTTTGGTCGTGGGGACGCAACGACCGCGGCCAGTTGGGCAACGGAACACTGGCCAACCGTTCGACCGCGGCGCAGGTGAGCGGACTTGCGGGGATCATCGCGGTTGCCGCTGGCGCGCGGCACGGTCTGGCGCTCGGCAGCGACGGAACGGTCTGGGCCTGGGGCGCCAACGATCACGGGCAGTTGGGCGACGGGACGCTGCGCGACCATTCGGTTCCGGCTCAGGTCGGCAATCTGAAAGGAGTCATTGCGATAGCGGCTGGGGAGTCGCACAGTCTGGCGCTGAAGCAGGACGGCACCGTTTGGGCCTGGGGCGCAAACGAATCCGGGCAATTGGGCGACGGGACAACGACCGAGCGCACCACGCCCGTCCAGGTGACCGGCTTGTCGGGGCGATTCACCGCTATCGTCGCAGGCGCAGGACACAGCCTGGCTTTGCGGAACGACGGCCTGTTGTGGGCTTGGGGGCGCAACGATCGGGGCCAACTCGGCATCGGATCGACCGCCGATCAACTTACGCCGGCGCGGGTCGATTCGCTGACGTCGCTCGCCTGGATCGCCGCCGGCAATGGCAACAGCCTGGCCGCGGGCGCCGATGGCCGGATCTGGATCTGGGGTGACAACACGTCGGCTCAACTGGGGGATGGCTCCGTCCGCACGACTGAACAGCCTGTGGCTCTCGGTCCCGGAGCGTCAGCGAATCTCAGCATTTCGATCAGCACGGACATGAAGTTCACGGTCGGCAAGGACGCTGTCTATGTCCTGACGGTCGCGAATATCGGAAACGGAGCCGTGTCCGGCACGACGACGGTCACGCATCCATGGCCCGCGGGAATCATTCTGCGTAGCTTCTCCGCTCCGGGATGGGACTGCTCATTAGGCACATCCGATCTCGTCTGCACCACCGGCCAGCCGTTCAAACCGGGCGAGGCGAAACAGATCCGTCTGGACATCCACCTGAGCGATAGTACCTACCCCGGTTTCAACGCCACGGCTTCGGTCGCCAATGACAACGATCTTGTCCCCGCCGACAACACGGCCGGGATCAGCATCTCCGTGTATCTCAGCTCAACCGTGACATCCAGGATGATCGCTGTTGGCGACCGCCACGGGCTCATGCTTCACCCCGACGGGTCTGTGTTTTCCTGGGGAGCGAACGACGCGGGGCAACTGGGCGATGGAACTCTCACCAGCCGGACAAGGCCGATGAAGGTCCCTTCCTTGACAGGCGTGGTGGCTGTGTCGGCAGGGGCGGCCCATAGCCTGGCGCTTACAAATGAGGGATTGGTGTGGGGATGGGGGTCGAACTCCAACGGCCAGTTAACCGGAGCCATAGGGGGCAACATTTCGAAGCCTGTCCGGCTCGCTGGCCCCGAAAAAGTGGTATTCATCGCCGCTGGCGACAAGCGGAGCTTCCTGGTGAAGGCCGATGGCACGCTCTGGGGGTGGGGGGACAATTCGAACGGCCAACTCGGCGATGGAACGACAACAGACCGCACCGCGCCGGTGCAGGTTTCGGGCCTGACGGAAGTCATCGCGGTGGCCGCCGGAGCCACCCACACTTTGGCCTTGAAGGCCGATGGCACGGTGTGGGCTTGGGGCGGCAACTTCCGCGGGCAATTGGGTGAGGGGGTCATCAGCTACCCACGACTGTCTCCGGCGCTGGTACAGCCGCTGACCGGCGTGGTTTCAGTGGATGCCGGTGACGATCACAGTCTGGCGGTAACGGAGGACGGGAAAGTATGGGGGTGGGGGGCGAACGAGTCCCGCCAGCTTGGTGATGGAACCGGGAACGACAGGCGGTCGCCAGTGGCGGTAGTGGGACTCGGTGCGCCTGTCGCCGCCGTTGTGGCCGGTGCGCGACACAATCTCGCTGTGACTCGGGATGGCAAGGTCTTCGCGTGGGGAAAGAACGATCTTGGGCAGACGGGTACTGGTGCGGCGGGCCATGTGCCCATCGCTACGCCGGTGGGATTGCCGGCCGGTGTCACCGGTATTGCGGCCGGCAAGGACACCAATATGGCGGTGGACGGCAACGGCGGCACTTGGATCTGGGGCGGCGATGCGATGGGTCAGGCTGGCAGCAAACCCTCGGAGACCGTGGCCGTACCGAAGCCGTTTTGCGTTGCGGACTGCTTCGACCTGAGTGCTGCAATCCAAATTGAAGGCGAGTTCAAGGTTGGGACGAAGGGCTCCTATGTCGTCACGATCACCAATATCGGGACCGAGACATCAACCGGAACGACCACGTTGACTCTCCTCCAGCCTCCAGGAACCTCTAGCATGAATGTGTCCGCGCCCGGCTGGTCGTGCGCTCTGGGGGCCGGGAATACCGTTTGCACAAGAGTCGGGACGTTTGCGTCCGCCGAATCGAGCCAGATTCAAGTTACTGTCGATGTGGATCCGAACGCATTTCCGGCTACATCGGCGGCGGCGACTCTGCAGAATGCGAATGATCGCTTCCCTGGGAACGACATAGCAGAGATCCCGGTTCCGATAGGCGTGAATCCGATTGGTGCCGCGCACACGGTCGCGGTGTCCGACATGCACGGATTGATGGTTGATCAGGAC
Source organism: uncultured Candidatus Solibacter sp. (assembly GCA_964604945.1). Classification (GTDB taxonomy): domain Bacteria; phylum Acidobacteriota; class Terriglobia; order Bryobacterales; family Bryobacteraceae; genus PNKE01. Next base: position 34,694 of record CAZSBK010000049.1, read on the forward strand.
GGGCACGTGTATGCCTGGGGATACAATGGCATGAATCAACTGGGAGATGGAACCATCTTGAGCCGGACGATCCCGGTCAGAGTGCCGAACCTCACTGGTTTCGCTTCCGTCAGTGCGGGTCTTTGGCACAGCCTGGCGCTAACCGGCGACGGTAAGGTCTGGGGTTGGGGAACTAACTCCCATGGGCAACTGGCGAGCCCACTGCTTCACCAACCCACTCAACCCCGCCGTCTGGCCGGACTTGACAATGTCGCCGCGGTCGCCTCTGGGGGACTGCACTCATTCGCCGTGAAGAAAGACGGAACTGTCTGGGCTTGGGGCGGCAATAGTTGGGGGGCACTGGGGGATGGGACCACATTGGACCGGTATACGCCTGTTCAAGTCTCAGGGTTGACAGAGGTGGCCGCGGTCTCTTCCGGCGACCTTCATACCCTCGCTCTCGGTAGTAATGGAATTGTCTGGAGCTGGGGATGGGGGGAATATGGGCAATTGGGGAACGGATCATTCGCAAGTCGAGCTGTGCCCCAACCGGTCTGGGGACTCGACGAAGTTGTGGCTATCGCTGCTGGTCAACTCCACAGTCTGGCGTTGAAGCGTGACGGATCGGTCTGGGCGTGGGGAGATAACTGGTACGGCCAACTCGGCGATGGCACCAATTTGAGGAGGCTCAAGCCAGTTCAAGTCGCGAAGCTGGACAATGTCGTTGCTATCGCTGCGGGACACTCCCATTCGCTTGCCGTCAAGCGAGATGGGTCCGTCTGGGCGTGGGGCAGAAATGAGTTTGGACAACTTGGCGACGCAACGATGGATGATCGTTGGCTTCCGGTGCAGGTCGCTTGGGTGGGCAAAGCGGTTAGTGTGACGTCCGCGGGGAACTGGAGCGTCGTCGTAGATGTTCAAGGTGCTCTCCACTCTTGGGGGTGGAATGACTACGGCCAGTTGGGATCTGGCACGAAGCCATACAGCGACATTCCAGCCCCCGTCGTCGGTCTCACGGGTGTGGAGAAGATTGCGGCTGACTACTCCAAGAGCATGGCCGTTAGGACTGATGGCACGGTCTGGTCCTGGGGAGGAAATCACGGTGGACTGGGCGATGGAACATTCCGGCCTCATCATTCCAGCCCGGTCCGGCTGGAGTCGCTTCCCGCATCCAGTGATGTCGCCGCTGAGTTCGCCAGCGGGTTGGCTCTGTCGCGAAACGGGGAGGCGTGGACGTGGGGCGGCCTCCCAGGCCAGGCAAATGTGGACATACGCTACGGGCCGGACCGGCTGTCTGGGTTCTCTGGGATCCGCGCAATTGCCCCGTTCACTTTCGTGTCCGACGACGGGTCGGTGTGGAACTGGGGCGGCAACCAGTTTGGGGAACTCGGGGACGGCACAACCCAATTCCGCGACACTCCTGTTCGTGTAGTCGGCTTGAGTGGGATCCGGTTCGTGTCGAAAGGCGAGAGGCACCGACTTGCGGTCGACAGCGACGGCAGAGTATGGGCCTGGGGTCAAAACGAACACGGGAAACTCGGCGACGGGACAACCGTCGACCGGAACTTGCCTGTGCAGGTTCCTGGTCTGACCGGAGTCGTCTCGGTATACGCATCGTCAAGCTACAGCTTGGCCCTGAAGAGTAATGGGACGGTGTGGACGTGGGGTCTCGCCCCGCAACCGGATGGCCGATTCTCAAACGTGCTGTCGCCCTCCATGGTAGGAGGGCTCTGGAACGTCATCGCGATCAGTGGTGGGCGGAATTACAGGGCCGCGCTGAGGAGAGATGGGACCGTCTGGGTTTGGGGGGGCGGTGGATGGGGTGTTCTTGGTAGCGGCGACTCCTGGTATTCGTTCTCAACTCCAACGCAACGCTCCGGGCTCTCGGGTATCGTCGCAATTGCCGCCGGGGAAAGCCATGTGCTTGCCCTGAGGAAGGACGGCACAGTCCTGGCCTGGGGTCAGGACTGGTACGGGCAGCTCGGACGGGGGTTCTCGGCGATTCAGACGACGCCGGTTCCGGTTGTGATGGGTAGGGGCCAGTAGGGACTACAGCCGGGTCATGTCCGGATTGGGGATGGGGCTGACGCCGCGAGCAGGCTTGGCGCGGCGGCGCGGTAAACTGATGGGTAATCCATCATGCCTCCCTATCGTTCATTGACCTCGACCTCCGGCCGCAACATGGCCGGCGCACGCGCCCTCTGGCGCGCCACTGGAATGAAGGACGGCGACTTCGGCAAGCCGATCATCGCCGTCGCCAATTCGTTCACGCAGTTTGTGCCCGGTCACGTCCATCTGAAGGACATGGGCCAGATGGTCGCGCGCGAAATCGAAGCCGCCGGCGGCGTGGCCAAGGAGTTCAATACCATCGCCGTCGACGACG